>NZ_JBIRST010000013.1:0-232719 GCF_044334385.1 Streptomyces sp. NPDC020801
CGTGGTGGCGACGGTTTCTTCGGTGGTACCGGTGGTCAGGGAGGTAACGGCTTCTTCGGCGGCACGGGTGGTCAGGGAGGTAACGGCTTCTTCGGCGGCACGGGTGGCCAGGGCGGTAACGGCTTCTGATGCCCAACGGGGGCGGGGGAGGTTTCACGACCTCCCCCGCCCCCCTTCACATGGATCGGTCATCACGACCGTCGCCCGGCCGCCGCAGCCGTTGACCCGACATACGACACCCGCAGATGAACCCCCAAGAACCTGACACACGACACCCGCAGACGAACCCCCAAGAAACGGAGTCCCCCATGACCAGAAGTCTCTGGCAGCGCCCCCTCACCCTGGCGCTGGCCGCGGCAGCCCTCGCCGCCGGCACCGCGTGCGCCGCACCCGCAATGCACGGCGCCGGCACTCACGGCGCCGACACGCATCGCGCCGACACACATCGCACCGCGGGCGCCGGCAGCCACACCGGCTCCGGCGACAGCCACTGCTGGCGAGCGGAAGGCGGCCGTGGTGGCTCACCGGGCCAGCCCGGCCGGCCCGGTGAGCCGGGCAAGCCCGGGCAGGGTGGCCGTGGCGGTGACGGCGGCCGTGGCGGTGACGGATTCTCGGGCGGCACCGGCGGACGCGGTGGTGACGGCGGCTGGGGCGGCACGCCCGGCCGGCCCGGTGAGCCGGGCAAGCCGGGGCAGGGTGGCCGTGGTGGTGACGGTGGCCGTGGCGGTGACGGATTCCTCGGTGGTACCGGTGGCCGTGGTGGTGACGGCGGCCCGGCGGGCTGTCTGCGCTTCAGCGATCTGCCGGACAAGCCGAAGAACGATCTCACCGTGGCTGACAAGGTGCGGATCGTGATGGTCATGCTGTACGGCGACACCTCGAGCGCCGACGTCGCCAGGAAATACCGGATCCCGCAACACGAGGTCGACACCTGGAAGCGACAGGTCGTCGACGGTGACTGGCTGGCGCTGACGGGAGTGGACCTTCCTTCGCTGGACGACTCCTGGCCCGGACCCAGCGGCTGAGGAACCCCGCTGCGTCCGGGTGTCCCGGCCCGATGGGGGCCGGGACACCCGGGCGCGCACGGCGGGTCCGGCCGCTGCACCGTCACGCACCATCCGCCGAGCCCGGCCTGCCGGCGAGGCCGAGGCCCCGCGGGCGCGGGCGCGGGGGAGCGGGGCGCGGGGAGCGGCAGTGCGCTGCCGGTGTGTTCCAGGCGTTGTCAGTGCTGTGCTGAACAATGCGCGAAGATGCGAGATCGACATCGCCCGCGCTGGGTACACGGTCTCGAGTCCCCTGCACCAGGAAGGCCACCGCTGATGCAACCCCTGCCCGGCCCGGCACAGAATCTCGTCGTCCTTCCGGCCGCGCGCGGGCAGCAGCAGGCCGAAGGCACGCCGTCCCCTGTCACAGCCGATGCCGACGGCGATGCGGATGCCCATGCCAAGGCCCGTACCGATGTCGTGCCCGCACCGCACCCGAGCCGCGGATCCGCCCTGCCGGCCCGGAGCGTCTTGCGCGCTCCTCAGCCACCGCCGGGCCCGGCACGCCCCGACGGGCGCTCCTGCGGAAGACGCGGAAGACACCGACAGGTGACGCCCGCCCCCCGTGGGTCCCGGCCGGGGAGGACCGCACGATGATCCTGCCCCACCGCACCCGTGCCGCCGCGCCGATCAGCTCCACGGCCGCCGACGTCCTGCGCATCGTCTCCGACCCCGCGACCCCCGTTTTCCTCACCGTGCACGCGGGCGGACGCCGCAGATACGGCTACTGGCAGCCGCTCGACGCCAGCACCGGCCGCGGGGGCTGCTACGTCGCCCTTCCCACGGCGGCATGCGATGCCCTCCACTCCGCCGGGCGGGTCGTGCTCGGCGAACCCCTCGTCGACCCCACCAGGACGACTTACCGCATCCAGCCGGCGCACACCCGGGCCGGATCCCGGAGCCCGTCCCGCGCGGCATGACCTGGTCCCGGGCGGTCAGTCGTGGCACCCCGGCGCGGACGGTGTGTCACGGCACACCGCGTCTTCGTGGGATTGCACCGCGGCCCCGCCGAAGAGGAGAACGCAGATCAGGGCGGCCATGACGCCCTGGCCGACGACGGTGACGACGGCCCCGGCGCGGGCGGCGATCGCGGCCGCCACGACGGTGAGGGCGCCCACCGCGCCGGCGCCGGCCAGGTAGGCCCACAACGAGTCGGCCTCGACGGTCTTGGCCGGATCGAGGTTGAACCCGGAGAGGAACCAGAGCCCGAAGATCACCACCAGGGCGATCAGCTCCAGGAACACCAGACCGCACCCGGCTCCGATGTCGGCACCCCGGTCGGCGCGGCGGGGCTGCTCGGGGCCGTCGGTGGCGTCGAAGGCGGGTGGGGCAACGGGCAGGTTCATGCCCGCCACCTTGCCCGTGTGGGCGAGGCGGGCGCATGAGTACGGGTACTCAGCTCCGCCGGCAGAGCGGCGGAGGACCACCGGACCACATCCGTGGCATGCGTCAGGGAAGCGTCAAATGACTGCTCGGAAGCCATACTTGAGCAGCGGGCGCATGTCCCGCGAGGGCTTGGTGCGGGAGAGGGAGTGTCGGGTGAGCGGCATGGGCGAGGGGCTCGGCAAGGTCGAAGTCAGGCTCAAGTGGGACCCGAGTCCCTACGGCGAGCCGCCCCGGCATCTCGACGTCATCGCCGCGACGTACGCGGCAGACGACCCTTACGGGCGGCCGGTCTACGTCGTGCACCACGACAGCCGGTCGCCGGACGGCACGATCAACATGAGCCGGCACAGCGAGACCGGAATGGGGTTCGGATTCGTCGAGGTGATGGTCCTGGAGTTCGACCGGCTGGCGTCCTCCTTCGGACGGGTGGTCGTGGGGGTGGCCATCCATCAAAATCATGGCGTCCGGACCTTCGGCGACATGTCGAACGCCGGGGTGGCCGTCGTGGAGAGATACACGGAGCTGCTGGCGGACGACTTCGCAGAGGTTGCCGACGCCACGGCCGCCACGGTCGCGGAGTTCACCAGGGATGCTTCCGGAGCCTGGCGGTTCGGCAGGATGATCCGGGGGTTCGACAGCGACCCCGTGGGCTTCACGGCGGAGATGGGCCACGCCCAGCAGGTCTGAGCCGCCTGCACGACACCGACGGCCGGGGCACCACTCTGGAACGGCGCGGCAGGGACCGGTCACAACCGGACGTGTCTCCTTCACAGTACTTAAGCTGTTTCGTACCGATGAAGGCATTCATCCAAGAAGATGAGATCGCGGTGACACGTAGAGAGTGGCAGGTGCCCGATGTGCCTGGCACCCCCCTGGCGGTGCAGGCCGAGGGTCTGCCGTTCCAGAAGTCCGCCCTGGACGCCGCCCGTGCCGCAGCGCAAGGGGCGGCCCTGGTGGCCGCCGCGCTCGGCATGCTGGGCCTGTCCGGCTGGATCCTGCGCAATGACTTCCTGGAGAGCCTGCAGCCCGGTGTCGCCGGGGCCATGAAGCCGAACACCGCCGTGGCCCTGCTGGCGCTGAGCCTCTCCTTGTTCCTCGCGGCCCGCAGACCCCGCAGCGCGTCGGGGGCGGCTGTGGGCCGCGCTGCCGCTGCCCTGGCCGCCCTGATCAGCGGGCTCACCATCGTGGAGTACTTGGCCGGGGTGAACCTCGGCATCGACGAGCTTCTCTTCAAGGACATCGCGCCGGAGGTGGCAACGGCGCCCGGACGGATGGCACCCAACACGGCCGCGGCACTGGCGCTGGGCAGCGTGGCGTCGCTGTGCGCGAGCACGCCCCGGCTGCCCGCCTGGACGAGCCAGGTCCCGGGCCTGGCCGTGTTCGCCCTGGGCATGCTCCGGCTCTACGGGTTCGTCTACGACGTACCCGAGCTGGAACGGTTCGGCGGCTATACGGGCATGGCCCTGCACACCGCGCTCGCCCTCGTACTGCTGGGCATCGCGGCCTTCCTGGCCCGGCCGGACGAAGGCCCGGCGGGGCTGCTGATGAACGCGGGCACCACGGGCGCCCTGGGGCGCCGGCTGCTGGCCACCACCCTGGTCGCGCCGCTGCTGCTGGGCTGGGTCGTCCTGGCCGGTGAGGACGCGGGGCTCTACGGGGGACGCCTGGGCACCGCGTTGCTGGTGTGCGGCCACGTGGCCGTGTTCACCGTGGTCCTCTTCAGCGCCCTGATCGTGGGCCGCCGCATCGAGGTGGCACACGCCCGCGCCGAATGGCGGGTGAGGCAGAACGAACTGCTGCAGGCGTTCATGGACCACACGCCCGCAGTGGTGTTCGTCAAGGATCTGGAAGGCCGCTACCTGGCAGTCAACACGCGGTTCGAGGAGAGCCTGGGTGTGCGCCGTGACCGGGTCCTGGGCCGCCGCGACCGGGAGGTGATGCCGCCGGACTTCGCGCGTCAGGCCCGGGCAGCCGACCTCGAGATGCTGGCCCGGCGCACCGCCGTGCAACGGCAGGAGCATCTCGTCCTGCCCGAGGGCCCCCGCGACTTCCTCACCAGCCTTTTCCCACTCAAGGACCGGACCGGCAAGCCGTACGCGGTGTGCGGCGTGGTCACGGACATCACCGCAAGGGTCGCGGCCCAGCGCGAGATCCAGCGGGCCAACCGGCGCTTCTCGGCGCTGCTGGAGTCCGCACCCGACGCCACCTTGATCACGGACGGGGACGGCGTCATCATCATGGCCAACGCCCAGGTGGAGTCGGTCTTCGGCCACGCGCCGGCCGACCTCGTCGGCACCAGGGTCGACGATCTGGTGCCCGGCCCGCGGCGCCCCCGGCACAGCGCCCTCCTGCGCCGTTACCTCCGGTTGCGCGATCCGAAGCCGATGGTCCTGGACAGCGGTTTGTACGGACTGCACGGCAATGGCAGTGAGTTCCCCGTCGAGGTGAGCGTCAGCGCCTTCCAGGCCGAGCAGGAAACGCTGGTGTTCCTGACGGTACGGGACATCACCGAACGCCGACAGGCCGAGGCACTCCGCGCGGAGCGCTACGAGGAGCAACGGCACATCGCCTACACCCTGCAGCACAGTCTGATGGGTGAGCCGCCCCGCCTGGCGTACCTGCCCAGTGCCCACCGTTACCTGGCGTCCGTCCAGGATCCCGGCGTCGGCGGCGACTGGTTCGACATCATTCCCCTGGACAAGGGCCGTACCGGCGTCGTCATCGGCGACGTGATGGGCCGGGGCCTGGAGGCGGCTGCCGTCATGGGTCAGCTGCGAGCCGCCTCCCACGCGCTGGCCCGCACCGGCGTACCACCGTGCCGGCTCATGACCGGGCTGGACGCGTTCGTCGGCGATCTGGCGGACCAGCTCGTCACCTGCGTCTACCTGGTGATAGACCAGGACGCCCGCGAGGTCACCCTGTGCTCGGCCGGACATCTGCCGGTCATCGCACTTCTCCCCGACGAGCCCGCCCGCCGGTTGCCGGCACCGGTCGGCGTCCCGCTGGGCGTCAACGATCCCGACGGCAGCGGGGCGTCGTACCAGCCGTACCGGGAGACGACCCACCCGCTGCCGCCGGGCAGCACCCTCGTCCTCTACACCGACGGACTGGTCGAGAGGCCCGGTGCCGACATCGACGTCCGGATCGACGCCCTCACCCACACCCTCGATGGCGTGCTGATGGGTGCACCCCCGGACGAGGAGGTCCTCGACCGGGCCGCGGCCGGGCTGGTGCGGACCCTCATCCCGGACACGGCCGCCCATGACGACGATGTGACGCTGCTCCTCGTCGGTCTGCCCGAGCCCGACGCCGCCGGGGGCCCGACCTGAGCGGTGCCCAGACCTCCGTCCCCCGAGGCCGAGCCGCAGGGCAGCGTACGAGGAAGCAGCGTACGAGGGGGCAGCGTACGAGGGGGGCCGAAGCAGCCGGCCGCTTCAGTGACCGTTCGGCGTCTTCACGCCGCGTGGCCGGCTCACCGGTGCTCGGGGTTCTCGTAGTCGTGGCGGCACCCGGCGTCCCAGGCGGCGCGCTGGTTGCCGTAGGCGGGGACGCCGCCGGCGTCCTTCAGCATCCTGGCCAGGTGCAGAAGGTTCCAGGTCATGAACGTGGTGTTGCGGTTGGTGAAGTCGTTTTCCGGGCCCCCGGAGCCCGGGTCCAGGTAGGAGGGGCCGGGGCCTGCTTCGCCGATCCAGCCGGCGTCGGCCTGCGGGGGGATGGTGTAGCCGAGGTGCTGGAGGCTGTAGAGGACGTTCATGGCGCAGTGCTTGACGCCGTCCTCGTTGCCGGTGATCAGGCAGCCGCCGACCCGCCCGTAGTAGGCGTACTGACCCGCGTCGTTGAGGAGGCTGGAACAGGCGTAGAGGCGCTCGATCACCTGCTTCGTCACCGAGCTGTTGTCGCCCAGCCAGATCGGCCCGGCCAGCACGAGGATGTCCGCCGCGAGGACCTTCTCGTACAGTGCCGGCCACGCATCACTCTTCCAGCCGTGCTCGGTCATGTCCGGCCAGACGCCCGTGGCGATGTCCTGGTCGACGGCGCGTACCACCTCGACCCGGACCCCCTGCGCCTCCATGATCGCCGTGCTGCGGTCGATGAGTCCCTGCGTGTTGCTCGGCTCCGGTGACCGCTTGAGCGTGCAGTTGAAGACGAGCGCGCGCAGGTCGTCGTAGCGCGCGGGCGGCGTGTCGGCGGTCGGCGGCTGGGCGGTCACGGGCCCTCCCGGAGTTCAGGTCACCGTGGCCTTCACGGTGGCGCAACGCCGACATCCTGCTGGTCGGGCAGCGGTCACGGCGGCTGCGGCACAGCCGGCCGCCGACAACCACCCCGACAGCCGAACCGTCCGAGGACAGGCAGGGACCTGGCACGCGGCTGCCACCCGGCCGGGCCGGGCGAAGTGCCGGAAACCGAAGCGGAGCCTACGTTCGGACCATGGACAGCCAGCGCGGTGACGGCCGCCGCAACGAGAGCCCCGCGACGGACGACGTCGCCCACCTGATCGTCCAATGCCTCAAGGCCGAGGGGGTGGAGTACGTCTTCGGGATCCCCGGTGAGGAGAACATCCGCCTGGTCGACGCTCTGAACGGCTCGGGCATCCGGTATGTGCTGGTACGCCATGAGCAGGGCGCGTCGTTCATGGCGGAGATCTACGGGCGGCTGACCGGCCGGGCCGGGGTGTGCTCGGCCACGCTCGGCCCCGGCGCCATCAACCTGCTGCTGGGCACCGCCGACGCGCACACCAACAGCACGCCCCTGGTGGCCCTGGCGGCGCAGGGGGCGCTGAGCCGTGTGCACAAGGAGTCCCACCAGGTGATCGACCTGGTGTCGATGTTCGCTCCGGTCACGCAGTGGGCGGCCCGCATCCAGGGCTCCGACGCGGTGCCGGAGATGGTGCGCAAGGCGTTCAAGACCGCGCAGAGCGAGCGTCCCGGAGCCGTTTTTCTGGCGGTCCCGGAGGACATCGAGGCGGCACGGACGACCGTGCCCCTGGCGCCCCTGCAGGTCGACACGGTGCGCGCCGATGCTCCCTCGCCCTCCCAGATCGCGCGGGCGGCCGAGGTACTGGCGCAGGCCCGCAGACCCGTCGTGCTCGCCGGCCACGGCGCCGCCCGGGCACGGGCCAGTGGGGCCCTGGTGCGCTTCGCCGAGCAGCTGAACGTGCCCGTGGCCACCACCTTCCACGGCAAGGGCGTCTTCCCGGACGACCACCCGAACGCACTCGGCGCGGTCGGCTTCATGCGGCACGACTACGGCAACTTCGGCTTCGACGCCGCCGACGTCCTGGTCTGCGTGGGCTACGAGCTGCAGGAGTTCGACCCGGTGAAGATCAACCCGGACGGCGACAAGCGCATCGTGCATCTGCACCGATTCCCGGCCGAGGTGGACGCCCACTACCCGGTCACGGTCGGGGTGCAGGGCGATCTGTCCCAGGCCCTCGACGCGCTCGCGGCCGCCGTGCCCGGCAGGTTCACATGCGAGGCCGGCGCCGGAGGGCGTATCCGGGCCCTGCTCGCGGAGGAACTGGAGTACGGGCGCGGCAACGGCGCGTATCCGTTGGTGCCGCAGCGCGTGGTGGCCGACGTGCGCGCCGCACTGGACCGCGGTGACATCGTGCTCGCCGACACCGGGGCGGGGAAGATGTGGATGGCACGCCTGTATCCCGCGTACGAGGCGGACACCTGCCTGGTCTCCAACGGCCTGTCCACCATGGGGTTCGCGTTGCCGGGGGCCATCGCCGCCAAGCTCGCCCGCCCGGAGCGGCGGGTGCTGGCGATGATGGGCGACGGCGCGTTCCTGATGAACTCCCAGGAGCTGGAGACCGCCGTGCGCGAAGGCGTCCCCCTGGTGGTCCTGGTCCTGGTGGACGAGGAGTACGGCCTGATCACATGGAAGATGGAGCTGGAGCTCGGCCGCCACAGCCACACCCGCTTCACCAATCCCGACCTCGTCGCCTACGCCGAGAGCTTCGGCGCGCGCGGTCACCGGATCGAGGCGGCGGACGAGCTGCTGCCGACGCTGCGCCGCGCCCTGGAGGAGGACGCCGTGTCCGTCATCGCCTGCCCCGTCGACTACTCCGAGAACCTTCGGCTGACCGACCGCCTCGGCGCACTCCACGACCCGTTCTGACCGGCGGTCCCGCGATTCCCGCCGAGACCGGCCGGCACGGCGGCCGGGCCGCCCACCGGGCAGGGCCGGGGCTGCTGAGCGGTGCCGGCCGGCCGAGCCGTGCGCCCGGCCGGGGACACGGAAGGTCCGCCGGTACCAGGACAGCCAGTTCCCCACGACGGCGCCCGTCGTCTCGAGGGCGCCGATCTGCGCCGGGGTGAAGCCGGCCAGCGGGCGCGCGTGGTGGGAGGAGACCACGCCCGCCAGGCCGTGGCGGGTCACCAGCGGAACGCTGTGGCACGCGCGGCTCCCGGCGTGCAGGATGACCCGCCGGGAGTCCTCGTCGAACACCGTTGCCGTGGCCACGTCCTCCACGGTGACCTGCCGGCGCTGCTCGGCGGACTGCGCGCAGGATGTGGTCGAGGACTCGACGAAGGCGAAGAAGTCGGTGAACTGCCGGTTCAGTCCGTTGTGTTTCTCCAGCCTGAGCAGGCCGCTCTCGGCGAGCTGGACATTGCCCATGTCCGTCTGCGTGATCTCCAGCACGCGGTCGAGCGCTGCCCGGAGAACCGAGGACTGCACCGTGTGCTGGTCCGCGGCCAGGCGAAGGTGCGGCAGGGCGGGCGGAGCGCTCTGCCGGAGTCCCGGGAACCATTCGGCCGCGCCCCGGTCGGGACCGGGCACGCGCACCACGGCGTCGGCGATGGTGTGCAGCTTGACGTTACGGCGTTGCGATGTGTCGCGCAGCAGGTCGAACGCCACCCGCAGGGAGGGGAGACGGTACCGTTCGAGCAGAACGCCCTGTGCCACCGACACCGCGGTGCGCGACAGCAGGCGGTTGCGCAGTTCCACGTTCCGCTCTTCGAGTCGCCCGATCGCCTGCTTAGCCCCGGCCTCGAGGCCGGGGCCGGGGCCGGGGCGGTGATGGATCTCCTGGCGCACGGTGCGGTACCTCCACGAACATGAGACAGCTGGGGCCCCGCGGCCGCGGCCGGTTTACGGCCGGCCGCGGAAGGGCCTGCTTCCCAAGCACCTCGTGCGACCCTATCCGACCGCCACCGTGCACACCCCGGAGGAGCCGGACCCCTGCGGGGGAGCGGTCCGCGGGCCTCCAACGCGACGGCATGAGCACGTTGCCGAGGTCGGCCTTGATACGACCGTTGCGCCGGCGGTTCGCGATCTACGGCGGGCTGCGGCCCGCGCCGTCCCTCTGGGTCGGCCCGGCTCAGGCCGGGTTGTCGATGCCGGTGACCGTGGTCGGGCCGAGCCGGGCGTCGTCCTCGCCGAAGCCCGTCTCCCGCAGTGCGGACGCGGCCGTCTGCCTGGCTCGGCGTTCAGCCGTGCTGCGGTCACCGGCCTGCACTCCCAGGCGAATGCTGAACGTGTTGTCGTCGTTGACGGTGAGCAGGTCGAGGTCCTCCTCCCGTCCCAGTGAGGTGTGGTGCGGATCGGCTCCGCGCAGTCTCCGCGCGAGGTCGGCTCGCACATCCTCGTCGAGCCGGCACAGGAATGTGCCCGGGATGGTAATGACGTAGGTGGTCATGTGATCGCTCCTCCTCGGCATCGGACCGGCTCCCGGCCCCCGACGCGGGAGCCCGGCCATGCGCATGCCCCCGCACGCGGACCGTCGAACCGGCCAGGGGGGAGACAGCACCCGGGTGGCCCAGTCCTGTGCCGGCTTCGCTGGACGGGAGGGGACAGGACGAGGCAGGACAGGACGAGGCAGGACAGGATGGGGCAGGACGGGGGTGAAACGCGGCCCCGGCCGCACGCACGCCCCGTGCGCAGTCACCGATTTCCGCGCTCGATGCCGATGTTCAACGCCGTGGCGAAGGCGCACCACGCGGCATAGGGGGCGAGCGCGGTCGCCGCGGCGGCATCGATGCGGGCCGTACGCCGGATCAGCTCGGCGTTGCTGAGATTCAGCAGCAGGATGCCGGCCGCTCCGGCCCGGGGATCGCGCAGGCCGAAGAACAGCCAGCTCCACGCCGTGTTCAGGCCCAGGTTCACGCCCAGGCTGACGGTCAGCGCCCGTCGTTCACCCTCCTGCGCCTTGCCCAGTGCATGACCTCCCGCCCAGGCGATCGAGGCGTACAGCGGAGTCCAAACGGCCCCGAACGCCCAAGCCGGTGGCTGCCAGGAAGGCTTGGCCAGGGAGCGGTACCAGGTACTGTCCGGGTCCACCGCTCTCGCCCCTGCGGCCGCGCTCACCGCCACAGCCGCGGCCATACCGGCATACCTCGCGCACCGGCCGCCGCCTTCGCCCTGCCGTGTGCCCATGAATCTCACGCAACCTCGTCTTCCCCGACTCGGTCCGTCCGAACCGACGACCTCACCTTCACCACTGAGCCATTCGGCCGGTTCCCCCGGTACGCCGGGTGCCGATCCCGGCGTACGGTCCGCCATGGCCTCTCAGGGCTGCTCGGGCCGCTCGAAGAGCTGAAGCACACCGCCGAGGGAGAAGCACACAGCGCCCGTGAGGGTGCCCCAGTTGGCGATGGTGACGTTCACGAGGCTTCCGGTCTCGGGGCGGGTGAACGCGGCCAGCGCCGAGATCAGGAACAGGGTGGACCCGACCTGGTTGATCGCGACGATCCACCAGCCAAGACTCCCGGCGTGGAGGCATGGCCGGCCGTGGCAGACCTCGACGAGTGCGAGATGTCCCGAGGCCAGGAAGAGGAAGCACCCCACCATGTCGGGTGCCCAGATCAACCTGTTCATCTGCGCGACAGTGAGTCCCTGCAGGAACGAGTCCAGCAGATTGACACCGAACACGAGTGTGCCCGCGAACAGCGTGAAGGTACTCAGCCAGTCGATCCGGCCGGGCTCGTAGCTCCACCACCTCCAGCGTCCCGCGGTCAGCGCTCCGGCCCTGCTGTCGCGTTGCGGACTGTTGATCGCCTGCAGCAGTGACGCGTATCCGCCGGTGTTGAAGAACAGGCCTCCGGCGAAGTAGATGTAGGCGCTCGTCGGCGCACCCGCCCCGAACTGGGCGATGGCGGCCCCGAGCGCGAAAAGGGCGCCCCCGACGGTGAAGGCAACGCCGGCGATGGCGTTGAGCCTTCGCAGCCGCCGCACCGACACACCGTCCGCCCTGCGCCACCGGGACTCCGTCTCGTCGGCGGCACGGACGGTGAGCACCCCGCGCTTGCGGGCCGGACGGGACTCCCAGACAGCGATGCGACCGTCGGCCGCGCGCCAGGTCAGCCGCGTCGTGAACGGTCCTGCTCCTTCGGCGTGCTCCTCGAATTCGCTCACTGGCCAACTCTAGCTTTACGTATGGAAAGTTGAGGAAATGGGATGATTGCCCCAAGCGTGTCGGCGGCGCCACGCCGGCGTTCCGTGCTGCCGGGGTGCGTTCGTGGAGGCCCAGTGCCTGCTGGGGCACCTGGGCTTCGATCCCGGGCGGGCCCGCACCGCGGCGCGGGCCGCGACCCCGGCAGCGGCGCCGGTGGGCGGTGACCGGTCCACCGCCGGTGACCCACCCACGGATCTGGCCGAGAAGAGCACCCGGGGCGGCAGGCGCACCGCGCGGGTCGAGCTCAGATACAGCGCGAGCTGCGGCGCCGCATGGGCGCGGATGTGGCGCTCGCGCGTCGGGGACCACGTGCAGGTGTGGGTCCCGGGTAGCGCGCCGCAACGGGTCGGGACCGCCGACGGCTACGACGAGGAGGGCTACCTCTTCACCCCCGTGATCGACGGCACGGATCTCACCGGTGTTCGGATTCGGATCTGCTTCGAACCGGCGCGCGGCACCGGCCAGGAGTGCTTCCGGCGCTGACCGGGCGACGCCCGCGTGCCGGTTGCGGCCGGCGGCCGGCCCCCCGACCTTGTCAGCGCCGCCCGAGAGGGACGAGGGCACGCAACCGCGGCGCCACGGGCGGGAGGCCGCAGCCGCTCCGTGCGTGACTACTGGCAGAGGGCAAGGACATCCGCGTGCCCGTGCTGCCCCAGGTACCCCTCACCGACAGTGGTGGTCTCACCGGGCGGCAGGGTGTAGCAGAGGCCCTCGGCGCCGTCCACATAGACGACCTTCACGGTCATCGTGGTGGCGCAGTTGTTCCCGGCGGCCGTGTACCGCCAGCTCTCGTACAGGGCGACGCAGGGCGGGGCGGGAACGACGGCGGCCGGAGCCGCACGGGCTGATCCTGTCAGGGAGGGCGAGAGGATCAGCGCCGCTGTGGATCCTGCGCACGCGATGAGGCGGATGAGGTGTGCCCGCATTGCCTGTCTCCTTCACCTTGTGAATGGTCTCTCCGGCTGGACGCCTTGCCGTCATTGAGCCGAGACGCAGGCCGATGACGGCTGAAGCAGGGAGTTTTGCCGACGATCGCGTGGATGCATCGGGGGCGGCGTCCCGGGGTTGGCGTTCAAGAGTCGAAGTATTCAGTGCGGCGGGCCGAACGCAATGTGGGGCACTCGGTTCCGGTCGGGTGGGTGCTTTCAACGCTGTGCCGCCGAGACCAGGACGGATGCGTCGCGACCGGCGTTCGGGCGAAGGTGACGGTTCAACGATTTCACCGGCTGGCCTAGGGGCGCTTCCCCCTCGGCAGGCGGATGGCGGGCTCCCGCCGAGGTCACGGCACGTGGGCGGCTGCAAGGCGCGCCGCCGTGCATCGTTCCGGTTCTCGCCTCCCTTGCGGGTCACCAGGCCGCGGTCACCAGGCCGGGGACGCGCTGGACCGGCTGGGCTGGAAGCGGGAGCCCGGCTCACCGGCGCTGGAGCGCTTCCACGCCGCCGAGGTCATTGCGGGGGCCCGGGCGGGGGCCCGCGCGGGGTCAGTCCGCGAGTTCGGCCTTGCCGAACAGCACGGCGTAACCGGACGGGAGCTGGCTGATGATCTGGTTCAGTTCACCGCCGGAGATGGCCTCGCCGACCGTGGTCAGGACCGCGCTGGCGTCCCACTCGGCGGTGCGCGGGCGGGGCCTCGTGCCCTGGGAGACCCGGCGGTAGAACTCCTCGACCCCGAAGCTCTCGGCCTGCTCGTGCCGCATACCGGCCACGGTCTGTCCGAGCGGCGGGGGCAACTCGGACGCCAGTTCCTGAACCTCTCCTGGGCTGATTCGCTCTGCCAGCACGCCAAGGACCGTCTCGCTGACCGACGCGGCTTCGTTCGGTGTCTTGAATTCACCACGCTCACGTACTCGGGCGAGAAACTCGTCGTACTTCATCGTCGCCTCCGCTGCTTGGCGCTGCTGCCTCGGCCCACAGGCCCCCGTAGAGCCGCTTTGTTCCCAGTACCCCTATTGCGGCCCACGGCCCCTGTCGAGGGCCACGGCCACGGGTATTCGATTCGCCGTGAGGAATCGCTGACGACCGGCGATCGCCCGTCCGGTGGGTTGGCTTCCACGTGCGCAGGAAGGACGCGACCCGGGCAGCGGTGCAGCGCGGGTCGTTCAGCTCGTGCACGAGAGCGGTGAGCTGCTCACGGGTGGGATCGACGGGGATGTTCGCGGCCTCGAGGTACATGACGGCGACCGCGCAGGCGACCGTGAGGTTGGAGCGCTCCAGCCGGCGGCAGCGGCCCAGGGTATGCACCAGGGCGGCGGCGCGTGCGTAGGGGCCGTCGTGGACGGGTTGGCCGAGGAGTTCGCCGCGATGGCGTGCGACCGCGGCGACGGGCACCAGCCGGGTTCCGTTCGGAACAGCACGAGGGCCGCCCGAAGAGCGGGCGGCCCTCGCAAGGTCCGAATTCCGGTGCGCTGTTCGATCAAGGACGTGCGGGCGAGCCGGACGGCCGCGGTGCCGGGACCCGCTCCAGGACGCCGCCTGCGAACACGTCGTACAGCGGCAGCGTCTCCAGGTGGACGTAGCCGATGTGGCAGTCGCATTCGGTGCGGGGGCAGGGGCGCGGGCGCAGGGCCCGGCGGTAGGTGCCGTCGTAGAGGTTGCCCAGTTCGGCGCGGACGAAGTGGCAGCGGCGGACCGTGCCGTCGCCGTCGACGGAGATCACGGACTCGCCGGTGCGGCAGGGCAGGCCGGCGCTCGTGTGAGGGTGCCGGCTGTAGGGGAAGAGCGGGTCCAGGGCGGTCCACCGGCCGGCCTGAGCGTCGTCGTAGCCGTGCCCTTCGGCGGCGTTGACCCAGAGGTACACGTGCTCCGGCAGGTCGACGCGCAGGCGCCGGGCCACTTCGAGGTGTTCGGGCAGGCCGACGATGCCGACACTGAAGCGGACCCGGCGGTCGGCCAGCTCCCGGCACTTGGCCAGGAAGCGGTCGTACGGGGTCTGCCCCGGGTGGTACGTGCACCACAGGGCGAGGGTGTCGAGGTCGGCGTCGGCGAGCCAGTCGGTGCGGCAGCTGAGGTTGGTCTGTATCGCGACGCGGCGTATGTGGGAGTGGTGGGACAGCCCGGCCAGGGTGTCCCGGTACCACGAACGCACCAGGCCCTCGCCCCAGGGGGTGAAGAGGATCGAGAGGCGGTCGGTGGTCTGAGCCGCTGCCCACTGCGCGAATCTCTCCAGGCAGGCGCGGTCCGCGCGGAGTTGCTCCCGGCTGTCGCGGCGCTTGGCGAAGGGGCAGTAGGGGCAGTCGTAGTCGCACGAGGCCAGCGGACCCCGGTAGAGGAGGGTCAGGTCCATGGGATGGGCCCTCACTTCCGGTCGTAGGCGGCCATGGCCGCCCGCACGGCCGGCGAGAACAGCTCCGGGCCGATGGCGTCGGAGTGGGCCAGTCCCTCGGGGGTCAGCCGGAGGGCCGGTGCCCGCGGGTCCCCACCTTCCAGCCAGCCCCGGTGGGCGAATCGGGTCAGTTCGTGTCCGAAGTCGTCCGCCGGTGTCCGGCCGCCGAAACGGGCACGGTAGCCGCTGACGTCGAGCCCGTCCGACTGGAGGAGCGACTGCAGCAGGTGGCGGCGCCGGGCCTCGTCCGTGTCGATGCGCCGTCCGTACTCGGCGTGCGCGAAGTCCCGGGCCGGGCGGGAGACGTAGTCGTCGATGATGGCGCGGATCTCGTGCATGCCGACGGCGTAGTCGAAGGAGTAGTGCAGGCCCGCGGTGTAGGAGCGGGCGCCGCAGCCCAGGCCGATCATCCCGTCGGTCTGGCAGGCGTAGTCGTCCGCCGTCTGCGGCGGTGCGTCCGTGCGGCGGAACATGCGCATGGACTGCTGTGCGTATCCATGGGCGAGGAGGTGGTCGCGGCCCAGGCGGTACAGGCGCAGCCGCTGCTCGTCCCAGGCCGGGTCGGTGTCCGCGGCGCGGCGGCCGAGGCCGGTCAGGGGACGGATGTAGAGGGGGTAGAGATACAGCTCCTCTGGCTGCCAGGCCAGGGCCGCGTCCAGCGAGCGCAGCCAGCTCTCCTCGGTCTGCCCGTCTATGCCGTAGATCAGGTCGATGTTGAGGACGGGGATACGTGCGTCACGGACACGGCCGAGTGCCGCTTCGACTTCGGCGCGGCGCTGCGGCCGTACGGCGGCGCGGGCCTCGGTGTCGTCGAAGCTCTGCACGCCGAGGCTCAGGCGGGTGGTTCCGCGTGCGGCCAGGACCTCCAGCCGGTCGGCGGTGGCAGTGGCGGGGGAGGCCTCCACCGACAGGGGGACGGCCCGCAGGTCGGCGCCCATGCGGTGCTCCGAGATGTCGCACAGCCGCTCGAGTTCGCCGGCCGTGAGGAAGGTGGGCGTGCCGCCGCCGAAGGCCGCCGTGGCGAACCGCACCGGTTCCCGTTCCGCCAGTGCCTCCCGTACGGCCCTCGCCTGCCGGTCCAGGGCGTCCAGGTAGGCGCCGGTCAGTCCGTCGGGGGCGCCGATGCGGGTGAACAGGTTGCAGAATCCGCAGCGGACCTCACAGAACGGAATGTGCAGGTAGAGGGAGAGCGCGTCCTTGGGTTCGGCGGCCCACAGCGCGCTCAGCAGCGGACGGTCCGGCAGCCTCCGGTAGGAGGTCTTGTGCGGGTAGGCGTAGACGTAGCTCTGGTACGGGCTCACGGGCCGCGGGCGGTCGCCGCGCGGGTGCCGGCTGGTCGCGGTGGTCATCGGGCGGCCTCGGTGGCGGGGACGGGGGTGCGGTCCAGGAAGAAGTGGGCGTAGGGCACGGTCCACACGGACTCGTGGCCGATGCGGTGACCGGTGTAGCCGTCGTCGCCGTAGGCGGTGCCGTGGTCGGAGCAGACGATGGCGAAGCAGCGGCGCCTGCTGCTCACGGCGGCGAACAGGCGGCCGATGTGCCGGTCGACGTACTCGAGTGCCGCGGCGTGCGTCACGCGCGAGTCGCCGTCCTCGGGTATCGCGCCGGGCAGGTGGAACCAGTTGGGCTGGTGCAGGGCGGCGACGTTGACGAAGAGGAACAGGCGCTGCTCGTGGGGCAGTCGGCGCACCACTTGCTCCGCGCAGGCCACCTGCGACTCGAACGACGTGCGCGAGGCGACCCCGAACTCCGGCTCCCAGTGGGACTCCTGGAACAGCCCGGGGAGCGCCGAGCCGAGGGCGCCCTGCTTGTTGAAGAAGCCGACCCCGCCGATGCACACGGTGTGGTAGCCCGCCTTCGCGAGGCCGGAGACCAGGTCCGGGGTGTCGTACACGTAGGTACGATCCGCCGTGGTCTCGCTGCCCGCGAAGGCGGCCGCGAACAGGCGCGGGTGCGGGCCGGGCGCGGCGGGCGTGGGCAGGAAGCCGGCGAAGATCGCCTGGTGGGAGGCGTAGGTGAAACTGCCGGGGGCGTGCCGCTTCTCCCAGTGGCCGCCGGGCAGATGGCGGGCCAGGTGGGGGGTGCGACCGGCCGCGGCCAGTTCGGCGGCGACGTCGTGGCGCAGTGTGTCGAGCGTGATGAAGAGGATGTCGTGGCTGCCGACGATCTCGTTCATGTCGGGTTCGCCCGCCGCGGGGGAGGGGACGGGCGCACCGAGCCCGCCGCGCGGGTGATGCGGCAGGGGCGTCGGTTCAGGCGCTGACACGATGGTTTCCCGTTCTGTGCTGGTGGTGCGGGGCGGTACGGCGCGGGTCCGGGCGGGTGCCGTGCGAGGCGGCGGCGGTGGTGGTGCGGTGCAGGACGGCGGACACCTGGGCCGCGTAGGTGTCGAGGCCTTCCGCTCCGCTGCCCGGCAGTCCTGTCAGCCGGGGCAGCAGGTCGCCGAAGGCGTTGACCTCGCCGACCGCGACCCGGCGCCAGCCGACGGCGGGCAGCAGGTCGACGCCGACGCACAACGTGCGCGGGAAGCAGGTCGCCGCCCGCTCGCAGACGGCGAGGACGTCGGCCCAGCGGCCGCCCGCCGCCTCGACGGCCTCCCGCGCCGCACCGAGGTCGCCCCGGCTGCCGCCGAGGTGGAGGTTGGTCAGGGGCGAGGCACTGGTGCGCACGACCGCGTGGGTGGCCCGGCCGTCCACGACGACGACCCGCAGGTCTGCCGCGCGGCCCTGCTGGGAGGCCTTGGGCAGCCAGCGCTCCAGGTGCAGGCCATCGGGGGCCAGCGCGTCCACGATCGCCGCGACGTCCTCCTCCCTCTCGTAGCGGCGCACCTTGAGGGAATTGAACAACCGGCCGTCCGGGGCGAGTTCGACGGAGGTGGTGGCCCGGACACCGCCGCTGCCCGACGACTCGACGGCCAGCACCCCGGACGCCGACGAGCCGTGCGCGAGCTTGACGAAGAGCCGCGGCATCCGGTGTTCGCGCATCAGCGCGCGTACGTCGTTCCAGCCGCCCACTGCCGCCACGCCGGACCCCGAGGTGGGGGATGCGGGTACCGGTACCCCTGCCGCGGTGAGGACGGCGTGGCACAGGCGCTTGTCGAACAGGACCGCCAGGTCGTCCGGGTCATCGAGGCGGACGCCTCCCCGCAGGCTGCGCATCGCCTTCATGAGACGCGCGTACCAGCGAGCCGACCCCTCGACCCTGGTGGGGTCCTGCGCACCGCGCAGCAACTGGTCGACGCGGGGGTTCTCGCCGGGCGAGTCGACCCGGACGACCTCCCCGTCGGCGAAGTCGGCTCCGCCCGAGCGCAGCACCCGCTCCCACGAAACGACACGGGGCGCGGGCAGGCCGGCCGCGCGCACGGCCTCCCCGAACAGAGCCGTCCGGCGGTTCTCCGGGTTGCCGACCACCGCGAAGCGCACCCGGGCCTCGCTCGCCTCCGCGCTGCCGAGTCGCCCGGCGGCGGCCGGCGTGGCACCGGGCCTCGTGTCACTCGCCGACGGCGACATGACGCGTCTCCGGGCGGTGCTTCTGGCGCCGGGCCGGCGTGAGGTCGAGGCTCACTCCGTGCGGCTCCAGCGTGTCACGCAGGCGGTGGGCCAGTCGATCGCTCATGAAGTGGTGCGCGAGGTTCAGCGAGCCCAGGTGCGTCAACGGCCGGCCCGACAGGAGCGCGGTCCCTCCCTCGTCGCTCAAAGCGCCCATGCTCAGGTCGAGGGACTCCAGGCCCGCGACGACGGGGGCGGCGGCCACCGCCCCGGCGATGTCGTCCTGGATGTCGCTGTTGCGCAGGCCCAGGTACCGCAGGCCGCCCCAGTTCCCCGCCGCGGTCAGCAGCGGTTCGACGTCGTCCGCCGTGCAGTCGCCGCCGTACCAGGTGGTGCCCAGCCACAGTTCCAGGTGGCGCAGGGCGGGGAACTCGCAGGCGCCCAGGGCACGTACGGGCTCCGGAGGCAGGCCACCGGACTCGACCCGCAGCGTACGCAGCCCGTCGTGGCGCAACGGCTCGATCAGCAGATCCTCGGAGCCGCGCACGCCCAACTCCCGCAGCCGGGGCCAGGCCCGCAGCACGCGAGTGACGTCGCCCTGCTTGATCCATGAGAGCTCCGACTCCTCGGACTCGACGTCCCCGAGGAACACGGCGGCCAGCCGTGGCAACCGATGCGCTTCGGACGTGAGCAGATCCAGGACCGGGCCGATGCCGTCCTCGTCCCACTCCTGCCACCAGGCCCCGACGACGAGCGCGGTGACCTCCTCGGTACGGACCTCGTCGAGGAACCGGCGCCAGAGCCCTTCGAAGGACTGCTCCCAGTCGGCGGTCAGCTTCCAGGCGGCCGCTGCCGGTGCGGGTTCCGGCTGACGCCGCTCCCCGGCGCGACCGGGGAAGGAGTGCACGGGCAGGCCGTGAAAGCGCGTCAGGTGCGCGGGGTAGTAGCCCATGAGGTGCTCACTCGCCCACGGCGACGTAGCGCTGGACCGAGCCGTCGTCGTCCTGGTCCTCGTCGGCGTCGTCCCGGTCGAGGTCCACTGCGACGCCCCCGGGTTCGAGTGTCTCGCGTATGCGCTGCTGCAGGGGCTCGCTGATGTAGTGGTGGTGCAGGTCGAGCGACTTCAGATGCGTCAGCGGCTGGCCCGCGAGCAGCGCG
The DNA here is from genome assembly GCF_044334385.1 of Streptomyces sp. NPDC020801. Taxonomy (NCBI): domain Bacteria; kingdom Bacillati; phylum Actinomycetota; class Actinomycetes; order Kitasatosporales; family Streptomycetaceae; genus Streptomyces; species Streptomyces sp. NPDC020801. The sequence goes on from NZ_JBIRST010000013.1 coordinate 19,798, forward strand.
GCGGCGCCCTCGTCGCTCAGGGTGCCCATGGACAGGTCCAGCACCTCCAGGCGGGCGACCACGGGGGCGGACGCGACGGCCGCGGCGATGTCGTCCTGGATCTCGCTGTTGCGCAGGGCGAGGTGACGCAGGCGCGGAAGCCGCGCACCGGACAGGATCGGTTCCAGGTCGGACGCCTCACTGTCGGCGCCGTACCACGAGGTGCCCAGCCACAGGTCGAGGTGTTCCAGCGCGGGCAGCTCGCTGCCGCCGATGCCGCGCACGACGTCGACGGGCAGACCGCCGCTCTCCACCGTCAGTTTGCGCAGCCCGTCGTGGCGCAGCGCGGGGAAACGCAGTCCCGTTCCCCCGCGCACACCGAACTCCTCCAACTCGGGGAAGCCGGCCGGCAGTCCGGTGACGTCCGTCTGATGGATCCAGGAGATCTCGCACTCCTCGTAGACCATGTCGCCGAGGAACAGCGCCCGCAGGGCGGGCAACCGGTCACGGGCGGCCAGCAGTGCCTCGATCACGGCGGACGGGTCCGTGTCGTACGCCTCCTGCCAGGCGCCGACGATCAGGGCACGCACCCGCGAGGTGTCGACCGCGGAGCAGAAACGGGCGAAGGCCTCCTCCCAATCCTCGTCGGCGTCGTACACGTCGCTGGTGATCCGCCAGGCGACGGCGTCGGCCTCGGGCAGCTCGGTCGTCACGTCGGGCCCGGGGAAGGTGAAGGCGGGCAGGCCGTACAGCTCCTGCAGGTGGCTACCGATGGTCATGCGGGCTGCTCCTGACGTGCAACGGGTGCGGTTCGGTGGGGCGTCGAGCACGGCGATCCCAGGCGCCACGTGCGGCGCGGGTTCGGCCGCGTGCAGCAGTTCTAGCAAGAGCCACTGACAACGCCCGCCGGCGGGGCATGGTCCCGGCCCGATGTCAGTGGCGGTTCCTACTGGCCGGACGCCAAGAAGGGCATCTCGGGGTCGTCCCCGCGCCCGCGGGGGTAGCTCCCCGGACCCCGACTTCCGCGAGACCCTCGCCGGGTCGTCCTCGCGCCCGCGGGGGGTAGCTCCCGCTTCCGGCGCGGGTTTTCCTCGTCGCAGAAGTCGTCCCCGCGCCCGCGGGCGGCCTCTATGTCCTTCGTCAAGCCTGAGTGGCTCATGCGAGGGCCGGTTCGGGGACTCGTGGTTCGTAGAAGGTGCCGTCGCGGAGCATGGCGAAGAGCACTCTGATGCGGTGGCGGGCGAGGCGGAGGAGGGCTTGGGTGCGTCTTTCCCCGGGCCCGGCATTTGTCGTAGTAGGTGCGGGAGGCGGGATCGTGCAGGGCAGCGAACGCGACCAGGAACATGGCCGTTTGAGCTGCCGGTTTCCGCCTCGTGGTGCGTGTTCGCCGTGGATCGAGGTCCCCGAGGACTTCGTTGTCGGGGCCAGGCCGGCGTATGAGGCAAGGTGGGCGGCGTTGGGGAAACTGGTGCCGTTGCCGACGGTGACCAGCAGGACCGCGGCGGTCCTGACCGCGATCCCCGGCATCGAGACATCCGATGCGAAAGAACTGTCAAGCGGCCTCGACGGGTTGAGTGTCTCGTGGGGCGGGGAAGACGATTGTTTGGCGGCCTGGGTGCGGTCCCATACGGCGTCCTGCTGGGCGCGGGCGAGGACCGCGATGGCCTGGGCGAGCTCGGAGTCGGCCGGCAGCTTGCGGTGGGCGGCGGCGTCGGTGCGCAGGATGTTCGCGAGCACCATGGCGTCGAGGTGGTCGGACTTCTCGCGTGAGACCGCATGCCGGTCGCGGTAGCGGGCGGCGGCCATCGGGTTGATCGCGTAGATGGGGCGGCCGGTCGCGCGCAGGCAGGCGACCAGCAGGCCGCGGGAGGTCTCGATGGCCACCGGGATGGGGTCTTCTGCGGTGTCGCCGTGCTTGGTGAGCATGTGCAGGAGGTGGGCCACGCCGTTGGCGTTGTCGTCGATGCGGGCCTTGTCCAGTAAGGATCCGGTGTTGTCGACCAGGACGACGTCGTGGTGGTCGATGGCCCAGTCGATGCAGCAGAACACGTCCAATACGGTTCACGTCCTCTCGGGTGAGTCGCGTATTTCGACCTGGTCACAGCCGCGCGGGGGCACGCGTCTCCCTAATGGCAGGGCTCGATGGCCCGTCATCCGATTAGCCGTTCGTGACCCCAGCGACCCTCAGGGCCTCAGTCTTGAGAAGAGCTCGGTGGCTCTCGAACAGGTCAGAGGTGATCCCTGCGAGCGGCTTGGACCATGAACATCAACGGTCCGATCATGTGATCGGTCACGCTGCCGACCACGAGCGCCAGCACCCGTCAGTCTTCTCTGAGGGCTCAGGCCCTGATCGTGGGCGGGCGTCGTACTGACGCCGGTGCTCGGCAACGTGACCGGGACGGCGGGAGAGATAGCGGGTTCCCAGACGGCGCAGCGCGAGTGTTCTGTGCCTGTCGTATGCCGGGGGGGCGTAGCGCAGAACGGCGATTCGAGCACCGGGACGCTAACGGCGGCGACCCCCTCGGTGCGCTTTGGCTTCACGCGGAGATGAGTGCGCAGCGCTACGAGCCGACTTGGTTCGAGCTGAACAACCCTAACGACCTGCTCAGTTGTGTGCACGTAGACTGCGCGTCAAGACTGCCAAGTCCACAGAACGGGGGTTCGGGGTTGCTGGCCTGGGACGAGTGGGAGCAGCTAAAGGGCCGGGCTGCTCACAGGAACACGGCACATCTGCAACTGAACCATGCAGCGGATACCGCTGCCGGTGCGGGCGGCGCGGATCTCGTCGTCCATCAGGACGACCTGGGCGCCGTTGGCCACGAGGCTTTCCAGCTTCACGCTCGCCTCCACGACCAGGTCGACATCGCTGGAGCCGGAGCCGACGACCAGGGTGCCGGGATGACAATGCAGGCTGCCGCCGAACTGAAGAGTCACCAATTCGCGATGGGAGCAGGGCTGGAGACGACTGTTTCCGTCTGGACATCTCAGGTCAAGGTGGTCCTGCAGGCGCTCGCCCATATCTCGAACCACCTGGACTACTCCAAGAAGCTGCATGCGCGCGACGACGAGACGATCGCCGCCGAGATGCGCAGCCGGGACGGATCCGCGGTTCGGGTTTCCGTTTTGAACAGCTACTTCAAGTGACAGGGGCGGCACCGTGAACTACCGCGATCTGCTGGACGTGGACCTGGGCAAACTCGGTACGGCAGCAGGCACCTGGGAACAGGCCGTCAAACACCTCCAGACGCTGTCCAAGGATGCCCACGACGGGTTGAAGACCAAGGCTGACACAGCCCGTTGGGCCGGGGTCAACGCGACCGTGACCCGTGAATTCGTGGACAAGACGGCCAAGGAGTGCGCTGACCTGCACAGCGAGGGGGCGTCCTGGACGACGCCCACCAGGAGCTCGTCGGCCTGCAGCGCAGGGCAAAAAGTCTCGAAGCGCAGGCCCGTGAACACGGCTACCTGGTCGTCGCCGGCGAGAACGGCTCGGTGAAGGTCATGCCCAGCATGTGCACCGTCGATGGGAAGGAGGAAGATGAGAGAGCCAAGGAACTGATGCAGTGGTACGCCAACACTCTCACCGACCTCGTTCGTCACGCTGAAGAGATCGACGCCGCCGTCGTGCGCTCGCTTACCCGCAGCCACGGCAACGACCCCTACAACGCAGGCCATGCCACGTACACCTCCCTCGACGAGGACATGCTGCCGCGGGCCCAAAGGCTCGCGGAACTCGGCGATGGTGCCAACCCGCAGCAGAGAGCAGAACTGCGGCGGCTGTGGGAGTCGCTGAGTCCCCAGGCACGAGGCGAACTCTGGTCCCTTCAGAAGGACGACCTGATCTCTGCCGGGATCCTCAGCGTTACGGTCAAGCAGATATCACCCGACGATGGCTCCGGACCGTACAACGTCGAAGACCCGACCGCGCACGATTACTGGATCCTGTCCGAGGCCAAAGCCATGTCGACCGGAGGCGACTTCATCAGCTACACCGACGCCGCCCACAACATGGACCACTACCTCCGAGGCACCGGGACGACGCTCGACCTCGACGTGGACAGGATGATGCGCGACGATTCCACGCTCCATAACGTGGCTGACAAGTCGATCACGGATCATCAGGACGAATGGCAGCAGGAAGCGCTGGACGCTTACCGGAAGTCGGGCGGGAAGCCTGTGACGATTCCCGTGGAGACCCAAGGCGTTGGGTACACGCATACCGACCAGAATTGGTTCTTCGCAGTCGGCAGCGCCGTCACCAACACCACGGGCGCGGTCACCGTGGTGCCAGGAGCCGATGGAAAGCCGAAGATCAGTCTCGACTACCAGGTCAACGTCTGGGACCGGTACAACTGGGATCCCGGCAAATCAACCCATGTTGGACCCACAACCATGACCGACGCGGACATGGCCCGTCTTCACAGGACAGGCCTGGCCAAGGAGTACGACATGAGAGGCAGCGGGACAATGCGGCACTACGACCTTGGAACCAGCTCCGGCTCCCTGCCTTCCCCAGCCGACCCCGGACGGGACGGTACGCGTACGGACATCGGACGCGACGGAGACGCCCGGTGATGTATGCACGCACCCCCAGGTCAGCACGCCTTCGTACTAGCCTCCTGAGCGCCCTGTGCGTCGCCCTGGTCTGCTCGCTGGCCGCCTGCTCGTCTCCTGCTCCAAGCTCGTCGGCGCGCGAAGGATCAGGAAAGCGGATCCCGTATTGGGTCGAGGCGACCACTCCGGCACAGGTCGCCCGAGACATGAACCTGAAGGTCCCGGCAGAGGCCACCGATCTCAGGGCCGCTTACCAGAGGAGGTTCCAAGACGACGGAGTGCTACTCGCCTTCACGCTGCCCACAACCGACGTCAAAGGGTTCATCCGAAAGCTGGATCCCGAAAACCCCCTGTCACACCGAGCGCACCCCCTTCCCTCGGCGAACAAGGGCAAGCCGCCCATCACACCGTTCGCCCACCTTGGCCTGAAGGAACCAGAAGCGCTTGCCGACGTCACCGAAGGGCCGGTCTGCTTGCCCTGTGACGGGGAGCTCAACTGGCTGAACATTGCTGTGCATCCTCTCGATGCACAGCACAGCCGGGTATACCTCAGTGGCGCCGTCTGACCGCACCAGCTCTCCCACCTGGAGCTCTGCCGGATCGCGATGAGTGGTGCCAATGGCTCGGCCCACAGCCGATCGATCGCGAGGCGATTCGGCAAGTTCAAGCATCATTTGAGCCAGGCGAGGTGGGAGCACGACGGGTTTATGAGGAACTGTCAAGACTTGTGGATGAGGAGTGGTTGCCTGCTGGCAGGCGAAGGGACTTGAGTCTCCAGTAGGGGGAGACACGAAGGTGGGGTCATGGATGGCAACACGCTCTACTCGATCGGCGAACTCGCTCGACGGACCGGTCTCACGGTCAAGACCATTCGGTTCTACTCCGATCGCGGAATCGTGGCGCCGACGGACCGCAGCCCGGCCGGCTACCGCCTCTACAGCATCGACGCCGTCGCACGCCTGGACCTCGTGCGGACCCTGCGCGATCTGGGACTGGACCTTCCCACGATCCGCAAGGTCGTGGACCGCGAGCTCTCGCTTCCCGAGGTCGCCGCGGCGCACGCCGAAGCACTGACAGCGCAGATCCGCGTCCTGCGCCTGCGGCGCGCGGTGCTGATGACGGTGGCCGAGCGCGGGTCCACACCTGAGGAGACGGAACTCATACACCGGCTGGCACAGCTTTCCGAGGACGAACGCAGACGTCTGATCGGCGATTTCCTCGACGCCGTCTTCGGCGGTCTTGACGCCGCCCCCGCATTCGCGGGGGCCATGCGCTCGATGACCCCCGAGTTGCCCGACAACCCGGAGGCAGAGCAGGTCCAGACGTGGGTGGAGTTGGCCGAAATGTCCCTAGACCCGGGTTTCCGCACCATGGTGCGGCGGATGGCCGAGGACCAGGCAGCCGAGCAGACCCGAAGCGACATGATGGGCCCGCGCCGCGACATTGCCGCAGCCGTCCGTGACCAGGCCGGGCCGGCCCTGACCGCCGGCATCGACCCGGCCTCGCCCCAGGCCGATCCGATCGTCGCGGCGTTCACGGCGCACTGCGCGCACATCCTCGGCCGCCCCGACGACGTCGAGCTTCGCCGCCGGCTGGCGACTCGGCTGGAGAGCGTGAATGACCCCCGCAGGGAGCGGTACCTCCAGCTGCTCGCAGTGGTCAACGGCTGGCCGGCCCCGGAGAGTCTGGCTCCAGTGTTCGATTGGTCCGTCCAGGCTCTGCGCCTCCGGACACAGCAATGACGGGGCGGTCGCAAGGCGGCATGGGGCGGACGCGGCTGGCGTCGGGTGAAAACGCCGCCGCATATGACCAGTTGATGAGTGCCCCGGTCGTACTTCAGGTGGCCGCGTCGCCGGTCTCTCCCGCTCTCGTTCTTCGCCCCTGGCGCATGGAGGACGTTGCCGCATTGGTCGAGGTGAGCCGGGATCCCGCACTGCGCCAGTGGGCGAGCTCTGTCGTGGACGACGATGCCGACGGGGCACGCTGGGTGCAGGCTCAGCCGCAGGGCTGGGCAGCGGGGGACCGGTTCGGCTTCGCCGTCCTTGAGACACAACCCGGTTCAGTTCGCGAACGGTTGGTGGGCAACGTGGTCCTCAAGGAAGTCACCTCCGGCAAACCGGCGGCCGAAGTGGGCTACTGGACCGCGGCGCACGCTCGCGGGCGGGGAGTGGCCTCCCGCGCTCTGGAGGCACTCACCAGCGGGGCCTTCGACACCTTCGAAGCCGACGGGCTGGAGCGTCTCGAACTCCTGCACCAGGTGGACAACCTGGCATCGTGCCGGGTTGCACAGAAGAGCCGCTACGACTTCGACACCATCCTGCCCCCGGCACCGCCCTCCTTCCCCCGCGATGGCCACCTGCACATACGGCGCACGAGTGCCTGAGATCCTCCCGGCTTCTACGGAACGGCTGGGGCTGCTCACGCCGAGAGGATCTCGGAGCGTTCGACGAGGTGGCCGCGTTCGAAGCGAGCCCCGGCACGGACCAGAGCGACGAGGTGGGGTGCGTTCACAGCCCGCCAGCGGGCCTGGGCTGACTCGACCAGCTTGAAAACCATTCGCCAGCCCGGCGGCCCGGCTGCCGGCACCCTTCGTCACCTTGGTCCGCAGCCGCACGGTGGCGAACGTCGACTCGATGGGATTCGTGGTCCGCAGATGGATCCAGTGCTCGGCGGGGAAGTCGTAGAACGCCAGCAGCTCGTCCTCATCGTCCACGATCTTCTTGACCGCCTTGGGGTACTTCGCGTTGTACTGCTTGGCGAATATGGCGACAGCTTTGCGGGCCTGTTCCTTGTTCTCGGCGTTGTAGATGTCCTGGATGGCGCGCTTGGCCGCGGGCTGGGCCGACTTCGGCAGGGAATCGAGAACATTTGCGGTTTTGTGAACCCAGCATCTTTGTTCGCGGGTGTCGGGGAACACCTCGGCCAGGGCCTTCCAGAAGCCGAGCGCGCCGTCCCCGACGGCCAGCACCGGGGCGCGCATGCCCCGGCGGGCACAGTCGCGTAGCAGGCCCGCCCACGCCTCCGTCGACTCGCGATAACCGTCGGCCAGCGCGCTCAGGGTGACCAGGATGTCGGCGAACCGCTGGCGGCGCGCGTGGCTTCGGGCGGCCGGCAGGCCCTGGCCTCCAAAGGGCCCGGCGGTGCCCGATGCAAGCTCGATGCGAGTCAACTGAGTGTGCTGGAGGCGGTATTGGATGCCGGACCGGCCGAGGCCATCATGCGGGTGCCCATGCCTCTACCTCGGCGTCGTCCAGGAGGAGGTGCTGGACGGCGGTGCCGAGGGTGGGGTGTTCGATCCCTGAACCAGCTCAGTAAGCAGCGACCCGTAGCCAGAACGGTGCCGGATCGTGAACGACAGAACCCCCTACTGACTTCAGCTCGTCAGGGTGAGGGTGGGTCGTCGAAGGTCAGGCCGGTGCCCGCTATGAAGCCGTCGAGAGTGTGGGGCCTGTACTGCAGGCGCTTGAGCCGGTTGCGGACGAGGACTTCGAGCCGGTCGAGGGCCATGACGGCGAGGTTGGCCAGGCTGCGTTTGACGTGTGCCCACACGCCCTCGACGGGGTTGAGGTCGGGTGAGTAGGCGGGCAGCAGGAACACCGTCCATTCACGTTGGGCGATCAGTTCGCGCATGGCGTGGGAGAGGTGCGTGTTGAGCCGGTCCCACACGAGGACGATCGGAGCCTTGAGGAGCTGGTGGACGCCGTCGATCAGCTACGAAACAGCCACAACACCGCCGAGGGCCCTGACAGCTTTGTCTGCACCGGCTGCCTACCGCTGTCCACCGCCACCCTGAATTAGCTCGCGGACCTGCCGCGCGGGTATCTGAAGAGGCAGAGTCAGGCAGAGCGCCCAGACACCTCTCCACCACCGTGGCGAACTCAACCGCCATGCGGGGACGCTGGGCCCGGGAGCGACGCGAACGAGTTATCGGCACCTCCAGCCAACGAGCCACATACGCTGAGGCGTTGGCGGCCCAGCGGCGCCCGCCCTGGTGGCCCCGGCTGCGCGTGGGAGGCGCAAAGAAGCGGTCGAAGAGCAAGGTTGCCTCCTGCTCCTGACCCTGGACTGCCGGCTGCTCGACGGGTGTCTCCCCCGCACGGGTGAGGTGAGGATTCCCCTGGTGGGAGGGATCCGGAGGCGTGGTTCTGAGCGGCAAGCTCTGTGGTGTCAAAGACAAGCGTCGGCAGAGCAGATGTGAGGAACAGAAGATGCGCGCGATGAACCGCCTGGTGATCACCGTTGCTGCCTGCGGTCTGGCGGTGGCGGGACTGTCAGCCTGCTCCTCCACGAAGCCGCACAAGAACAAGACGGTGAGCTACCAGGAGAACGCGCCGGTGCGCACGCTGGTGATCAAGGGAGACGTCGGCGACATCGAGGTGAGCGGTGGAGGGACCTCGGTGAGCGTCACCGAGAAGCATCGCTTCCAGAAGGTGGAGCCGGTCACGTCCCACACGGTGGCCAACGGCACGCTCACCTTGGGCTATAGCTGCAACGATCCACAGTGCGGAGTGGACTACATGGTGAAGGTGCCGGCAGGTACGGCAGTACAGATCAGCGACAGTACCGGGGACATCAAGCTCTCCCAGCTGTCCGGAGCGGTCGAGGCGACCACCGGCTCCGGCAAGATCGCCGCAGATGGCCTGTCGTCGCCACAGGCCCAGTTCACCACTGACACCGGCGATGTCGAGGCCGGCTTCGCCAAGAGCCCGTGGGCGGCGAGCGTCAAGGTGTCGACCGGCGACGTTACGTTCACCCTGCCCACCTCGACCAAGTATGCGGTGGACGCGCACTCCACCACGGGTGAGGTGCACGTGGAGGTGCCTCAGGACGCTGACGCCGCCAACCGCATCACCGCGAAGGTCGGGACCGGTAATGTGACGGTCTCGCATGCCTGAGCAGGCGGATGATCCAGGATTTCGGGGGTCCTTGAGCCGTCCGGCGGGCTATCAGCCGCACGGGGAAACCAGGGACATGATCGATTCTGTGGAGAGCCTGTCGAGCCTTCAGGCACGCGCCGTGGCGTTTGGCGACTCGTTGCAGAGTCGCTTTGTGGGAGTGGACCCCCGAATACTGGACACTCTGCTCGCCATGATCTCCGCCGCGTACTCGATATGGTTCGTTGCGGCGGACGGGGTGCTGTGGAACTGGTGGGTCTACGTGCTGGCGATTGCCACCAGCCTTCCACTCGTCTGGCGCCGTCGGCTGCCGTTCACCACCTTCCTGCTGTCCGGTGAGCCCTCGTTGCTGATGGCGCTGGTGCCGACCGCAAGGACAAACTCGCCCAGACCCACACCGCGCAGATGCAACGCCTCCTCAACGAGGCCGACGGCATCGCAGCCTCCGCGCGCAAGGACAGCTGGCTGGCGGCCAAGGCCGCCGCGACCGCCAAGAACGCCAAGGACGAGGCGAACAAGGCAGCCGCCCAGGCGCAGAAGAGCGCCGACCAGGCAGGCAAGTACGCCGCCGACGCCAAGAAGTCCGCCGACCAGGCACAGGACAGCGCCAACCAGGCGGCCACCTCGGCGAAGACCGCCCGCAACGCCTCCGACCGAGCCGACCAGGACGCCGCCGACGCCGACGAATCGGCATCCCAGGCGGAATGGTCCGCAACCTATGCGCGGGACTCTGCCCATGCCGCCGACGATGCCGCCGACGACGCCCAGAATGAGGCCGTCGCCGCAGGTAAGAGCGCCGAAGAGGCCAAAACCGAGGCGTCCAAGGCCTGGTCGGACGCGGTGACCAAGCGCCGGGCCGAAGAGGCTGCGGCTCGCAGGCAGGCCGAGGAGCAGCGCAAGCAGCAGCGCGAGAAGGAGCAGCAGGCAAAGAACAAGAAGCGCTGCGTCGCCTACATGACCCGTGACAACCTGCCGCCCTGCGCGCTGGCCGGCCAGCGCCTCGAATTGCCCGAGACATCACCGGACCTGGCCAAGCTGTTGCTCCAAGGCGGCATGGAAGTCCTCGGCATCACCGACCTCCTGGACTGCGCCAAGAACCCCACACTCGGCAAGCGTATCCTCGCGGTCGCCGCCGTCCTCCCGATCGGCAAGCTGAGGCTGCTCAAGAAGGCCGCCGATGGTGTCGAGGACATTGCCGAGGCCTCCCGCGCCGCGAAGGCCGCGGAGGCCGCGGAGAAGTGCCTCAAGTGCTTCCTCGCCGGGACCAAGGTGCTCATGGCCGACGGCTCGACCAAGAACATCGAGTCCGTCAAGGTCGGCGACTCTGTCACCGCCACCGACCCCCTGACCGGAGTTACCGGGCCGCGGGCGGTGACCGACACAATCGTCACCGAGCACGACAAGCAGTTCGACGAACTGACCCTGCACACCCGACACGGCACGGAACACCTCACCGCCACCAGCCAACACCCGTTCTGGTCACCCTCCTCCCGAAACTGGGTGAAAGCCGGGGACTTGTCCGCGGGAGCAGCACTTCGAACTGTGGACGGCACTCAAGTCACCGTTCAGAGCAACCGCTTCTTCGAGGAGACGGCCCGGACGTTCAACCTCTCTGTTGCCGGCCTGCACACGTACTATGTACTTGCGGGCGAGACGCCGGTCCTCGTTCACAACAGCGGCGGATGCCTGGTCGTTCTGCGAAACTGGCAAAGTCAGCGATTCCAGTTCGGCAGTGAAACTTTCTTGCTGGACAAGAAGGGTTTCGAACACATCCTCACTCGCCATCACCCGAAGTACTGGGACGGTTCAGTGAAGCAGGCACAGTCCTTCTTCGATCCAAACATGAGCGTCGAGGACGTCCAGAATGCGATCGGAGAAGTCATGAAGCAGAACCGCGATGTGCTTATGCAGCGAGGCAGTAAGGGCATGTATCAGATCAGTGGCGAGGTGAACGGTGTTGAGTACGTACTCGGCATGAACAGAGGCCGGGTGGGCCAGCTCTACCCGAAAAGTTCATAGCGAGAGGGACTGTGACATGGTTGTAGTGGAGACGTTTCTGAAGGGGTCGGACGGCGAGTTCGTGCCACTGGAAGCCTGCCGCACCCAACCGAACGATCTCGATTACATCGAGGGTGCCATCCGGGTGTCCATCGACGGGCTGCCGATCATAGGCCTTGAAGAATGGGATTATGTTGACCAGCTCTGGTGCTACGTCGCCGACATGGTGACGCAACTGACTGCGACAGGCTACGCCGAGACGTATTTCCCGGACCAGCCCATCAAACTTCTCTTCCGGTCCGCGGGGAAGCGCGTCTTGGTAGCCGCCGAAATCGGCCATGAAGTCAGGCAGGCGAGCACTTCGACTGTCGACTTCCTGGAGGCTGTCAAAACGGCCGGGACGCGATTCTTCGATAGAATGTTCGAACTGGCCCCAGGTAATTCTTACGCCGAGGCACGTCGGGAGCTGTCGAACTGAAGCGATGAGACTTTGCCGATCGTACTCAGCGGAGCCTCGAAGAATCGCATGCTTGGTGCGACGGGGTCATCTTCGACGGATCCCCTCAGAGGGTGCGTGAAACATTTCGTGTCTCCTGTTCATGTTTGCGGTGGTCGGCATGCAAAGAAGGGAAACGGAGTGCCAAGGCGCTTGTCTCAGACGCCATCCGCTTACCGCTCGGCGGGCTTGATCAGAGTTCCTGTTCGGGTGATCTGACGGTGGTCGGGGCATAACAGGAGGGCCCCTTGGCAGCTCGTGGTCGCGATCCCAACCGAGCTGCACCAGGGGCCCTGTTGTCACAGTTTTTCGTACTTGGTGCATGGAGTCCAACGCGCCGTCTGCGTCGTGTGACTGCCTCGCGTACACCGCAGCGCTCCGGGCGCGAGCCGCTTCTTCCTGCCCGGCAAGGCCCTCGCTTCCACCGGCGTCGCCGTCCGCCGGGCGGGGTCGGCCTGCGGGGCGGGGGCGTCCTCGGCGTCTGCGACGTCGTTGTTCTGCGTGTGATGCGGGTCCTCGTCTCCGCTGCCGCCGTCATCGCTCTGCTTGGCGTCCGGCGCAGGAGCGTCCGGGGATGCGTCCGCTACCGGCGCGCCGGTAGTTTCCGTCCTGTCGTCGACCGTCGCGGCGGAGGTGTTCGGCGTGGCCTCGTCGGCCGGGGTGTTCTCGCTGTCCGTGTTGTCGGCGCTCGACTCCGGGGCGTTGGCGGTGCAGCCGGTCGGCTCCGCGTTCACGGGTTCCTGGCCGTTCTTGGCGGCGTCCTCGGGGGTGTTCTCGCCGGTGGGTGCGGCGCGCCAGCGGTCGGGGGTGCGGCGGGGGCCGTCGTGGCGGCCGGGGGTGCGGACGGCCAAGCCGTGTTCCTCCAGAGTGACCAGGCCCTTGCCGGTGGTGGAGCGGCCCAGGCCCGCGACGAAGGCGAGTTCGGCGACCGTGGCCCCGTCGTCGCCGGTGTGGTTGCAGTTCGGCGTAGATGGCGGCCGACGTGCCGGTTAGAGCGGCCAGAGGCTCGGGGCTGGGCACGGCGCGCAGCGTACGAGTGTCGTTCGTCGTGGTGCCGGACATGAGGGGAACCTCGATTCCGTCGGATGTCGGTGGGTGAGGTCCCCGGCCGGGGCCGAACCGCACGGGTGCGGGTCGCGGGTACCCCCGGGCGCGTGCGCATCGCGTATCTCCCGGGCGGTCATAGCCGTGGCGCGGGCGTCCACGGATCCCCCGTCGATCCGCCGTGTGCGTCGGCCACGACCATGGACGCTCCGCTCCGCCGGGAAGTCAAGCGGGACGATCATTCCCGGATCGATCCAGCTCGGAGCGGTGATACGACCGTCGGACGCATACGGTGTGCCCCACACCAGCCGAAATCCGTCGTCTGCTGGCAACTGAACACTGTCGCCATGCTGCACGCCGCGACCACGCGGTGAACTGGTCCCGATGGAGGCGCCGCCACCAAGCACGTGCCCGACGCTGCCACTACATGCGGCGCGGGCACTCGTTGGTGGGACGGTCAGCCCAAGACCGCCCCACCCATACTGAGCCCCCGCTACACTCCCCACCGCCAGGCCGTTGACCAGGAGAAATACAGAAGTCCGGCTGGAGTACTAGGCCGCGACGGGCGTCGTCCGCTCGCGGTGCTGCTTGAGCTGATCGCGTGCTGATGTCTTCGGCCGCGATGTTCTTCCAGAAGCAATGGCCGACGATCAGAGCGGCGAGTTCGACTTCCCGCGCTCGTAGCGTGCCGATGCGCTGCTGGTCGGCAGACTCCCAGCCGGGGGAATCGGGGCGGGAGGAAGCCCGCCAGGCGTTCTCGTGGGTCGTCCACGCAGGCAGCTTGTCATGGGCTGCGGTGCAGGGTGCACCGCGGCGGAGGGGAGATCCATGTACCGGCAGGGAGACGTGCTGATCGTGCCCGTCGCGGACGAGGCGGTGCCGCCGCACGTCCCGCATGCGCCGAAGGAGACCCGTGACGCGCGGGGCCGGCTCGTGCTGGCCCTGGGCGAGGTCACCGGCCATGCCCACGCGGTCGTCGGTCCGGGTGAACTGGTGCGTGAGCCGGGACCGTTCGGTCCGCTGCTGCTGCACCTGCCCGAGGGCGGGCGGGTCGTCCACGAGGAGCACGCGGCGATCCCTCTGACCAAGGGGTGGTACCGCGTGATCCGGCAGCGGGAGTACGTCCCCGGGTCCGTGCGGATCGTGGCGGACTGACGAGCGTGGTGACCGGGACGAGTGACGAAACGGACCAGAGGGAAGGAACCTCGGCGATGTACACGGCTCAGCAGATGACCGGAGCGGCGAGGGCCGGCGGACTCCGCGCCGAGGAGGGCGGAGCCCGTGCGGACGTGGTCCAGCGCTGGCGGGAGTGCGCGGTGGCTGCCCTGCCGGCCGACCGCGCCGAGGCGGAGGCCGGCATCCGGCTGGCGTACCGACGCGCCGGGCTCGCCGAGCCGGAACGCATGGTCTGGGCCGGGTCGCCGCGGGAGGGCGTGACGCTGGTGCGGGGTCTGGCGGACGCGGGGCCGAGCGTGCGTGAGGCGGTGCGGACCGAGCCGTGGGCAGCCGAACGCCGCCGCTTCCACGAGGAGTTGGGTGCGGCAGGCTGGTCGGGGCACTGGTCGTCGACCGGTGGTCGTCTGTGGGACACCACGCAGGCGCTGGTCGACCGGATCCGCCAGGGCGTGCTCGACGACCTTGCCGCCGACGACCGGAGCGCCGCGACCGAGGTCCGGCTGGTCCTGCTGGACGCGGTGCTCGGACAGCACGACGCGCCGTGGCTGGCGGCCCTGGCCACCAGTCGGTCCCCGCTCGACGGGCTGGCGCAGGTGTGCCGCAGCGCCGGCTGGTGGTGGCCGTTCGAGAAGGCGGCGGTGGTGTGCGAACGTCCCCTCGCCCTGCACCGAGACGAGGCCGGCCGGCTCGGCCACGGCGACGGCCCCGCCCTGGCCTTCCCCGACGGATTCGCCCTGTACGCCTGGCGCGGTATGCCGGTGCCGAGCGCTTTTCTCGAAGAACTGCGCACGCTGACCCCGGAGCGGATCCGGGCCGAGGAGAACGCCGAACTGCGGCGCGTCATGCTCGAGCACTACGGCTACGACCGCTACTTGACCGAATCCGGCGCCCGGCCCGTCCACCGGGACGAGTCCGGCATCCTCTGGCGCATCGAACTGGCCGGTGACGAGCCGGTCGTGATGGTGGAGGTCCTCAACTCGACTCCGGAGCCCGACGGCACCCACCGCACCTACTGGCTGCGAGTACCGCCGACGACCCGGGAAGCCAGAGAGGGAGTCGCCTGGACGTTCGGACTGAGCTCCGGGACGTACGCACCGGTGCGGGAAACATGAACCGGCCGCAGCGTCCCGGCGCGCTGCTGTGGGACGGCGTTGCGCACACCCCGGGCCGGTCCGCCGCCTCGGAGGTGGCAGAGCCGTACATACGGTAGGGAGGCCCTGTTAGCCCACCTGGCCGCACGTGACGGTGCAGATCACCGATCCGCGCAACCTCCCGTGCTTCCATCGCGCCAGGAGGCATACGAAATGGCTGACGACCGACAGCAGGAAACCCACTCCCCACCCGCCACGCCGCGGCGCCGTCTGCTGGCCGCGGCGGCCCTGGCGCCCGTACTCACCGGGGTGCCGACCGACGCCCACGCCCGGTCCGCCGGAACGGGACACCGCGCACTGGTCCAGCCGGTGCTGACGACGCTGGCGGACTGGACGGACGTGGGCCAGGCCCTCGGTCGGCAAGGTGACATGAAGCGGTTCATGTACCACACGGGCCTGCCGCGCCGGGACCTCAGGGTCTTCTCCCACGGCGTCCGGATCAAGCCCGAGCTGGCCCTGGGCACGCACGTGTCCTTCGTCCGGTACGCCGACAGCAGCACGCTCCTGATGGGCGACGCCGTGGTCACCGAGCGCGAACTGCAGCGTTTCATCGACGTCCTGCAGGAGCACGGGATCATGCAGACCGCCATCCACAAGCACCTGCTCGCCCACGAGCCGGACGTCTGGTGGGTCCATCTGCACGCCCATGGCCACGACCCGGTCGCCGTCGCCCGCGGTCTGCGTGCCGCGTTCGACTGCACCGGCACCCCGCCCGCCGAACCCGCCGTCCCCGCGCCGCCCGTCGATCTGGACACCGCCGCGATCGACGCGGCGCTGGGTGTCAAGGGCTCCGCCGACGGCGAGATCTACAAGTCCACCTTCAACCGCCGCGAGACCATCGCCGACGGTCCTGTCATCCTGCCCCCCGGACTGGGCTCCACCACCTCCGTCAACTTCCAGCCGCTCGGTGGCGGAAGGGCCGCGCTCAGCGGCGACCTGGTGATGATCGCCGAGGAGGTTCAGCCCGCTCTCGTGGCCCTGCGCCGCAGCGGATTCGAACTCGTCGAGGTGCACCACCACAACCTGACCGACGAACCCCGCCTGTTCTTCGTCCACTACTGGGCCGTCGGCGACGCCGTGCGGCTCGCCGCGGGCCTTCGCCACGCCGTGGACGCCACCAACGTCGTACCCATGCCCGGAGGACCCGGCTCATGACCGGTGACAATGAAACGATCACCTGCCCGTTCGACTTCAGCGAAGCCCTGGAGTTCGATCCCGTGCTCGCGGAACTGATGTGCCGCGACACCCCCTCACGGATCCGGCTCCCCTACGGCGACGCCGACGCCTGGCTGGTCACCGGCTTCGACTCCGTCAAGCAGGTGACCACCGACAACCGCCTCAGCAGGGCGGGCATCATCGGCCACGACTATCCCCGGATGACGCCCGAACCCATCGTCTCGCCCGAGTCGATCAACGTGATGGACCCGCCGCACAGCAGCCGCGTCCGCCACCTGGCCTCACAGGCCTTCACCCAGCAGCAGGTCGAGAGGATGCGGCAGCGGATCGTCCGGCTCGCGGATCTCCTGCTGGACGAGATGGAGAAGAAGGGGCCGTCGGCGGACCTGGTCCAGCACCTCGCCGACCCGCTTCCCCAGCACACCGTCCTGGACCTCCTCGGCATCGATCAAGAGGAATGGCCCCGGATCCAGTACTCCGTGCACCAACTGCTCGTCGTCGGTGCGGACAACAAGGAGGCCGCCGCGAACGCGAAGGCCGAGTTGACGGACTACTTCGGCGAACTCGTCAAACAGCGGCGGCACTCGCCCGGCACGGACCTCATCAGCGCGATGGCCGCGGCGCGGGACGGTGAGGAGCAGCTGGACGACAGGGAACTCGCCGTCATGACGCTGATGCTGGCGCTCAGCGGCCAGGACACCGCGACGTGCCAGATCAGCAACATCGTCTATCTGCTCCTGACCCGTCCCGAGCTGGCGGACCACCTCCGGAGCCGGCCCGAGACCCTGACCGACACCCTGCACGAGATGCTCCGCTACATCCCGTTCCGCAAGGGGGTCGGAATCCCCCGGGTGGCTGTTGAGGACATGGAGCTGGACGGCGTGCGGATCCGGGCGGGTGACTTCGTCCACGTGTCGTACCTGACGGCCAACCGTGACCCGGAGCGCTACCCGGACCCGCACCTCATCGCCCCGGACCGGCCCAACCGCCCGCACATGACGTTCGGCTGGGGCGGCCACCGGTGCATCGCCGTGCCCTTGGCCATGGCGGAACTCGAAGTGGCCATCGGACGGCTTCTGGAGCGCTTCCCCGGGCTGCGGCTCGCGGTGCCACCGGAGGAGGTGCGGTGGGACACCAAGACGATCCGGCGGTTCCCGCTGGAGCTGCCGGTGGCTTGGTAGAACGCCTGACATGCCATGGCCGGTGAGCGGACCGGTGCGAGTCCCGGGGCCACGGACCTGTCCCGGCCCCGCTGCGCCGACCGGCCGCCGCCCGGCCCGGAGCCGCCGCCGACCTCCGGCGGCGGCTCCCGGCCGCCCGTGCCGTGCCGCTGCGCCGCTGCCGGGACGGACTGAGCACGCGCCTGCCCCCTTGATGCGCCGCGGCGTTCCCATGCCCGCAGAACGCGGGGGAATCCCCCTGGGCCGCCTCCGGGCGGCCGTCCGCCCATGCAGGTAACTGCGTGCGTCTGCACGGAAGTTGATGTGGGAAGCTGTCACCGTTCGTCCAGGGGCAAGAGACCCTGCCGGGCAGCGGGAGGAGCAGAGCGTGATACAGGACGGCCACCGTGCCGAGGAGATCGACACCAGCAGGCCGCACCCTGCGCGGATCTACGACTACCTGCTGGGCGGCAAGGACAACTACGCGGTGGACCAACGGGCCGGCGACGAACTCGCGGCTGTGGCACCCGAGGTGCGGATCGGTCTGCGGGCCAACCGCGCCTTCCTGCAGCGCGCCGTACGTCACGTCGTCAACGGCGGCGTCCGCCAGATCCTCGACATCGGCACCGGACTTCCCACCTCACCGAACGTGCACGAGATCGCCCACGAGGTGGCGCCGGAGGTACGCGTCGCATACGTCGACAACGATCCGATCGTGAAGGTGCACGCCGACGCGCTGCTGAGCCGTTCCGGCACGACCGGCGTCGTGCTCGCCGACCTGCGTGACCCGCAGGCCCTCCTGGACCACCCCGACGTCCGCCGGGTCATCGACTTCCAGGAGCCTGTGGCCGTGCTCCTTGCCGCCGTCCTCCACTTCCTCACCGACGCGGAGGAGCCCGAGCGGGTCGTCGCAACCCTGCGCGACGCCCTGCCGGCCGGCTCCTTCCTGGTGCTGTCGCACGCCACGGGCGACTTCGCCGACCGCAGTGACGCCCAGGCCGTCTACAACAGAGCCACCGCCACCCTGAACCTGCGGTCCCGCACCGAGGTCGAGCGCTTCTTCTCCGGCCTGGAGCTGGTCGAGCCCGGCCTGGCCCAGGTGCCGTTCTGGCGCCCGGACACTGCGCCTGCGGCCGGATCCGAGGAGATCGGTATCTACGCGGGTGTGGCCCGCAAGAGCGGCTGAACAGCCGCTGGAAGCGTGCGCGTCACGCAGCACGGGGCCCGCCGGGCAGTGCGCCGCGTACGGGCGACCTGCCCAGTACAGCCGGTGACGGGTCCGTCCGTTCTCGTCGACTCCGCTGACGTGCTACTGCACCTGGGCTCCGGCGGCGCGCAGCAGCTGGTGCCAGGCGCGCATCCGGCCTGCCGCGCCCCCGTTGAACAACTGGTCCACCGCGCCGCCAGCCACGGCCGGAACACAAGGGCCGCGGCGCTGCGCGAAGTCGGCCAGGGCCTGCTCCTGTCCGGCGCTCGGGCCGGGGGAGGCGGAACTGCCCCTGCCGACGAGATCGTACCTTCGCCCGTCCACGGTCAGCAGGAGTGTGCCCAACCTGGTCAGCCGGCCGGTGACGGTTCGCGGGTCCGCCTCGAAGACCACCGCCAAGGCGCGATCGCCGGCCCACAGGGCGCCGGGGACCAGGGAAACCAGCACGGGCTCGCACCGGGCGCCGTTCCACCGGCTGCGCCGCCAGTAGACGATGCCGGTGTGTTCCGCGTCGGTGTTCATGGAGCCGATCATGGCATGGACGCGGCCAACCGGGAGTCTCGATGCCTCTCGCCCGGGCGGCCGGGACGGTGGTCCGCGCGGCCCGGGGGTGTTGGCCGCCCACAGCCAGCTGCCGTCGTGCCAAGGGCCTCGCTCCGGGCGGAGGCTCAGGACCCGATGTGCGTACTCGACGGCTAGTGCGTCCGGCGGGTGGTTGCACCGCCCATGCCGGGGAGAGAGAGCTCGGTGGGCGGGATGCCGGGCAGCGCCTCATCGCAAGCAGTCGCGAACCGGCCGCGCCCCGGCCGATCACCTCAGGCTCTCGATTCGACACGGCTCTATGTTGACGTTCTTCGATTCAGGGCGCAAGGTTGTATCAACGAATATCAATGCAGGCCGCTCCGGGCATGTAGCCATGCCCCGTCATCCAGGAGTCCGATATGAGCCAGCAGCCCACCGACCTGCGTGAGAGTGTCCGCCGGCGATACGCCGCCGCAGCCGTGAAGGTCACCGAGGGCGGCACCGCCTGTTGCGGGCCGCGGCCGGTCGAGGTCGACGAGAACTTCGGCTCCGCCCTCTACGCCGCCGACGAACGCGACGCCCTGCCGGCCGAGGCGGTCGCCGCCTCTCTCGGCTGCGGCAACCCGATCGCCGTAGCCGACCTGCGCGAGGGCGAACGCGTCCTGGACCTCGGCTCCGGTGGCGGCATCGACGTCCTGCTCTCGGCCCGCCGCGTCGGCCCCACCGGCAAGGCGTACGGGCTCGACATGACCGACGAGATGCTCGAACTGTCCCTGGCCAACGCGCGCAAGGCGGGCGCGACGAACGTGGAGTTCCTCAAGGGCACCATCGAGGCCGTGCCGCTGCCCGCGAACACCATCGACGTCGTCATCTCCAACTGCGTCATCAACCTGTCCACCGACAAGCCGGCAGTCTTCGCCGAGACCTTCCGCGTACTCAGGCCCGGCGGCCGGTTCGGCGTCTCGGACGTCGTCGCCGACGACACCCTCACCGCCGAGCAGCGGGCCGAGCGCGGCGATCACGCCGGCTGCATCGCCGGCGCGCTGTCCTTCGCCGAGTACCGGGCGGGCCTGCGGGCCGCAGGCTTCACCGGTGTCGAGATCACCGCGACGCACCCGGTCGCCGACGGCATGCACTCCGCGATCGTCCGCGCCACCAAGCCCCCGGCCGCCGAGACGTCCGCCGCGACGACCGAGGCGGCCGGCAGGTGTTGCGGGGTCGACGACTGCTGCTCCCCGGCCGAGACCTCCGCCGACCCCGCGCTCACCGTCACCGACGCCAAGAGGGCATCGGGCTGCGGCTGCCGGAACTGAGCCACGGGCGGCCCTACGAACGCCGACGACCGGCCCTCGGGAGGCGGCCTCAGCTCACCGCCTTCTTGACGAGTGCGCCGATCCGTGCCTCGTCGGCGGCGGTCAACTCCTTCAGGGCGAAGGCGGTCGGCCACATGGCGCCTTCATCGAGGTTCGCCTGGTCGCTGAAGCCGAGCGTGGCGTACCTCGACTTGAACTTCTGGGCGCTCTGGAAGAAGCAGACGACCTTGCCGTTCCTGGCATACGCGGGCATCCCGTACCAGAGCTTCGGCGCGAGGTCCGGCGCGCTGGCCTTGACGATGTCATGGACCCGCTCAGCGAGGACGCGGTCGGCCTCCGGCATCTCGGCGATCTTCGCGAGCACCTCGCTCTCCGGGTCCGCCTTGGCCGCGCGCGAGCCGCGGCGCGTGGCCCCCTTCAGCTCCTGGGCGCGCTCTTTCATCGCGCTTCGTTCCTCGTCCGTGAATCCGTCGTACTTCTCGTCGGCCGTGCTGGTGCTCTTGGCGGACGTCTGTGTGCGCTTCATCGCGGGTTTCCTCTCCGGCGGGACTTGGCGGGGCCATCCCATGCTAGGGATCTGCCGCGGCGGTGGCTTCTCCGAAACTGATCGGATGTGGCCCGGGTGGGACCCGGCGGTGATCGTGTCTACCGGCTCTCAGGCTCGACCGGCCTTGTGGAGGACGGTGGCCAGACGCGCCGGGCCCGGTGCCGAGGACGGTCACGGGCGCGAGTCGGGTGTTGTCATCGGAAAACGCTGTCACGCCCCGAACGCCGGACCTTCCCACTGAGGTCAAGGTCAAGTCCTGCTGGAGTCCTCCTCGTGAGGATCGGTGGACTCTCACCGACACACCGGCGTGAGCCCGGCGCTCCCTGCGTCACTCGGCCTCGGCGGGCCCGTTCAGGCCGCTCCGGCAAAAACGGGAAGGTAGCCGCGGGACTGTCCCAGTGCCGTGGGATGGTACGACTCCGAGGGGGCAAGCCAGCTGATGCTGCGCAGCCAAGGGCTGGCGGAGCAGATCTCGTGTTCGCGGAAGGCGGCCCGGACATCGGCGAAGGCGAACCCGTGGTCGGCGGCGCGCTTTTCGATCACGCCGTTCAGGTGGTCCACGGCGTTGTTGAGCGCGGCCCGCTCGGAGTCCGACAGGCCCATGACACAGGTGCCGTTGAGCTTGTACAGGTGCGGGTAGCCGAGAACCACGACATGGGCGGCCGGGGCCTTCCTCGTGATGGCCCCGTAGAGGCGGTCCAGGTCGCGCGGAAGGATCGTGTCGCTGTACGAACGCGCCTCGGCGACGGCCGACAGGCATTCGTTGTTGCCTTTCAGCACACACGTCATCATGAGGTTGCCGAAGCCCGAGTCGATGCCGCCGACCGTGAGGCTGACCAGGCCGGTACGGGAGCTGAGCGCACCGAGCTGGTCCGCCATGACATCACTGGTGCGAGCGCCGTTGCAGGCGGTGAAACTGAACGACGACGGTGAATGGGCCGCGGCCCACAGCGCGGGATACGCGAGGCTGCTGCGCAGGCAGCTCGCGCTGGAGCCGAGGTAGCCGCCGGCTCCTACTCCTGCGGAGTAGGAGTCACCCAGGGCCACGTAGCCCGTGGCCGCTGCTCGTGCGCTCGCCTGCACCGTCGCGGCACTGCTGAAGCAGGCGGTGAGGAGCAGCGAGGACGCACATGCCACTATTCGGGACTGTCTCATAGCTCTCGCTTAGCACGGCTCGCGCTGCCCTCGCCGCCGCGGCCCGCCTCCCGTGCGCGGTCGCCTTGAGATACGCCCACGACTGTGCCGTTGCGGAGGGCACCCCGCCCCGTACGGCTTGAGCCGGACTCCAGGTCCCATGGGGGCGTGGAGTTTTCCCGGTCGGATTTCACCCGGAAAGGCGTCACCCGTTCGGCGGCGCCCGAATCGCGGTTCAGCCGGCCTGTTCGGCGCCCCCGAACACCGGTGGAACCGGGCCCGGGACGACCGGACCGCGTGTCCGCCCGGTACGGAACATGAACTCGTGATGTCGGGTTCCTCGGAGCCGGCCTTTCAGGCGGCACGGTCCGGCCCCGTCCTCGCTTCACCGGCCCTTTCGGCCCGCCCGGGACCCGCGCCCCGTCCGTGTGCGCGGCTGAGGCGCCTCCTGCCCGGTCACCGTCCCCGGGTGCCCCACCGTGCCCAGACTGAGCAGGACGTGACGCTGGGCGACCTCCTCGGCGGTCAGGGGGCCTTCGGCGCGGTACCAGTTGGCCACACCCTGGCACATGATCAGTACCGCGCGGACGGCGTCGGCCGGGATCGGGGTGGTGAAGACCTCCTGCGCGATGCCCGCCTCGACCGTGTCCAGCAGCATGTGTTCGAGGTAGTCGCGCAGGGCCACGTACCGGGCGCGGTTGTCGGGTTCGAGGCTGCGGATCTCGGTGTCCAGGAAGGCCAGTCCCTTGCGGTGGGCCATGTAGAGCACGATGGACTCGACCATCGCACAGAAGCGGGGCAGCGGGTCGTCGCCGGCTTCTGCGGCGGCGGCCCGGCAGCGGTCGAGGACGTCCTTCATGGACGTCTCCAGCAGTGTGGTGAGCAGCGCCTGCTTGTTCTCGTAGTGGTAGTAGAGCGCGGGGACGGTGACGCCCACCCGGCCGGCGATGTCCCGCACCGAAGTGCCGTGATAGCCGTGCTCGTTGAACGCCTCCATGGCGTGCACCAGGATCGGATGCAGGTCCAGCGGCCCGTACGTGCGCCAGTGCCGTGCGGCAGCAATCTCCTGGCTTGACTGCGTGCTCAACGGTGCTCCTCCGGTGCGTCGCCGACAAGGGGCATCCTACGTCCGTCTGACGCGGACACCTCCTCATTGGTGGTTATCTTCCGTTCAGTAAGTGCGAGGAAGGTAGGGGTCCGAGTTGGTGTCAAAGGGTGGATCGTGGTGCGTTCAGGGATGATTTATTGGGTTTCATCTGGCCCTCGTTCACTGAATGAGCAGTCCCGTTGGGGCTATTGACCCTTCCTGTGGTCACCCCTACCTTCTTAGCGAGCGCTAAGTAGAGTCCAGTCCAGGGCGACAGCTGACGCCCAGTGGGAAAGGGACCGATGAGCCCCATGAGCCCGATGAGCGACACCACGGCCTGTGGCACGAATCCGGCGGACCGCGACAGCGCCCCACCGTCCCGCCGCGCCGGGCCGCTGGCGGACGTGCGGGTGGTGGAGCTGGCCGGGATCGGGCCCGGTCCCTTCGCCGCGATGCTCCTCGGCGACCTGGGCGCCGACGTCGTACGCGTCGACCGGCCCGGATCGCCGGTCCTGCCGATCGATCCCGCCTGCGACGTCACCAACCGCAACAAGCGCTCGGTCCTGGTCGACCTCAAGTCGCCGGACGGGCCGGCCGTGGTGCGCGCTCTCGCCCGGCGCGCCGACATCCTGATCGAGGGGTACCGGCCAGGTGTCGCGGAGCGGCTGGGGGTCGGGCCGCAGGAGTGCCGGCTGGTCAACCCCGCTCTGGTGTACGGGCGGATGACCGGCTGGGGACAGGACGGGCCGCTGGCGCCCCGCGCGGGACACGACATCGGGTACATCGCGACGGTCGGCGCGCTCGGCATGATCGGCGCCCCGGACGGCCCGCCCGTCATCCCCGCCAATCTGCTCGGCGACTACGCAGGCGGCTCCCTGTACCTCGTCGTCGGGGTGCTCGCCGCGCTGCTGACGGCCCGGCTCACCGGTCAGGGACAGGTGGTGGACGCCGCGATCGTCGACGGCACCGCGCACCTGACCGCCGTCGTACAGGGCATGCTCGCCTCGGGGGCCTGGCGGGACGAGCGGGGCCGCAACCTGCTCGACGGCGGCTGCCCCTACTACGGTGTCTACGAGACGGGGGACGGCGGCTGGATGGCCGTCGGGGCTCTGGAACCCCGGTTCTACGCCGAGTTCGTGACGCTCCTCGGACTCGAAGGCGGGGACCTGCCGGACCGGAGTGATCCGCGTGAGTGGCCGCGGCTGCGGACCCTGTTCGCCGAACGCTTCAAAACCGCCGGCCGCGACGCGTGGACGGCCGTCTTCGAGGGCACGGACGCCTGCGTCGCCCCCGTGCTGTCCCTGCGTGAGGCCGCCCGCCATCCGCACCTCACGCACCGCGGCACCTTCACCGAGGCGCACGGGCTCGCGCAGCCCGGTGTGGCCCCCCGCTTCTCGGCGACTCCCGGCGCACTGCGGCTGCCGCCCGCCGGTCCCGGGGCGCACAACGACGAGGTGGCCCGCGACTGGCTCGTCGACGGACTGACCCGAGCGCCGGCGACCGGCGACCGAGGGGACCGAGGCTGATGGAACTCTCCACCCCGTTGCAGTACGCGGCCGACCCCCGCGCGGCCGCCGACCAGGCCGCCGCTCTGGAGTCCGCGGGGCTCGACGCGGTCTGGGTGGCCGAGGCGTACGGCTTCGACTCCCCGACCGTCATGGGATACCTGGCCGCCCGCACGGAGCGGATGCGCATCGGCTCGGCGGTGCTCAACGTCTACTCCCGCACCCCCGCGCTGATCGCCCAGACCGCCGCCGGACTCGACGCTCTGACCGGCGGGCGCGCGCTGCTCGGAATCGGAGCGTCCGGCCCCCAGGTCGTGGAGGGCTGGCACGGCCGCCGCTACGACAAGCCCCTGGGGCGCACCCGCGAGACGATCGAGCTGGCCCGGCGCATCTGGCGGCGTGAGGTGATCGAGCACCACGGGATCACGGACCTGCCCCTCCCCGCCGGCAAGGGCGGCACGCTCGGCAAACCGCTCAAGCTGCTCACCCGTCCGGTGCGCGATGCGATCCCGGTGTACGTGGCCGCGCTCGGCCCCGCGAACGTCCGGATGACCGCCGAACTCGCCGACGGCTGGCTGCCGTTCCTGTATGTGCCGGAGCACGCCGGCAAGGTCTGGGACAGGCCGCTGGCCGAGGGTGCTGCCCGGCGCGATCCCGCCCTGGGGCCCCTGTCCGTCGTGGCCGGCGGCCTGCTGGCCATCGGCGACGGGGCCGAGGACGTGCGCGACCTGATGCGGCCGGTCATAGCCCTGTACGTCGGAGGCATGGGCGCTCCGGGCCGCAACTTCTACCACGATCTGGTGTGCGCCTACGGCTACGAGGCCGAGGCAGCCGCCGTCCAGGAGCACTACCTGGCGGGCCGCAAGCGGGAGGCGGAGGCCGCGGTGCCCGCCGAACTGTGCGAACTCGTCTGCCTGGCGGGCCCCGAGAGCCATGTACGGGAGCGGGTCGAGGCGTTCCGGGAGTCGGGCGTGACCATGCTCAACGTCACCCCCGTGGGCCCCGACCCGGCCCGGCTCGTCGAGCGGGTCAAGAGCTGGCTGTGAACGACGGCCCGAGCCGCCTGGCCCGGACCACCACCCGACGACGCGGAGGCGACATGGAACGGGACATCTACACGCCGGAGCACGAGGCGTTCCGCGACACCGTGCGTACCTTCCTCGCCAAGGAGGTGCTCCCCCATCATGAACGGTGGGAGCGGGAGGGCGTGGTGGGCCGCGAGGTCTGGCGCGCGGCGGGCCGCCAGGGCCTGCTAGGCCTGGCGATACCACAGGAGTACGGCGGCGGAGGCACCGAGGACTTCCGGTACAGCGCCGTGCTCATCGAGGAGTTCGCCCGCGCCGGGGCGTCCGGCGTGGCGCTGAGCCTGCACAACGACATCGTCGGGCCCTACCTGACCCGGCTGACCAACGAGGACCAGAAACGGCGCTGGCTGCCGGGCCTCACTTCCGGCGAGATCATCACAGCCATCGCGATGACCGAACCGGGCGCGGGCTCCGACCTGCAGGGCATCCGCACCACGGCCATCGATCGGGGCGACCACTACGTCCTCGACGGCGCGAAGACGTTCATCTCCAACGGCATCCTGGCCGACCTGGTCGTCGTCGTGGCACGCACCACCCCCGAGGGCGGCAGTTCCGGGCAGAGCCTGCTGGTCGTCGAACGCGGCATGCCCGGCTTCGAGCGTGGCCGCAATCTGGACAAGATCGGTCAGAAGGCGCAGGACACCGCCGAGTTGTTCTTCGACGGCGTACGGGTGCCCAAGGAGAACCTGCTCGGTGAGGAGAATCAGGCGTTCTCCTACCTCATGGCCAACCTCGCCCAGGAACGGCTGGCCATCGCCGTGGGCGCCGCGGCGGCCGCCGAGCACGTCCTGGGCCTCACCATGGAGTACGTCAAGCAGCGCGAGGCGTTCGGGCGCCCGCTGGCCCGGCTCCAGCACATCCGCTTCGAGATCGCCGAGATGGCCACCGAGTGCGCGGTCACCCGCAGCTTCGTCGACCGCTGTGTCACCGAGCACAGCCGGGGCCGGCTGGACGCCGTACACGCCTCGATGGCCAAGTGGTGGGCGACCGAGCTGCAGAAACGGGTCGTCGACCGCTGTCTGCAACTCCATGGAGGCTACGGCTACATGACGGAGTACCCGGTCGCCAGGGCTTTCCTCGACAGCCGTATCCAGACCATCTACGGCGGCACCACGGAAATCATGAAAGAGATCATCGGCCGCTCCCTGCTGGGCTGAGCGTGCCCGGCAACCGCACCCGCGCCCGGCATCCCGCGCCCGGCATCCCGCGCCCGGCATCCCGCGCCCGCGTCCCGTGCCCGGCCGCCGTGCCGCCGCACGAGATCTGCACCCCTTCCCTCAGCACTCGACCACCCCGACACGACCGGAAGGTTCCCGTGACCACTGAGGCATACCTCTACGAGGCGATCCGCACCCCGCGCGGTCGTGGCAAGGCGAACGGCGCACTGCACGGCACCAAACCCGTCGACCTCGTCGTCGGACTGATCGACGAGGTGCGCCGCAGGTTCCCCGGCCTGGATCCGTCCGGCATCGACGACATCGTCCTCGGCGTCGTCAGCCCGCTCGGCGACCAGGGAGCGGACATCGCCAGGACCGCCGCCATGGCCGCCGGGCTGCCGGACACAGTCGCCGGCGTCCAGGAGAACCGCTTCTGCGCCTCCGGTCTGGAAGCCGTCAACCTCGCCGCCGCCAAGGTCCGTTCCGGCTGGGAGGACCTGATCCTGGCCGGGGGAGTGGAGTCGATGTCCCGGGTCCCGATGGGAAGCGACGGCGGCGCCTGGGCGATGGACCCCCTGACCAACCACGGCACCGGCTTCGTCCCGCAGGGCATCGGCGCCGATCTCATAGCCACCCTGGAGGGGTTCACCCGGCACGACGTGGACCTCTACGCGGCCGAGTCCCAGGCCAGGGCCACCGAGGCGTGGAAGGAAGGCCGGTTCGCCCGGTCCGTCGTCCCCGTGCGGGACCGCAACGGCCTGCCGGTCCTGGACCGGGACGAGCACATCAGGCCCGGCACCACCGCCGACTCCCTGGCCGCGCTCAAGCCGTCCTTCGCGGACATCGGCGAGATGGGCGGCTTCGACGCAGTGGCCCTGCAGAAGTACCACTGGGTCGAGCGGATCGACCATGTGCACCACGCGGGCAACGCCTCCGGCATCGTGGACGGGGCCGCGCTCACCCTCATCGGCTCCGCGGCGGCCGGCGAGCGGCACGGTCTGCGGGCACGGGCCAGGATCGTGTCGGCCGCCGTCTCCGGCGCCGACCCGACGATCATGCTGACCGGACCCGCGCCGGCCTCCCGCAAGGCACTGGCCAAGGCGGGGCTGACGGTCGGTGACCTCGACCTGGTGGAGATCAACGAGGCGTTCGCGGCCGTGGTACTGCGCTTCGTGCGGGACCTGGACCTCGACCCGGCGAAGGTCAACGTGAACGGCGGCGCCATCGCCATGGGGCACCCCCTGGGCGCCACCGGGGCCATGATCCTCGGCACGCTGGTCGACGAACTGACGCGCCGGGACAAGCGGTACGGCCTCGCCACACTCTGCGTCGGCGGCGGCATGGGTACCGCCACCGTCGTCGAACGTCTCTGAGCGGCCCGCACCGGCGCGACCGACCCCCGAGCCGCGCCCGCACATCTCGCCCGCACTCCTCCCGAAAGAGGCAGCCCCCCATGGCCCCCTGTGCCGAAAGCCGCACCATCCGCTGGGAAGAGGACGCCGACCGCGTCGTCACCCTGGTCCTCGACGACCCCGACCAGTCCGCGAACACCATGAACGCGGCGTTCATCGACTCGCTCGACGCCACCGTCGACCGGCTGGAATCCCGGCGTGACACCCTCAAGGGAGTCATCGTGGCCTCCGCCAAGAAGACGTTCTTCGCCGGCGGCGACCTGCGCGACCTGATCGCGGTCACCCCCGAGACCGCCGAGCGCTCCTTCGAGGCGGGCATGCGCGTCAAACGCGCCCTGCGCAGGATGGAGACCCTGGGCGTGCCCGTCGTGGCCGCCATCAACGGCGCAGCCCTCGGCGGCGGTTACGAGATCGCGCTCGCCTGCCACCACCGTGTCGTACTGAACCGGTCCGCCGCCCGCGTGGGCCTGCCGGAGGTGACCTTCGGGCTGCTGCCCGGCGGCGGCGGAGTGACCCGCACGGTACGGATGTTCGGCGTGGCCGAGGCGCTGCAGAAGGTGCTCCTGGAGGGGAGGCAGTACGCCCCGGCCCGCGCGCTCGCCGCGGGCCTGGTCGACGAGATCGCCACCGACCCCGAGGACCTGCTCACCAGGGCCAGGTTCTTCATCGACGCCCATCCCCGCTCCGCGCAGCCCTGGGACACCCCGGGCCACCGCATTCCCGGGGGCGCTCCCGCCCACCCCGCGCTCGCCGCCCAGCTGCCCGCTTTCCCCGCCGCCCTCCGCAAGAAGCTGGGCGGCGCCCCCTACCCCGCACCGCGCAACATCCTGGCCGCGGCGGTGGAGGGCGCCCAGGTGGACATCGACACCGCCTTCGAGATCGAGGCCCGTTACCTCACCGACCTGCTCACCGACCAGACCACCAAGAACATGATCCAGGCGTTCTTCTTCGACCTTCAGGGCGTCGACTCGGGCGCCGGCCGGCCGCGGGGCGTGCCCGCCCGCACCGTGACCAGGGTCGCCGTCCTGGGCGCCGGGATGATGGGGGCGGGCATCGCGTACTCCTGCGCGGCGGCGGGCGTCGAGGTCGTGCTCAAGGACGTCACCGTCGAGGCCGCCGAGCGCGGTAAGGCGTACTCCGCCGGGCTGCTGGACCGCGCCGTGGCCAGGGGCCGCAGGACCGGGGCGGAACGGGACGCGTTCCTCGCCCGCATCACGCCCACCGCCGACGCCGCGGACCTGGCGGGCTGCGACGCGGTGATCGAGGCAGTCTTCGAGGACCCGCGGCTGAAGGCCGAGGTCTTCCGGGAGGCCGAGAAGCACCTGGCCGCCGACGCCCTGCTGTGCACCAACACCTCGACCCTGCCCGTCACCTCGCTCGCCGAGGCGGTGCAACGGCCCGAGTACTTCATCGGACTGCACTTCTTCTCCCCCGTCGACAGGATGCGGCTGGTGGAGATCGTCAAAGGCGGCCAGACCGGTGAAGAGACGCTGGCCCGCGCCTTCGACCTCGTCCGGCAGATCGGCAAGACGCCCATCGTCGTCAACGACAGCCGGGGCTTCTTCACCTCCCGCGTCATCGGCCACTTCATCAACGAGGGCGTCGCCATGGTCGGCGAGGGCTACGACCCCGCGACCGTCGAACAGGCGGCGGCGCAAGCCGGCTATCCGGCCAAGGTGCTCGCCCTCATGGACGAGCTCACCCTCACCCTGCCGCGCCGGATCCGGGAGGAGACCCGCCGTGCCGCCGAGGAGACGGGCGGTACCTGGCGGCCGCACCCCGCCGACGTCGTCGTCGACCGCATGATCGACGAGTTCGGGCGTCCCGGCCGCAGCGGCGGCGCCGGCTTCTACGACTATGCAGACGGGCGCCGGACCGGGCTCTGGCCCGGGCTGCGCGAGCACTTCGCCGACCCGGCCCTGCGCGAGGCCGATCTGACGGAGCTGAAGGAACGGCTGCTGTTCGTCGAGGCGCTCGACTCCGTGCGCTGCCTGGAGGAAGGCGTCCTGGTCTCCGTCGCGGACGCCAACGTCGGCTCGCTGCTGGGCATCGGCTTCCCGGCGTGGACGGGCGGCGTCCTCCAGTACATCAACGGCCATCCGGGCGGCCTGCCGGGGTTCGTGACGCGAGCACGTGAACTCGCCGACCTGCACGGGGAGCGTTTCGTCCCGCCCGAGCTGCTGATCCGCAAGGCCGGGCGCGCGGAGACCTTCACCGACCGCTGACGTCCGGCGCTCTCCGCCCCCGACCGTACGGCACCCCGTTCTTCCGACCCCGATCCGCCCCAGCCCGCCAGGAGGCCGTCATGACACCAGCCCCGCGCACCGACGGGGAGCAAGCGCCACGATCGACGCTGCCGCTGCTCGTGGAACGCAACGCCCGGCTGTATCCGGACCTGCCCGCCCTGTCCTGGCGGACACCCGACGGCGCCGGATGGACCACGCTCACCTGGGCGCAGGTCAGGGCACGCACCACCCGCCTCGCGGCCGGGTTCGCGGCGCTCGGCGTGGGCCGCGG
Organism: Streptomyces sp. NPDC020801; assembly: GCF_044334385.1. Lineage (NCBI taxonomy): Bacteria > Bacillati > Actinomycetota > Actinomycetes > Kitasatosporales > Streptomycetaceae > Streptomyces > Streptomyces sp. NPDC020801. The sequence continues at coordinate 50,913 of NZ_JBIRST010000013.1, forward strand.
CGACCATGTGCTGCTGATGATGGCCAACCGGCCCGAACACTGGCTGTCCGACCTCGCCCTGGTGCGCCTCGGTGCCGTACCGGTCAGCGTCTACGGCACCGCCGCGCCCGAGCAGATCACCCACATCGCGCGCAACTGCCGGGCGGAGCTGTCCGTGGTGGAGGGCGCCGGGCAGGTGGCGGTGTGGGCTCCGCTGCTGGACGACGACACCACCCCCCTCGACCGGCTCGTCGTCGTGGCGGACGGCGAGGAGGGACCACACCTGCCCTTCGCGACGCTCGAGCGGGAGCCGGTTCCGGAACGGTTCGAGAAGACGCTGGACACGGCCCGCCCGGAGGACCCGCTGACCGTCGTCTACACCTCCGGTACCACCGGTGAGCCCAAGGGCGTGGTCCTGACCCACCGGCAGGTGTTCGCCAACGCCCACGCGCTCGACGAGGTGGTGGAACTGCCGCCGCACGTCGAGCACATCTGCTACCTGCCGTTCGCCCACATCGCGGAGCGGATGCTCGGCATCTACCTTCCCTGTCACCGCGCCGCGCACGTCCATCTGTGCGCCGACCCGACCGCCGTGGCCGACGCGGTGCGCGAGGTGCGTCCCCGGCAGTTCTTCGGTGTGCCGAGGATCTGGGAGAAGCTGGCCGCCGCGGTCCGCGCCGGGCTGGCCCTGCTGCCGGCCGAGCAGCAGCAGGCCGTCGAGGAGGCGGCGCGGGTGGCCCGCGAGTACGTCGGTTTCCGCGAGCGGGGCCAGCAGCCGCCCGGCGAACTGGCGGCGGCGTACGCACAGTCGCGGGAGAAGGTGCTGCTGCCGCTGCTGGCGGCGGGCGGCCTCGACCGGGTCACGTGGGCAGGCAGCGCATCCGCGCCGATGCCCCTGGACGTGGTGCGGTTCTGGGCCGGTTTCGGGATCGTCGTCATGGACGCATGGGGTCTGACCGAGACGACGGGAGTGGCGACGTCCAACAGCCCTCGCACCGGATTCCGGCTGGGCTCGGTGGGGCGTCCGGTGCCCTTCGTGGAGGTGCGGACCGCCGAGGACGGGGAGATCGAGGTGCGGGGCGAGACCGTCTTCTCCGGTTACCTCGAGCAGGACGGGTCGGTGCGCTCGGCGCTGGGCGAGGAGGGGTGGCTCCGCACGGGCGACATCGGCCGGCTCGACGAGGACGGCTATCTCTGGATCACCGACCGGAAGAAGGAGATGATCGTCACGTCGACCGGCAAGAACGTCTCCCCGGCGCTGGTGGAGAACGCCCTGAAGGAACATCCGCTGATCGGGCAGGCACTGGTGCACGGCGACAACCGCTCTTATCTCGTCGCGCTGCTGGTGCTCGACCCCGAGGCGGCGCCCGCCTGGGCCGCGGCCCACGGCATCCAGGCCGGTGACGATCCGGCGGCCCTGGCCGGACACCCAACCGTGCTTGAGGAGGTGGACCGGGCCGTGGCCGCCGCCAACAGCCGGCTCAACCGGACCGAGCAGGTCAAGCGGTACCGGTTGCTGGCCCAGGAGTGGGGACCGGCGACCGGCGAACTCACCCCCTCGCTGAAGATGCGCCGCCGGGTCATCCGGGACAAGTACGCAGACGAACTGGCGGATCTGTACGCCGGTTGACCACCGCATCGCACAGGCCGACGGCCGCCCCGCCCGAGCAGGCGGGGCGGCCGTCGGCGCAGCGCGGTCCGCGAGCGGGGAAGACCGGGCTCACAGGCCGTAGCTCCTGCCGATGATGTCGCGCTGGATCTCACTGGTTCCGCCGTAGACGGTGGAGACGACGGCGGCCCGCAGGTGGCGTTCCATGCCGTACTCGGTGGCGTAGCCGTAGCCGCCCATCATCTGCATGCACTCCAGGGCGACCCGCTTGGCGGTCTCGGTGGCCTTGAGCTTGGCCATCGACGCCTCGCGCGGGAAGAGCCGGTCCGGTTCGGCGTCGCAGTCCGACGCCACCTCGCGCACCAGCAGCCGGGTGCACTCGATCTCCGTGGCCAGGTCGGCGACCCGGTGCCGCAGCGCCTGGAAGGAGCCGACCGCTCGGCCGAACTGCTCGCGCCCGCGAACGTAGGCGACCGCGTCGTCGAAGGCCCGCCGGGCCAGGCCCAGCATGCTCGCGGCCAGGAAAAGCCGTTCGTGGTTCAGCCCGGCCATCAGCTGCCGCCAGCCGTTGCCGACCTGCCCGACCACGGCGCCGGCGGGCAGCCGCACCCGGGTGAGGAAGACGTCGTTGACCTCGCGTCCCCCCATCGTCTCGATGCCCCGGACCTCGACGCCCGGAGTGCTCATCGGGACGTGGAACATGGTGAGCCCCGCGTGCTTGTCCCCGCCGGTCCGTGCCACGAGCAGCATGCTCTGGGCGATGTGGGCATTGGAGATCCAGGTCTTCTGACCGTCGATCAGCCAGTCGCCGTCCGCCTGCCGTTCGGCGCGGCAGCGCAGGGCGCCCACGTCCGAGCCGGCCGCGGGTTCCGACATGGCGACGGCGAGGACGGCGCCGCGCACCGCGCCGCCGAGCACCTCGCGCCGCTGGTTCTCGGTGCCGAACCGTTCGTACGCCTTGGCCGTGATGACGGTGGTGACGAATCCACCCGCGGGCACCAGGCCGTGGGCGACCTCCTCCAGGAACACGCAGGCGTCGGCGAGGCCGCCGCCGGAGCCGCCGTACTCCTCGGGCAGGCAGACCCCGAGCCAGCCGAGGTCGGCGAGCCGTCCGTACAGCTCCTTGTTGTGCGGTTCGCGGCCGCCGTCGGTCAGCGCCTCCCGCTGTTCTCGTGTCCCGCACTCGCGCTTGGCGAAGTCACGGACGGCGGCGGCGAAATCCGCCTGCTGCTCGGTGAGACGGCTTCCCATGGAACCCTCCAGGGTCGATTGAGATACAGATGTATCATTTATGTATCAGTGTCGCTTCGAGCGGGTGTGCCGGTACGGTGGGAGGCACCATGACGACTTCTGCGAACGACTCCCTCCTCGCCCGGGCGGCCGCCCGGCCGGAGACGGAGGAGAAGGTGGCGCGGCAGATCCTGGACGCCGCACTGGAGCAGTTCACGATCTTCGGCCTGCGCCGTTCCTCGGTTGACGACGTCGCCAAACGGGCCGGGGTCTCGCGAGTGACGGTGTACCGCCGTTTCCAGACCAAGGACGGGCTGGTCGAGGCGTGCCTGCTGCGCGAGGGCAGCCGCTTCTTCCAGAAGCTGGACGCCGCCGTCGCGGCCCTGCCCACCATGGAGGACCGGGTCGTCGAGGGCTTCGTGGTCGCGCTCCGGTACACCAGGGACCACCCCCTCTTCGGCGGTCTGCTCCGGCTGGAGCCCGAGGTGGTGCTTCCCCATCTGACCGTGCAGGGCGGCCCCGCCCTGGCCGCCACCACCGAGTACCTGACGGCGCATCTGCGCCGGGCCCAGCAGGCGGAGGGCCGGCCGGACTCCGACCCCCGCCCGGTGGCCGAACTGATGGTCCGGGTCGCGGTCTCCTTCCTCCTCAACCCGGCCGGCTGCATCGCACTCGACGACGAGGAACAGACCCGGGCCTTCGCCCGCAGGTACCTCGCGCCCCTGATCGGCGCCTGACCGGGGCGGCCGGGCCCCAGCGGGAGGAGACGGAGCCCGGCCACCCCCTCAGCGCCGTCGATGGAGCCCTCGCACAAGGGCGACGGCGCGAGCCTTCGCGGCGGCCGGGGCGCTGAAGGACGTCAGGTCGACCGGGGCCGCGAAACGCCGGACCGTGACCGACTGCGGCGCGGTGAACGCCCGCAGCCCCTCCGCCCCGTGGATCCGGCCGAAGCCGGAGTCGCCGGACCCGCCGAACGGCAGAGCGGGAACCGCGGCGAAGCCGAGCACCGAGTTGACGGAGACCGCGCCCGCGCGCAGCCGGGAGGCGATCGCCGCGCCGGTGCGCCCGCTGCCGCAGAAGACCGCGGCACCGAGCGCGTAGCGGGACGCGTTGGCGCGGCGCACCGCCTCCGCCACGTCCGGCACCGCGTTGACCGCGACGACCGGCCCGAAGGTCTCCTCGGTCATGGCGGGCGAGTCCTCCGGCACGTCGGCCAGGACGATGGGTGCCACGAAGGGCCCCACCGACGATTCCGGGCCACCGAGCGCAGCCCGCGCTCCGCCCGCCAGGGCGTCCCGGACGTGCCGCTGCACCACGGCCGTCTGGGCCGGCGTGGTCATCGGGCCGTAGGAGGCGCCCGGTCCGGGACCCGGACGCAGTGCGCGGGCCCGCTCCACGATCCGGCGGCACAACTCCGCGTGCACCTCCCGTACGGCGTAGACGCGTTCGACACCCGCGCAGGTCTGCCCGGCGTTGCCCATCGCCCCCCACACGATCGCGTCCGCGGCGGTGTCGAGGTCCGCGTCGGCGGCGACGATCACCGCGTCCTTGCCGCCGCACTCGGCCAGGAACGGTGTGAGCGACCGGGCGCACTCCGCCATCACCTTCCGGGCGGTCCCCGGTGAGCCGGTGAACGCGACCTTGTCGACACCGGACCGCGCCAGCGCCGCGCCCGTGCCGGCCGCTCCCGTGACGACGGTGAGCAGACCGGCGTACTCGGGCACCGCCGCGTCGAACAGCTCGGCGAGCAGGACACCGGTGTCCGGTGTGTACTCGGACGGCTTGAACACCACGGCGTTCCCCGCTGCCAGCGCATAGCCGATCGAGCCCATCGGTGTGTGGACGGGGTAGTTCCAGGGCCCGATCACGCCGACGACACCGAGTGGGCGGTGCACGAGCGTCGCCGCCTGGTTCGCCGCCAGGAGCCCGGTGCTCACCCGGCGCCTGCGCAGCACCCGGCCGGCGTTGCACGCCGCCCAGGACAGGTGCCCCAGCGTCAGCAGCACCTCGAGGTCGGCGTCCCGGCGCGGCTTTCCCGTCTCCGCCGACACCGCCCATGCCACAGTGTCCAGCCGGTCGGCCAGCTCCCTCTTCCACCGCAGCAGGTGGGCGCGGCGCCGGCCCGCCGGGAGCGCCGCCCAGCGGGCCCCCACCGCCCGTCCCCGGTCCACCGCCCTCGCGATCTCCTCCGGGCCGTGGACCGGATGGTGGGTGAGCGGCCTGCCGGTGACCGGGTCGCGGGAGGTGAAAGTGGCCTGTTGCGGGGTGGTGTCGGTCATCGCTGCTCCTGCGATGCCTGCGATGCCTGCGATTCCGGCGGTTCCTGCTGCTCCTGCTGCCCCTCCGGTGAGGTCTCCCCGGCGAGGGGGGCCAGGGGCCTGCCGTGGGCCCAGTGCGGGCCGAGGTCGTCGAGTGTCCAGCCGAAGGGGTAGCTGCGGGGCCGAGGGCGGTGGGGCCACCAGCCGGGCCGGGCCGGCAGCCGGCGTACCAGCACGGCGCGGGCCCGCAGGGCGCGGTGGGTGGTCGCGCGCAGCAGGCGGGACCGCGGACGGAACCCCAGTGCGGCCAGCAGCGGCTCGTCCAGGAGGGCCAGCAGGACGCGCGAGACGAGCGGGCGCAGCGGCCGCGGGTACCAGCCGGTGATGACTCTCAAAGTGGCCGCGGCCACCCTGCGGTTGGCGGGGTCATGGGCGAACATCTCTCTTTCGAAGGTGTCGTGGAGCTGCTCGAAGCCGGCGTAGTCCGCGGGCAGCCCGGTGATCCCCATCAACTCGCCCATGCGCCGGCCCACCAGCGCCAGGCTCTCGGTCTCCTGCGCCGACAGGGGCCGCCAGCCGTACCGGTCGATCCATCGTTTCGGCCCGACCACTGTCGTGGCCAGCACGTACAGATAGTCCTCGTTGGGTATGCGGTAGCGGCCGTGGATGCGGTTGAGGTGACGGGCGGTGGCCCGCCCGTGCTCGGAGTCCATGCCGTCGCGGACCATCTCGTACGCGAGCAGCACCGTGTCGTCGTACCGCTTCTGGCCCGCCCGTTCGAACTCCTGTGTGCGGTCGAGGAGCCGGGAGATGCGCGGTACGCCGTAGTCGCGCAGGAAAGCGACCGAGACGCCCTGGAGGTAGTCCCAGGGGAACTCGTACCGGGTGAGAAGCCGGAAGATCTGCTCGTAGTCCCGCTGGGGGTCCAGTCGCCCGATGCGGTGGAGCCGGCTGAAGCGGCCCATGGGTGATGCCTCCTATCGCTGCCCGCTGTGCGCGCTCAGGTCGCTGAAGTCGACGGTCTCGGCGTCGACCAGCACCTGGCCGGCCTCCACCGCGGTGACCGACAGCTTCGGAAGCTGCACGGCGATCGGCAGGTTGGCCGGCACGACGTCGGCGCCGATGCAGATGCGGGGCGTGCTGACGCCGATGACGGGGATGGTGAGGGATCCGGTGAGCCGGGTGACGTAGACATCGACCTGGGGGATGTCCAGGTCCACGTCGATGGTCTGCGTCTGCCCGTCGGTCTCCAGACGGAAGGTGTAGTTGTCCGCGACCAGCCGGTCGGCGTGCATCCAGAGGACCTTGAGCTGCCCGCCGTCGGCCGTTCTCAGGTAGGTCGCGCCGTGGATGATCGCCCCGTACGCGGTCAGGCTGTCCGAACCGACGGTGGGGTACACGGTGTTGACCGGATAGGCCGCCCGGGGGCGGCCCGGCCGGCCTCCGATCACGACCGGCGGGCGCAGCGCCGTCGGATCGTCCGGGTCCTCGGGCATCTTGCCGGGCTCGGCCTCGGCGGGGGCCGTGCCCGTTCCGTCCCCCTGGCCCGGGTGGGGCAGTTCTCCGGTGTCGATGCCGGCCGGGCAGGGGAGGGCGACCTGGGCTGCGCCGCCGGGCGCGTACTGCTCCCGGCCCTTCGCGCTCTCACCGCCGGGGTCCGTCCCTCCACCGGACGGCGTGTCGTGGCGTGGTGCCGGCAAGGGGGAGGGGAAGGCGCCGGTACCGGGTGCCGCCGTGGCGGTGCCCGCGGCGGCCGGCAGGGCCGAGGCCGCCAGCACCGTGCTCACGGCGAAGAGGATCGTGCTCCGGGCGCGGCCAGGGCGAAGGTCCGAACGGGCCCTGTCCTCGCGGCCTCTTGGGATACAGCCGGCATGCGCACGGCCCGCCGCATGCGCGTGTGCGTCGGCTGCACACTCGGCGTCATGCGTGCGTGCGTCGCCCTCGTGCCAGGTCGCACGCGTAGGTGTCTGCGCGGGGCCGACTCCCGCGCGGCCGCCGCCGATGTGGTCGGCTTCCGCGGTGGCCGGCATGTGGGTGGGCGGACCGGGGTCGTCCTCGTCCCGCGGCCCGTCGGGAGGGTCCGGCATCCAGCCGAAGGCCATGGAGGAGCCGACCAGGCCCGCGAGCATCCCGATGCCGAAGCCGCCCAGGTTCGTCGTCGCCATCGAGGTCAGCGACGCGACCGCGGTGACCACCGAGACGAACATCCGCTGGTCGGGCTTGAAGAGGAAGAACAGCCCGCCCGCGACCAGGACGGCGGCGATGCCGACGGCCGACATCGCGCCGACGCCCACTTTGATCATCAGGGGGAGCGGGGCGAAGGGGATGGCGGCCATCTCCAGTCCGCCCGCGATCACCCACATCGCGGCCCAGAACGGCCGCCTCCGGCGCCAGCGGCGCAGGGGACGCCGCAGCCGGGGTACGGGCAGGATCCGGTCGAGCCAGGCACCGATCTCGCGGCCGAGCTCCGACAGGAAGCCGAAGAGGAAAACGAACATGGCGTCGCGTCCGCCTCTCGCCGTCAGAAGCACTGCTTGCCGGTACGGCTGAACTCGATCTCCAGCTTTTCCAGCGTCATGGTGCCGCCGTTGGCGGAGTAGGCGGTGCTCTTGACGTCGTGGGCCACGGCCGTGCCGGCCTGGACGCCGAAGACACCCCTGGGTCCGGTCACGCCCGGCGCGCCGGTGAGCGTGGAGGCGTCCCGGCCGGCCTGGACGCCCGTGACCTTGCCGCCGCCGCCGGTGAGGGCGTCGGCGTTCACCACGAGGTTGCTGCCCTCGAGCGGCTTGTCCGTGCCCGAGCGCACCAGCATGGTGATGTCCCCGATGACGGGCAGCTTCTGCCTGAGCGAGACGCACACGTCGGAGACGGTGCCGTTCCTGACGGCGGTCAGCAGGACCGGCTTGGCGTCGCCGGTGCCGCCGATCGAGGCGGGGAAGGACGACACGCCGTCCGCGGTGACCTCCGCGGCGGAGACCTTGAACGCCGCGCCCGAGACGGCGAAGGAGGCGGCGAGGGCGCCCTGTGCCAGGGCGATGCCCAGCGAGCCGACGGCCAGCATGCAGGGGACGAACAGGACGGCGCTGCGCTTCCAATGGGTTCGGCCCTCACCCGGAGGGTTGCTCGCGTGATGTGCCTCTCTGTCCCTCATGAGGTTCCTTCCCGACAGGGGTGTGGTGCCGATGGGAGGTGGTGGTGCCTTGGCGGAGCGGATCGTCGAGAGAGTCGAAGATACAAAAACTATTGACTTGTTTCACGGGGCGCGTCAATACTCCGGACGCGACGGAGAAACGGAGGCGTCATGACAGGTCTGCCGCACACGTCCGCCGATTCAACTTCCCATCAGGCAAAGGGAGTTGCGGTGGCTTCGAGGATCCGGGCACCCCGCAGAGGCGGAGTCGTCTGGCGTTGCTTCGGGGACGCCCGTGCCACCCTGATGGCTCCCCAACTGCTGCTCCTGCAGGTCTCGCACCCCATCGTCGGCGCGGGCGTCGCGGACCACAGCAACTTTCGCGCCGAGCCCTGGCCACGCCTCGTCCGGACGCTGCTCTCGCTCACCACGGTCATCTACGGCGGCCAGGAGGCCGCGACCGCCGAGGCGCGCCGACTGATCCACGTGCACGCGCCGTTGAAGGGCGTCGACACGGCGGGGCGCCGCTACCACGCCCTCAACCCCGAGGCGTACCACTGGGTGCACGCGACGCTCGTCAAGGGTCCCGTCGACGCGCAGAGGCTGTTCGGCAAGGGCATGACGGAGGACGAGCTGGAGGAGTACTACCGCGGGATGCGGGACGTGGGCCGGGTGTGGGGCCTGAAGGACCATCACATGCCGCCGGACTGGCCGTCGTTCCTCGCCTACTACGACGACATGGTCGCCAACCGCCTGGAGTGCAACCAGTCCGTCCAGGACGTCCTGGAGGAATTCGCCCGGCCCGCCAAGCCGCTGCGCTGGCTCCCCGGCCCGCTCTGGTGGCTGCTCGCCCGGGTCGGCGCGCACTACTCGCTCCTGGTCACGGTCGGCACGCTGCCGCCCGGGCTGCGCGAGCGCCTCCAGCTGACCTGGACCCGCCGGCAGGAGCGCAGCCTGCGGCGCTTCACCCGGCTGGTGCGGTTCCTGACGATGCTCGTCCCGCCGCCACTGCGGATCACCGTCTCGCTCGCCATCGCCTACTGGGCCACTCACCGGCCGGGCACCGATCCGGCCGCGCGGCGGCCGCTGGGAGCCTGGTGACACATGGAAACGAGGTGCGAACCCGTGTGCGGTACACCCTCGGTCGTACCGGTCGGTCCCACCGGGGCCTGCTTCCGCGGTGGTGGGCGCGGGCTTCCTCGTCGGTGACCTCGGTGAACGGCACGGTGTTGCCGAGAGGCGGGTAGCGATCGCGCCCTGGGCGTGGGCGTGGGCGTGGGGCATCGCTCCACGCCGAGGGGCACGGACGGCTCAGTTGTTGATGCGGCTCATCAGCTGCTCGGGGTAGCGGGGGCCGCTGGCGGCGCCGGGCGGGAGGGCCTCTTCCAGCGCCGTGAGCAGGCGTTCGTCCAGCCGGACGGATGCTGCGGCGGTGTTCTCCTCGAGGTAGCCGATCCGCTTGGTGCCGGGGATGGGAACGATGTCGTCGCCCTGGTGCAGCAGCCATGCCAGCGCAAGCTGGGTGGGCGTGATGCCGACTTCGGCAGCCAGTTGGCGAACCCGGTCGGCCAGGCGGAGATTGGCGCGCAGGTGATCGCCCTGGAAGCGGGGGTCATGGCGACGATAGTCGTCGGGGGCCAGGGAGTCGATGTCGGTGATTGCGCCGGAGAGGAAACCACGGCCCACGGGGGAGTAGGGGACGAGAGCGATGCCGAGGTCACGCGCGGCGGGCAGGATTTCGGCCTCCACGCCCCGCTCCCACAGGGAGTACTCGGTCTGAAGGGCGGCGACGGGATGCACGGCGTGGGCGCGCCGAAGGGTGTCAGCGCTCACCTCGGACAGCCCGATGTGGCGTATCTTGCCCGCGCGGACCAGTTCGGCCAGAGCGCCGACGGTGTCCTCGATGGGCACCCCGGGGTCGCGGCGGTGGAGGTAGTAGAGGTCGATGTGGTCCAGGCCGAGGCGTGCGAGCGAGGCGTCGACGGCCTGGCGTGCGTACTCGGGGGTCGAGTCCACGAAGAAGCTGCCTTCGTGGAGACGGGAGCCGAATTTCGTGGCGACGACCACGTCGTCGCGGCGACGCCCCGTCAGTGCCCGGCCCAGGAGCTGCTCGTTGTGGCCGCCACCGTAGATGTCCGCGGTGTCCAGGAGGTTCACCCCGAGGTCGAGCGCGCGGTGGATGGTGGCGACGGACTGTGCGTCATCGGTGGTTCCGTAGATCGGGGACATGCCCATCAGGCCGAGGCCGACGGGAAACACGGCCGGGCCGGCGGTGCCCAGAGTGCGCTGCTCCATGGGGATTCCTTTGGTCGGGGGCCGGCCGTGTGCCGACCACCCCTAGAAGTTATGATGCATAACCATCATTGTCAATTCTTGTGGTTGTCTGTAACAGAACTTAGGGTGGCTTCGTGATGAGTGCCGATGACCCCCTGTCTTCCGAGGTGATAGTCCTCTTTGCGAAGATCACCGACCGGTACACCCGGGAGTACGAAGCTGCCGCGGCCCACCACGGCCTCACGAAGCAGCAGGTGAAGGCGCTGCTCGCGCTGGACGAGGGCGAATTGCCCATGCGGCGAGTCGCTGAGCGCCTCGGAGCCGAACCGTCGAACCTCACCGGGGTCATTGACCGCCTCCAGGCCCGCGGCCTGGTCGAACGGCACTCGGATCCGGGCGACCGACGCGTCAAGCTCCTCGCCCCGACGGCCGCGGGCCGCACCGCGGCCGCGGACCTGCGGGCCCGGCTGCGCTTCGCCCTCGATCCGCTCGCCGCCCTGGCCGAGGAACAGCGACGTGACCTTCGCGATCTGCTGGCGCTGATGGCCGGATCGTAGGGCGGTCGAGAATCGAGGCCGCTCGCCGAATCTGCCGCCGTGCCACGGGTGGCGCGGCGGCAGACTCAGGGAGCAGGCGCCAGGCCCTGGCGGATCGCCCACAGCGCCGCCTGCGTCCGGGAGGCAACCCCGATCTTGAGGAGGATGTTGCTCACATGGGTGCGTGCCGTTCGTTCGCTGATCGTCAAGGCCTCCGCGATCTCTCGGTTGCTGCAGCCGTCGGCGACCAGCACGAGCACCTCACGCTCACGCCGGCTGAGGGACGACGCACCACCGGACGCACCGGTCAGCACGCTGGTGACCTTCCGGGCCACGGCGGTGTCCAGGTGGATCTCGCCGGCCGTGGCGGCCCGGATCGCGGTCGCCACCTCGTCCGCCTCGGCGTCCTTGAGCAGATATCCGGATGCGCCGGCGGCCAGGGCGGCACGCACCCGCTCCGTCTCGCCGAAGCTCGTCATCGCCACCACTTCGACGCCGGGGTGGATCTTCTTGATCGCCTCGATGCCGGCAGCCCCGTCGAGGTTCGGCATCACCAGATCCATGAGAACCACGTGCGGTAGGAGGCCTCGCAGCGCGGCCTCGGTGAGGAAGTCGAGTGCGGCCAGGGCATCCCCGGCCTCCGCGACCACCTCCATGTCGGACTGCATGGACAGGAAAGCCCGCATCCCCTGCCGTACGACGGAGTGGTCGTCCACCACCAGTACCCTGATCGGCTCCGGTTCCGGCTGCCCGCTCATCGCGCCGCTCCTTCCCTCGTCCCGCTGTCCGCGGGCCGCAGCGCCCCTGGCACTTCGGCCCGTACCGTGGTCGGCCGCCCCGGTGCCGAGACGACCGAGAATGTGCCACCCAGCTGCGTGATCCGCTCGGACATGGAGACCAGTCCCAGATGGCCGGGACGGGGCGTGTCAGGGTTGAAGCCCTTGCCGTCGTCGCGGACTTCGATGAGCAGGTCTCGTCCGTCCGCGCCCTGGCACCGGATGTGAACGTCGAGCCGCCGGGCCTCGGCGTGCTTCACTGCATTGATCATCGCCTCGCTGACCACGCGGAAGAGATCGGTCTCCTGCTGCGGGGTCAGCGGCAACGGGTGCTCGGGGCTCTCCACGACGACGGGCAGGTGGTGCCGGGTCTCCATGGCCGCGGCATGCCTCCTGACGGCGGAGACCAGCCCCTCTTCGTGCAGTGCCTCGGGGCGGAGCTGGAAAATCAGCGCCCGCATCTCCGCCAGTGCCGCCCGGACGAGGTCACGCAGTTCGGCGAGGCCGGCCGCAACCGCCGGCACGGGAGGCGATGCCTGTTCGGCCAGCAGCTGCACCGCCCGGCTGCGCAAGGTCATCGAGAACAGTGCCTGGCTCACCGAGTCGTGCAGGTCGCGGGCCAGCCGGTGCCTCTCCTCCAGGGCGGCCTTCGCCTCCAGTTGGAGCAGCATCCGGGCGTTGTCCACGGCGACGGCGGCCTGGTCGCCGATGGCAGACAAAAACGCCAGGTCGGACTCGGATGGCTGACTGCCCCTGAGATAGAAGCCGTTGAACACCCCGACCGTACTGCCGCGCGCGATGAGCGGCAGTACCGCTATGGTGTGCCAGCTCTGCCGGTGGCTTATCCCGTGCAGTGGCGCGAAGCGGTCGTCAGTGAGGGTGAGTTCTCGCCATCCGTCGACGACCACCGGTTCGCCGGTCTCGAAGACCCTGGCCGACAGCAGCGGAGCACCCAGCGCCCGGCAGGCGTTGAGCCGGTCCGCGTAGTCGGCAGCGCCCGGGTAGTCACCACTGGCGCCCACCCGACGCAAGCCGCCGTGCTCGTCCATGAGCAGGAAAGTGCACGCTTCCATGCCTGACGCGTGCCGTACGTCCCGTGCCAGGGAATCCAGTTCCGTGGTGAGCGACTCGGCGAAGGCGATACTCGCCGAGACCCGGCTGAAGGCCTTCAGCCGGCGCTCCTGACGTCGAGAGTCGGTCACGTCGCGGAACCGGATCACGCGTACGCGGCTCGACGGGGTCGATACCGACGTGCGGACGCACTCGATCTCCTGGTCGCCGACGGCAACGACGGTCGTGACGTCAGGCTCGGTGCCGGCCAAGGGCAGCGGGATGCCGGTCGTCGGCAGGGCACGCAGTTCGTCGAGCCGGCGGCCCAGAATGCGGCAGCCGGCCCGGTTGACGTGCTGAATGCGTTCGCCGTCGGTACTGAGTACGGCGATTCCCTCCGCGGCGCTCTCGACCAGTTCGGCAAGTAACGCAAGACCCATGTTCTCCAGGGACACGATCGAAGCGTGCCCCATGTTCGTGCAATTCGCATAGGGCAAATGTCCTGTCCGAAGTCGCCCGCACGGCAATGCAACCTGGCCAGGTCCACCCATGCCAGTGGCGTCGGACGTCAGATGCGCAGGGCAGCCGTCAGGCCGGAGACTTCGCGTCACGGCAGGTACGTGACGCTCACGCTGCGCGACCTGCGGTTCCCCCTCCCACCCTGAAAGGCTTCCCATGCGGTTGGCGAATCCGTGCGGAGATGCACCCCCTCGTACACGCCAGTGGTCCGGAGGACGTCGAGCAGCTGAGCAGAGAGCGCTCCGGCCCCGAGCCGTACGAGGCGACGCGGACCGGACCGGATGTCGTTGGTCCCCGTGGCTGCGGCACATGGCGATAGCCCGACTCGAGGCGGCTGATCGGCGCGCCCTGAGCTGAAGCGGGTCGTGCGCCGCGGCCGTCGGCGATTTCGCCGAACCCGCCGTCCTGCCCGAAGGGGCTCGGGTGGGTGGCAGCGAGCTCGCCCGATCACAGGCTCCGGCGACGCGCGCACCGAGCCCACCTCGCGCAGGCGTCCCAGCATCCGCTGACCGGCCGGACCGGGAGCGAAGCGCCGTTTCCACCGTCCTCCCCGGCACGCGCGCTGAGCGGGCACGGCGTCTGCTGTCCAACCTCGGCACTCAGCGCTTCGACGGGTGGTTGACCCACGGCCCTGGACGCCGCCCGTTAGCCCGAACCAGAAGGTCAACATGACAACATCCGTAACGTATGCCCATGACGGAGGCGATGTGATCGCGCCGAGCCGTTGGAGGGCCCGCGCTGTCCTGCTCCTGGGCACCTTCGTCTTCTTCGCCTACGGCTATGACCTCTACGCGCTGCAGACCGTCGCGCCCTCGCTGCTGAGCCACCCCAGCTGGCATGTCACGCCCGGCACCTTGGGCATGCTGGGCAGTGTCACTGCGCTGGGCGAGATGATCGGCGCCTTCGTGGCTGGTCCGCAGAGCGACGTCCACGGCCGCAGGACCCCCATCGTCATCTGCGTCGGGTGGATATCCGGCTGCATGCTGTTGAGCGGCCTCGCCTCCAGCCTCCTGGTTTTCGGCCTCAGCCGTTTCCTCCTCGGTATCGGCCTGGGCGCTCTGTGCCCACTGGTCTGTGCCCTCGTCGTGGACTGGGCACGGGTGCGGCGGCGCTCGCTGTACTGCGGCTTCGCCCTGTCGGCCATCCCGCTCGGCGGTGTGGCGGCGGCGAGCGGCGGCCGAGCCTTCCTGACCGGTGTGGACTTCCGGTGGATGTTCCTGATTGGTGTCCTGCCCATCCTGCTGGTGCCGGTCTACTGGAGTCTGATTCCGGTCGACGTGCCTGCGGAGGCCTCTCTCCCGGACCGGGCCACGCGCCGGGACGCGCCGGTGGTCTCCAGGGAGTGGTGGGCGCTCTTCGAACCCGGATGGCTGTTGGCCAGCGTTCTGTTCTGCATCGCGTCCTTCATCGGGATGCTGCTGATCTACGGGACGAGTTCCTGGCTGCCGACCCTGATGACCGAACAGGGCTACGACGTGAGTTCCACCCTCGAAGTCGTCATCGCGTTCAACTGCGGAGCTGTCGTCGGCACGTTGCTCTTTTCCATGGCCGCCGACTGGATTCCCGTCAAGTCGTGCGTCGCTGTCCTGTTTCTGTGCAGCATGACGGGGCTGCGTGCCCTGACCGCCGTTGAGGGTCACCTCGCTCTCCTGGAGACGGCGGCTCTGGCCGGGGCGGGGATCATGGGCGCGCAGAACGTCATCGACTCCTACGTGGCCCGTTACTACTCGTACGAAGTACGCGGCACAGCCCTCGGCATGATCCTCGGAGTCGGCCGTTTCGGGTCTCTCATAGGCCCCAGTTTCCTGACCGTCCTGACCGCAGTGAACTCCGACCCCAAGGCGGGCTTCTTTCCCCTCGTCACGCCGGCCCTGATCGGTGCGGTCGTCATCTTCTTGGTTCCCCGCGGGCGACGACGGTCCAAGAGGCTCAAAGCAGCCTGACGCCTTTCGTGTCACTGCCGCTCGCAACGGCCGGTTCGCCCGACGGGCGAACCGGCCTGATCGGTGCGGGGAGTGCTGCCGTGGTTCCGGTCCGCCGACGCACTGCAGGGCCGAGGGTCTGCCGTGGGAGTCCGGGAATACAAGTATGCTATCTCGCATGTCAGGACGTACAGCGGGGACGAGCTCATACCGTGAGCGCAATTCCACGGCCGATCGGGCCCTGGACATCCTCTCCATGTTCAGTGAGGACCTGCCCGTGGTTTCGGGGAGCGAGGTTGCGACCAAACTGGGGGTCGCGCGCTCCACGGCGTACCGCTATCTGCAGAGCCTGGTGACCAACCGCTTCCTGGAAGAGGCGCCCGGCGGGGGTTTCCGGCTGGGCCTGCGGGTCATGGAACTGGCTCGGGTGGCGCGCAAGGCCTACGGGTTGTCGGAGATCGCCGCACCCGTGATGGCTCAACTGGCCGATGCGGTGGAGGAGACGGTTCTGCTCACCCGGCGTACGGGTGGCCTGGTTGTCTGTGTGGACCGTGCGGAATCACTCAGCCGCCCCGTGCGTATCTCCTACGATCGCGGAAGCGTGCTGCCGGTCAACGCGGGTGCCTCGGCCCTCGTCCTTTTGGCCTGGACCGATCCGGATGAGGCGCGGAACCTCCTTGAGACCTCTGACCTGCGCAGTTTCACGTCCGCGACACTGACTGATGTCGACGCGCTGATGGACAGGCTCCGTGATATCCGCCAGAAGGGCTACTCGTTGTCCCGGGCCGAGCTGGATCGCGATGTGCTCGGCATAGCGGCTCCGGTCCGTGACGGAGCGGACAGAGTGATAGCTGCCGTGAGCGTGGCGGCCGTCGCCTCACGGGTCAGCCGGGAGCGTGAGCAGGAAATCATCGATCGCGTTTGTGGAGCCGCTCGAGAGATCAGTGAACGGATCGTCCTCGTCGAGGGCTGATGACAGGCAGACGCCGGCGGTCCGCCGTTGCGGTCCGCCGGCTTCGATGACTCACTGATCATCGCCGGTATTGCCCATCGAGCTTCTTCAGTGGTGCTCCTCCAGGTGCACGGGTGCACAACTCCGTCGGCACCCTCATGGGGCCTGCCTGCCCGAACCATGAATCCGTGGCTGCGCGCAGTCGGCGACGGCGCGGCGTGCGCGGGGCGCTGAGCCCACGCTGCGGACGGGCAGGATTCGCCGGCCCGGTTTGCCCTCGGCGAGGCCACCGTCAAAGATGTGCCCGCCCAGGTTCCCCCTGCCTGCCGGACACGCCGGGACGGCTGGGCCTTGCGATGTGACGGCTGGGCCCTGCAACGGCGATCACACGCGCGGATGACGACGAGCGCTGCTTCGTCCAACGCGGGCCGGCTCGTATCCGGGAAACCCCGCCTCGCCCACTGCCTGGGACTGGACGTCTCGCCGCGCAGGGCGGGTGTGCGCCCATTCCTCCTCGCCGTGATGGCGGCGTACCCGAGGCTTCCCGACCCAGGAGCGCCACGCTGGCCTGCGCTTTCCTTTCCGGTGCCCCTCTGCGTCCAGTGATCCGGCAGTCCCGCTGCGCGGTGCTCGGTGGCACCGGTCGGAGAAGCCGGGCGCATCCATCGAGCATGTCCTGCTTTTCAGGTATTGACTCCTGAGAAACAGGAACTAATCTGGCTGCAATCCGCCGGCGGCCCGCGCGTTGCGCCGCCTTCTCCCTCCGACTTCACGGAGCGCACCATGGCGACACCCCCTGAAGTTCTGACCGCACCATCCGGTTCGAAGAGCCGGCACACCTCCTCATCCGCCTTCGTCATCACGATTTGCGCCCTCGTCACGGTGATGGAGGGCTACAGCCTGATCGTGTACGGCTCAGTCGTGCCGCTGCTGCTGGCCGACGCCCACATGGACATCCAGCCCGACATCGCCGGCGTCATCGGCAGCGTCGTGTACGCGGGCATGCTCGTCGGCGCCTTCGGGGCGGGCGTGGTGGGAGACCGCATGGGCCGCAAGCCCGCACTCGTGGCGTCGGTGACTCTGTTCATGCTCGGTGGGGTGGCCTCCGGCCTTTCACAGTCGGCCCTGACTCTTGGCCTTGCCCGGTTGCTCGCCGGGCTGGGTGTCGGAGGGGCGGTGACATCGGCACTCGCGCTTGCCAGGGACCACGCCCCGCGAAACCGTTCCAGCCTGGTCGTCAACGTCACCATGGCCGGCATCCCACTCGGCGGTGTGCTCACAGCCTTCATCGGCATGGCGGTCCTGCCGCGGCTCGGCTGGAGAGCGATGTTCTTCATCGGCTCGGCGCTGACCCTGGTCATCCTCCTGGCCACGCTCACCCTCCGTCCGGGGAACGTGCCCGAGACGGCCGCAGCAGCGCGTACCAGGTCAACGTTCCGCGAAATGTTCACGGGGCGGGGGCTGCTCATCGCGGTACTGATCGCAGCCGCAGCGATACCGAACATGTTCACCTGGTTCGGGCTGAACATCTGGCTCACCGAGATCATGAGCCGACTCGACTACCCCCTCACCTCGGCGCTGATGTTCTCGATGACCCTGACCGGCGGAGCCATCGTCGGCTCGCTCCTGACCTCTTGGTGGGCCGATCTCTGGGGCGCCGCCAAGGTCGGTGCGGTGACGGCTGCCTGCACGCTCACCGGCCTGCTCGGAGTCATGCTCGGAATACGGTCCCTGCCGTTCCTGGTCGTGTGCATCGCCCTCATGGGAGCCGGAGCGCACACTACGATGAACCTGATCAACGCTGCGGCAAGCAACTTGTTCCCAGCGCACATGCGAGGCACCGCCCTGGGGTGGGCCAACAGCTCGTCCTACGTCGGCGCCCTCGGCCCGATCGCCGCAGGGCTTCTGCTGCAAGCGGGCCTGGGCCCCTACAGCGTCTTTCTCCTCTATGCCGTGTCCGCCGCCCTGTGCACGGCGGTGATGACCACCTTCGCGATCACCACGAGACGCGACGCGTAAGCCGTCCCCCGGCGGAGTATCCGCTCCGCCGCGGTCCCCGATCCCTTCGAAGAACTGGAGCATGACCATGACCGGCACCCAGGGCGGTCCACAGGACGGCTGGACCCGCTTCACCCATGGCCACTTCGAGTGCACCGTGGTTTCGGACGGACCCCTGCACCTCGGTCCCGCCCGTGGGACCTTCCCCGATGCCGATCCCGGCGAGATCGACGCGCTTCTCGGCAGTCACGGCCTCCCGGCCGACCAGGTTACGCTCGACCAGAACCTGCTCATCGTCAACACCGGCGAGCAACTCGTCCTGTTCGACACCGGAGTCGGCATCAACGCCGCGCTGGGCCGAGCCACCTTCGGCTCTCAGACCGGCCAGGCGATCCCGCGGATGCGCGCGGCCGGCATCGACCCGGCCGACATCGACATCGTCGCCATCACCCACACCCACCCCGACCACTGCTGGGGCCTCGTGGATGACGACGACCAACTGCTCTACCCCAACGCCCAGGTGGCACTGAGCGAGGCCGATTTCGCCTACTGGACCGACCTGTCGCGTGTCGGGACCGCGCCGAACGAACACATGAAGGACCACTTCCGCGGCGCCCACAAGAACCTGATGCCTTACAAGGACCGGCTGCGCTTCCTCTCCGACGGTACCGAACTGGTGCCCGGCATCACCGCCGTCGCCACCCCGGGCCACAGCCCCGGTCATCTTGTCTACCGCATCACGAGCGCCGGCCGGACGATGATCTGCTGGGGAGATCTCTGCCACCACCAGGTGCTCCTTCTGAAGCGCCCCGAGTGGGGATTCCTCTTCGACTACGACCGCCCCGCGGCCACCCGGCAGCGTGTCCGCATCTACGACCAGGCCGTGAGCGAGGACCTCACTGTCTTCGCCTACCACTTCCCCTTCCCAGGGCGCGGACACCTCGACCGGGACGGCGAGGAATACACCTGGGTGCCCGACGCGGGCAGCCAGAACTGAGCGCAGACACCATTCCCGAGGAGAAACGATGCCCAGCCCGCGCACCGATGTGCACGCCCACTTCATTCCGGACTTCTACCGTGACGCCCTCGCGAGCGCGGGCCACACCCGGCCCGACGGCATCAAGGCCATTCCTGAGTGGAACGAGAACCAGGCAATCAAGGTGATGGACGATCTGGGCATCGTCTCCCAGATCCTGTCCATCTCCTCGCCGGGTATCCACTTCGGAGACGCACACCAGGCCGCCGGACTGGCCCGCGCCGTGAACGAGGAAGGGGCGCGTCTGGCCGCGGCGTATCCGGGCCGGTTCGGCTTCTTCGCCTCCCTGCCCGCTCCCGATGTGGACTCCTCCGTGGCCGAGCTGCGCCACGCCCTGGACGTGCTGCACGCGGACGGTGTCGTGATGCAGACCCACCACCACGGTGTCTACCAGGGCGACAGCCGATTCGAGGAGATCTACGCCGAGCTGCACCGGCGAGGGGCAGTGCTGTTCATCCACCCGACCTCGCCGTCGTGCGACACCGATCACTCCCTGGGATATCCGCGTCCCATGCTGGAGTTCATGTTCGAAACGACCCGTTCGCTCACCAACATGGTCCTCTCCGGCGCCCTCGAGCGGTACCCCGGAATGCGGGTGATCGTGCCACACGCCGGTGCGGCGCTGCCGGTCCTGGCGAATCGGATCGAACTGCTCCTGCCGCTGCTGACAGCGCCCGGCGGAGCCAAGCCGCCCAGCGTCCGCGAGGCCCTGCGCGGCCTGTACTTCGATGTGGCGGGGGCACCGGTTCCCGAGCTTCTCGGAGCTCTGCTGCAGGTCGCCGATCCCGCCAACGTCCTCTACGGCAGTGACTGGCCGTTCACGCCGGCGGGAGCCTGCGCCGAGCTGGCCGAGCGCCTGGACGACACCCCCGTGATGAGCCAGGAACTCCGCGACGACGTGTACCGGCTCAACGCAGCCCGGCTCTTCCCACGCTTCGGCCGTCCCGACTCCGCGCCGGGGGCGGTGGTCGGCCCGTGACGTCGCACGCCGAAGCGGCAGCCGAGCAGTTGCCGGTGCTCGTCGTCGGAGGCGGTCCGGTCGGGCTGACCATGGCCAACCTCCTCGCGGCGCGGGGGGTGTCGGTCGTGCTGGTGGAACGGAACTCGACCACCAGCGACGAGGCCAAGGCCATCAGCCTGGACGACGAGTCCCTCCGCACCCTGCAGGCCGCCGACCTGGCGGGCCGGGTGCTCGACATCGTCGTCCCGGGTACCGGGACTCTCTACTACGACCGCCACGGGCGGCCCCTGGTCCACGCTCGTGGCCCCGGCGCCTACCGCCTGGGCTTCCCGTTCAAGAACCAGTTCGCCCAACCGGAGCTGGAACAGGTGCTGGTCAAGGCCCTGCGTGAACGACCGCAAGCCGATGTCCGGTTCGGCACCGAGCTGCTCTCCCTGACCGAAACAGCCGATGGGGCCCTGGCAACGCTGCGCACCGCGGGAGCCGACGACAGCACCCGGATCCTGGCTGGCTGGGTCCTCGGCTGTGACGGCGGCCGCAGCACCATTCGCCAGGCCAAGGGCATCGGCATGACGGGAACCAGCCACGGCCACACGTGGCTCGTGGTCGACACGGCCGGCGACCCGCACGACGAGCGGTACGGCATGCACTACGGAACCCCCGGCCGGCCCACCGTCGTCGTTCCCGGCCGCAGCGGCCGTTGCCGGTACGAATTCCTGCTGCACCCCGGAGAGGGGGAAGCGGGTACCAAACCGGCCTTCGAGACCATCCGCCGTCTGGTGGCCCCGTACCGCGACATCACCGAGGACCAGGTCGAGCGAAGTACGGCCTACACCTTCAATGCCGTGCTCGCCGACCGCTGGCGGGACGGCCGGTGCTTCCTGCTGGGCGACGCGGCTCACATGATGCCGCCCTTTGCCGGGCAGGGCCTCAACTCCGGTGTACGCGACGCCGCGAATCTTGCCTGGAAGATCAGTGAGGTGTGGCACGGCCGGGCCGCGGAGCGGCTCCTGGACACCTACGAAGTCGAGCGCAGGCCCCACGCGACGCACACGGTGCGCTTCTCCGAGCAGCTGGGCGAGATCGTCATGACGACCAGCCGGACCCGGGCGTTCGTGCGGGACATGGCGGTCCGTGCGCTCCTGCGCCTGCCGGGCGGGCGCCGCTATCTGTCGGAGATGCGCTTCCGGCCGTCGGCCACGCACACCGACGGAGTGATCATCCGTACGGGGAACGACCCGATGGTGGGGGCCCAGCTTCCCCAGCCCCGCGTTCTGGTGGCGCCCTCCCTGAGACCGGAGTTGCTTGACGTCGTCCTGGGCGACGGCCTGGCCCTGCTCGGGATCGACGTCGACGCGGCAGCATGGCAGCGGCTGACGGCCCACCGGGCCTGGCAGGACCTCCCGAACCCCATCCGCATGGTCGATGTCGCCCTGGGCGACCGGATGCCCAGGCCCGAAACCGGCCGCCAGGCCGTCGCGGACGCGGACGGTCAGCTGGAAGCAGCGACGGGAGGAATGCGCGGCCGCTTCGTGCTGGTCAAACCGGACCGCTACATCGCAGCCGCCTTCCTCCCCGACCAGGCCGGGTCGGTGGGCGGGCACCTGGCGGCACTCATGGCACGGGCGGAACCAGTGCCCCGCGCCGCCGGCAGCAGCCGTACCGCCGTGCCGGCCGACAAGGCCTGACGTGCTCACCCGAGGCTCAAGGAGAACCGATGCCCACGACCACCACTGCCGCTGTCGCCCGTCCCGGTGCGGACACCTTCTCCTGGGAGACGGTCCATCTTGAGGATCCCAGGCCGGACGAGCTCCTTGTCCGACTGGCCGGGGCCGGCCTCTGCCACACCGACCTCTCGGTCCTGGCCGGAAAGCTGCCCACCGCACTTCCCGCCGTCCTGGGACACGAGGGCGTCGGCGTGGTCGAGGCCGTGGGATCACGGGTGACAGCCGCTCAGCCGGGCGACCAAGTGCTGCTCACCTTCACATCCTGTGGCCACTGCGCCGGCTGCCGGCGCGGACGGCCGACCCAGTGCAGCACCTTCTTCCTGCGCAATTTCAGCGGTACCCGAGAGGACGGCAGTACGCCCATCCACGGCGCGGACGGCACACCGCTGGGCGGCCAGTTCTTCGGACAGTCCGCCCTGGCCCACCACGCGGTGGTCAGTGAACGCAGCGTGGTCCGCGTGACGGCCGACGACCAGGAACTGCCACTGCTCGCGCCGATCGGCTGCGGTGTCCAGACCGGTGCCGGAGCCATCCTCAATGTTCTCAAGCCCGCACCGGGCGACACCGTGGCGGTCTTCGGCGCCGGCGCCGTCGGCCTGTCCGCTGTCATGGCGGCACGGCTGACGGGCGCATCTCGCATCGTCGCCGTCGACATCGTGCCGGCCCGGCTGGAGCTCGCCCTGGAACTGGGGGCCAGTGATGCGATCAACAGTGCGGACGAAGACCCTCTCAAGCGGTTGGCGCAGTTGTGCGGGGAGACCGGGGTGACGCAGGCGGTGGAGACCACTGGCGTACCCGCCGTGCTGGAACAGGCGATCGCCGCCATTGCCTCCAATGGCACGGTCGCGGTCATCGGCGCGCCCGCGGCCGGCAGCCGGGCGTCGTTCGACATCAACGCCCTGATCGACGGCCGGACGATCCGGGGAGTCACCGAAGGCGGCAGCGACCGGGTCACCTTCGTCCCGGCGCTGCTGGACCTTCACCGGCGTGGCCGCCTTCCCTACGACAAGCTCGTGCGGTTCTACACCCCCGAGCAGATCGACGACGCCGTCGCAGACGCCCGATCCGGGCGCACGCTCAAACCCGTCATTCGTTTCGCGGACTGATCCGCTCGGAGGAACCATCGTGAACACGGACACAGCGTCCGCACGCCCGCACGCCCGGAACCTGATCGGCGGCGCCTGGGCGGACGGACAGCCGGGCGGAGTGTCATTGAACCCGGCGAACGGAGCGGTCATCGGCACCTACGCCGACGGGGGAGCAGCTGAAGCGCGGGCCGCCATCGCAGCCGCGCGCAGCGCCTTCCTCGGCACCGAGTGGCCCCGTGACCGGGAGCTGCGGGCCAGGGCGCTGAACCAGATGGCGGACCGCATGGAGGAACGGCGCGACGACCTGGTCGACATGCTGACACTGGAGAACGGCAAGAAACGGGCCGACGCCGCCATGGAGGTCGACTCGACGATTCCCAAACTCCGCTACAACGCGGCCCTCGCCCTCACCGACTCGGGCCGGTCCGCCGAGGTCAAGCCCGGCATGTACTCCATGACGCTGCGTCAGCCCAGCGGTGTGGCGGGGGTGATCGTGCCGTGGAACTCGCCGCTGATTCTGGCGGTCCGCTCCTTCGCCCCGGCGCTGGCCGCGGGCTGTTCCGTCGTCATGAAGATGCCCGCTCAGACGGCCCTGACGAACGGTCTTCTGTACGAAATCATCGCAGGCACCGATGCCCTGCCCGCCGGGATCGTCAACGCCTTCACCGAGTCGGGCAACGACGGTGCACCGATCCTGGTCGCCGATGCCGGCGTCGACGTCATCAGCTATACGGGCAGCACACGCGTGGGCAAGCAGATCATGGCGGAGGCCGCCCGCCACCTCAAGCCCGTCTCTCTGGAGCTGGGCGGCAAGAGCCCCATGCTCGTCTTCGACGACGCGGATCTCGAGGTGGCCGTGCCGGTGCTGACCGCGGCCGTGACCACCTTCGCCGGCCAGTTCTGCATGGCGGGCAGCCGGATCCTGGTCCAACGAGGTATCGCCGACGAATTCCGAACCCGCTTCGTCGCGGCACTGCAAGCAGTGGGCGTGGGCCCGGGAGACGACCCGGACAGCGGGATGGGACCCGTGATCGACCGGGCCAACGCCGTGCGCATCGACGCCTTCGTGGAGGACGCGTCGCGCTACGGCGAGATCTTGGTGCGCGGCGGCCTGCTGCATCGTGGCGACGAGGCCCGGGACGCCTTCGTGCGCCCCAGCCTCGTGGAGGTGCACGACGT
Source organism: Streptomyces sp. NPDC020801 (assembly GCF_044334385.1). Classification (NCBI taxonomy): domain Bacteria; kingdom Bacillati; phylum Actinomycetota; class Actinomycetes; order Kitasatosporales; family Streptomycetaceae; genus Streptomyces; species Streptomyces sp. NPDC020801. The sequence continues at coordinate 75,137 of NZ_JBIRST010000013.1, forward strand.
GCATGCTCCTATCGTTCAGGAGGAGGTCTTCGGTCCTGTCGCGTCGCTGGAAGTCTTTGAAGACGAGGCCGAAGGCGTCGCCAGGGCCAACGCGACCGAATACGGTCTCGCGGCTTCCGTCTGGACCAGGGACGTGGACCGCCCGCTGCGGGTGGGGCGGGAGATCGACGCGGGCACCGTCTGGATCAACAACTGGGGAGTCATCCACGACCAGATGGAGGAGGGTGGGTTCAAACAGAGCGGTGTCGGACGTCTGAACGGCATCCGCGGTCTGGAGGAGTTCCAGGAGATCAAGCACGTCGTGCACCACGCTCCGCGCCTTTGACGCCTGTGCCCCGCTCCTGGCGGAGCAGCCAGTGCGGCCGGGCCCCGGACCGATCGGTCCGGGGCCCGGCCGCACATTGCCGCAGAGGGCTACTGGACCGGCTGGTAGGCGGCACCGTCGTCCGCGAGCAGCCGCTCGGCTTCGGCGTAGATCTCCTCGCGTGGCTGGTCGAGGTTCAGGGTCTTGCGGAACGGCTGACGCACGTCCCGCTCGATGCGCAGGTACACCTCATTGCGGTTCCCCTCGGGGTCGAAGAAGTAGATCCCGAAGGCATTGCCATGGGTCACCTCCTGCTGCACGTCCACGCCCTCCTCCCGGAACCGCTTGTGGAAGGCCAGGATGTCGTCGAGGGACTCCACGCGCCAGGAGATCTGGTGCTGCTGCTTGTCCCCGATCGCAGCCGTCCGGCCCGTCTGCAGCACGAACTCGTGGTGCTCCTCGGCCGGGCGGGCGCTGAAGAAGACGATCTCCAGCCCTTCGTCCTCGTCCGTGACGGTCAGCCCCATCACGCGCTCGTAGAAGTCCCTCATCCGGGGGAGGTCGTACACCCAGAGTCCGGTATGGCCCAGTTTCGCGATCGCCATGCGATCCTCCTTGAAGAGCATGTTGTCCTGGTTAACAGGAATGCTATCCTGCAATACAAGACACCCTAGGAGTTCATGCGGCAGCGGTCAACGAGTGCAGGCCGGTTGCACGGCATGGCGGAGGAAAGAAGGCGGACGTCGATGAGGCTGGCAACGGTTCGACACCTGACACAAACGCGTGCGGCTCGCCAGGAGGGCGACGAGTACGTCCTGCTGCCCTACGGTGACTTGGGCGCCCTGCTGAGTAGCGGAGAGGACTGGCGGGCCAGGGCGGAACGGGAGACGGGGGAGCGCATTGCTGTCGGTGACGAGATCCACGCCCCGCTGGTGCCGCACCCGAACAAGATCGTCTGCCTGGGGCTCAACTACGAGACGCACATCCGGGAGATGGGACGGGACCTGCCCGGCTACCCGACACTGTTCGCGAAGTACGACGGCTCACTCATCGGTGCCTACGACGAGGTGACCCTGCCGACCGTCAGTGACCAGGTCGACTGGGAGGCAGAGCTCGGCTTCGTCATCGGCCGCACGGCGCGTCACGTACCGAAGGAGAAGGCGCTCGACCACGTTGCCGGCTACACGGTGGTCAACGACGTGACCGTCCGGGACTACCAGCACCGCACCCGGGAGTTCCTGGGAGGGAAGACGTTCGAGGCGACGACGCCGGTGGGCCCCGTCCTGGTCACCCCCGACGAGTTCGGTGGGGGAGAACCCGACTGTGAAATCCGCTGCGAGGTCGACGGCGAGGTGATGCAGCGCTCGCGCACGTCCGACCTGCTCTTCGGCGTCGCCGACATCGTCTCCTACGTGAGCGACATCATCACTTTGCTGCCGGGCGATCTGATCGCCACCGGCACCCCCGGCGGCGTCGGCGCCGGCCGCACGCCCAAGGTCTTCCTGAGGCCCGGCCAGGTGCTGCGCACCACCATCGAAGGCATCGGCGAACTGCGAAATGCGTGTGTCGAGGAACGCATCGGCTGAGCCGGCGCGTCGCCGGCGCCTGCACATCGGCACGACATGCTCGGCTTCGCCGCCGGGAAGTCGGGAAGTTGCGGTACTCGCCCGGTCCGCCGGCCGACAGGCCGGCGGACCGCGATCCCTTCTCCGTGACGGAGCGGGACATCGTGCACAGGCGTCATGGGAGTGGGGCAAGGGGCCGGCCGCGCATGGCCGGCCGGCCGGCTGGATCGGACGCGGCCTTGTGTTCTCCGGCCTCATGCGTTGGTCAGAGACTGCTCCGTCCAGATGGTCTTGCCGGTGGACGTATGGCGGGTGCCCCAGCGTTCGGTGAGCTGCGCGACGAGGAGAAGACCCCGGCCGCCCTCGTCGGACAGCCGGGCCCGGCGCATATGAGGGGTGGTGCTGGCACCGTCGGAGACCTCGCAGATCAGAGAGGACTGATCCTTGATCAGGCGCAGCCGGATGGGGCCCGTCGCGTAGCGGATCGCATTGGTCACCAGTTCGCTGACCACCAACTCGGTGACGAACGCGGCATCCTCCAGCCCCCATTCGGTGAGCTGACGGCAGGCACTCCGGCGCGCCTCGGCCACGACTGCCGGATCACTCGTCAGATCCCAGGAGGCCACTTGGTCCTGGTCCAGGGCTCGTGTACGCGCGAGCAGCAGGGCTATGTCGTCGCCCTGGGGTTCGAGGTGCAGGGTCTCCAGCACGCTGTCGCAGACGGTCTCGAGCGACGCAACAGGCCGGCAAAGAGCGCCGCACAGCTGGGCAAGGCGGTCGTCGAGGTCGTGGCGACGGGATTCGACCAGGCCGTCGGTGAACAGCGCCAGCATGCTGCCGTCGGGCAACGTCAGGTCCGTGGCTTCGAAGGGCAGGCTGCCCAGGCCGAGCGGTGGGCCGGCGGGCAGGTCGACGATCCGGGCGGTCCCGTCGGGGGAGACCAGGATCGGCGCGGGGTGGCCGGCCCGGGACAGGGAGCAAACGCGTGAGACCGGATCGTATACGGCGTACAGGCAACTGGCTCCGATGTCCCCGGGGATCTCATCGGTGCCGTCGCTCGTTTCGTTCCGGTCGCGGCTGGAATGGGTGACGATGTCGTCGAGATGGGTGAGAAGCTCATCGGGCGGCAGATCGATGTCGGCCAGGGTACGCACCGCGGTGCGCAGGCGGCCCATGGTGGCCGAGGCATGGACACCGTGGCCGACGACGTCGCCTACGACAAGGCCGACCCGCGCGCCGGGCAGGGGGATCACGTCGAACCAGTCACCGCCGGCCCCGACAACGTCACCCGCGGGCAGATACCGAGCAGCCGTGTCCACGGCACTGTGCAGGGTAGGTCCCTGGGGCAGCAAGCTGCGCTGCAGGGTCAACGCGACGCCCCGTTCGCGGGTGTAGCGACGGGCGTTGTCCACACAGATCGCAACCCTGGCCATCAGGTCCTCCACGACGGCCAGGTCATCCGGGGTGAAGGCCTGCCGGGCCACAGGGTCGCGGAGCAGGAGCGTGACACCGAGGACGGTGCCCCGGGCCCGGATCGGTGCCGCGATCGCAGAGTGCGGCTTGTCCCCGTGGGCCTGACCGGCATGCGGAAGTCCCGCGGTGAGCTGTCGTACGAGTGCCGGTGGGACGGGGTCGTAGAGTTCCGCCCGTCCCGTGACCAGGCATCGGGTGAGGGGCGAGGACTCCGGGACTGCCGGCGGTACTCCGGTGGCCGGACAGGGCTCGGCCTCCTCGTCGTACACGGACCGCTGAGCCGCTCGGCGCAGCACGGCGGGACCACGCAGGACCGGCGCGGGCTGGTCTCCCCGGAACACGGCTTCCAGCAGATCGACGACGATCAGGTCGGCGAAGCGAGGGACGGCGACATCTGCCAGTTCTCGAGCAGCGCCCGATACGTCCAGACTCTGCCCGATGCGGGTTCTGGCCTCGCCCAGCAGCGCCAGCCGTTCCCGGGAACCCTGCACCTCCGAATAGTCCCGGACAACCATGCTCACGGCCTGTACGCGTCCCGCCGAGTCCCTCAGCGGGAATATGTTGATGGCCCAGTCGTGCGCCCACGGCTGGCCAGGTATGTTCAGGGGGAACTCCGCGTAATCAGGCCTTCCGGTGGTTGCCACCCGCTCGATCCGTCGCTGGGCGTCCTCGTACTCGGGGCCGTGAAGGAATTCCGTCATGCGCTTGCCGAGGATGCCGGCTGCCGGACGGCCGAGTGTTCTTGCCGCGGCGTCGTTGAGCTGGATCAGCCTGCCGTCCTTGTCGAAGACCGACAGCAGGGTCGGACTCTGCTGAAACGCCCATTCCATGGCCGACGTGCCGTCCGGCGCCTTCGCCTCCTGGCACGGTTCGGCCGCCACGAGGAAGCCCGCCTCGTGCTCACCACCCACCAGCGGACATATCCGGCCGACCGCTGCCAGCGGCTGTCCGTCGCGGTGCCTGAGCGAGGCGCTGCGGCCGGGGGCCGTGAACAGATCGGCGACAGGTCTGCCTATGACCTCGCCCGGAGCGTATCCGAACTCCTTCTGCGCTCCGTCGCTCCAGCAGGTGACGCGCCCGTCCCTGTCGACCAGAGCGACGGCTGCGGAGCCATCCAGTGGCACTCCCGGCAGCCCTGGAATCATCCCGTCGGAGTCGGGCGCACCCATGTGGCCACCTTGCTCTTCCTGCATGTCGGCAAGCCTTTCCTGCGCTTCAGTAAGAATTACATATTTGCCTTATGTCGACACGTATCCGGGCAATCCGCGAATCCTGTCCGGTCGCAGGGTCTGCTGGGTCTTCATCGGCCGGCGCCGGCTCCTTCCGGCACAACCGGGTGGTGCACCCGTTGTGTCCCACCCGCGCTCAAGACTGTGCCCGGGGAGCAGACGGCTGGTGGAAGAAGGCGTGGGGCGGCCGGGGGAGTGCCCGGCCGCCCCACGCCTGGGAAGGGGACTGTCAGTCCTTCGCCGGGTGCACGGTGAGGAGATCGGCGAGGCCGACGCGGGTGAGGAACTCGCGGCGGATGCGGTCGGCGACGTCCGAGACCTCTTCGGAGCCGTCGTTGGCCGGGTCGATGGTGACCCGGTACGGGCGCTGCCCCGCGGGAAGCCCGACGATGCGGGCAATCTCGTCGGAGACCAGAGAGGCGTCCGCGTCCTCGGGCGCCAGCGCCGCCAGTTTCTCGGCGACCTGGGTCATCAGACCGGTGTACTTGGTCTCGTACTCGGCTTCCGTCTCCGTGTCGGCCGGGCGACCGGAGTGGGTGAAGTGGTTGGTGCCACTGGTGAAGGCTCCGGGAACCACGATGGACGTCTCGATGCCCCAGCGGGCCAGCTCGGCCGCGTAGCTGACGGCGAGGGAGTCCATGGCGGCCTTGGCCGCGAAATACGGCGCGAGGTACGGCGGAGTTCCGCCCTTGACGCTCGTGCTGGACACCCAGATCACCAGACCTCGGCCTGCGTTGCGCAGGTGGGGCAGGGCGGCCCGGTTGACGCGCTGCGTGGACAGGACGTTCACGTCGTACAGGTCGGCAAGCTGCTCGGGCGTGAAGGCCTCGGTGGGGCCGGTGACCATGTGACCGGCGTTGTGGATGAGGACGTCGATACGGCCGTGGTCGGCGAAGACCTGGCTGATGGCGGCGTCGACGGACTCCTGCGAGGTGACGTCGAGCTCGATGGAGCGCAGGTCGACGCCGTGTTCCTTGCTGTAGGCGCAGGCGGCCTCGACCTGGGGTGCGTTGCGGGTGGCTGTCTGGCGCATGCCCGCATAGACGGTGTTGCCGGCGTCCGCCAGGGCGCGGGCGGTGAGGGCGCCGAAACCGCTGGAGGCGCCCGTGATCACGACGATGTTGCTCATGACTTCTTCTCTCTGGCGAGGTGGCCGGCCGGCGTCCGGGCCGGTGCCGTGCCGCTGATGAGTGCCGAGTGGGATGGCGCGGGGGTCAGGCCAGGCCACCGTTGGCGTAGAGGATCTGGCCGTTGATCCAGCGGGCCGGGCCGGCGAGGAAGGCGACCGTTTCGGCGATGTCCTCCGGCGTTCCCAGGCGCTCGAGCGGCGCGGCCTTGGACAGGTTGTCGATCGTGGTCCGGTCCTTGCCCTCGAGGAACAGTGGTGTGGCCGTGGGGCCGGGGGCCACGGCGTTGACGGTGATGTTCCTTCCGCGCAGTTCGCGGGCGAGTACCGGAGTCATCGCCTCGACGGCACCCTTGCTCGCCGCGTAGGCGCCGTAGGTCGGAAACCGCAGGCGGGTGACCGAGGTGGAGAAGTTGATGATCGCGCCACCGTCGCGCACCCGCCGTGCCGCCTGCTGGGAGACCACGAAGGTGCCGCGGATGTTGGTGCGGTGCATCCGGTCGAGGTCGTCGAGGTCGAGTGTCGCGATGGGGGAGAGCAGCATGATGCCGGCCGTGTTGACGACGACGTCTATGCCGCCGAACTCCCGCTCCACTGCCTCGAATGCGGCGGACATCGCGTGCTCGTCGGCGATGTCGCCCCCCACCGCGATGGCCCTGCCTCCGGCGCGGGAGATCGCGGCAACGGTCTCGTCCGCCTTGGCCTTGTTGCCCGCGTAGTGCACGCCTATGGCTGTGCCGGTCCGGCCCAGGCGCTCTGCGACCGCCCTGCCGATGCCGCCGGAGCCGCCGGTGACCAGGGCAACGCGTGTGGTGTTGCTGTTCATCATGCCTGTCCTTCGATGAGTCAGTGAACGGGGTGTGGGGGGTGGGCGCCCGCCATTTGGGCGCACTCGGCCGACGCCATGACCCGGTGCGGGCCTCTGGCGTGCGGGTGTTGGGTCTCAGCCGATCGGGCCGGATTCGGTGATCTGCGACAGCCACTGCCTGAGCAGTGCCGACTCGGCGGGCGTGAAGGGCTGCGGTGTGAGCTCGTCCAGGGAGGACAGCAGCGTGGTGGCGGCAGCCTTCCGTACGTCGTGCTCCGCCGTGTCCGAAACGGGATCGAACAGGATGGCCCGGTGGATCGCGTCGCGGACGGCGACCGACACACTCACGTCCGGATAGAGCGTGGGACGAGTGATCAGGGCGAGCGCGACCCCGGTGTTCGAGGTCATGACCATGTGTGCGGCCACTTCCGGGGTCACCCGGAGTCGGCCCTGCGCGGCCAGCCGCTCCAGAACCTCGCGCAGGATGCGCAACGCCTCCTCGGCCGCCTCGGGCACGGAGCGCAGTACCGGGGAGAACATCAACTTGTACGCGTTGGGGTTGGCCAGCGCGAATGCTGTGTGACTGTCCCAGCCCGCCCGGAGGTCCTGCAATGGATCCTCGGACTTCTCGGCGGCCCGTTTGCTGCCCAGGTACTGGTCCCAGACGTAGTCGACGGTGGCCGAGAGCAGTCCGTCCTTGTCGCCGAAGATCCGGTAGAGCACAGGCTGCTGCACGCCGGCCGCCTCGCACACCGCCCGGGTGGACACGTCACCGCTCGGGGACTGCGCCAACAGGGCTGCCGTAGCTTCGATTATCGACGATCTCGTATCCATGTAATCAACGATAGCGCCACCACCGTACCGATGACAACATCTGATTGTTATCGATGATTCGCCCAGCTGGCGGCAGGCGGTCGAACGTGAGCGGGTTGCGGCAGCCCTGGGTGGGCATGGCTGGGCCGCCCCGCATGGATCCGGCTCGTGCACACGGTGCGGCCGCTCGAGGTGCCGCCCGGAGGGGCCGGCACGTTCGGCACTTGGACGGAACTGGGGCTTTCCCCGGTCCGGGTCGGCCCCGCTGTGCCGCACCTGGGTGTCGCCACGGCGGTGAGCGGAGGCGCAGTGCTCCGTCGGTCGCTGCCGTGCTGCCCGGCCGCCGGCATGGTTCTCACCCGGTCGCGTTGTGATCGCGTTGTGCACCGCACCGCGTCAGACGGTGCCTGGATGGCACCGGCCGGCCGGATCCGATTCCTCTGCGGAGGAGCCCACCGCGGCGAGCCGCGGCACCCGCGCCATTCACCCGGAGGGGGAACACGGCACATGGGCTGGCCGCGAGATCACCCGGAGAGGATGGGCGGCCCACCGGTTGGACATTCACCTCCAATCCGTCGCCATGGACCAGCCGGGTTGTGTCACTTGATCATGTGGGCCTAGTTTTCTGCCTCATGATCATGTCACGGAGAACGATCCTCAAGGGCCTGGCCGCCGCGCCGTTCGTCGGAGCCGCGGGGAGCCTGCTGTCTCCCACCGTCGCCGAGGCGGCCACCATCGACGTGGGCCAGTTCGCCCTCACCAGCCGATCCGCCAACGCCCACGGTGAGTTCGCCGACCTGGCCGCCGGCCTGGCGTCCAAGCTGACCAAGGTGGACGCGACGACCGTCATCGCCGACACCAACCGCAGTGCCACCCACCTCACCAGTGCCCCCAGTACCGCCGAGGCGTTCGCGACCGGTTTCGCCTGGGACAGCGGCGACCAGACGGTCGACTACTGGATCCCGCAGGGGGTCACGACCAGTGCCGACGCCTACGGCAACGGTGTCTATCCGGCCGGCGGCAACAAGCGGGTCGTCCTCGCCTCCTGGTACTTCGAGACCGACCCCGACAACGACGGCGTCGACGAGTACGCGCTCGACAAGGGCCAGCGGCTCACGTTCGTCGACTACACCACCGCTTCCGCACCGACTTACCGGCACATCCTTCTGGTCGAGCCGGTCAGGACCGGCACCGGGGAGTACTCCTTCGACCCCATCCGCAAGCACGCCGGCGGCATCATGTGGTACGGCAACCTTCTCTATGTCGTCGACACCTACAAGGGGTTGAGGGTGTTCGACCTGAACACCCTCTTCAAGGTCGACACCGCCCAGACGGAGGTGTGCGGTCTGCACACCGACGGGTCGTACTACGGCTACGGGTACCAGTACGTCCTGCCGCAGAGTCACGCCTACGACAACGCGGGGACGTACCTGCGTTACACCACGATCGGGCTCGACCGGGCCAGTACCCCCGACAGCCTGGTGGTGAGCGAGTACTCCCTGTCGGGCACCGTCGACTACACGGACGGCACCTTCAACGGCACGGGCCCCGGCACGACCACGCCCAAGGTGGTCCGCTGGAACCTCGACTACACCAACCGGCAGGTGGCCTCGCTCACCGCGTCCGAAGCCGTGACGGTCGCCCAGCAGAAGATCCAGGGGGTCGTCTCGCGCAACAGCAAGCACTACCTCTCGACGAGCGCCGGCCCGTCCAGCAAGGGTTCGCTGCGCACCTTCACCTCCGGCGACTCGACCGCGACCACCGTCTGCGACCTGGCCGTCGGCTGCGAGGACCTCAGCTACCACAGCAGCGGTGCGTCCGGCTGGGCCTACAGCGAGTCCGTGATCTGGAACCTCAGCGAGTACGTGGGCAAGCGGTACGTCTACGCGGTCCACGCCGACGGTTCATAGCCGCGCCGGGCGGCACGGTGGCGTCTCAGGCCCCGGCCTTCGGCGACCACCCGGGCGGGCCGAGCAGATGGCCCGCCTTGTCGCGCCAGCGCCGCGCACCGCGCACGTCGCGCCAGGCGGCCGTGTACTCGTGGAAGGCGACCCGCAGCGGGTTGTAGGTGTCGATGTTCTTCGTCAGTCCGTACACGACCCGCTCGCCCTCCGGTTCGAAGGAGCCGAAGAGCCGGTCCCACACGATCAGGACGCCCCCGTAATTGCGGTCCAGGTAGACGTTGTTGGAGGCATGGTGCACACGGTGGTGCGAGGGGGTGTTGAGGACCCATTCGATCGGTCTCCACAGTCTGTCCACCCGCTCGGTGTGCAGGAAGAACTGGTAGACGAGACTGATCGACTGCTGCAGCAGGATCATCCAGGGCTGGATGCCGAGCAGTGCCAGTGGCAGCCAGAAGGGCAGCGTGGTCATCGGCGTCCAGCTCTGGCGGAGCGCGGTGGACAGGTTGAAGCGCACGCTGGAGTGGTGCACCACATGGCCGGCCCACAGCACGCGGACACGGTGGTGCGCGCGGTGGAAGGCGTAGTACGCCAGGTCGTCGGCGAAGAACAGCAGGATCCACGTCCACGCCGAGGAGGTCGGCAACTTCCAGGGGGCGTGGCTCCAGACCACGGCGTACGCCAGGACCGCGAGCACCTTCCACGGCAGTCCGATCACCTGGCTGCCCGCGCCCATGGACATGCTGGTGACCGTGTCGCGCAGTTCGTAGCCGCGCTCTTCGTCGTCGGGGAGGAAGCGGTACGACAGCGCCTCCACCACGACCAGCAGGACGAAGAACGGTATCGCGTACACGACGGCGGGGATCATGTCAGCCCGCCCTCCTCTCCGAAACGGCGGGCACGCTGCGGGAGAGCAGCTGCCGGGCCAGGCGTTCGGCACCCTCCTCGTCCCGCGCCGCGATCAGCTCGGCAAGCCGCAGATGGGCCGCCACATCGAGCAGTTCCTCCGCTCGGCGGTCCGGCGGTACCTCGCCGGCGGTGAGCGTGCCGCCCACGAGAGTGTTGAAGGCCAGCACATAGGCGAGATTGCCGGAGCCTTCGACGATCAGCCGCCACCAGGCGATGTCCGCCGACCCGAGAACGGACAGGTCCGGGCCTGCTTCGGCGTAGTCGGCGGCCGCCTTCTCGATGGCCGCCGCCTGCTCGCCCGAGCAGCGGGCCGCGCACAGCCTGGCCGCGTCCGCGCCGATGCACGCCCGCATCTCCAGGGCGTCACGCCTCAAGTCGTGGGAATGCAAAGGCCGTTCGGCCTCGGCCATCTGCACCGCCAGGTCCAGCCCGGCGGTGCGCCGCCAGTCCAGCACCATGGTGCGGCCGCCGTGGCTCACCTCGACCAGCCGAGCCTGCTGCAGGCGTTTCATCGCCTCGCGGACGGCGTGCCGGTTGACCCCGAACTCCGCGGCCAGTTCCCGTTCCGCCGTCAGAGCGGTGCCGGCGGCCAGGACTCCGCTCAGGATGCGGTCCCTGAGCAACACGAAAAGCTGGTCGGAGACCGCCTCCCGCCGAATGCGTTCCGCTGCCATGGCGCTCAGCGTGCACCCGCCAGGTGTACTGGTCAACTGGTTGGACCAGTGGAGTTGAGGGGAGACCGCCCAGTCGCGCCGCGACATGGGCCTGATTCGCGTCTTGACGCCGGGTACCCGGCGGATGCTGGTGCCTCCATCGGCGAAAGGGCTGGGAACGCGTGATGACGAGGAAGGACCCCTGGGTCCTGGAACTGTGCAGGACAAGGCGGGCGGCGGCACACGTGGTGCTCTTTCCGCACGCGGGCGGCGCCGCCACGTACTACGCGCCGTTCGCCCGGCGGCTTCCGGGGGTACTGGACGTCTCCGCCGTCCAGTACCCCGGACGGCAGGACCGGTTCGACGAGCCTTTCGTGACGACCGTCGAGGGACTCGCGGACCACGTGGCGCGATCCTTGCGCCGCTACGCGGGCAGCCCCGTACCGCTGGTCCTCTTCGGGCACAGCATGGGAGCGAGCGTGGCCTTCGAGACGGTGGTCAGGCTCGCCGCCGAGGGCGGCACGGCACCGTGCCGGCTGATCGTCTCCGGGCGGGCCGCGCCGTCGGCGCTCCGGGCAGGCCGCGGAGCCGGTGACACGGACGAGGAACTTCTGCGCCGTCTGGCCGAATTGGGTGGTACCGACCCCGAGATCGTCCGCAGCCCCGACCTCATGGACCTGTTCATGCCGGCCATCCGCAACGACTACCGCGCGGTCGAGCTGTACCGGCCGACGGAGCACACGGTGGTCGACGTGCCGGTGCTGTGCCTCGTGGGGGAGCAGGACCCGCAGGTGTCCCTCGACGAGGCCGCCTCCTGGAAGGACCACACGAAGGCTGAATTCCGGTTGCGCAGCTACCCCGGTGGCCATTTCTTTCTGCTCGACCATCTGGCGGAGGTGACCCGGATCGTTGTGGAATGGGCGGGTTCGGGAAACGGTGGTCCGGCCCCGGTGTCCGACTGGTGAGGTGCGCGGGCCGGGAAGGGCGCGGACTGCCGTACCGGGCCCGCCGGATGGCCGTCCCGTGGCCGAACCGCTCACCGGTGGGTGCATGTACCGCGCACGCTGCGTGACCGTGCGCCCCGTGTGCTCTCCGGGTGATTTCGGCCTCTGCGCGCCCTGGGCGCGCCCCAGTCCATGAGTGACGTGCGCGCGGGCACTTGGGGTCCGGGCGAAGTTGGCCGAATCGGTGCGGCGGCCGTCATGGCCCGGCCGGCAGAGGAATCGACAGGACGTCCGCCTCCGGGTCGTCGCGTTCCACCAGGTCACCGGCGTGCTTCCGGAGGGAGCGGAACTTTTTCCGGCGAGGGCGGGTTTGACGTCGAAGCGCTGGGGCACACGCCGGGGCGACGATCCGGCCGGACCGTTGCGCAAGGCGAGGACCCCGCGGCAGCCACTCGGTGGTCACGGCGAACACCCGAAAGGGCACGCGCCGTTCAACCTCAGGGGGTTGCTATCGAGTGACTCACCGTGAAGACTGTGGCCGAGTTCGACTGGGACGAAGGTGTTCTGGAGTGCGCACTGTGCAGCATGTGCCCCGTGTGCGTATTGCCTCGCCTCGTTCCGGGCGCTCGGGCCCGTGGGGTTCTGCCGAACGTTCGTGTGTGCCGGGGGAAATGTCCTGTGCAGGGACTGCGCGGGAGACAGCACTGGGGGATTGCGATGTCGGGTTGGCATGCGCCGCGGAGACCGAGTGGGGCCATCCGCGGAGGGCGGCGAAGGGGTCTGCCGGTGGACGCGTCGAGGCGGTCCGACGACCTCGATGACAGGCGGACCTCGTCCGTCCTGCGGGACACCGCTCACCCAAGCCACGTGGATCGTTCGTGGTGCTGACCGGCCGTCAAATCCATGGCGTCGGGTGTCGTACGGCTTTCTGTACGTGTTCCGGGCCAGGAGCGCCCCCAGGACGTGGCGGTGGGGCGGGATTTGGGTTGGCGCCCTGTGCGGCGGCCCGGTCCGGCCGCCGGGCTCGCGTCCGTGCCGCGGCGCCGCCCGTCGTCGGGCTCAACTCGCAGGCGTGGTGGCAGCACCCGTGCGCCGCCGGCAAGGAGAAAAGGTGATCAGTGACCAACTGACGGGCGCCTTGGTGCTCCTGGAGACGTTACCCGACCGCTGGCGTCTCTTACGCGAGGCCGGGCCGGTGCGGTACGACGAGGTCCAGGGCGTGTGGCAGGTCCTGGACCACGAGACGGTCGCCACCGTACTCGCCGACCCGGCGACGTACTCCTCCGATCTTTCCCCCATCGCCCCCACCCAGCAGGACTTCGAGGCCTTGCGGCAGGGCAACTTCGTCGGCATGGACCCGCCCGAGCACCGCAAGCTCCGCACTCTGGTGAGCCAGGCGTTCACCCCCCGGGTCGTCCAGGGCCTCGGCCCCCGCATCGAGGACGTCTGCAGGCAGCTGCTGGACGCCGTCGACGGCCGGGACAGGTTCGACCTCGTCGACGCGCTGGCCTACCCGCTGCCCATCATCGTGATCGCCGAACTGCTCGGTGTACCGGCCGGGGAGCACAGACTCTTCCAGGATTGGGCGAGCGTGCTTTTCGGCGGCGACCAGCTCGGTGAGGCCCCCGGCATGGCCGACCTGGAGCGGGCCCTCGAGGCCATCGCCCCCACCGTGCGCGAGATGAACGGGTATGTGCTGGAGCACATCCGCCGCCGCCGTGCGAACCCCTGCGGGGACCTCACCAGCAGGCTCATCGCCGCAGAGGTCGACGGTGCGCGGCTGGCGGACCAGGAGATCGTCGGGTTCGTCGCCCTGCTGCTGGTTGCGGGGCACATCACCACCACCGCCCTGCTGGGCAACGCCGTCGTGACCTTCGACCGGCATCCAGGCGCCACCGCCCCCCTGCGCGCGGATCCCGGCCGGCTCCCCGAAGCTGTCGAAGAAGTGCTGCGCTGGCTGCCGCCCTTCCCCGAACTGGGGCGTCGCACCACCCGGCCCGTGACCCTCGGCGGTCACGACATCCCCGCCGACGCGCTCCTGATGGCCCATCTCGGTGCCGCCAACCGGGATCCGGCCCGCTTCGAGGCGCCGGACGTCTTCGACGCCAGGCGCAGCCCCAACCCCCATCTGACCTTCGGCCACGGGATCCACTTCTGCTTCGGGGCACCCCTGGCCCGGCTGGAGGCGCGGATCGCGCTGCGCATGCTGCATGAACGTTTCCGCAGGCTGACGGTGCCCTCCTACGAGGACGTCACCTTCCAGAACCCGGCCGTCATCGTCGGCGTACGCCATCTGCCGATCGAGGTCGACAGGCCGTAGCGCGGGCTCACCCGCCCACGACCGGTCCCGCCACCGCTCACCCGCGGACCGGTCCGTCATCCCGCACATGAGACCCAGCCAACGGGAGTCCCCTTCTCATGCCGTACACCCCCACCGCTCCGGTCACCGATCGGGGGCCGTCCCTCTTACGCCAGGAGATCCAGGACCGTCTGGACACCCTCGCCCGCACCCACCGGGTTCCCGGTGCCCAACTGGCCGTCGCCACCGGCACGCACACGCTGAGCGTGCACACCGGCACGGCCGACGCCGCCACAGGCGCTCCCTTCTGTCACGACACGGCCGTGCCCCTGGGCTCGCTGACCAAGCCCTACACCGCGGCCCTCGTGATGCTGCTGGCCGACGACGGCGACCTCGACCTGGACGACCCGGTCCGCGTGTTCGTCCCGGAGCTGCGCGAGTTACCCCATGTGACGGTTCGTCACCTGCTGAGCCACACCGCCGGGCTGCCCACCGGGCCCGACTCCGACACCGCCGCCGGCATGACCGCCTCCCGCTACCTGTCGGCGGTCTGCACCGCGCGGGACGCGCTGTTTCCCGCGGGAACCGACTTCTCCTACTCCAACGCCGGATACGTCGCCGCCGGACGCCTGGTGGAGGAGGTCACCGGGATGTCATGGCAGGAAGCCGTCAGCGTGCTGCTCCTCGAACCGCTCGGCACCGCACCGGCGTTCCTGGGCGACGGTCCCCGCGCACGGCAGGCCGCCGCCGGACACGCACGCAACACCGCTTCCGGCCGGGTGCGTACGGCCCACCAGAATCTTGCCCCCGTCGAGGCGCCGGCCGGTTCCCTGCTGGCGAGCGCCGCGGAGCTGACGGTTCTCGGCAGGGCTCTGAACGGGAGGTCCGCGGTCCTGCCGGCCACCGTCGCCGAGCACATGCACCGGCCCCAGCCGGCCGCCGACGCGGGTGCTCTGGCCGACGCGTGGGGGCTGGGCCTGTCCCTGTACCGGCAGGGCGACCGTGTCTGGTGCGGCCACGACGGCAACGCGCAGGGCACTTCCTGCCATCTGCGGGCCGAGCCGGACAGTGGCGCGGTCGTCGCCTTCACCGGCAACTCCAGCGGTGCGACCGCACTCTGGCACGACCTCGCCGACGACCTGGCCCGGCTCACCGGTGCGGCCGTGCCGACCGCACCGGCTCGCGCCCACCGCGGCAGCGCCGTCGCCCTCCCGGAGTGCGCGGGCACCTACGCCAACGGGCAGACCGAGTACCGGATCACGCTCGCACCGGACGGCTCGCCGACGCTCTCGGTCGACGGTGACCTGCCGATACCCCTCGTCTGTTATCCGGACCTGACCTGCGACCTGGTCGACCCGGCCACGGGCCGAAGGGAGCCGGGCGGGAGGTTCCACCGCGATTCCACCACCGGCCGGCTGGACCGCGTGCAGATCTCCGGGCGCACGGCCCGCCGTACCGGCGCCGACTGATCCGGGAGCGCCGCCGCCCCGGCACGTCCGGCCCGGTGGCGGTCGTACCGGCATGGTCCGGCCCGGTGGCCGTCGTACCGGCGCGGTCCGGCCTGGTGGTGGCCACCCGGCAGGTCCGGCGCGGTGGCCGCCGTACCTGCAGGGTGCGGTGGCCGCCGCCGAACCGCGGTGTGTGATCGGGTGCATGCCGCCGGGCCGGAAGCGCCGGGCGAGGTGATCGCGGCCGGGCGCACTGCCTGCTCCACCGGGAGCCGCCGCGCGGGCACCGTCCGCTCCGGCGGACGCCGAGGCACCGGCACTGCCCGGCACCGGCACCGCCGGGCCGAAGCCACGGCTCCGCTTCCCGTCCGCAAGACCCACCGCACCACTGCCGGTGGGTTCGAGCGCTGTCCGCCGCCCCGGGCCGCCGCCGCTCACGCCGCATCGTTCCCACCCCCAGAAGGACTTGACCATGACGGACCTGCACCACAAGCCCACGCCGGCGTCCCCCGTGCCGCAGTCCGACGACACGGCGCGCCCGGACGGCGCCGGCCACCGGACCACGGCGCATCCGCCGCTCGGTGAGCTGTTCGGCGCGTGGGTGGCCCGCACACCGCAGGCGCCCGCGATAACGGACGGCCTGCGGACCTGGTCCTACCGGGAACTGGCGGCACGGGCCGACCGTCTGGCCGGCGAACTCGTGCGGCGCGGAGCCGGGCCCGACCGGACGGTGGCGCTGGTCCTGCCGCGCTCGATGGAACTGGTCGCCGCGCAGCTGGCCGTGGCCCGGGCGGGTGCCGCCTTCCTGCCCGTCGACCCCGGCTATCCCGCCGAGCGGCGCGCCCTCATGCTGACGGACGCCGCTCCCGCCGTGATCCTCCACGACCTCGCCCAGGTCGGCGACCTCATGGCGCGGGACGCCGGACCCGAGTCCGGCCCGCGCCGGGTCGAGGCGGTCGACGCCGACCACGCCGCGTACGTGATCTACACGTCCGGCTCGACCGGGACCCCCAAGGGCGTGACGGTCACGCACCGGGGCATCGGCGGCTTCACCGCGGCCGCCGTGGAGCAGTACGCCGTCCGTCCCGGCGACCGCGTCCTGCAGTTCTCCTCGCCGAGTTTCGACGCCTCGGTGCTGGAGCTGTGCATCTCCGTGCTGTCCGGCGCCACCCTGGTCGTACCGCCGGACGGCCCCTGGCTGGGCGACGAACTCGCCGCCGTCCTCGACGGGCACCGGATCACCCACGCCCTCATCCCCCCGGCGGCACTCGCCACGCTTCCCGGCCCGGCGCGGGACGGCACTCCCCAGCTGCGCACGTTGATCGTGGGGGCCGAGGCCTGCCCGGGCGCACTCGTCGACCGCTGGGCCCCCGGCCGCCGCATGATCAACTCCTACGGCCCCACCGAGGCCACCATCGTCGCCACCTGGACCGGCCCGCTGTCGGCCGGCGCCGGAACTCCGCCGATCGGGGCCGCGCTGCCCGGCACACGGGTGCATGTGCTCGATCCGGCCATGCGGCCGGTACCGCCCGGATCCGACGGCGAGCTGCATGTGGGCGGCGACGGCCTGGCCCGCGGCTACCTCGGCCGCCCGGGACTGACCGCCGCACGCTTCGTCGCCGACCCCTTCGGGCCGTCCGGCGGCCGGCTCTACCGCACCGGCGACCGGGCGCGCTGGACCGCGGCCGGGGAACTGGAGTTCCTCGGCCGGGTGGACCGCCAGGTGAAGGTCCGCGGCTTCCGTATCGAGCCCGAGGAGGTCGAGGCGGCCCTGCTCCGCCAAGACTGCGTCGACGAGGCCGTGGTGGTGGTGCGCGAGGACGAGCCGGGCGGAAAGCGGCTGGTCGGCTACGTCACGCCCACCGACCGCGCACGGCAACCGGAACCCGCGGCGCTCCGGGCGGCGGTCGCCGCCGTCCTTCCCGCCCACATGGTCCCGTCCGCCCTCGTCGTCCTGGACGCGCTGCCCCTGACACCACAGCACAAGATCGACCGCGGTGCGCTGCCCGCACCCGCCCGCACGGCCGCCGCGGCTCACGTCGGGGCCCGCACCCCGCGGGAGCGCGCCCTGGCCGCCATCTGGGCCGACGTACTGGCGGTCGAGGCCGTCGGCGTGACGGACGACTTCTTCGATCTGGGCGGCGACTCGATCCTCGCCGTCCGCGCACTGGCCCGGATCCGCGACGAACTGGGCTTCCGGCTGACGGTGCGCGACGTCTTCACGGCGCGGACCGTAGCAGCCCTCGCCCCACTGCTGCGGGACCCGGCCGCCGCCGCCCCGCCCGAGCCGATCCCGCCGGCCCCGCGCGAGGGGCCCCTGCCGCTGTCCAGCGCACAGCGGCGGTTGTGGTTCCTTGACGACCTCGGCGTCGGCGGCACCGAGTACAACACCGGCGTCGCCCTGCGGCTGCGCGGGCAGTTGGACTCCGGCGCCCTGGACCGTGCCCTGCACCGTCTCGCCGCCCGTCACGCCTCCCTGCGGACCACGTTCATCACGGTGGACGGTCAGGGCGTGCAGCGGGTCGGTGCCGTGCCCCGTGTACCGCTGAGCACCACCGACCTCGCTGACCTGCCGGCCGGAGAACACGCCGAGGCGGTCGAACGTGCGCTGACGGAGGAGCTGAACCGTCCCTTCGACCTGGCCGAGGGCCCGCTCACCCGAGCGCTCCTCGTCCACTGCACGGCCGAGGAGCACGTCCTGCTCCTCGCCCAGCACCACATCGTGACCGACGGCTGGTCGGTGGGCGTCCTGACCCGCGAGCTGGCCGCCCTCTACCGTGCGGAGGTCTGCGGGGAACCCGACTGCCTGCCCGCCCCGGCCGTCCAGTACCCGGACTTCGCCGTATGGGAGCAGCAGCGCGCCGCGGACGACGACGCGGCGGACCTCGCGTACTGGAAGCGGCACCTGTCCGGACTGCAGCAGCTGGAACTTCCCACGGACCGGCCTCGTCCCGCCGTGCGCACCACCGCCGGTGCCGCCCATCGCCACCATCTCCCCGAGGATCTGCTGGCGCGGCTGCGGCACCTGGCCAAAGGCCGCGGAACGACCGCCTTCACCCTGTTCGCCGGGGCGGCGGCCGTGCTGTTCTCCCGGTACTCCGGGCAGCGGGACGTGGCGTTCGGCACGGTCACCAACGGGCGGGGCCGCCGGGACCTGGAGGACGTGACGGGTTTCTTCGCCAACACCGTGGTGCTGCGTGGTGAGGTGGACGACGCGGCGACGGTCGACCGGTTCGTCGAGGGCATGCGCACCACCGTGCTGGACGCCTTCGCCCACGACGGGGTGCCGTTCGACCGGGTGGTCGAGGAGCTGGCGCCGCCCCGCGACCCCAGCCGGACGCCGCTGGTGCAGGCACTCGTCGTCCAGCAGACGGCCGCGGCGGACCCGGCGCGGGCCGGCGGGCTGCGCTTCGAGGAGCATCCCCTGCCCCGCCCGGCCGCCCGCTTCGACCTGGTGCTGGAGTTCACGCCGCGCGCCGAGGGCGGTTGCGACCTGACGGTCGAGTACAACACGGACCTGTTCCAGGCTCGCACCGTGGCCCGGATGAGCCTTCATCTGCACCGCCTCCTGGAAGGCATGGCGGACGGCCCGCAGCGGACCCTGGGCGAGCTGCAGATGCTGTCGGAGGACGAGCAGCGCACACTGATCGACTCCTGGAACCCGCCTGCGGACGCGGTACGCGACGGCGGCGACGCCACGCTCCCGGCGCTGTTCGAGGCCCAGGTGGCCAGGACTCCGGACCGGACCGCCGTGGTCTGCGGTGCCGAACGGCTGGACTACGCCGGGGTGAACCGGCGCGCCAACCGCCTCGCCCGGCTGCTGGTGACCCGCGGCGCCGGCCCCGAGACGCTGGTGGCGCTGTGCCTGCCGCGCTCCGTCGACCTCGTGCCGGTGCTGTGGGCGGTGCTGAAGTCGGGCGCCGGGTATCTGCCGGTCGATCCCGGCTATCCCGCGGAGCGCGTGCGTTTCATGCTCGCCGACGCCTCTCCCGCGCTGGTCCTTGCGACCCGGCAGACCGCCCAGGTGCTGCCCGAGGGCTGCGACCCGCTGATCCTGGAGGATCACGCGGACGGCGCGGACGGCGCGGACGGCGCGGACGGCGCGGACGGCGCGGACGGCGCGGACAAGTCGCACGATGGGGACGAGACGTGCGCCACCGCCGATCTCACCGACATCGACCTCAACGAACCCGGCCTGACCGGCACCGGCCTGACCGACGCCGACCTGACCGACGCCGACCGGCTCCGGCCGCTGGACCCCGACCATCCCGCCTACGCCATCTACACCTCGGGGTCCACCGGACGGCCCAAGGGCGTAGTGGTCACCCACCGCAGCGTCGCGGCGCTGGCGGCCTGGGCAGGGGAGCGGTTCGGGCCTCGTCGGCTGGCGCACGTCGTGGCCTCCACCTCACTCAACTTCGACGTCTCGGTCTTCGAGTTGCTGTGCCCCTTGCTGGCCGGCGGCAGCGTCGAGGTGGTGGCCGACCTGCCGGCTCTCACCGACGCGCCGGGCCCGCGACGGGCCGGGCTCGTCAGCGGCGTGCCGTCAGTGGTGTCCCGCGTGATCACCGCGGGCGGCGCCGCGGTGGAGGCGGAGACGGTCGTGCTGGCCGGTGAGGCGCTGTCCGCGCAGACCGTGCGCGACCTGCGCGAGACCATGCCCGCCTGCGAGGTCGCCAACATCTACGGCCCCACCGAGGCCACCGTCTACGCCACCGCCTGGTTCGCGGGCGACACGCCACCTGGCCAGGCCCCGCCCATCGGCAGGCCGCTCGCCCGCACCCGGGCCTACGTACTGGACCGCCTGCTGCGTCCGCAACCTCCGGGCGTGACGGGGGAGTTGTACCTGGGCGGCGGTGGCCTCGCGCGCGGCTACCTGCACCGGCCCGGCCTGACCGCCGCACGGTTCGTCGCCGACCCCTTCGGTGCGCCGGGGGACCGCATGTACCGCACCGGGGACCTGGTGCGGTGGTCCGCCGACGGTGAGCTGGAGTACCTCGGCCGCATTGACCGGCAGGTCAAGGTCCGCGGCTTCCGGATCGAACTGGGCGAGGTCGAGGAGGCGTTGCGCCGTAGCGAGGGTGTGTCGGAAGCGGCGGTCACCGCCTCCGAGAGCGACGGACACAGGCGTCTGGTCGGCTATGTCGTCCCCGCCCCCGGAGAACAGGTCGAGTCCGAGGCGGTCCGCCGGGCATTGGGGCGCACACTCCCCGACTACATGGTCCCCTCCACCGTCGTCGTGCTGAGCGCCCTGCCGCTCAACCCCAACGGAAAGCTCGACCGCGGCCGGCTCCCGGAGCCGGGTCCGGCGGTGTCCGCCGTCCGCCACGTGGCGCCGCGCACTCCGACCGAGCTCACCCTGGCCGCCATCTGGGCGGACGTCCTGCGCATGGAGCGGGTCGGGGCGGACGACAACTTCTTCGAGCTGGGTGGCGACTCCATCCTGAGCATCCAGGTGGTGGCCCAGGCGCGGCGCGCCGGTCTCGCCCTGACCTCCCGCGACGTCTACCGGCACCAGACGGTCGCCGCTCTGGCCCGGTGCGCGGACGCGGCCGGGAGCGTGCAGGCGGCCACCCCGGCGGTGGAACAGGCCACCGGGCACACCCCGCTGACGCCCATCCAGCACTGGCTGTTCGAGCACGCCGGACAGCGGGCCGGGCACTACGCCCAGACACTGTCCGTCCAGGTACCGGACGACCTGGACGAGGCGGCGCTGGAGGACGCGCTGAACGACGTGGTCGCCCACCACGACGCACTGCGGTCCCGGTTCCTCGCCGGGGACCCCGACCACGCCGTACCCGTCGGCGGCACCGCGCCGGCCGCCTCCGCCGCCCACCCGGACACCGGCACGGGCGAACCCACGGGCACGGGCGAAGGCACCGGCACCGGCGAAGGCACCGGCACCGGCGAAGGCACCGGCACCGGCGAAGGCACCGCGACCGGCGAAGGCACCGCGCCCGACGACAGCGCCCGGAGCGGACCGGACGCCGACGGCGCCGGTGTGAGCGGTGCGAGTGGTGCGAGCGGTGTGAGTGGTGCGAGCGGTGTGAGTGGTGTGCGGTGGCACATCGACGACCGGATGCCCCGCCTCCGCCTGGCCCGCCACACAGGTCCGGACCGCGACACACCGCACCACGGCCCCTTCGAACTGGACCACGGACCGCTGCTGCGGGCCGTGCTGCACGACCGCGGACCCGGCCGGCCCCGCGTCCTGCATCTGGCCGTGCACCACCTGGTGGTCGACGGGGTCTCCTGGCGTCTGCTGCTGGAGGACCTAGACCTGGCCTACCGCACCCGCCGTCAGGGCGGGGACGGGGCGGCGGCGCTGCCGGCGAAGTCGTCGGCGCTGCGCCACTGGGCCCGGCGGCTGACCGCGCACGCCGCCGACGGCGGCTTCGACGACGAGGTGGCGTACTGGCAGCGCGCCACCGGGGATGCCCGCACCGTCCTCCCGACCGACCTCCAGGGCACCAACACCTATGCCTCGGCCCGCTCGGTGACCGTACGTCTGACCCCACAGGACACCTCCGCCCTGCTGCGCACCCTGCCGGAGACCTACCGCACGCGGGTCAACGACGTGCTGCTGAGCGCCCTCGGCCGGGTCCTGTGCGGCTGGACCGGACAGGACCGGGTGGTGGTGGACGTCGAGGGCCACGGCCGCGAGGAGCTCTTCGCGGACATGGACACCAGCCGCACCGTCGGCTGGTTCACCACCCGCCACCCCGTGGCCCTTGCCGTATCCGGGGAGGCGGACTGGGACACCGTCCTGAAGCAGGTCAAGGAGCAGCTCCGCGCCGTGCCCCGGCACGGCCTGGGCCACGACGTCCTGCGGCATCTGTCCAGGACCGGATCGGCGCCGCGCACCGCGGCCGCGCAGATCGGCTTCAACTACCTGGGACGGATGGCGCTGCCGGACGGGCCGGACGGGCCGGACGGGCTGTACCGCGGCCCCTTCCGTCCGCTGGAACTGGACGCCGACCCGGAGGCGCCACGTCCGCACGCCCTGGAGGTCGTCGGCCGACTCGACGGCGAGGCCCTGGAGTTCACCTGGTTCTACTCCGAGCGGCTGCACCGTGAGGCCACCGTCGCCGGCCTGGCCGAGCGGTTCGCCGAGGCGCTGGCCGGCATCGCGCGGCACGCCGCCGCGCCGGGCACCGGCGGCCGCACGCCGTCGGACTTCCCGCTCGCCCGGCTGGACCAGGTCACCGTGGACCGTATCGCGGGAGACGACCCGGGCGCGGTGGAGGACGTCCATCCCCTGACGCCCACCCAGTCCGGCATGCTCTTCCACGGGCTGTCCCAGGACGACCGCGGCGTCTACTTCCAGCAGTTGACGTTCGTCCTGGACGGTGTACCGGACACCGGCGCGCTGGCCGCCGCCTGGCAGCACGTGACTGACCGCACCCCCGTGCTGCGCAGCCGTGTCCTGTGGCAGGACGTGCCCGAGCCGCTGCTGGTGGTGCAGCGCCGCGCGACCGTGCCGGTCACCCACCTGGACTGGAGCGGGCTGCGGGACGACGAGCGCGAGCGGCGGCTGCGGGAACTGCTGGACCGGGACCGCGCGGACGGCATCGACCTGGCGCGGGCGCCGCTCCAGCGCCTCGTGCTCGCCCGGCTCTCCGATGACGCCGTACGTGTCGTGTGGTCCTTCCACCACCTCGTCCTCGACGGCTGGAGCCTGTTCCAGGTCCTCTCCGACGTGTTCGCCCGCCATGCGGCGCTGCGCGGACAGGCCGGAGCCGGGGGCGGACGGGCATCGGACGCTCTGCCCGACCGTCCGCCGTTCAGGGACTACGTGGCCTGGTTGCAGGAGCGCGACTGGACGCAGGCCGAGCGGCACTGGCGAAACCGCCTCACCGGCCTGACCGAGCCCACCCCGCTGCCCTACGACCGTGAGCCCTGCGAGACCCACCGGGCGCAGTCCACGCACGCGGTGCGCGCCGCGCTGCCCGCCGGCTCCACCCGGAGGCTGGAGGAACTGGCCAGGACGTCGGGCCTGACGCTCAACACCCTTGTGCAGGGCGCATGGGCTCTCCTGGTGAGCCGTCAGGCGGGCAGGCGCGAGGTGGTCTTCGGTACCACCGTGTCCGGACGCCCGCCCGAACTGCCCGGCGCCGAAGCGATGACGGGCCTGTTCATCACCACCCTGCCCACCCGGCTGACGGTGCCGGCCGACGGCACCCTGCTCGACTGGCTGCGCCGGGTGCAGCAGGAGCAGAGCGAGGACCGCCGCTTCGACTACGTTCCGCTCACCCGGATGCGGACGTTCACCGAACTGGCCGACCGGGTAACGCTGTTCGACAGCATCGTGGTCTTCGAGAACTACCCGGTCGACGACGGCCTGGCCGCCGCACACGGTCTGCGGGTGAGCGGCCTGGACGGGATCGAGACCACCAACTACCCGCTCAGCCTGGTGGCCTACCCCGGACCGGAGCTGGCCCTGCGCCTGGGATACGACCCGGAGCTCTTCGACGCCGGCACGGCGGAACGCATGGCGGAGTACCTCACCGTACTGCTGGAAGGGATGACCACAGGTGCCGGAAGGCCGCCCGCCCGGCTGCCGTTGCTCACCGGGGACCGGCGCGAGGAGGTGCTGCGCGCCTGGAACGACACGGCGACCGGCCTTCCGGAGACCACGGTGGCGGCCCTCTTCGCCGACCAGGTGTCGCGCACCCCCGACGCCGTCGCCCTGGAATCCGGCGACGAGCGCATCACCTACCGCGAACTGGACGCCCGTGCCGCGGCGCTGGCCCACCGGCTGGCCGCACTCGGTGTGCGGGCCGAACGGGCGGTGGGCGTGCTGATGGAGCGCTCGGTGCGGCTGATCGTGGCGCAGCTTGCCCTGGTCCGTACCGGCGGAGTGTGCGTACCCCTGGACGGCAGGGCGCCGTGCGACCGGCTGCGCCGGATGCTGGCCGAGGCCGGTGCGGACCTGCTGCTCACCGACACCACGTGGGAGGAGACGGCCCGGACCGTGCTGCCCGGCCCCGGCGTGCTGCGCCTGGACGGCGCGGACGCCGCCGCCCCCGGGCCGGCGGATCCGGTCACCGGAAGGCATCCGCGCTCCGAGGTGACGGATCCGGTCACCGGAAGGCACCCGTGCTCCGAGGTGACGGATCCGGTCACCGGAAGGCACCCGTGCTCCGAGGTGACGGATCCGGACACAGCACCGCATCCGAAACCGGCGCCGGCCCGGCCCGCCGCCGAAGTGCACCCCGACAACGTCCACTACCTCATGTTCACGTCCGGCTCCACCGGTACCCCCAAGGGCGTCGCGGTGCGGCAGCGGGACGTCGTAGCCCTCGCCCTGGACCGTGCCTTCACCGGCCACGACCGGGTCCTCGTGCACTCTCCGCACGCCTTCGACGCCGCCACCTACGAGGTGTGGGTGCCCCTGCTGCGAGGCGGCACCGCCGTCCTGGCCCCGCCGGGCGAGCTGGACGCCACCGTGGTCCGCCGTGCCGTCACCGATCGGGGCGTGCGCCACCTGTGGCTGACCGCGGGACTGTTCCGGCTGCTCGCCCAGGAGGATCCCAGCTGCCTGCACGGCGCACACGAGGTGTGGACGGGCGGCGAGGCCGTGCCGGGCGCGGTGGTGCGCCGGGTGCTCGACGCCTGTCCGGGCCTGACCGTCGTCGACGGCTACGGACCGACCGAGACCACCACCTTCGCCACGCGGCGCCTCTTCCGCACCGGCGATCGGCTGCCCGCGGTCCTGCCCATCGGGCGCCCCCTGGACAACACGCGCGTGTATGTGCTGGACGGCGCGCTCCAGCCACAACCCCCTGACGTTCCGGGCGAGTTGTACATCGCGGGGGCCGGGGTCGCCCGCGGCTACCCGGGCCGGCCGGGAGCCACCGCCGCGCGCTACCTCGCCGACCCGTTCGGGCCGCCCGGCGGCCGGATGTACCGCACCGGCGACATCGTGCGGTGGAGCGCCGACGGCGAACTGCATTTCGTGGGCCGCGCGGACGACCAGGTCAAGATCCGCGGCTTCCGCATCGAGCCCGCCGAGATCGAGGCACGGCTCACCGCTCACCCGGACGTCGCCGAGGCGGTCGTATCGGTGTACGAGCACGGCGGCCGCAAGCGCCTGGCCGCCCACCTGGTGACCGCGTCTGCCGTCTCCGGCCCACCGTCCGCCACCGCGCTGCGCGCCCATCTGGCCGCGGACCTGCCCGACTACATGCTGCCCGCGGCATTCGTCACGGTGCCGGAACTTCCGCTGACGCCCAACGGCAAGGTGGACCGGCGCCGGCTGCCCGCCCCCGACTGGTCGGCGACCGGTGACAGCGCCTACCGGGCACCGCGCACCGACGCCGAGCGCGTCCTCGCCGGCATCTGGGCGGAGCTGCTGGGAGTGGAGCGCGTCGGCGCCGACGACAACTTCTTCATGCTGGGCGGCGACTCGATCCTCAGCATCCAGGTCGTCTCCCGGGCCCGCGCGGCAGGGCTCGCGCTCACCCCGCGCGACCTGTTCCGGCATCCCACCGTCGCCGCCCTCGCCGCAGCCACCGGCACCGCCGTGGCCGTCGCCGGCACCGAGCCGGTACGCGGGGAGGTCGACCTGACCCCCGTCCAGCACTGGTTCCTGGACGCCCGGCCGCACCGGCCGGAGTTCTTCAACCAGTCCCTGGTCGTCGAGACGGCGGACGCGCCCGACCCGGACGCCCTGCGCCGCGCCCTGACGGCGCTGCTCGAGCACCACGACGCCCTGCGGTCCCGTTTCGCCGTCCAGGACGACGGATCCTGGCGCCAGTACTGCGACTTCCCCGACCCGGCCGCGGCCCCCGCGCTGCTCCAGGTGTGCGACCTGACCGGCCTGGACGCGGAGGCGGCCGAGGCGACCGAGGCCCGCGTCACCGCCGAGGCGCATGCCGGCTTCCGGCTGGACGTCGGGCCGCTGCTCACCGCGCGGCTGTTCACCGCCACCGCCACCGCCACCGACGCCCGGCCGGCGCGGCTGCTGCTGGCCGTGCACCACCTGGTGGTCGACGGCGTGTCCTGGCGCATCCTGCTGGAGGACCTGGAGAGCGCCTACCGGCAGGCGCTGCTCGGCCGGCGGGTGCGCCTGCCGGCCCGCACCACCTCCGTCCAGGAGTGGGCGCGGCGGCTGCACGCCCACACGCGTGACGGCGGGTTCGCGGACCAGCGCGCGCACTGGGAGTCGGTGGCCCGGCACTGCGCGGAACCGCTGCCCGTGGACGGCGACGGCGCCAACACCACCGCGGACGAGCGGGCGGTGACGGTCCGTCTGGACCGGCGGCGCACGGGCGATCTGCTGCGCATGGTGCCCGGCGTCTACCGCACCCGCATCGACGACGTCCTGCTGACCGCCCTCGGCCGGGTGCTCGCCGACTGGACCGGACGGCGCACCGTGGCCGTCGGACTGGAGGGGCACGGGCGCGAGGACCACCTGTTCGACGACGTCGACCTCTCCCGCACGGTCGGCTGGTTCACCACCCTGTACCCCGTGGCCCTCGACGTCCCGGACGGAGACTGGGGCGCCGCTCTGAAGGCCGTGAAGGAACAACTGCGGTCCGTGCCGGGCCGGGGACTGGGCCATGGAGCCCTGCGTCACCTCGCACGGGACGAAGGGCTCGCCCAGGCCCCGAGCGCGGGCATCGGCTTCAACTACCTGGGAAGGTTCGACTGGTCGGCCGACAAAGGCGCACTGGTCCGGGCCGTACCCGGCGGCCTCGACGGCGCCGAGGCGCCCGAGGCGGAGCGGCGGCACCTGCTCGACGTGGTGGCCCGCGTCGAGGACGGCCGCCTGGAGATCACCTGGCACTACAGCGGCGGCCGGCACCGTGAGCGGACCGTGGCCGGCCTGGCCGAGGGCATGCTGCGGGCGCTGGAGGACATCGTCGCCCACTGCGCCCGCCGGGACGCCGGCGGCCGTACGCCCTCGGACTTCCCGCTGGCCCGCCTGGACCAGGCGGCCGTCGACCGCGTGGTGGGGGACGGGCGCGCGGTGGAGGACGTGTACCCGCTGACGCCGATGCAGGCGGGAATGCTGTTCCACAGCCTGATGGACCCCGACGGCCGCACCTACGTCAACCAGGTGCAGCTGGTGCTGTCAGGCGTCACCGACCCGCGCCTGCTCGCCGAGGCGTGGCAGCGCACCGCGGACGCCCATCCCGTGCTGCGCACCCGGCTGGTGTGGCAGGAGACCGCCGAACCGCTCCAGGTGGTGCAGCACCGGGCCACGGTGCCGGTCGGCCACCACGACTGGTCCGGTTGGGCGGCCGACCGGTGCGAGCGGGAACTCGCCCGCCTCCTCGCGGAGGACCGCCGGGCGGGCGTCGACCTGGCCGCCGCTCCGCTGATGCGGCTGATGCTGATCCGGCTCTCGTCCGACCGGGTGCGGATGGTGTGGACCTTCCACCACGTCCTCCTGGACGGCTGGAGCGCGGCCCAGGTCTTCGAGGAGGTGTGCGAGCGGTACGCGGCCCTGACCGCAGGGCGCAGCCCGCAGGTCCCGGAGCGTGCCCCGTTCGGCGACTATCTGCGCTGGCTCGCCGGACAGGACGCGGCGCAGGCGGAGCGGTACTGGCGCGCCACCCTGTCCGGGTTCTCCGCGCCCACCGAGTTGCCACTGGACCGGCGGCCCGCCGAGGCGCACCGCACCTCCTCCTCCGGTTCGGTGCGGGTGACCCTCGACGCCGGCCTGTCGGCGCGGCTTCGGGAAACCGCGCAGCGGGCGGGACTGACTGTCAACACCGTCCTCCAGGGCGCCTGGGCGCTGTTGCTGTCCCGCTACGGCGGTGGCACCGACGTGGTGTTCGGCACGACCGTCTCCGGGCGCCCGGCCGAACTGGCGGGTGTCACCTCGATGGTCGGCCTGTTCATCAACACGCTTCCCACGCGGGCCCGGATCGACGGCGGGCGTCCCCTGCTGGAGTGGCTGGGCGAGCTGCAGGCCGCCCAGTCGGAGGCGCGGCGCCACGACTTCGTCTCCCTGGCCCAGCTGCGGGCCTGGAGCGAGGTGCCGGGCGGGACGAACCTGTTCGACAGCATCGTCGTCTTCGAGAACTACCCGTTCGACGAGGGCGCGGTGGCCCGGCACGGCCTGACCGTGGAACCGGAACGCGATCTGGAGCCGACGAACTACCCGCTCAGTGTGGTGGTCGCACCCGGTGACACCCTGTCGGTCTCCCTCGACTACGACCCGGCGGCCTTCGACACCGCGACGGTGGAAGGGCTCGCCCGTGGCCTCAGGACGCTGCTGGCAGGCATGGCCACCGACCCGGACCGCACGCCGGCGGAGCTGCCGCTGGCGGACCAGGCGGAGGGCCGCCGCCTCCTGGACCGGTTCGGCGGCCCGGTGACACCGGCCCCGCGTCGCACCCTGCCCGAGGTGTTCCAGGAGCAGGTGCTGCGCACCCCCGCCGCGCCGGCCGTGCTGGCCGGGGCACAGCGGCTCACCTACGAGCAGCTCAACGAGCGTGCCAACCGGCTGGCCCGGCTGCTGCTGGCGGCCGGTGCCGGGCCCGAGCGCTTTGTCGCGCTGGCGCTGCCGCGCACCGCCGACCTGATCGTGGCGCTCCTGGCGGTCCTGAAGACCGGCGCCGCCTACCTTCCGGTCGACCCCGGACACCCGGCCGAGCGCATCGCGTTCCTGTTCGACGACGTCCGGCCCGACGCGGTGGTCACCTGTGCGCAGACGTCGGCCCGGCTGCCCGGGGGCGCGTTCACCAGGATCGTGCTCGACGACCCCGCGTGCGCCGAACGTCTGGCCGCCGCCGGTGCCGAGGACATTGGCGACGACGAACGCCACGGTGCGCTGCTGCCGGACCATCCCGCCTACGTGATCCACACCTCCGGCTCGACGGGCCGGCCCAAGGGCGTCGTCGTCGCGCACGCGTCCGTGGTCGCGCTGACCGAGTGGGCCGCCGCCGAGTTCACCGGCCGCGGCCTGGCCCACGTGGTGGCCTCCACCTCGCTCAACTTCGACGTCTCCGTCTTCGAGATCTTCTCGCCGCTGCTGTCCGGCGGATGCGTGGAACTCGTCCGCGACCTGCTGGCGCTCGCCGAACGCCCCGGGCCGTGGCGCGCCGGACTGCTCAGCGCGGTCCCCTCCGCGCTGGGCCGGCTGCTGGCGGAGGACACCGTCCACGTCACCGCGGACACCGTGGTCCTGGCCGGCGAAGGGCTGCCTGCCCGCACCGTCCGCCAGGTACGGGCCGCGGTGCCCGGTTGCCGGGTGATGAACATCTACGGCCCGACCGAGGCCACCGTCTACGCCACCGCCTTCGCCTGCGACCCGGCGGACCCCGACCGCGACCCGCCCATCGGCAGGCCGGCCGGCGGCGCCCGCGCCTACGTCCTGGACGAGCGGCTGCGGCCGGTGCCGGCCGGCGCGCCCGGTGAGCTGTACCTCGCCGGCACCGGCGTGGCACGCGGCTACCTGGGCCGGCCCGGACTGACCGCCTCACGGTTCCTGCCCGACCCGTTCGGGCCGCCCGGCGGCCGCATGTACCGCACCGGCGACCTGGTGCGCTGGACGGCCGCGGGAGACCTCGTCTACCTCGGCCGCGGCGACGACCAGGTCAAGGTGCGCGGCTTCCGCATCGAACTCGGCGAGGTGGAGGCCGCCCTCGTCCGGCACCCGCAGGTGTCGGAGGCCGCCGCCCGCGTCGTGGAGCACGACGGCCACCGGCGTCTCGTCGGCTACGCCGTGCCCCAGGGCACCAGGCTCCCGGACCCCGCCGAACTGCGCGCCTACCTCGCGCGGACCCTCCCCGACCACCTCGTCCCGGCGCTCGTGGTGCCGCTGGACCGGCTGCCCCTGGGGGCCACCGGCAAGCTGGACCGGCGGGCCCTGCCCGCCCCGGTGTGGACCGCGCCGGCCGCCGACGGCGACCGTGTCCCGCGCAGCGGCGCGGAGAAGACGCTCGCCGCCATCTGGTCCCAGGTGCTGGGCGTGCCCGAGGTCGGCGCGCAGGACAACTACTTCGCGCTCGGCGGCGACTCGATCCTCGGCATCCAGATCGTCTCCGCGGCGCGCCGCTCGGGCCTCGCCCTGACGCCCCGGCACCTCTTCACGCACCAGACCGTCGCCGAACTCGCCGCTGCGGCCGAGGAGATGCCGGCCCCGGCGGTCACGGCCGAACAGGGCCCGGTGGTGGGCGACGTACCGCTCACCCCCGTGCAGCACTGGCTGCTCGACGGCACCGCCGGCGACCCCGCGCACTTCACCCAGGCGGTCGCCTTCGAGCTGACCGCGGACACCGACGAGACGGTGCTGCGCGCCGCGCTGGGCGCGCTGCTGAGCCGGCACGACATGCTGCGCACGAGGTTCGAGCAGGCCGGCGGGGGACAGTGGCGCCAGTACGGCACCGCCGCCGGCGCGGCACCACACCTGGAGGTCCACCACCTGCCCGCCGGCCCGCCCGGCGCCACCGACGCGGCGCTGCGCGAGGCGGCGGACCGGCTGCGCGGGGGCTTCGACCTGGCCGCCGGGCCCCTGTTCAAGGCCGCGCTGTGCCACCTCGGGGCGGACCGGCGCCCCCTGCTGCTGCTCGCCGCCCACCACCTGGTCGTCGACGCGGTGTCCTGGCGCATCCTCCTGGAGGACCTGGAGACCGCCTACCGGGCCCTGCGGCACGGCGACGAAGCGGACCTCGGGCCGAAGACCACCTCCTTCCGCGCCTGGGCGCAGCGGCTCGCCGACCACACCGCGGCCGGAGGCTTCGACGACGAACTCGCCCACTGGCGTGCCGCCGCCGACGCGGGCCTGCCGACCGATCTCGACGGCGCCAACACCGCCGCCAGCGAGGAGACCGTCACGGCCGTCCTCGACGCCGAGGACACCCGCCGGCTGCTCCAGGACGTCCCCGACGTCTACCGCACCCGCGTCAACGACGTCCTGCTGTACGCGCTTGGCCGGGTTCTGACGTCCTGGACGGGACGCGACCGGGTGGCGGTGGTGGTGGAGGGCCACGGTCGCGAGGAGCTGTTCGGCGACGTGGACCTCGCCCGCACGGTCGGCTGGTTCACCACGATGTTCCCGGTGGCGCTGGGGGTACCGCGGGAGGCCGGCACCGGGGCCGCGCTGAAGTCCGTGAAGGAGTGCCTGCGGGCCGTGCCGCGCGGCGGACTGGGCCACGGTGCCCTGCGCCACCTGCACCCCACGGCCGGACCCGGTCTGCCGGCGCTGCCGCAGATCGCCTTCAACCACCTGGGACAGCAGGACCGCGGCACCTCCCCGGGCGGGCTGCTGCACGCGCCGCACGGCGGACTCACCGGCGGCATGGACCCCGCCGCCGACCGCCCGTACCTCATCGACGTGCTCGGGCAGGTGACGGACGGGCGACTGGAGTTCACCTGGTCGTACTCCCGTCAGGTGCACCGGCGAGACACCGTGGCGCGGCTGGCCGCCGGGATGGCCGGGGAACTGCGCGCCCTGGTGCGGCACTGCGCCGAGCCCGGGGCGGGCGGCCGTACCCCCTCGGACTTCCCGCTGGCCCGGCTCGACCAGGCGGGCGTCGACCGTCTGGTGGGCACCGGACGGGACGTGGCGGACGTCTATCCGCTCACCCCCACCCAGACGGGCATGGTCGTGCACGGGATGGACGAGCCCGGCCAGGGCCTGTACGTCGAGCAGATCACGTTCGTGGTCGACGGGGTGCGCGACGTGCGCCTGCTGGCCTCCGCCTGGCAGCACGTGGTCGACCGCACCCCCGTCCTGCGCACCGCGCTCGCGCTGGACGACGTGCCCCGACCGCTGCAGGTGGTGCACCGCGGTGCCGTCCTGCCGGTCGCGGAACACGACTGGAGCGCCCTGACTCCCGAGCGGCGCGAGGCGGAACTGGAGCGGCTGCTCGGCGAGGAGCGGGCCCGCGGCCTGGCCCTGGACCGCGCCCCGCTGCTCCGCGTCGTCCTGGTCCGGCTCGGCCCGGACCAGGTGCGGGTGGTGTGGACCTTCCACCATGTACTCCTGGACGGCTGGAGCGTGTTCCACGTCCTGTCCGACGTGCTGGCCGCCCACGCGGCCCTGACCCGGGGCGAGGAGCCGCGTCTGCCCGACCGCCGGCCGTTCGCGGACTACGCCGCCTGGCTCGCCGTCCGAGACCCGGGCCGGGCGGCCGGCCACTGGAGGGCGGCGCTGGCGGGCCTGACCGCCCCGACCCCACTGCCCTACGACCGCAGGCCCGCCCAGGGGGCAGCCGCCCGCTCCGGCACCTGGCTGTCGCAACGGCTCGACGAGGCCGCGACGGCCCGGCTGCTCGACTTCGCCCGCCGGCACCGCCTGACCCTCAGCACCCTGGCGCAGGGCGCGTGGGCGCTGCTGCTGTCGCGCTGGAGCGGTGAGAAGGAGGTGTGCTTCGGCACCACCGTCTCCGGGCGGCCCTCCGACCTGCCGGGCGCCGACACCATCACCGGTCTGTTCATCACCACCCTGCCCGCGCGGGTCGCCGTCGACGGCGGTGCCCGGTGCGACGCCTGGCTGCGCGGGATGCAGCAGGCACGGGCCGAGGACCGCCGCTTCGACCACATGCCGTTGTCGCAGGTGCAAGGCCTGAGCCAACTGCCCGCCGGAACACCGCTGTTCGACAGCCTGCTGGTCTTCGAGAACTACCCGGTGGGCGACGCGACGGCCGGTGCGCACGGCCTGCGGGTGCGGGACCTGGACGCGAGGGAGGCAACCAACTATCCGCTCACCGTGGTGATCTCGCCCGGCGACCGGCTCGGTGTCGAACTCGGCTACGACCCGCGGTACTTCGACCGGACGACGGCGAACTCCCTGGCCGGCCAGTTGCTGCACACCCTGGTCGCCCTCGCCGACCCGGACGCCACCACCCGGCTGGACCAGGTGGACGTACTGCCGCCGAAGGCGCGCGACCGGCTGCTGCGCGGACCCGCCCGGCCGCAGCGCGGGCCGGTCGGGGCGGCCACCCTGGCGGCGCTGGTCGAGGCCGCGGTGGACCGCACGCCGACGGCACCGGCGCTGGGCGCACCGGATCTGCTGCTGACCTTCGCCGAGGTCGAGGCACGCGCCAACCGCCTGGCCCACCACCTGATCGCGCGAGGCGCCGGACCCGGCGACATCGTCGCCCTCCTGCTGCCGCGCTCGGCGGACATGGTGCTCGCCCAGCTGGCGGTCACCAAGGCGGGCGCCGCGTTCCTGCCCGTCGACCCCGCCCAGCCGGACGAACGGGTCGCGTTGATGCTGCGCGACGCGGCGCCCGCCCTCACCCTGGACACCAGGGAGGTCGCCGGCCTGCTCGCCCTGCCGCCCGACGGCGCCCCCTGCCACCGCCCCACCGACAGCGACCGGAGCCGCCAGCTCCACCTGGACGACCCGGCGTACGTCATCTACACGTCGGGCTCCACCGGCACCCCCAAGGGGGTGGTCGTCACCCACCGCGGGCTGGCGGACTTCTCCGCCGCGGAGGGCGAGCACTACCAGGTCGGCCCCGGGGACCGGGTACTGGCGTTCGCCACACCCAGCTTCGACGCCTCCGTGCTGGAACTGTGCATGTCGCTGCCGCACGGTGCCCGCCTCGTCGTCCCCGGGCCCGGGCCGCTGCTCGGCGCGGAACTCGCCGGCGTCCTGCGCGGGGAGCGCATCACCCACACCCTGCTGCCGCCCGCCGCGCTGGCCACCCTGCCGCCCGACGCCCCCGGCAGCCTGCCGGACCTCATGACCCTGGTGGTCGGCGCCGACACGTGTGGCGCCGAACTCGTCGCCCGCTGGGCCCCGTACCACCGTATGGTCAACTCCTACGGGCCCACCGAGGCCACCGTCGTCGCCACCTGGTCCGGGCCGCTGCGGCCGGACGGTGCCGCGCCGCCGATCGGCCGCCCCCTGCCCGCCACCGGCGCCTATGTCCTCGACCGGCGGCTGCGGCCCGTCCCCGACGGTGTACCGGGCGAACTGTGGCTCGCCGGGCCCGCGTTGGCGCGCGGCTACCTGAACCGTCCGGGGCTGACGGCGTCCCGCTTCACCGCCGACCCGTTCGGACCGCCGGGCACCCGCATGTACCGCACCGGCGACCTCGTACGGCGTGACGCACACGGGGAACTGCACTACCTCGGCCGCACCGACCACCAGCTCAAACTGCGCGGCCACCGGATCGAGGCCGGCGAGGTGGAGAACACCCTGGCGCGTCACCCGGCCGTCCTGGACGCCGTGGTGAGCGTACGGGAGGACGAGCCGAGCCTGCCGCGCCTGGTCGCCCATGTGCTCGCCGCACCCGGTGCCGAGCCCCCCACCGCCGTGGAGTTGCGGGCGCTGGCCGCCCGTACCCTGCCCGGCCACATGGTGCCCTCGGCCATCGTGGTGCTCGACCGCTTCCCGCTCACCGGGAACGGCAAGACCGACCGGGCCGCCCTGCCTGCCCCGGCCCCGGCGCCGGCCGGGGAGGAGCGCGGCGGTCACGTGGCTCCCCGCACCCCCACCGAGGAGGCCCTGGCGGCCATCTGGGAGGACGCGCTGACGACGGCGGTGGGTGCGGAGGACGACTACTTCCTGCTGGGCGGCGACTCGGTGCGCGCCCTGCTGATCGCCTCGCGCGCCAACGACGCCTTCGGCGTGACGCTCACGCCCCGCGACGTCCTGGTCTCCCGCACCGTCGCCGCCCTGGCGGACCTGGTGGAGGAGCAGGTGCTCAGCGAACTCGAAGAGGCCGTAAACGGCGACAGCGACCACGACGAACGGTGAGGACCCGACGACCATGACGTCTTCGAAGCGAGACCGCGCCGAGGCCCTGCCCCGGCACCTGCAGGAGGCACTGCGCCGGCGACTGGCCGGACGCGCCGGCGGGGCAGCGGGCAGCGCCGCGGCGCCGGGCATCCCGCGCGCCGACCGGACCCGGCCCGTGCCGCCGTCCTTCGCCCAGCAGCGGCTGTGGTTCCTGGACCGGCTGCGGCCCGGCGACGCGCGCTACAACAGCGCGGTCGCCCTGCGGATGAGCGGTCCGCTGGACCGCGAGGCGCTCGCCCGGGCACTGGCCGCCGTGGTGGAACGCCACGAGGCGCTGCGGACCACCTTCGACGAGGTGGACGGCCGCCCCGTGCAGACCGTGCACCCGGCCGGCCCGGTACCGCTGCCCCTCCGCGACATCGGCACACCACCACCCGGTCCGGAACAGGGCGGGACGGGATCCGGGACCGACGGGAGTGGGACGGGATCCGGGACCGACGGGAGTGCGACGGGATCCGGGCCCGGCACGGGTGGGACGGGATCCGGTCCGGCAGCGGTCACGGGGCAACCCGGTCAGGACGCGGGCATGCCCGAAATCGTCGGGGACCCTGGCACAAATCCGGCCGCACAGGCGTCTGTTCGGGCCGTGACCTCCGCGTCCGGGCCCGTGCCCGCGGACAGGAACCTGGAGGCGGCGCTGCTGGAGGAGTACTCCCGGCCCTTCGACCTGCAGGCGGGCCCCCTGCTCAGGGCCCTGCTGCTGCGCGAGTCGGCCACCGCGCACGTCCTGCTGCTGACCGCCCATCACATCGTGACCGACGGCTGGTCGATGGGCCTGGTGCTGGACGAACTCTGCGCCCTCTACGAGGCGTTGACCCGCGGGGACGCCCCAGACCTGGGCCCGGTGGCGACCCAGTACCCGGACTTCGCGGTGTGGCAGCGCGAGCGGCTCTGCGGTCCACGGCTGGAGCGGCAACTCGCCCGCTGGAAGGAGAAGCTGTCCGGTGCGGTTGCACCGGAACTGCCGCTGGACCGCCCGCGTCGCGGCGAGGAGTCCGGAGCGGGCGCGGTCCATTCCTTCCACGTCCCCGCGGACGTCACGGCCAGGCTGCGCCGGCTCGCGGCCGGGCAGCACACCACGCTCTTCACCTGCCTCGTAGCAGCCTGCCAGGCGCTGCTGGCCCGATGGTCCGGCCAGGGCGACATCACGGTCGGATCCCTGACGCCCGGACGCTCCCGCACCGACCTGGAGCGGGCCGTCGGCTTCTTCGTCAACACGATCGTGCTGCGCACCGTCGTGGAGCCCTCCGGATCCTTCCGGCAGCTGCTGACGGCCGCGGCCGACACGGTCAACGACGCCTTCGCCGACGGCGATACGCCGTTCGAGCGACTGGTGGAGGTGGTCGGCGCGCCCCGCGAGGCGGGCCGCAACCCCCTGTTCGACGTGATGGTCCTGCTGCATCCGGACCCGCCCACCAGCCCCGCCCTGCACCGGCTGACCACCTCCCCGGTCGCCGTGCCCCGGCAGGCGGCCACCTTCGACCTCAGCGTGGAGTTCGTGCCGGACGGCGAAGGGCTGACCGGCTTGCTGGAGTACCGCACCGACCTGTTCGACGAGGCCACCGCGCGGCGGATGACGGAGCAACTGCTGCGCCTGCTGGCGGGCGCGGCCGCCGAACCGGACCAGCCGCTGTGCACGCTGTCCCTGCTGTCGCCGCGGGAGGCCCGGCAGGTGACAAGGGACTGGAACGACACCGCCCGCCCGTTTCCCGGCGCCACCTGCCCGGAGACCTTCGAGGCGCGGGCGGCCCGCACCCCGCACGGCATCGCCCTCGTCGCCGGGGACGAGGATCTGGACTACGCGGCGCTCAACGCCCGCGCCAACCGGCTGGCCCACCACCTCATCTCCCTCGGCGCGGGCCCCGAACGCCTGGTCGCGCTGCGGCTGCCGCGTACCGCCGACATGATCGTGGCGATCCTCGCCGTCTGGAAGTCCGGCGCCGGCTACCTGCCCCTCGACCCCGCCCTGCCCGAGGAGCGCGTCCGGTTCCTGCTGGCGGACGCCCGTCCGGCCCTGGTACTGGACGAGGCCGCCCTGCGAGCGGTGCCCGAAACCACCTCCGACACCGACCCCCGCGATGCCGACCGCATTGCCCCGCTCCACCCGCTGAACACCGCGTACGTCATCTACACCTCCGGCTCCACCGGCCGTCCCAAGGGCGTCGCCGTGCCGCACCGCTCGCTGGCGAACCTGCTGGCCGCCCACCGCGGGGGTTTCGTCGCCGACGCGGGCGCAGACCCGTTGCGGGTGGCGCTGACCGCGTCCTTCTCCTTCGACACGTCCCTGGAAGGGGTGCTGCTGATGGCCGACGGCCACCGGCTGCACCTGGTCGACGAGACGACCCGCACGGACGCGTCCGCCCTGGTCGAGTACGTCGTCGCGCACCGTATCGACTTCCTCGACCTGACCCCCTCCTACCTGCGCCAGTTGCTGCCCGCCGGACTGCTCACCGACCCCCGCCACCACCCCCGGGTGCTGATGCTCGGCGGCGAGGCGGTCGGGCCCGCCCTGTGGCGGGAGCTGGCCGAGCAGCAGGACGTGGCCGCGTACAACTTCTACGGCCCCACGGAGTGCACCGTCGACGCCCTGGTCTGCCGCATCCGGGGCGACGGCCGCCCGCTGGTGGGCCGGCCGCTGCCCAACGTACGTGCCTATGTCCTCGACGACCGGCTGCGGCCGGTGCCGCCCGGTGTGGGCGGTGAGCTGTACCTCGCGGGCGAGCAGGTGGCGCGCGGCTACGCCGGCCGCCCGGGCCTGACCGCCGCCCGGTTCGTCGCGGACCCGTTCGGGCCGGCCGGCACCCGCATGTACCGCACGGGCGACCTGGCCCGCTGGACCGCCGACGGGCGGCTGGACTACCTGGGCCGCGCCGACGACCAGGTCAAGGTGCGCGGCCACCGCATCGAGCCGGGCGAGGTCGAGGCCGCCCTGCTGGACCTGGCGGACGTCGGCGCGGCCGCGGTGGTCGCGGTCACCGACGCCCACGGTCACACCCGGCTGGCCGCCTACGTCGTCCCCGCCGCCGGGGCGCCCCGGCCCGCGCCCCCGGAACTGCGGGCAGCCCTGCGGCACGTACTGCCCGACCACATGGTGCCGACCTCCTTCACCGTGCTCGACGCCCTGCCGCTGACCACCAGCGGCAAGCTGGACCGGCGGGCCCTGCCCGCTCCAGATCTCGAAGGGGCCCGACACGAGCGGGAGATCGTCGCCCCGCGGACGACTCAGGAGGAGGCGCTCGCCGGTATCTGGGCCGACGTGCTCGGCCTGGCCCGGGTGGGCGTCACGGACAACTTCTTCGAGCTGGGCGGCGACTCGATCCTCAGCATCCAGGCCGTCTCCCGTGCCCGCGCCGCAGGGCTGCGGCTGACTTCGGGCGACGTCTTCCGCCACCAGACCGTGTCCGCCCTGGCCGCGGCCGCCACACAACGCACCGCCGCCCTGCCCACGCCCCGGGGACCGCGCGAGGACGGCCCCGGCCCGCTGACGCCGGTGCAGGAGTGGTTCTTCGCCACGCACGGCCCACTGCGGCACTTCAGCATGTCGATGTTGCTCGACCTGCCGCGGGACCTCGACGAGCGGGCCCTTCAGCGGGCGCTGGAGGCGGTGGTGGCCCACCATCCCGCACTGCGTACCCGGTTCACCCGCGGGCGGGCCACGACGGACGCCGGTACCGCCGCCGTCCCCGTCGCCGTGCCGGACCCGGGCAGCGGCACCCCGCCGTACACCGGGACGGGCATCACCTCGGACACCGGGACGGGCAAGCCGCCGGACCCCGGGACGGGCATCACTTCGGACACCGGGACGGGCACCCCGCCGGACCCCGGGACGGGCATCACTTCGGACACCGGGACGGGCAAGCCGCCGGACCCCGGGACGGGCATCACTTCGGACACCGGGACGGGCACCCCGCCGTACACCGGGACGGGCATCACTTCGGACACCGGGACGGGCAAGCCGCCGGACCCCGGGACGGGCATCACTTCGGACACCGGGACGGGCACCCCGCCGGACCCCGGGACGGGCATCACCTCGGGCACCACGACGAGCGTCACGTCGCACACGGTCCCGGACACGGCGACGGACGCCGGGTCCGGCGCCTGGAAGCAGGTTCCCGGCGTGGGCCCCGGCACCGGCCTGATGTCCCGTCACGACCTGTCCGCGGCCGGTGCGGACCTCGCGACCGCCCGCGCCGAGGCCGCGGGCGCCGCCCGCGCGGCCCTGGACCCGGCCACCGGCGCCCTGCTGCGCGCGGCCCTGCTGCTGCCCCCGGACGGCGAGCGGCCCCAGCTGTTCCTGACCGCCCATCACCTGGCCGTGGACGGAGTCTCCTGGCGCATCCTCCTCGCCGACCTGGAGCGGGCCTACCGGCAGGCCGCCGCCGGCGGGACCGTCCTGCTGCAGCCCGAGCACACCCCGCTCGCGGACTGGGCCGCGCATCTGTCGGAGCGCGTGCGGGCCGGCGACCTGGACGACGACCTGCCGTACTGGACGGCCGAGACCGCCGCACCGCGCACCCCGCTGCCGGTGGACCGCCCGGGCATGCCCCTGGCCGGAACCGTGCGCACGGTCCGCGGCGCGCTGGACCGGGCCACCACCGGCGCCCTGCTGCGGCGGGTGCCCGGCGTCTACCGCACCCAGGTCAACGACGTGCTGCTCAGCGCGCTCGGCCGGGTGCTGTCCGACTGGACGGGCGGCGAGCGGGTCACGGTCGCCCTGGAGGGCCACGGCCGGGAGGACCTCGGCGGGCCGGCGCCCGACGAGGTCGACGTCTCCCGGACGGTGGGCTGGTTCACCAGTCAGTACCCGGTCACGCTCGCCCCCGTCGGCGCGCCCGGCGCTCCCGACTGGGGTGGCACGCTCAAGGCGGTGAAGGAACGGCTGCGGGCGGTGCCCCGGCGGGGCCTGAGCTACGAGGCCCTGGCCCGCCTGGGCTCACCCGACCCGGCGGCCCGGGCCCTGCGTGATCTGCCGCTGCCCCAGGTGTGCTTCACCTACCACGGGCAGTGGGAGGCGTCCGGGAACCGGGACTTCGTGCCGTCCGCGGAGGTACCGGGGCGGGACATGGCGCCCGGCGAGCCGCTGGACCACCTGCTGGACGTCTCGGCCGTGGTGGCCGACGGCCGGCTGGAGATCACCTGGCACTACAGCGACCAGGTGCACGAGGAGGACACCGTCCGCGGCCTGGCGGACGGCATGCTCGGGGCACTGGCCGCGATCGCCGGGCACTGCGCCCGACCGGACGCCGGCGGCCGCACCCCTTCGGACTTCCCCCTGGCCCGGCTGGACCAGGCCGGCGTGGACCGGTTGGCCGGCGACGGCCGGGACGTGGAGGACCTGCTGCCCCTCACCCCGCTGCAGGAGGGCATGCTCTTCCACCGCCTGGTCGGCGGGCCGGACGACGTGTACGTCGACCAGGCGGGACTGCTGCTGGAGGGCATCGCGGACCCGCACGCCTTCGCCCTGGCCTGGCAGCGGGTCGCCGACCGCACCCCCGCGCTGCGCACCTCGGTCGTCTGGGAGGACGTCCCCCTGCCCCTTCAGGTCGTGCACCGGGACGTCCGCGTCCCCGTGACGCATCTGGACTGGCGTGCCCTGGACCCCCGGGAGCGGGCCGACCGGCTGGCCGCCCTGCGGGCCGAGGACCTGGCGCGCGGCCTGGACCTCGGCACGGCGCCCCTGATGCGGCTCACCATGGTCCGGCTGCCCGAGGCCCGGCTCCACCTGCTGTGGACCTCCCACCACCTGATCCTGGACGGCTGGAGTCTGGCCCAGGTCCTCACCGAGGTGTTCGAGGAGTACGCCGCGCTCACCGCGGGAGCCGAGACCCGGCCGCCGGTGCGCCGCCCCTTCGGCGACTACGTGCGGTGGCTCGCCGACCAGGACGCCGACGCCGCGCGCATCCATTGGCGAGGCGTTCTCACCGGGTACGCCACGCCCACCCCGCTGCCCGTCGACCGCCCCCTGCGCGAGGCGCACCGGGCCCGCTCCGCCGGGGTGCACACCGCCGGGCTGTCCGACGAGACGTCCGAGCGGCTCGCGCGCACCGCCAGGGAAGCGGGCGTCACCCTCGGCACCGTGGTGCAGGGCGCCTGGGCGCTGCTGCTGTCCCGCTACAGCGGCGAGCAGGACGTCGTCTTCGGCACCACCGTCTCCGGACGTCCCGACGACCTGCCCGGCGTCGAGGACATGGTGGGCATGTTCATCAACACCCTGCCCACCCTGGTGCGCGTCGACGGACATCGGACGGCCACCGAGTGGCTGCGGGACCTTCAGACGGCCCAGGCGGAGTCGCGCCGCTTCTCCGCGGTGTCGCTGGCCGAACTCACCGGCATGAGCGACGTCCCCTCCGGCAGTGCCCTGTTCCACAGCATGGTCGCCTTCGAGAACTACCCCTTCGACGCGGCCCGTTCGGCCGGCTCCGGGATACGCCTGGTGGAAGTCACCTCCCGAGACGCCACCAACTACCCGCTGGTGCTGCGCGCCTACCGCGGCGAGCGCCTCGGCCTCGACCTCGCCTACGACC
Source organism: Streptomyces sp. NPDC020801 (assembly GCF_044334385.1). Taxonomy (NCBI): domain Bacteria; kingdom Bacillati; phylum Actinomycetota; class Actinomycetes; order Kitasatosporales; family Streptomycetaceae; genus Streptomyces; species Streptomyces sp. NPDC020801. The sequence goes on from NZ_JBIRST010000013.1 coordinate 116,844, forward strand.
CGCGGCTGTTCGACGCCGCCACCGTGCGGACCCTCGCCGACCGGTTGTGCCTGCTGCTCGCGGAGATAGCCGCGGACCCCGGACGGCCGCTGCGCTCGCTCGCCTGGACCACCGCCGAGGAACGGCGGCGGGTCGTAGTGGACTGGAACGGCACCGCGCAGGGCCGGCCGGGCGACACCCTGGTGGACCTCTTCGAGGCCCAGGCCGCACGCACCCCCGGCGCCCTCGCCGTCACCTGCGGCGACGACCGCCTCGACTACGCCACGCTCGACGCGCGGGCCGGCCGGCTCGCTCACCTGCTGGCCGAACACGGCGCCGGGCCCGAGCGGTTCGTGGCCCTCGCCCTGCCCCGGTCCACCGACCTCGTGGTCGCGGTGCTGGCCGTCCTCAAGACGGGCGCGGCCTACCTGCCCGTCGACCCGGCACTGCCCGCCGAACGTCTCGTCCAGCTCCTGCGGGACGCCGCACCGGTGGTCCTGGTGACCACCGCGGGCGCCGCCGGGCGGGCGGAGGGCGCCGGCGTGCCCGTCCTGCCGCTCGACGACACGGCGGTGCGGGCCGGTCTCGAACGGCGTCCGGCCACCGGCCCGGAAGCGGCCCGCCGCCCGCTGCCCGACAGCCCTGCCTACGCCATCCACACCTCGGGCTCCACCGGCCGCCCCAAGGGTGTCGTGGTACCGCACGCCAACGTGGTGCGGCTGTTCACCCGCACCCGCCCGTGGTTCGGCTTCGACGAGCACGACGTGTGGACGCTGTTCCACTCCTGCGCCTTCGACTTCTCGGTGTGGGAGCTCTGGGGTCCGCTGCTGCACGGCGGCCGTCTCGTCGTCGTACCCGACGACACCGCGCGCTCCCCGGAGGACTTCCTGCGGCTGCTCGCCGACGAACAGGTCACGGTCCTCAACCAGACCCCGTCCGCCTTCTACCCGCTGGCCCGCGCGGACGCCGAACACCCCGAGCTGAGCGCACGGCTGGCACTGCGCACCGTGATCCTCGGCGGGGAGGCCCTGGACGTCGACCGGCTGGCCGGCTGGTACGCCCGCCACCCGGACACGGCCCCCCGCCTGGTGAACATGTACGGCATCACCGAGACCACCGTCCACGTCACCTACGCGCCCCTGGACCGCTCCACGGCCGGCGCCGGCACCGCCGGCCCCATCGGCACGGGCATCCCCGATCTGCGGGTGTACGTGCTGGACACCGCCCTGGCCCCCGTACCGCCCGGTGCCGTGGGCGAGATGTACGTGGCGGGGGAGGGCCTGGCCCGCGGCTACCTGAACCGGCCCGGCCTCACCGCGACCCGCTTCGTGGCCGACCCGTTCGGACGCCCCGGCAGCCGTATGTACCGCACCGGCGACCGGGCCCGGTGGCGGGCCGACGGCACGCTGGAGTACCTCGGACGCGCCGACCAGCAGGTGAAGATCCGCGGCTACCGCATCGAACCGGGCGAGATCGAGGCCGCTCTGCACACCCATCCGGGCGTGGCCGCCGCCGCGGTGGGCGTGTACGAGGACGCCTCCGGCACCCGGCGGCTGGTCGCCCACGTCGTCGGCGCGCGCTGCGCGGAGGCGACGGCAGCCCCACCGTCCGCCGCCGAACTGCGCGCCCACCTCGAACGGCTGCTGCCCGCCCACATGGTGCCGGCCGCCTATGTGCCGATGACGGCACTGCCGCTGACCGCCAACGGCAAGCTCGACCGGCGTTCGCTGCCCGCGCCCGGCCCGGACGGCTTCGCCACCGGCACGGACCGGACCGCGCCCCGCAGCCGCGCCGAACACCTCGTCGCCGCGGCCTGGGCCGATGTGCTGGACACCGATGTCGTCGGCGCCGACGACGACTTCTTCGCCCTCGGCGGTGACTCCATCCTCGCGGTACGCGTCACCTCCCGGTTGCGCACCGCCTTCGGCACCGACGTCTCCCCGCGGCTGCTGTTCACCCACCCCACGGTGTCGGCGCTCGCCGCAGCCCTGGGCGATCCGCCCGCGGGGGAGAGCACCGCCGCCGGCCTGATCCCGGCCGCCCCCGAGGACACCCCGCCGCCCCTGTCGTACGCCCAGCAACGGCTGTGGTTCCTCGACCGCTTCGAGCCGGGCAGCACCGAGTACACGACACTGTCCGTCCTGCGGATGCGCGGCCCGCTCGACGAGGCCGCCCTGCGCACCGCGCTGGACGGCCTCGTCGCACGGCACGAGGCACTGCGGACCACGTTCGCCGAGGACGACGGCGCCGCCCGGCAGGTGGTCCACCCGCCCTGCCCCGTGCACGTGCCGCTCGACGACCTCACCGGCGCCGGCGACCCGACGGCGGCGCTGGACGCGCTGCTGCAGCGCGAGGCCGCCACACCGTTCGACCTGTCGGCGGGACCGCTGCTGCGTGCGCGCCTGGCGCGTCCGGCGCCCGGCGAACACGTGCTGGTACTGGCCGTCCACCACATCGTCACCGACGGCTGGTCCGTGGCCGTCCTCGGCCACGACCTCGGCGAACTGTACGCGGCGGCCCTCGAGAACCGCCCACCGGAACTGCCCGGACTGCCCGTGCGGTACATCGACTACGCCGCCTGGCAGCGCAGCCGCACGGACCGGGCCGAGTCCGACCTCGGCCACTGGCGCCGGGTGCTCGACGGCCTGACTCCGCTGGAACTGCCCACCGACCGGCCGCGGCCGGCCGTGCGCGGCCGCGAGGGAGCGCTGGTGACGTTCACCCTGCCCGCGGCACTGACCGAACGGCTGCGCGAGATGGGCCACGAGACCGACGCCACCCTCTACATGACGCTGCTGACGGCCTGTCAAGTGCTGCTCGCCCGCTGGGCCGGCCAGGAGGACATCGCCGTCGGCACGGTGACCGCGGGCCGCGAGCGGCCCGAACTGCACGACGTGGTCGGCATGTTCGTCAACACGCTGGTGCTGCGCAGCCGGGTGCGGGCCACGATGCCGTTCCGCCGGCTGCTGGCGCAGGTGCGCACCACCGTCCTGGAGGCGCTCGGCCACCAGGAGGTGCCCTTCGAGCGGCTGGTGGACGCCCTCCAGCCGGAGCGGGACACCAGCCGGACGCCGCTGTTCCAGGTCATGGTCGCCCTGCACAACCTCGGTGCGCGGGTCCCGCGGCTGCCCGGCCTGGACGTCGAACCGGTCACCCCGCCGGTGCGCAACGCCGGCTTCGACCTCGCCTTCGACTTCGTGGAGCGCGACGGTGGCCTGACCGGCTACCTGGAGTACGACACCGGCCTGTTCGACCCGGACACGGCCCAGCGGCTCGCCACGCGGCTGCGCCTGCTGCTGGAGGCAGCCGTCACCGACCCGGACACGGCCGTCGGAGCCCTGCCCCTGCTGACCGCCGGCGAACGGCACCAGGTGCTCCGGCAAGGGCAGGGCATCCGCCTGCCCGCGGCGGACACCACCCTCACCGCCCTGTTCGAGACACAGGCCGCCCGCTCCCCGCACGCCACCGCACTGGTGGCCCGCGACACCACCTCGGACTTCGCCACGCTCAACGAGCGGGCCAACCGCCTCGCGCACCACCTGATCGCGCTCGGCGCCGGCCCGGAGCGCGTGGTGGCCGTACGGCTGCCGCGCACCTCCGAACTGCTCGTGGCGCTGTTCGCCGTGCTCAAGTCGGGCTCCGCCCTCCTCTGCCTCGACCCGGACCTGCCGGAGGAGCGCGCCGCCCTCCTCCTCGCCGACGCCGCCGCGCACACCGTCCTCACGGCCGACACGCTGCGCGAGGTGCCGTTCGGCCGGCTTCCCGCCCACGACCCCACCGACGCCGACCGGCTGCGGCCGCTGCATCCGCAGAACACCGCGTACGTCGTCTACACGTCCGGTTCCACCGGCCGGCCCAAGGGTGTCGCGGTGGAGCACCGCCACCTGGCCAACCTCTGCCACGACCACCGGGAGGCCCTCGTCGCCCCGCACACCGCGGACGGGCGAAGGCTGCGCGCCGCGCTGAGCGCCTCGTTCTCCTTCGACACCTCCTGGGAGGGACCGCTGTTGCTCGCCCTCGGCCAGGAGGTTCACCTGGTGGACGAGGACGTACGGCTGGACCCGGAGGCGTTCTGCGCCCAGGTCGCCGAGCGCCGCCTCGACCTGGTGAACGTCACCCCGTCCTTCCTGCGCGAGCTGACCGCCGCCGGACTGCTCGCCCCCGGCCGCCACCACCCGCGGCTGCTGCTGGTGGGCGGCGAGCCCGTCGGCACGACCGCCTGGCGGGAGCTGTGCCGGGCGAAGGACGACCTCGGGGTGAGCGCGTACAACATGTACGGGCCCACCGAGTGCACCGTCGACGCCGTCTACGGCCGTTGCGCCGACCACCCCGACCGGCCGGTCATCGGACGCCCGGGCGGCAACCTGCGGGCCCACGTGCTCGACGGCGCACTGCAACCGGTGCCGCCCGGGGTGCCCGGCGAGCTGTACCTCGCCGGGGCGCAGGTGGCCCGCGGCTACCTGAACCGGCCCGGCCCGACCGCCGCACGCTTCCTGGCCGACCCCTTCGGGGCGCCGGGAGAGCGGATGTACCGCACCGGTGACCGCGCCCGCTGGGACACGCACGGGCAGCTGGAGTTCCTCGGCCGGGTCGACGAACAGGTCAAGATCCGGGGGTTCCGCATCGAACCGGGCGAGGTGGAGGCCGCCCTGCTCGACCACCCGGACGTCGCCGACGCCGTCGTCACCGCCCGCGAGCACGCCGGCCGCGTCATGCTCGTCGGCTACCTGGTGCCCGCCGGGGACCGGATCCCGCCGGGCGACGAACTCCGGGTCCGGCTGCGGCGGACGCTGCCCGGCCACATGGTGCCCGCGGCGTTCGTGCCGCTGGACCGCATCCCCCGCACCACCAGCGGCAAGACCGACCGGCGGGCGCTGCCCGCCCCGCCCGCACAGCCCGACGGCACCACCGCCCACGTGGCTCCCCGGCCCGGCACCGAGGCGCGCCTGGCCGCCATCTGGGCCGAGGTGCTGGGCGTCCCGCGCGTGGGCGCGCACGACAACTTCTTCACGCTCGGCGGGGACTCCATCCTCAGCATCCAGATCGTCTCCCGCGCCCGTCAGGGCGGGCTGGCCCTCACCACCAAGGACGTCTTCCGCCACCAGACCGTCGCCGAACTCGCCCGGTGCGCCGGCGAGACGGCCGGGCCGGCCGACGGCGCGCAGGCCCCGCCCGGCGAGGCGCCGCTGACGCCGATCCAGCACTGGTACCTGGACGGCCGCCGACCCGGTGACGCCCTGCGCTTCACCATGACCCAGCGCCTCGAACTGGCCCCGGGCACCACCCCGTCGGCCCTGTCCTCGGCGGCCGGCGCGCTGGTGCGCCACCACGCGGCCCTGCGCACCCGGTATCGCGCCGCCACCGGCCAGTGGCGCCAGGAAGTGCTGCCCGAGGCACCGGACGGCGTCTTCACCCGCCACGACGTGGCGGGCCTGGACCCCGAGGCGCTGGAGCGGGAGGTGCAGCGCGCCACGGACACGGCACAGGCGCTGCTCGACCCCACAGAGGGCCGGGTCGCCCGCTTCCTCTTCTTCGACGGCGGCCCCGGCCGCCCGCCGCAGCTCGTCGTCACCGTCCACCACCTGGCCGTGGACGGAGTGTCCTGGCGCATCCTGCTGGACGACCTCGAGGCCGCCCACCGCGCGGCCGCCGCAGGCCGGCCCGTCGAACTGCCCCCGGCGGGAACGCCCTACGGCCAGTGGGCCATCCGCCTGGAACGCCACACCCGTTCCGGCGCCCTGGACGCCGACGCCGACCACTGGAGGCGTACCTGCGCGGCTCCGGCGGCGCTGCCGGCCGGACGGCCCGGACCCAACACCCACGCCACCGCCGCCACCGTCACCGTCGTGCTGGATTCCGAGGTGACCGGCGCCCTGCTCCGCCAGGTCCCCGACGTGTACCGCACCCAGGTCAACGACGTCCTCCTCAGCGCCCTGGGCCGCACCCTGGCCCGCTGGTGCGGACGCGACACCGTCCTGGTCGGCGTGGAAGGGCACGGCCGTGAGGACCTCTTCGACGACGTGGACCTGTCGCGCACCGTGGGCTGGTTCACCGCGGAGTTCCCGCTCGCGCTGAGCGTCGCCCCCGACGCCGGCTGGCACGACACCCTCCGGTCGGTCAAGGAGCAGCTGCGCGCGGTGCCGCTGCACGGCCTCGGCCACGGGGCCCTGCGTCACCTGCTGCCCCGGGGCCCCCTCGCGAAGGCACCGACGCCACGGATCGGGTTCAACTACCACGGCCAGTGGGACGCGGGAGCCGCGTCCGGCCCGCAGCAGCCCGGCCTCTACCGCGCGGCCCTGCCCCCGGCCGGCCGCGACACCGATCCGGACGAGGACCGTCCCTATCTGCTGGACGTCACGGGCGTGGTCCAGCGGGGACGGCTCGAACTCGGCTGGACCTACCCCACGGCCGTCTACGACGAGGCGACCGTGCGCAGCCTGGCCGACGGCATGTGCGCGGCCCTGCGCGAGATCGTCGCGCACTGCGCCCGTCCCGGCACGGGTGGCCGCACCCCGTCCGACTTCCCGCTGGCCCGCCTCACCCAGGACCAGCTGGACCGGCTGGTCGGCGACGGACGGCAGGTCGCCGACGTGCTCCCGCTGACCCCGCTGCAGTCCGGCATGCTCTTCCACGGGCTGGTCGACACGGAGGGCGCCTACTTCGACCGCACAGCCGTACGGCTGTCCGGGGTCGCCGACCCGAGGGCGTTCGCCGCGGCCTGGCAACAGGTCGCCGACCGCACCCCCGCGCTGCGCACCAGCGTGCACTGGCGGGGCCTGCCGTACCCGGTGCAGCTCGTCCACCACCGTGCCGAGCTTCCCCTCACCCACCTGGACTGGCGCCACCTGGCGCCGGAGCGCCGGGCCGAGCAGACCGAACGGCTGCTGGCCGCGGACCGCGCGAGCGGCATGGATCTGACCACCGCGCCACTGACCCGCCTCACCCTGGCCGCCCTGCCCGGCGACGAGGTGCTGCTGCTGTGGTCCACCCACCACCTCGCCCTGGACGGCTGGAGCACCGGCCAGTTGCTCACCGAGGTGTGCGAGCGCTACGCGGCCCTGACCGGCGGGCAGGACGCCGCCGCGCCCGTCCGGCGGCCCTTCGCCGACTTCCTGCGGTGGCTGGACGCACAGGACCAGGACGCCGCCGAGCGGCACTGGGCCGGCGTCCTGTCCGGTTTCACCGCGCGCACCCCGCTGCCGTACGACCGCACGCCCGCCGAGGCCCACCGCGCCCGCGCCGCCGCGGCCGTCCACCACGAGCTCGACGAACAGGTGTCGCAGCGGCTGCGGGAGACGGCCGCGCGCGCCGGACTGACCGTCAACACCGTGGTGCAGGGCGCCTGGGCCCTGCTGCTGGCCCGCTGCAGCGGCCGCCGGGACGTGGTGTTCGGCACCACCGTCTCCGGCCGTCCGGCCGAACTGCCCGGTGTCGACTCCATGATCGGCATGTTCATCAACACCGTGCCGACCCGGGTCCGCGTCCCCGGCGGTGGCGTGCGTGCCTGGCTGCGCGACCTTCAGGAGCAGCAGAGCGAGGCCCGGCGCTTCGACTTCCTCGCGCTGCCCCGTATCCAGGCCCACAGCGACGTCCCGGCGGGCGAGCCGCTGTTCGACAGCATGGTGGTGTTCGAGAACTACCCCGTCGACGAGTCGGCGACGGCCCGGACCGGCGTGCGGGTCGAGGAGGTGCGCGCCGACGACGCCGCCACGTTCCCGTGGTGCCTGCGCGCCCACCTGGCCGACCGGCTCGGATTCGACCTGGCCTACGACGACGCCCTGTTCGACCCGGCCACGGTGGAGCGTGCCGCGGCCCGCCTGGCCGCGCTGCTCACCGCCCTCGCCGACGGCATCGAGGGGGATGTGGACGACCTCGACCTGCTCACCACGGCCGACCGGGAGCTGCTCCGGGCGTGGAACGCCACTGCCCGGGAGGCGGTGCCGCGCAGCCCGGTGGACCTGTTCGCCGAGCAGGCCGCCCGCACGCCGGACGCGGCCGCGCTGCGCGACGGGGACCGCGTACTCACATACCGTCAGCTGGCCCGATGGGCGCACCGCCTTGCCGCCCGGCTGCTGGCGGGCGGACTGGCGCCGGAGGACCGGGTGGCGCTGCCGATGGAACGCTCCGCCGAACTCGTCGTAGCGCAGCTGGCGGTCCTCGAGGCGGGCGGCGCCTACGTGCCCGTCGACACCCGGGCCCCCGGGGAGCGGAGCCGGACCCTGCTCGCCCGGGCCGGCGTCACGGTCACTCTCACGGCCGGCGAGGTCGCCCGCGCCCGTCCCGCGGCGGGGGAGGAGGCCATGGCGCGAGGGATCGCCGAGCTGGCGGTCACCGCCGCCGTGGACGGACCGGCCGCACCCGGCGCCGGGGCGGGACCGATCGGGGGGAACGCCGCGACGTCGGCGGTCGGTGGGGCCGAGGACGGTGTGGCCGCGGCCCACGCCGGGCGGAACCGGACAGCCGGGGGCGTGGCCGCCTCGGGCCCCGCAGGTGGACCGGAGGTGTCCGCGCGTGCCTCACGGCCGCGGGGCCTGCCGGCCGTCGACCCCGACCGGCTCGCCTACGTGATGTTCACCTCCGGATCCACGGGACAGCCCAAGGCGGTGGCGGTCCGGCACCGCGACGTCGCCGCGCTGGCCACCGACAGCCGTTTCGCGGACGGCGTGTGCGCACGTGTGCTGATGCACTCGCCGGTGGCGTTCGACGCCGCCACGTTCGAGGTCTGGGCGCCGCTGCTCAACGGCGGTTGCGTGATCGTCGCCCCCGGGCAGACGGTGGACGCCGGCCTGTTGCGCCGGCTCGGGGGCGGGGACGGCCCGACCGCGCTGTGGCTGACGGCCGGCCTGTTCCGGCTGCTGGCCCAGGACGCGCCGGACTGCTTCGCGGGCCTGCGGCAGGTGTGGACCGGCGGTGACGTCGTCCCGGCCGCCGCCGTGCGCCGGGTCCTGGCCGCCTGCCCCGGGCTCACCGTGGTGGACGGCTACGGACCGACCGAGACCACCACCTTCGCCACCTCCTGCCCGCTGAGCGACGCTTCGGCGGTGCCCGGCACCGTTCCCGTCGGCCACCCCCTGGACGACATGCGGGTCCACGTCCTCGACGGCCGGTTGAGGCCCGTCCCGCCCGGCTGGGCGGGCGAGCTGTACGTGGCCGGGGAAGGCGTCGCACGCGGATACCTGGGCGCCCCCGGTGAAACCGCGGCCCGGTTCCTGGCAGATCCCCTCGGCCGGCCCGGCGCCCGGATGTACCGCACCGGCGACCTGGCCCGGCGCCGCCCGGACGGCACCGTCGAGTTCCTGGGCCGCGCGGACGACCAGGTGAAGATCCGCGGCTTCCGGGTCGAGCCGGGAGAGGTGGAGGCCGCCCTGGCCGCCCACCCCGGCGTCGCGGACGTGGCGGTGGCGGCCCGTGAGGACCGGCCCGGCGCGCGCAGGCTGGTCGCCTACGTGGTCGGCCCGGCCGGGGACGACGCCGAGGAGCTGCGGGCGTTCGCACGGCGCACACTGCCCGACCACCTCGTCCCGTCGGCGTTCGTCGCACTGGCCGCTCTCCCCCTCAGCGGCAACGGCAAGGTCGACCGGGCGGCGCTTCCTGCGCCGCAGACGGCCGCCGTCTTGGAGCGCGGCCCGCGGGCCGAGCCCCGCACCGAGGCCGAGCACCGCGCCGTCGAGGTCTTCGCCGAGGTGCTGGGCGCCGAACGGCCCGGCGTGCAGGACGACTTCTTCCAGCTGGGCGGCGACTCCATCCTCAGCATCCGTCTCGCCTCCCGCCTGGCCGAGGCGTTCGGCGCCGAGCTCACACCGCGCGCGGTGTTCACCCACCCCACCCCGGCGGCGCTCGCCCGGCTGCTGACCGGCCGGCGCGCCGAAGTGACCGGCCTGCCCGCCATCGTCCCCGTCCCCCGTGACGGGACCGTGCCGATGTCGTTCGCCCAGCAACGCCTGTGGTTCCTCGAGGAGTTCGCGCCGGGCGGCACCGAGTACGTGACCGCGCTCGCCCTGCGCCTGTGTGGCGCGCTCGACAGCCGCGCCCTCACCGCGGCGCTGCGGGCTCTCGTGGCACGGCACGAATCGCTGCGCACCACCTTCGACTCCGTGGACGGCCGCGGCGTGCAGATCGTGCATCCGCCCCAGGACGTTCCCGTGCCGCTGCACGACCTTGCGGACCTGCCGGAGGAGGAGCGCGCCGCCCGGCTGCGGCGGCTGCTGACAAAGGAGCGCACACGCCCGTTCGACCTGCGTGAAGGCCCCCTGTTCCGGGCCGGTCTGGTCCGGCTGGCGGGCGACGACCACGTGCTGGCCCTCACCCTGCACCACATCGTCACGGACGGCTGGTCGACGTCCGTACTCACCGGCGACCTGGCCCACCTCTACCGCACCGAACTGGGCACCACCACCGAGCAGTTGTCCCCTCTTCCCATCCAGTACGCGGACTACGCGCACTGGCAGCGCACCGCGGGCGCCGCGGCCGGGGACGCACAACTCGCCTACTGGAAGGAGCGCCTGGCCGGCACAGAGGCGCTCGACCTGCCCACCGACCGCCCCCGTCCACCGGTGCGCACCAGCAACGGCGCGACGGCCCGTCTCGTCCTGCCGCCGCGGACGGCCGGCCGGCTGCGCGAGGTCGGCCGCAGCCGCGGAACCACGCTGTTCACCACGCTCGTCGCCGCCGCCCAGACGTTCCTGGCGCGGCTGTCCGGGGGGCAGGACATCGCCGTCGGCACGGTCACGTCCGGCCGCGACCGGGCCGAGACACAGAACCTGGTCGGCTTCTTCGTCAACACGCTGGTGCTGCGCTCACGGGTCGAGGCGCAACAGCCCTTCACCGCATTCCTCTCCGAGGTGCGCCGGACGGTCCTGGACGCCTTCGCCCACCAGGACGTGCCCTTCGAGCGCGTGGTGGACGAGGTGCAGCCGGTGCGCGACACCAGCCGCACCCCCCTCTTCCAGGTCATGGTCGTCCTGCAGAACACGCCGGCCGCCGACCTCGACCTGCCGGGCCTGGACGTCACCGACGTCGAACCCGAACTGGAGCGGTCGGCGTTCGACCTCACCCTGGAGTTCGCCGAGACGGACTCCGGCGCCCTGCACGGCCTGATCACCTACAGCAGCGACCTGTTCGACACCGTCACCGCCGAGCGGATGGCGAGCCGGCTGGCCACCCTGCTGACCGCCGTCGCTGACCACCCCGACCGCGCCCTGGGCGCCCTGCCACTCGCCTCGGACGAGGAGCTGGAGCCGTTGCTGGAGCAGGGGCGCGGTACCTTCCCACCGGTGCCGGCCGCGACACTGGCGGAGCTGTTCGAGCGGCGGGCGGCCCGCACTCCCGACGCGGTGGCGCTGGCCGGGGGCACCCGCGAGCTGACGTACGCCGAGGTGGACCGGGCGGCCAACCGGCTGGCCCACCGGCTCATCCGCCGTGGCGTGGGCCCGGAGCGCGTGGTGGCTCTGGCACTGCCACGCGCCGCGGAGACGGTGGTCGCACAGCTCGCCGTCAGCAAGGCCGGCGGGGCCTTCCTGCCGGTCGACCCGCAGTACGCCCCGCAACGGCGAGACTTCATGGTCCGCGACGCGGACGCCCGGCTGGTGCTGGACGAGGCCACTCAGGTGTGGGCCGCCGACGGACCGGAGACCGCCCCCACCGACGCGGACCGCAACGCCCCGCTCGAGCCGGACCATCCCGCCTACGTCATCTACACCTCCGGATCCACCGGCACACCCAAGGGCGTGGTGGTGACCCACCGGGGCCTGGCCGACTTCGCCGCTGCCGCCGCCGAGCGCTACGCCGCCGGCCCCGGCGACCGGGTGCTCCAGTTCGCCTCACCCAGCTTCGACGCCTCCGTACTGGAACTGTGCCTGTCCCTGCTCAGTGGCGCGACGCTGGTTGCGGGCGAGGAGGGACCGCTGGTCGGTGAGCGGCTGGCGGAGGTGCTCGCCGACCGCCGCATCAGCCACACGCTGATCCCCCCGGCCGCCCTGGCCACCGTGCCGCCCGAGGCGGCCGACGCCCTGCCCGGCCTGCGCACCCTGATCGTCGGCGCCGAGGCGTGCCCGGCCGACCTGGTCGAGCGGTGGGCCCCCGGCCGCCGCATGATCAACTCGTACGGGCCGACCGAGGCGACCGTGGTCGCCACCTGGACGGGCCCGCTGGCACCCGGGGCGGGCGCACCGCCGATCGGCGTCCCTTCCGGCACCACCCGCGTCCACGTCCTCGACGCCGCACTGCGCCCGGTTCCGCCCGGAGTCACCGGCGAGCTGTACGTGGCGGGCCCCGGCCTCGCCCGCGGCTACCTCAACCGCCCCGGGCTGACCGCCGCACGGTTCGTCGCCGACCCCTTCGGGGCACCCGGGGAGCGGATGTACCGCACCGGCGACCTGGCGCGCTGGGACGCCGACGGCCAACTGCGGTTCGCCGGACGTGCCGACGACCAGATCAAGCTGCGCGGCTTCCGCATCGAGCCGGGCGAGATCGAGAGCGCACTGCGCCGCAGCCCCCTGGTGCGCGACGCCGCCGTCCTGGTACGGACCGACGGCACCCACGACGGGCCGCCGTCCGGCCCCGGGCGGCTCGTCGCCTATGTCGTCCTCGCCGGCGGAGCCCTTGAGACGGACGCCGGCCAGGTTCCCGTGGCGGAACTGCGCGAGCACCTGTCCGGTGTGCTGCCGCCGCACATGGTTCCTTCGGTGTTCGTGCCGATGGACCGGCTGCCGCTCACCCCGAGCGGCAAGACGGACCGGCGTGCGCTGCCCGCCCCCGCCCCCGTGCGCACGGCCACCGGGCCGCGCACCGCGCCGCGCACCGGGACCGAACGCCGTATCGCCCGGATCTGGGCCGACGTCCTGGGTGTGGCGGAGGTCGGCGCGGACGACAACTTCTTCCACCTCGGCGGCGACTCCATCCTGAGCATGCAGGTCGTCTCCCGGCTGCGGCGGGACGGCCTGCACCTGGTCACCCGCGACCTGTTCACCCACCAGACCGTGGCCGAACTGGCCACCGTCGTCCACGCCGCCCCGGACCGCCCGGGCGACGGCCCGGTGACGGGCGAGGTCCCGCTCACCCCGATCCAGGAGTGGTTCCTGTCCACCCCGCGGGCCAGCCACCGCCACTTCAACCAGTCCGCACTGCTGGAACTGGACGGCCCACCGGATCCCGAGGCCCTGCACACCGCGCTGCACGCCCTGCTGGAGCACCACGACGCCCTGCGCATGCGCTTCACCCTCGACGCCGGCGGCTGGCACCAGATCAACCCGCCGCCGGCCGCGGCCGAGGGCATCCTCGCCCGGTACGACCTCACCGGACTGCCGCCGGAGGAAGCCGGCACGGCCATGGAGAAGGCCGCCGGCGACCTGCACACCGGATTCGACCTCGCCCGCGGCCCGCTGCTGCGAGCGGCCCTGTTCACCGGTGACCCGGACCGCCCGGTCTTCCTGCTGCTGGTCGCGCACCACCTGGTTGTCGACGCGGTCTCCTGGCGGATCCTTCGCGACGACCTCGAGGCCGCCTACCGGCAGGCCGTCCAAGGGGAACCGGTCACGCTGGGGGAGCGCGGCACCTCCTACCGGGACTGGGCCCGGGGACTGGCCGGGCACGTCGCCGACGGCGGCCTGGACCACGAACTGCCTTACTGGGAGGCGGCCGTGACCGCCGAACCGATCCCGGCCGACGGCGCACCGCAACCGGAGTTCCGGCAAACCGCCGCGCACACCGTGGAGTTGGACGAGGAGGACACCGCGGCCCTGCTGCGCGCCGCACCGGCGGCCTACCGCACCCGCGTCAACGACGTCCTGCTGGCCGCGCTCGCCCTGGCGCTCGCCCGCTGGACCGGCCACGACCGGGTCCGCCTCGATCTCGAGGGACACGGCCGCGAGGACCTGCTCGACGGGGCGGACCTCTCCCGTACGGTCGGCTGGTTCACCACCGTCCACCCCGTCGCCCTGCGGGTCCCCGATCCCGGCGACCTCGGTGCCGGCCGCGACTGGCGGTCGCTGGTGAAGTCGGTCCGCCGCCAACTGCGCGCGGTTCCCGGCAACGGGCTCGGCTTCGGCGCACTGCGCACCTACGGCCCGCCCGAGGTACGCAAGCGCCTCGGTACGGCCGCGCACGGGCAGGTGGTGTTCAACTACCTCGGCCAGTGGGACGCGCGGCCGGCGACCGCCGAGGGCGGCCTGATCCGGGCCGAACACGGATCGTTCGGTCAGGACCACGACCCGCGAGACGGCGGGTCCCACCCCGTCGAGGTGGTGGGCGCGGCGCAGAACGGCCGCCTCGCCTTCACCTGGCACCACCGCACCGGCCTCCACGACACGGCGACGATACGCCGAGTCGCGGAGGAGTTCGCCCAGGCGCTGCGCCACATCGCGCGGCACGCCAGGGGAGACCGGTGACGGCGGGCCCCGGCCGCCCGGCGCCGGAACGTCTCCACCCCGGCCGGGGCCGTCCCGCGTCCCGGGCCCCGCCCGCGGTGACGCGGAGAACCCCGTTGCCCGACGGCGCCGGCCGACACCGGCCGGGAACCGTCCCCATCGACGACGAAAGAGCGTGACATGGACGAGAACACCCGCTACCAGGTGCTGCGCAACGACGAGGAGCAGTACTCGCTGTGGCCGGTCGACGTGGAGGTCCCCGCCGGCTGGGGGCCCGTGGGCAAGGAGGGCACCGAGGCCGAGTGCTCCGCCTACGTCGACGAGGTCTGGACCGACATGCGCCCGCGCAGTCTGCGTGAGCGCATGGAGAACTCCGGCGCCTGAGGCGCCACCCCGCCACCAGGGCGCCGGTACGGCGGCACCCGGCCACCCCGCCACCCCGGCGCCCTGGGCCGCGGCAACTCAGCCCGTGCGGCCCCACCCTGTGCCGCATCGCGTCGCCGCGCCGGCCCGGCAGGGCACCCACCCCCTGCTCCACCCCCTGCCCCACCACCTTGCCCCGCGTCCTGCACGAGGAGCCCGCCATGACCCCCGCCCTGCGCACCGAGCGTCTGGATTTCATCCCCTACCGCCCCGAGGACGAGGACGTCTTCGTCGCTCTGCTTCGCAACGAGGAGGTGTGCCGTTGGATGGGCCAGGACCTGGTGCCCGAGGCGGACATCCGTGTCCTGTTCCGCGCGATCCTCACCGAGGTGTATCCGCGGCGCATGTTCGACGTCTGGGGGCTGTGGCAGGAAGGCACCTACGTGGGACACGCGGAGGTGAAGAAGACCGGTAACGTCGACGGCCACGAACTCGTCACCGCGCTCGCCCCCGAGTACTGGGGGAGGGGACTGGGCACCGAGGTGGCCCGTGGCCTCCTGCGCCACGCGGCCGAAAACCTGGGCCTGAAGGAGGCCTACGGCATGGTGGGCGCCGAGAACACCGCAAGCCTGGAGGTGTGCCGCCGCCTGGGCTTCCGCCACGTCCGCGACGTCGTGGGCGACGACGGGGCGGTGACGCGGATGCTGGTGATCCCCACCACTGACGCGACCTGAGGCCCAAGCCGGGCGGCCGTCCGGTGCGGGACCGTTCGCCTTCGTGGCCCAGGAACAGCGCGGTGATCACCGTACGATGATCGCTCCATGACAACCGGGCCCGGAGGTCGACCCATGTCGGAACTGTCCCGTCGCACGGTGCTGCACGCCGCCGGGGCCGGAGCCGTAGCCGTCGCAGGAGGCCAGTGGGCGGCGGGGACCGCCATGGGCGCGGTCCCTCGCCGGCCCCGGACCGGCGACAACCCCGTGGTGCGGGAGAACCGGGCCCCCGGCTGCGACGCGTGGAGCCCCGGCCACGGCGAGAGCCGCGGGGTGGATCCGAGGCGGCCCGAGATCCAGGGGCACGCGGCGATGGCCTCTCTCGCCCCCGGCGAGACTCTCGGCCTGCACCTCGCCTCCCGCACGGCCCGCATCTGCACGGTGGAGATCTACCGTCTGGGCCATTACGACGGCGTGCGCGCCCGCCACCTGCTCACCGCCACCGACGTCCCGGCCGGCCGGCCCTGGAGGGTGACGGTGCCCCGCACCTGGGTGTCCGGCATCTTCCTCGCCGTCCTCACCAGCGCGGGCCGCCACCGGGCCTACGCCCCCTTCGTCGTCCGCGAGCCCGACCGCCCCTGCGACGTCCTGATGGTCGTGCCGCTGAGCACGGCCCACGGCCCGTTCCCCGGCCTCGGCATGCCCGAGGGCTTCGGCACGGACACGGGCGTGTCCCGGTGGCTGGAGGAGACCGGCTACGACGTCGCATACGCGACCGAACAGGACCTGCACGAAAGACGCGTCAACCCCGCCCGGTACCCCGCCGTCGTCCTTCCCGGTGCCCCCGGGGACGCCCGCTGGTCCCGGCAGACCCGCGCCGTGGTGGACCGCGCGCCCGGACGCGCGGTCCTGCCCCGGCCGTTCGCGCTGAGCGAGCCCGGCCGCGCCGACGAGGAGGTACGACGGACCGCGGCCCAGCGGCTGGACCGCATCCTGGCGACCCCGGTCAGCACACCCAGAAGCTGAAGTCCCCGCCGACCCAGCCGACCAGGTTCCGTTTGTCCCAGACGCTCACCTTGCCGTCGGGCGTGACCTCGAACCGCACGGCCATCGTGTCCGCCGTGACGGCCGCCCCGCTCACCACGCCCAGCAGGCGCTGGGTGCGGTCGGGCCGGGCCCGCAGCGGCAGTTGGAAGAGCGCCTCGCCCTGCGCCCAGGGGGCCGTGGCGTCCACCTTGGACAGCGAGAAGTGCAGATGGACCCGGTCGCCGGCGAGCCGGTACTGGGGGACGTAGTTGTCGCTGTTCGGCTTGTACAGCGCGGTGTTGTACGCGATCGGGACCCACGGGTTCGTGCCGGGGTGGGGGAAGCGCGCGAGGTTGAGGTGCCGCACTCCCGTGTCGGTCCGCGCGGCGACGCCGAAGGCCACGGTCGCGGCCGGGTCGCCCGGGCTGTTCTCGAAGGCGCATATGCCCTCGGGCTCCCGGTAGGGCAGGCCGGCGAAGGCGGTGATGTGCTGCGACTGGAGCACCGTGCCGGAGGCCCAGTCCGTGCATGTCACCGTTACGTTGTCCTGCGCCTGGTCGCCGTACAGGTGGTACACGTGGTCGCCCAGACTCGTGTACCCCTGGAGCGTCTTGCCGGACGCGCCGTACGACAGCGTCTGCAGCGCGGTGAACGTTCCGGCAGCGGCGGCCGTCAGCTCGTAGCGGTCGATGCCGCCGGTCGCCGCGGGGGAGGCGGCGTCGTTCGACTGCCAGCGGAAGATCAGCTGCCGCCGGGTCGGGTCGATCGTCGCCGACACCCGGTACACCCCCGTGCGCGGGGTGCGGACCACGGCCCGGTCGGAGGCGTCCGCGGTGCCGTTCGGCACGTACGGGATCCGGGCGACGGCGGTGGCCCAGCCTCCGTTCGGCACGGCATCGGTCCACAGATGGATGCCGGTGGCGTCGCGCTCGACCCCCAGGTTCGCCCCGTGCCCGGCCCGGCCGATGGACATCTTGTCCACCAGGGCCCCGTCGGCGGTGAGCCGCGAGACGGTGACGCGGTCCAGGTCCTCCGGCGTGCCGTCGGGCTGGCACACGTACCAGAGCTGGTCCACGGACTCCCAGTACACCGACTGCGCGACGCTGGCGGCGGAGCCGAGGACGGCACCCGCGAGGAGCGGGGGTGTGACGGCGGAGAGCTTGATCAAGTGACGACTCCTCAGAGGCAGCGGGACAGGCCGAGCCTAACGATCCGGTGCGGGGAGGGTCTCCGCGTCGCGCCGCAGGGCCGGGACACCCCGGCCGTGCGGCTCGCCGAGCCCGAGTGGCCGGGCCGGTGCCAGAGCCACGGGCCGGGTCCGGACCCGTCGCGGAGCGGTCAGCCGCCTGTCAGCTTCTCCTGCAGCCAGTCGAAGACGACCTCGCAGTGCTGCTGCGGCGCCATCGGGGAGCAGTGCAGCTGCGCTCCGGTGGCCCTGGTGAGCTTCACATAGTCCTTGGGAGCCGTCAGCCTGTCGAACATCTGGCGCGGCTGGCCGGGATAGAACTGCTCGTCGTCGTAGTCGAGAACCAGCGTGGGCATCTGGATGCGGCCCACCACGTTCGTGATGTCCAGCGACTCGATGAGTCTGGCGGGGGTGTAGAAGTCGGTGAACATCCTGCCCTTCCGGGCGTCGAGCATCGCCGGCACCGAGAAGGGCTCGATGCGCTTCTTCATCGTCGCGGCCGCGGACGGAGGCAGTTGGGGGACGACCTCCTTGTTCCAGACGGTGTTGGTCTGCTCCTTGTCCGGGGTGAGGATCTTCCGGATCTGCGGGGGAAAGCCCAGCCAGGGATCGAGCACGCCGGGCATCGCCACGAGAGCGGCGATCCTGCTCTCGAAGGCCGCGGCCCGGGGGGCCAGGTCCCCGGCCATGCTCAGCCCGGTCAGGGCGATCTTGCCCGGGTCCACGTCCGAGCGGGCGGCCAGCCAGTCCAAGAGCGGCGTGACCACGGTCTCCCACTGCGGTGTGAAGACCACCTGGTCCACGAAGAGCAGCTGCCCCTGGCCGGGTCCGTCGTACACGAGTGCGTTCCAGCCGCGCTGCAGAGCGGCCGGCACTCCGTAGGTCCACATGTCCACGTTCTGCCCGTCGCTGCCGTTCGTGAGGATCACGACGGGGCGCCGCCGGCCGGAGACGTCCGGCCGGAAGAACCACACGGGCAGCGGAGTCCTCCCGTACGGGACGTTCGCCGTCACCGGTGCCGGGTCGCACAGCTCGCAGAACTTGTCCCAGGCACCGCGCCCGGCCCTGTACAACTGCTCCTCGCTGCCGGGGTCGTCGGAGCCGAGGACGAAGAACAGCGCCTGGCCGTAGTACTGCGCGGCCCGCAGCGCACGCAGTCGTGTGGTCTCCTTCCCGGGCTTGCCGCCCTGGGGCGCCTGCATCAGCTGATCGCCGAGTTTCCTGAAGGTCTCGGTGTACGTCTGCGCGGAGAGCCCTGCATTGTTGATCGTGTTCACGGCGGTGAGCACCTCGCCCACCTCACCGGCGCCGTAACCGGACGCACCGAGCGCGAGGAGCCCGTTGAAGTTGAAGCCCGGGTCCTTGAAGAGCGTCATGACCCCGGGCGTGGGACCGCCCTCCGGGACCGGGGCCGACGCCGTGCCACGGGCAGCGGGCGCATTCCCTGCCGATGCACCCGCTGGGGTGCACCCGGCGGCCAGCATCGCCCCGGCCCCGCCGGCCATCCCGGTCAGCGCGGAGCGGCGGGTGGGGCCGGATGCGCGATCACTCGATACGTACGTCATGTCAGCCGAACGTACGAGCCGCGCCGCCGGGCCCCTGCCCGCGACACCCGCCGTTGCTCCCAACGGGGCCGCACACAGGCCCCTAGTGCCTCGGACGCCGTTCCGCCGGTGTGATCGAGGGTGCAGGGGCTGACGCCTTCAGGAGAGCGTCGACCCCACGACGGGCAGGGGCTGCCGGTGCCCCCGACGGCTGGTCGGCGTTCGAATTTTATCGCACAGGCGTCAGGAACAGGGGTGTCGCGGTGACAGTAGATGACCACCTTGAGGAGGAAGGAAATCTGCCATGGCGAGAGTAGACATCGGGTCGTGCGGGGGGTAGCGTTGTTCTCGTACTCAGGGAGTCCAAGAGGGCGTGGCAGGCATGAACTGCCACGCGAGAACGCCGAGCAGGACGTGGAACGGCAGGCCGGTGCCGGAGCCGGGAAGGATCGGGTCCCGTCGCCGCCTGCCGGGCCGCGAGCGGTACCCGCGTATCCAGTAAGTGCAACCGCGCAACGGAATGAGGTGAGGAGCAGACGCCATCAGGATCGCCCGGGCGAGGACGAATACCCGCTCGGGTACCGCAGGCCCCAGAACGGAAGGTGGTCCACGGTCACGCATTCGCGATCCCCGCAGCTTCGCCCTCCCAGGCGGACCGGCGGAACAGGAAAGCCGGCGTAAGCCAGCCGGCAGATGGTGTTGCAACCTCGGGGCCCGGGCGTGCAGTAGCGCCCGGGCCCCCCGACGCGTCCTTCGAAAGAAGAGGTTTATGCCCCCTGCCAGTCCCCGCCCCGTCAACCCGCTTGACGACGACGACTACCCCGCCTACACCATCGGCCGGGCCGCCGAGATGCTCGGCACCACCCCCGCCTTCCTTCGCGCCCTGGGGGAGAACCGCCTCATCACCCCTCTGCGCTCCGAGGGCGGCCACCGCCGCTACTCCCGCTATCAGCTGCGGATCGCCGCCCGGGCCCGTGAACTCGTCGACGCCGGCACCGCCGTCGAGGCGGCCTGCCGCATCGTGATCCTCGAAGACCAGCTCGAAGAGGCCAAGCGCATCAACGAGGAACTGCGCTCCCAGGGAGCCCGCCAACCCTGGCCCCGGCATGCCCCGGACCTGGCCCGCGAGCCGTAGCCGGGAAGCGTGGTCCCGGGGGAGATGCCAGCGATTTGGGCGTGGCTTTGGTCCACGTTCGAGAGAGACTTGTCACGGCCCTCGATCGTGGTAAGCCTGACATCAATTGGCCTGCAGGGGCACACGAAGGGCATGCATCGGCGCATTCGTACCAGCACCCTCCGCAATGCGACCAGGCGGGTCATCAGGTCGTCTTCCGCTGCCCTGCCCGACGTGTGTCTGCCGCAGATACTCCGCCGCGGGCCGGAGCCGGGTGCGCAGGCCGGCGCCGCCGCTGCAACCCACGGAGGTGCCGGATGAGTGCCCCAGGAGCAACGACCCTGATCGTCCGCGACGGTGGCGGGACGATGATGGGAGTCTTCGGCGAGCTCGATCTGTTCACCAGCGATGAGCTCGGCACAGTTGTCCAGGAGTGTCTGCAGGACCGGCCGGCACGTCTGGTCCTCGACCTTGCCGGGGTGTCGTTCTGTGATGCGGCGGGTCTGAACGCTCTCGTCAGAGGCAAGAATCGTGCCGCCCAGGTGGGGACGGATTTCGTTGTGACGGGGGTGAAGGCGCCGACGCTCGTCCGGGTGCTGGCTGTCACCGGGCTTGATGCGCTGTTCGGCCTGCGGCAGGGTCCGGCCCCGCCGGGCGATGCGCGCGGCGACCGCGGTGCGGCGTGATGAGGGGCCCGAAGAGAGGCCGGCCGCGACCCCTGCGGTTTCGCTGTTCCAGCTCCTCCATGATGCGGCCGTATCCGTATCCGTATCCGTATCCGTGTTCGTATCCGTATCCGTAGCCGGGGATCGTGTCGCCGGCCGCCTCGACGCGGGCACCGGTGTGGACCGGAGCGGCGAGGCGGTGTGCACGCCGCGTGGCGGGCCGCGGTGTTGTGCTCGATGCGCATCGCATCGCCCGGGCACCGTCTGCCGCTGCGACGAGCACAGCCCGCCCTCCCAGGACCGGGGCGGCCGGGGCGCGTTGCCCGCGCGGCGTCAACCATGCTGGTCGGCGGCGGTTTCCCGGCGGCGGCGACGACGGGCGACGGGAAACCCGTCGACGGGCGGCGGGCTCGGCGGGGAGGGTGTTGCCGTCCAGACCGAGCACTACCTGCGACGACGCAGGAGAACCACAAGGGGGAAACCCATGCGCAAGATGATCCGCGGCGCTGCCGCGTTCGCGACCGCGGCGGCCGCCGTCGTGGCGATGAGCGGCGCGGCTCACGCCAAGCCCGCCGACACCTGGGCCGGTTGCCCGGACGGGGCGGTCTGCGTCTACCCGCAGGACCAGGACCCGGCGGTGAAGCCGAGCCTGATCTTCTACAGCTACGGCCCGCACAACCTCAGCAACCAGTACGGCCGTCACTGGGTCCTCAACAACCAGTACGGCGGCGCCACCGCCAGTCTGTGCACCGGCTCGGGCGGTGTCGGCTGCGGCAGCCCCATCGCCCAGGGGGCGGGCGTCTACGCCGACCTCACCCCGATCAACTCCATCACCCTCAACCGGCCGTAACCCCACGAACGGCTGACCGAGGGGACCCCACCCGGGAGCGTCCGGAACCGCACGCCGGTTCCGGACGCTCGTTCTTTCGCGTCGTTCCCGCCGCATGGTTGCGCCGGCTGCCTCACCACGGCAGTAGCCTGGGCTCTCGCCGTCTCACGGCCTGGGCACGCTTGCCATGGGGGACGTCTTGGGAGAGCCGCAGCAGGAAGCCGGCACCGGTCAGCGGTACGAAGCGGAACGGGCAGTGCCGACCACACCGTCCTTTCCGCAGCAGTTGCGACGACGGAGACAGCAGCGTGGTCTGTCGCTGGCCGACCTGGCCCGGCAGACGCACTACAGCAAGGGATATCTGAGCAAGATCGAGACCGGCGCGAAGCGCGCGACCGTCGACGTGGCCCGGCGCTGCGACCAGATCCTGGGCGCCGAGGGCGCACTGCTGCGGCTGGTCCGGGAGCAGCCGCCGGTGGCCCATGGTGACGGCAACGATGTCACCGGTCCCGCCTGCCCCTACCGGGGACTGTCGGCATTCACCACGCAGGACGCCGACCGGTTCTTCGGGCGGGAGCGGGCCACGGCCGCGCTCGTCGAACGGATCTTCAGCAGGGTCGGCGAGGGACCGCTGATGCTGGTCGCTCCCTCCGGCGCCGGCAAGTCGTCCCTGATCAACGCCGGTCTCGTGCCGGCCCTGCGGCGCCCCGGCGGCTTCCCGATGGCCGGTTGCGACCGGTGGCCGGTCGTCACCCTCACCCCCACGGCCCACCCGCTCAAGGAGCTGGTGGAGCGTACGGCGCAGACTCTCGGCGGAAACCTGCACCTTCCCGCCGAGGGGCTGGCACAGGAGCCCGGAGCTCTTCTCAGGGCCGTTGCGACGTACGCGGACGGCTCCCCGGCCGGTCGCCGGGCACTGCCACCCGCCCGGCTCGTGCTGCTGGTCGACCAGTTCGAGGAACTGTTCACCCTCTGTTCCGAAGAGAGTGAGCGGCGTGCCTTCGCCCGTGTGCTCTGCGCGCTGGCCGCTGCGCCGCCTTCGGCCGCGTACGACCCCGCGGTGGTGGTCCTCGGCGTACGCGCCGACTTCTCCGGCCGATGTCTCGAACTGCCCGATCTGGCACCGGTCTTCACCGACGGTCTCTACGTGCTGCCCCCGATGACCACGGCGGAGCTGTGCGCATCCGTCACCCGCCCGGCCGAACTCGCCGGTGTCACCCTCGAACCGGGCCTCCTCCCGCTGCTCCTGCGGGACGCCGGGCTGACGGGCGAGCCCGAAGCGGGACGTGTCCCGGCCGGCGCGCTTCCCCTGGTCTCCCACGCGCTGCTGGCCACCTGGCGACACCGCGAGGGAACCACGCTGACCGTCGCCGGGTACGAGCGCACCGGCGGCATCCAGGGCGCCGTGGCGCGCACCGCCGAGGACGCGTTCGCCCGGCTGTATCCCGCCGAGCAGAAGACCATCCGGCGCATCCTGGCCCGGCTCGTGCACGTCTCCGACGGCACCGGTGCCACCCGGCGCCGGATGAGCCGTAGTGCCCTCATGGCGCAGCCGGCCGACGTGGAGGACGCCGGCGCCACCGCGCTCGACGTCTTCGTGCAGGCGCGTCTGGTCACCGTCGACAGCGACACCGTCGAGATCACGCATGAGGCCCTGCTGCACAGCTGGCCCCGGCTGCGCGAGTGGATCCGCGCAGACCGGGCCGCACTGCTGATCCACCAGCAACTGGCCCATGCCGCCGCCGAGTGGGAACGCGAGGGCCGCGACCCGTCCGCGCTCTACCGGGGCACGCGGCTGGACACCGTGAGTTCCTGGGCCGACGAACAAAACGGCCTCGGCCCTCTCGGCCCCGCCGAGGACGCCTTCCTGCGGGCGAGCCGCCGGGAGGAGCAGGCCCGGCAACGGCAGGCACGGCGTCAGATGCGGCTGAAGCGGGCGCTGGTGGCGACCCTCGTCGTCCTGCTCGGCTGTGCCCTGACGGCCGGGGCCCTCGCCTACCGGCAACGCGGCGAGGCACTCGCTCAGGAGCGCGTGGCACGCTCCCAGGCCCTCGCCGTACAGTCCACCTCCCTGGCGGGCGGCCGGCCCGAGGCATCGATGCTGCTCGCGGAGGAGGCCTACCGCGCCGCCCCGACCGCGGCGGCCCGCGGCGCCCTGCTGAGCACCCAGGCCCAGCCGTTCTCCGCCCGGCTCGGCGGTCACCGCGGAGCGGTCAACGCGGTCGCCTTCGCTCCGGGCGGCCGGCTGCTGGCAACCGGCAGTTCGGACGGCACGGTCCGGTTACGCCGCCTGTCCGACCGCCGTACGATCGCCACGCTCACCGTCCCCGGACGGGTCCGCGCGATCGCCTTCAGCCCGGACGGACGCACCCTTGCGGCGACGGCGTCCGACGGGGCGGTGCGGCTGTGGGGCCCGGGCACCGCCCACCCCGGCACCACCCTGCTGTCCGCGGACACCAGGGGCGCTCGCGCCGTCGTCTTCGACCCGCGCGGTCGCCTGCTCGCGGTCGCGGCCCCCCACGGAATCGATCTGTGGGACACGGCCGGACCGCCCCGGCGTGTCGCCCTGCTGACCGGCCACACCGGGCGGATCGACGCGCTCGCGTACGCCCCGGACGGCAGGACGCTCGCCTCGGGTGGCGCGGACCGCACCGTACGCCTGTGGGACACCGGCGGGAGCGGCCCGCCGGCCGTGCTGCGCGGTCACACCGACGAGGTGCTCGGCCTGGCCTTCGCACCCGACGGCCGCAGCCTGGCCAGCGGGGCGGTGGACCGGACCGTGCGGCTGTGGGACATCCCGGGCCGCCGGACGACGGCGATCCTCACCGGGCACAGTGACGACGTCAACGCCGTGGCCTACACACCCGACGGCACGATGGTGACCAGCGCGGGCGGCGACGGCACGACCAGGCTGTGGGACGTCCGCAGCGGCCGGCTCGTCGCCACACTGGCCGGACACACCGACTACGTGATGTCCGTGGCGGCCGATCCCACCGGCACGCTGCTGGCCACCGGGGGGTTCGACCGCTCCGTCGTCCTGTGGGACCTGCGCAGCCGCCTGCTGGCCGCGCGTCCGTTCACGGAAGTGTCCAAAGTCGCCTACAGCCCCGACGGCCGGATGCTGGCCACCGCGGACGCCGACCACACCGTACGGCTGTGGGACCTGGCCCGGCGCGCAGGAGCGGTGACCCTGACGGGGCACCACGACAGCGTCACCGCCGTGGCATGCGCGCCGGACGGCGCCACCCTGGCCTCGGCCGGCTCCGACGGCACCGTACGGCTGTGGGACGTCGCGACCCGTCGTCCGCTCGCCGCCCTGACCGGTCACCGCGGCGCCGCGTTCGCAGTGGCCTTCGCGCCGGACGGCCGCACCCTCGCCTCGGCGGGCGCCGATGGCACACTCCGCCTCTGGGACGTTCCCGGGCGCCGCCCACTCGCCGTTCTCACCGGCCACACCGACTACGTCAACGACGTCGCCTTCAGCCCCGACGGCCGTACGCTGGCCAGCGCCAGCGACGATCTGACCGTACGGCTGTGGGACGTGCGCACGCACCACCGGCTGGCCACGCTGACCGGCCATACCGGCGCGGTCCGGGGCGTCGTCTTCAGCCCCGACGGCCGTACGCTCGCCAGCTGCGGCAACGACGGCACCGTGCGGCTCTGGGACGCCGCACGGCACCGCCCCGAGGTTTCCCTCACGGGACACACCGGATCGGTGCGCGGCCTGGCCTTCTCACCGGACGGGCGGCTCCTGGCCAGCAGTGGCAACGACCGCACCGTGCGGCTGTGGGACGTACCGGGCCGACGGCCCTGGGCCACGCTCACCGGGCACACCAACGCGGTGTCGGGCGTGGCCTTCGCCCCCGGCGGGCGGACGGTGGCGAGCAGCAGCAACGACGGAACCGTACGCCTGTGGAACCTGGACACCGGGGCACGGCTGGTGGAGATCTGCCGGCTCAGCCGGGAAATGGACCCCGCGGCGCGCCGGGCCCTGCTGCTCGGCACGTCCCTCTCCGGCATGTCCGCGTGCGCGCCGTCGTGAACAACGGCCCTGCTCGGCAGGGGTTTCCCAACGGTTTCCCGTTGCCCGTCGCGACAGGGCCCAGCCGGAGCCTCGACCTGGCGCCGCCGGGGCCGGGACGCTGTTCGCCGCGTCACCTGTCTCCGCACACGTGCGACCACATCAGAAACGGGGGTCCCGGCATGTCCCGGTGCACCGGTGCCATCGGCACACTCATCGCCCTGCTGGCCGTCTTGTTCCTCGCCCCGTCGGCCGTCGCCGCCGACCGGGCGTCCTGGCCGGCCAGAGCGTCCGACGGCGACTGCGGCGTCCTCGCGCCGGGCGCCTCCGCCTCGGCCGAGCGGGCCATCGACGCCGCCTGCGCACAGCTCGCCGCCGGCGTCTGGTACACCTGGGGCGGCGGTCACGAGGCTCAACCCGGCGCCACCTACGGGAAGGTGGACCCCAACGACCCGGCCAGCGAACACGACCCGGAACGGCTCGGCTTCGACTGCTCGGGCCTGGTCCGCTACGCCTATGCCCAGGCGGCCGGCGCCGACATCCTCAACGGAGACGCGAGCGCCCAGTACTACACCTACCGCACCGCGGGCCGCTTCACCGCCGCCCAGGGCCTCGCCCCGCTGCTCCCCGGCGACCTGCTCGCCTACGGCACCTCCCAGGACCTGCACCACATCGCCCTCTACCTCGGAGCGGGCAGGATGGTCGAGGCCCGGCAGTCCGGCACCAAGCTGATGGTCAGTGACGTGCGCCTCGGCGGCGACTACTTCGGTGCCGTCCGCGTCAGCACCGGGACCGTCGAAGGACACGTCTTCCGTACCTGGGGCACCGGGGTCTGGACGAAGGCGCAGCCCTCCACCAAGGCCGCCCGCGTCTACGCCTTCCCCGGCCCGACGACCATCCGCGTCGAGTGCCAGAAGCACGCCGAACCCGTCACCGCCGACGGCTACACCAACGACGCCTGGTCCTACCTGCCCGACTACCGTGCCTGGGTCACCAACATCTACATCCAGGGCCCGGCCTGGCTGGACGGCGTACCCACCTGCACCACCTGATGTCCGCGTCAACGGCCGTGGCCACGTCGGCTCCGCCACCAGCGGGACGCCCTTCGGCCGCGACCGGCACATCGGGGTCCGGGCCGGTACCTCGGGGTCCAGGAGCCGGGGGAGGCGGCGCTGCGCCGGGTGTCCGCAAGATGGACGTCGATGTACCGGCGAGGACCAGTGCGTCCTGAGGGTCGTCGGCCCGGAACGTGATGCGACGGAGCAGGCCGACCCCGCTGAGCGCGGCGCCCTCGCGGGCGAGGACGAAGAGAAGGGCGAGGAAGGCGGACCGGGCGTTGCCGTCGTCGAAGGGATGGAAGAAGCAGACGTCGAGACAGGCGCGTGCGGCGCGTGCGGGCAGGGGGGAGGGGCCGCCCGCCGTCCGTTGCGCTCTCGGCCAGGCAGGCGTCGAGGCGGGCGCGGGTGTCCGGGCCGATGCCGTAGCGCTCCCGGCCCCCCTCCTGGCGAAGGCGGGCAGGTTGCGGAACGGCGGGGGCTGCGGGGTGTCCAGGACGTGCCCGCAGGCGGGTTCGTCGATCGAACCGATCGACGGTGAGGACCGCACTGGACCGCGGGCAACTGTCACTGCGGGGCGACCCCGAGCCGAGCAGTGATCTTCGCAAGAGCCTTTTCGGCAGGGTGCTGTTTGATCAGCCCTTCACGACCTGCGGCGCGCAGCTCCACCACCGCCCCGCCTCCGGGGCCCGCGGCCACCACAGCTGTCACGACGGCGGGGTTCAGCCCACCCATCCCGACACCCACGATCGCCCGCATGGCGACGCCCCCGTCGTCGCGCGCCTGTGTCCCCATCAGATCTCCTGCCCCGGACAGCGTCTCGCCGACCAGCTTGGACGCTGCCGCCACGGTTCCGGGCAGCGAGACAACAGTCGTACTGACGTCCTTCTTCGTCCACTTGAAGCCTCTCGCGGCTCCCCGCGCACCGCCCCGCGCACCAGCTCTGCTCAATCCGCCGAATCCGGTGACCCACCCTCCAGCGGCACCCCCCGCCGAGCCGCCCCTCGCACCGAGTCGCATCATCGCCGCGAGCAGGAGTTCATCCTCGCCGTCCTCGTCGAACACGTCCGCCTCCTCAGCCACACACAACGGAAAAGCCGCATCACCGGCGTCAGGACGGCGTACGGGATCACCAGTCCTATCACCGCCCAGCCCGCTCCGCCCACATCGCGGCCGGTCCCCGACACAACGCCCGCGATCAAGGCCCACCTCGCGGCGGACCGGCGTTTGCGACCGCTTGCGTTCGCGATACGACAGGACGCCCGACAGTTACATGGCGGGACGTCGGTTGCGTGGATCCATCATCTGGACGCGCAGCCTCAACCCGGGGCCGCGGTATCGGCGCCCGCCGGCAGTCCGGACGCCGATACCGCTCGGGTCAGGCCGGTGAGGTGACCGCTCGGCCGAGGTGCCGGGCGAAGAACCGGACCGCGCTGCCGGCCTCGAACCCGGGCAGCTCCTTGTGCCTGCCCGCGTTTGCGTGCCACGTCTTCTTCTTGGAGGCGAAGGCGTCGAACGACGCGAGACCGGACTGGCGCGGGATGTGCTCGCCGTCCCACTGGAGCACGAACCCGATCGGGACGGTGATCTGCTTCGCCGTCTCGGCCAGGGAGCCGGGCCAGTGGAGACCGAACACCGCGGCGGTGCTCCCGGGATCGGCCGCGCTGCCGGGATCAGGACTCCGGACAGGTCCTAGCGGGCGCTGCCGATGTTGCGGTCGGTGCCGGAGCCGTGGAGCATCAGGGTGGTCTCCTCGATACGGCTGAATCGGCCGTCAGACGCGAGGTCGCCGAACACGTAGACCTCCATGCGCACGGTCGAGCCGTCGTTCTTCGTGAGATGGACGGTGTGCCGGTCGGCGTACTTGCCGCCGTCGTACAGCTCATCGTGCACCTGGACACAGCCTTCGGCGACGATGGTGCGCAAGTGGGTGATGTGCTCGAGGAACCCGGCGTGATCGGCCCACTGCCCGTCCGTGCGCTGACGGTACTCCGGGGCGAAGTGGCGGTCGGCAGCCTCATGGACGGTGATGTCGCGGTTGAAGAGCAGGTCGGTGAGGGCGGCCTTGATGCCGGTGCGGGTGGTCATGGGCTTCCTTTCAGGGCACGAAGCAAAGTGCGTGCGCTGCGCACGCATATCTGCCCACTGTAGCGGCCGTTGCGTGCGTAGCGCACGCTATTCTTGGGCTGTGGAGAATCAGGTAGGACATGAGATCGCAGATGCGCTGGGCATCCTGCTCAGGCGCACCACTCGCACACAGCTGCACCAGCGGCTCACCGAGGGCATGGGTGAGGCGGTGGACGAACTGACATACCCGGTACTCAGCGCGCTGGCCCGGACCGGGCCCCGCAGCGCGGCCGACCTGGCCCCCGACGTCGGGCTGGACCGCTCCGGCGTCACCCGCCGCGCCTCCCGGCTGGAGGCCGCAGGCCTCGTCCGCCGCGAGGCGGACCCCACCGACCGGCGTGCACATCTGCTCGTCCTCACCGAGCAGGGCCGACTGACGGTGGCAGAGCTGCGTGCACGTCTGGCTGCCCACATCACGGCGAGCCTGTCCACTTGGCCACCAGGCGAGGCCGAGACGTTCGCCCACCATCTGCGCCGCTTCACCACCGAAGGCCCGTTCGCCTGAAGGTTGTTCCTGGCGCGGGTCAGGAGTCTGCCACCAGGAGCCGATAGCCGACGTCGATGGTGTCGAGCGTGAGCAGGCCGGCGTGACGGCTGTGCCAGCGGCCGCTCGCCAGGTCGTTGCCGAGCGTTGCCAGGCCGGGCGCGAGGGCATCCTCTCCGGACTGGGCGAACATGGAGATGCCGGCGCGCACCTGTGGGTCGAGGTAGGCGTGGGGGCGGCGCCAGTATGCCGCGCCGAACCCGTCCGTGCAGTCGTGCGGGACGTGGACGGTCTCCTGGTGCGCGCCGCCGAGCAGAGTGACCAGCCGGTCGATCGGTATGGCGCGGATGTCGTCGAAGGCGGCGGCCTGCGGAAGGTATTCGCGTACCAGCCAGAACCGCTCGCGGAAGATCTGCTGGTCCCAGGTCAGGATGACGATGCGGCGGCGGGCGACCCGGCGGAGTTCGGCGATGCCGGCCGCAAGGTCGCTCCAGTGGTGGACGGTCAGCAGTGCCATCACGGCGTCCGCGGCGTTGGCGCGCAGTGGAAGGTGTTCGGCGACCGCGCGCACGGCGGGCGCGGACCGGGGTGCGCGCTGGGCGAGCATGACCTGGCTGGGCTCGACGGCGAGGACCGTCTGCGGTGGTTCGTACGAACCGGTGCCCGCTCCTACGTTGATCACGTCCGCGGTGTCTTCGAGCGTGGCGTGAATCTGCGCGGCGATCCGCGGATCGGGCTGCCGGGTCCGGCCGTACGTCGCGCCGAGCGTGTCATAGAGGGCCATGCCTCCCAGTATGGGGAAAGGCCGAGATGCCGAAACCGCTTCGCCGAGGCCACTGGTGCCCTTGTGGACGTGGGGACTTGGGAGGTGTACCGGCCCCAGCCGGCACCGATGTCCGCGCAGGCCGGCCTCCCGTGCGGCAGGCGGTGTCGGTGGAGGTGCCGCGTTCGCGGCATGTGCCGGGAAGGGGTTTGTCAGCCGGCCTCGGTGGACGGCGGTACGGGCCCGGTGGATTGCCGTATGACGAGTTCCGTCCCGAGCATGACGTCCTCGCCGGGTTCTCCGTTGCGGATGTCCATGAACATCCGCATGCCGTAGAAGCCCAGGTCGTTGAGAGGCAGGCGCACTGTGGTGAGGGAGGGCGAGATCAAGGAGGCGATCGGCAGATCGTTGAAGCCGACCACGGAGAGGGCTTCGCCGACGGTGAGGTCGAGCGCGCCGGCTGCGTAGTAGACGCCCAGGGCGATGTTGTCGTCGTCGCAGACGAACGCCGTCGGGCGGGTGGCGGAGGCCAGTACCGCGGCCAGATGGTCCCGGACGTGGCGCGGGTCGAGGGGGCATGACACATGGCTCGCCGCTATGTCGGGATGACTGAGGACGCACTGGTCGAAGACGTGCGCCCGCTCGACGAACGTCGAGGTGGAGCGATCGGCGCGCACGTGCATGATGCGTCGATGGCCGAGCGAGGTGAGGTGGGCCAGGATGTGCGCCATGCCGCCGCCGAGGTCCATGCTGACGGTCGGCGTGTGACGGGTCGGGATGTCGTCGAGGATCACCAGCGGGAGTCCGATGCGCAGATCGGCGACGTCGTCGGCCGACATCGAGCAGGCCAGCACCCCGTCGATTGCCTGTTTCGGCACGGGAAAGGGCCCGCATCCGTCCTCCGCGCTCAGCGGGAACACCACAACGCCGATGCCGTTCGCCGCGCCCGCCCGGGCGGCGCCGGCGTGCACGGCGGAGAAGGCGGGGTTCTCCAGTGTCGGTACGACCAGAAGGACGGTTCCGGTGCTGCCCAGACGTAGGCTGCGGGCAGCCTGGTTGACCTGGTAGCCGAGTTCGCCTGCCGTCCTCATCACGCGGCGGGCGGTCTCCTCACGGATCCTGCCCTTCCACTTGCCGTTCAAGACGAGCGAAACGGTCGACTGCGAAACCTGCGCCATGCGTGCCACGTCGGTGGCGGTCACGGCACGAGGGGCTTCGGGTCCTTTCATCCGTATATCCGTCCACAGTTTTCAATTGGAATTCATTCCTGTCAATGGAATGAGTCGGTCGCAGATGATTTCGAGATCTTCCAGGCCGATCTGCCGCAACCTGGGGCGTGTTGGCGGCAATGGCGTCGATAATCCCGAGGGAGCGACTGCAAGTCAAGCGCAAACAGGCGCGCCGATGAGCCTCGGGTCGTCCGGCTCGCGCGGCTGGGTCTCTCCCGGGTTGCGCATCATGACAAAGTCGCTGAAATGGATGGGCCGTCCGGCTGCCGGGCACGGAGCGGACCCCTCTGGCGCATGGTTGGTCGAGTGCGGGGATCGCGCCGGCGCCGACGGCCGGAGGGCTCGTGCCGACGGTTGGGGGGCTCCTGCCGCCGGCGGATGGGCAGCGCTGGGGCTACGCCGGTGGCCGCAGTGTGTCCCCGAGCGGTGCTGCGTCCGGGCAGCCCCCGCGGGAGCAGCCGCAATGACGGACGGGGCCGCCTGGGGGAGTCCGTGTCACGCTCACCGAACTACGGTGTCCTGCGGCTGTGGTGCCGGGGTGGACCTGCCGGTCGCTGCGACAACAGCACATCCGGCAACCGCGAGCGCTGCCCCGGTGAGAAGACAGGTCCGTATGCCCGTCTCGGACAGCGGGTCGCCGGTGGCGAACTCACTCACGACCAGCAGGAGCGCCAGTCCGCCCGCGACGCCGAGCTGTTGGGTCGTGACGAGCAGACCGCCCGACACACCGTGCTCGTCGGGATTGAGGCGGGCCGCCGCGGCGACCGCGGTGATCACGGCGACCAGGACCAGTCCGAACCCGGTGAGGCAGGTTCCGACCAGGATGCACGCGGCCGCCGGCACGCCGCCCATGGGGGTGCCGGTGAGCGCCACCATCCCCGCGGCGATCCCGGCGAGTCCGACGCAGCAGGCCCGCACCGTGCCCAGCCGGCCGTGCAGGGGCCGTGCTGCCCGGGCACCGAGCGCGGCGGCGGCCGCGTCCGGCACGAGCATCAGGCCGGTCGTCAACTCCGGCCAGCCGAGCACGGTCTGCATGAAGGTCGCCACGAAATACACCATGGACCCGCCCGCGGCCGCCGCCCACGCACCGGCGATGTTGGCGTGCAGAACCGGCCGCCGGGTCAGGAAACCACGCGGGAGCAGCGGCATTTGCTGCCTCTTGTGGCGAACCCGCAGGGCGAGGGCCGAACCGGTGGAGAGCAGGAGACACGCTGTGAGGGTCCCCGGCCGTGAGAGGGCCTCGGGCGCCAGCGAGAGCACCATGATGCCCGCCGCGGCGCAGCCCGCCAGGAGGACCGCGCCGACGGCGTCCGGGCGGGCCGACACCTGGGGCCGGCGCTCCGGCACCCACCGGAGGGTCATCACGGCGGATGCCGCCGACAGGACGGCACACGTCCAGAAGACGGCCGGCCAGCCGGCGACATCGGTGATCACACCGCCGAGGGCCGCCCCCAGAGCGAACCCCAGCGATCCTGCCGCTCCCCACCAGCTCAACGCCACCAAACGCCGATGCCCCGAAGTGAGGGAGGTGACCAGGGCCAGCGCGGCGGGGGTGGCGAAGGCGGCAGCCGCACCCTGGAGGACCCGTAGTGCGATCAGGAGCCCGAACGCCGGTGCGGCGGCGGCCGCCATCGAGGCGACGGTGAAGGCGGCCAGTCCGCACAGCAGCAGCCGCCGGGGCCCGTAGGCGTCGGCGAAGCGGCCCCCGCACAGCAGGACGGACGCGTACGCCAGGGCGTAGCCGGACAGCACCCACTGCAGGCTCTGCGCACCGACATGGAAGTCCTGCCTGATGTCGGGCAGTGCGACATTCGCGATGGAGAACTCCAGTGCCACCAGCAGCTGCACCGAGCAGAGCGCGACGATGGCCTGCCCCAGGCGGTCTGCACGGCTCATCCGGCCGCCCCGTCCACTGGCTCGCGAGTGAGGACGGGCAGATGGACCAGCGAGGTCACCGAGGGGCGGCGCTCTCCTTCCGTGGCGACGGCCAGGGTCTGCACGACCTCTCCGCCCGCCGCGCCGACCAGCGCCTGGAGAGCGCGGAGTGTGCCGCCGCTGCTGACGACCTCGTCGACCAGGGCGACCCGCCGACCGGCGATCACGGCGGCATCGTCTTCCCCCAGCACCAGTTCCTGCTCGCCCGCGGTCCCTATGGTGCGCACGGGGACCCGGATCGGTGCCGCCATGTTGGGGCGGACCTTCTTGCGGACGACGACACAACGCCTGTTCGTCCGCCGGGCGAGCAGATGTGCCAGCAGGATGCCGCCGGACTCCGGGCCCACGATGACGTCGGCGTCGCCGGTGAGCCGATCGGCCAGGGCCGCGGTCGCCACGTCCAGCAGCTCGAGGTCGCCGTACAGCTTCAGGAACGCGATGGAGACGTCGTCACCGACCGGTACGACGGGAAGATGACGCTGCAGGTCGCCGATGCGGATCGTGTGAACAGCCATGATGCTCCTTGTCAGAGGGGGGAGGAGGCGAACCCGGCCAGCGCGCTGCGCAGCTCGGGCAGCCGGTTGAGGCGGTCGGAGCGGTGCGGGAACACCGTGCTGCCGAGGACGAGCAGGTCGGCGCCGGCCGCGGCCATGCGGGGCGCGGTCTCCGGGCCCACCGCACCGTCGACCTCGACCTCCTCGACCAGGCCGGTCGCGCGCAGCCGGGACGCCTTGCGGACCGTCTCCAGCGCTTCGGGCCGGAACGGGCGGCCGGCTCCGCCCGGGACCACACTCATGATCGTGAGGCGGCGCGGGCGGATGCTCTGGACGGCCGGTAGGGAGATCGGTTCGCCGGGGTCGACGGCCAGTGCGACCGCCGTGCCGTTGCCGCCCACGTCCCGCAGCGCGGCGCCGACCTCGGCCGTCAGTGAGCGCTGGTGCACACAGACGCTGGTCGCGCCGCGGGCCGCCGCCTCGCGTACGGCCGGTTCGGGACGGGTGAGCATGATGTGCACGTCGATCGGCAGGTCGCAGGAGCCGTGCAGATCGCTGATGGCCTCCAGAGGGAGCCCGAGGCCCCCGCCGAACGCCGGGTCCACCAGGTCGACGTGCAGGCGTGCCACACCCAGTGCGTGCAGGGTTTCGATGTGCTGTCCCAGCCGCGTCTGGTCCAGGCAGACCACGGAGACGGCGAGTTCGGGACACCGCGTGCCGGCGGCGGCGCCGGGATGGTCAGTGACGAGGGTCATGGGGCGGTCCTTCGATCCGGTCGTGCGGCCTGGCTGCTCAGCCATGGGGTCAGCGCGGGTGCCATCCAGGGGATCGCAGCGGTGAACGAGAGCCCTTCCACACAGGGCCGTTGGCCGGCCGCGTCGGTGGTGTGCACGCTGCGGATCGCCCCGCTGCCCAGGAGTCCGCCGAGCCGCCGTGCGCCCGACGGGGTCAGCCTGAGATGGGTGGCGATCACGTCGATCCGGGCGGCGGGGCTGTGTTCGCGGATCGCGGTCGTGACCGTCTCCACGGTCGCCGCACTGGTGATCAGGTCGTCGACGACCACGGCGTGCCGCACGTCACCGATGTCGTGCGGCGCGCGCAGCGCGACGTCCACCTGCTCCGGGCCGAGGCGGCGCTTGTCGGCCACCAGCAGGGGCCGGTCCAGTGCCGCGGCGAGCATGGCGACCTGGTCGGCGGCACCC
This sequence comes from Streptomyces sp. NPDC020801, assembly GCF_044334385.1. Classification (NCBI taxonomy): domain Bacteria; kingdom Bacillati; phylum Actinomycetota; class Actinomycetes; order Kitasatosporales; family Streptomycetaceae; genus Streptomyces; species Streptomyces sp. NPDC020801. The sequence continues at coordinate 151,936 of NZ_JBIRST010000013.1, forward strand.
CGGTCGGGAGCCACGAGTACCGTGCTGCGGCCGGTGAGGGGGCGCAGCAGGTCCAGGTGCAGCTCGTGCACGGGCAGGAAGGTCAGCCGGGTGCCGCTCCGGGCGAACAGGGACCCCAGCAGGTTCTCCGCGCCCGAGGCGATGGTCACGACGTCGTTCAGGCCGGCGGCCGTTGCCAGATCGGCCAGCAGGCCGGCCATCACCGGACGGCGCTGGCCGGGCACATGCCGGTCGTGCCGGGCGTATGCGAGGTGCGGGAGCACGGCCGCGATGCGGCCGGCGCCGTGTTCCCGGTAGGACCGGGCCGCCGCCAGAAGGCTCATCAGCGATGCGTCGGCGGGAGTGTGCGTGCCGGTGACCGACTGGCAGAGCAGGACGGTCCGGCCGGACGGATCCTCCGGCAGGTCGATGCACAACTCGCCGTCCGGGAAGCGGCCTTCGAAACCATGATGGGTCCTGACGTGCCAGCCGGCGTCGCGCAGGGCTCCTTCGACGAACGGTGCCTGGTCGGGGAAGTCGGTGGTGAAGCCCTGGCAGAACCCGACGATGATGCCGTGTGGGGTCATGGCTGGGACTCCGCCACGGCGAACAGGCCGCGCACGGCTTCGTGGATGTCGTCGCCGTCGTAGGTGCGGGCCGCCAACTCCCTGAGGTTGGCCGAGGCGTTGACGGCCACGGTTCTGCTCAGGGTGCGAAACAGCGGGACGTCGGAGTCGGAGTCCCCCAGGGCGATGATCTGTTGCTCCTTCAGCCCGAGGTCCCGCCGAAGCCGTCGTACGATCTCCGGTTTGTCCTCGGGATTGAGGATGTCGTGCGGATACGAGGACGCGAAGACGTGGTCGAAGCCCGTGAAACACTCGGCGAACGGGCGGGGCGCCATGGTGATCAGGCATGTGACGACCGAGCGCTCCCGCAGCCAGGCCAGGGCATCCTCCAGCCCGCCGATCCGTGGGCAGCCGGCGAAGGCGTGCTGATAGAGGCCGGGTCCGGCGTGTGCCCACGACTCCAGGCACCGCTCGGCGAACTGGGTGCTGTCGATGAGCTGGTCGCGGTATGCCTGCTCCAGTTGTTCGACAGTCGACACGTCTCCGGCGGCGAGCCCGATCTGGCGGCAGGCCGTGGTGTCGGGCAGCAGGGTGCCGTCCATGTCGAAGACCGCCAACCCGGCCGGGATCCGGGCCGTTTCGCCGGCCGGGCCGGAGGGGCCGTCGATGAGATGCGCCATGATCCCCCCTCACACCATCGAGAAGAGATGCGGAAGGCTTCGGTGATGTGCCAGTGAGTCCAGCAGGTCACCGGGATCGGCCCGGACGATGACATTGTCCAGGTAGCGCTGATGCACGAAGCCCTCGTCGGCCGCGTGCCGGAGGTAGCCGAGCAGGGGCTGGAAGAAGCCGTCGGTGTCGAGCAGGGCGCAGGGCTTGCCGTGCAGGCCCAGCTGAGCCCACGTCAGTACCTCGAAGAATTCGTCGACCGTGCCGAAACCGCCGGGCAGCGCGACGAAGGCGTCACCGAGCTCGATCATGCGGGCCTTGCGGGCATGCATGTCGGGTACGACCTCAAGGCGGGTGAGGCCCTGGTGCGCGACCTCGTGACCCACGAGCTTTTCCGGGATGACACCGACGACCGGGGCGCCACCCTCCAGGGCGGCGTCGGCAACGGCCCCCATGAGACCGGTGGACGCACCTCCGTAGACGATCCCCAGCCCCAACGCGGCGACGGTCCGGCCGAACTGGGCTGCAGCGTGATGATGCGATGACCGTCGTCCACGGGAGGCACCGCAATACACCGTGACATGGCGCACGAAGAAGTCCTGTCTGAGAGAAACGCGGGAGAGATGAGTGCTGCCGGAGGCGGTTCGGCCCACGGCAGCCACACCGGCAGGCACAGGCCGATAGCGCCGCTTCCGGAGCGATGGGCCCCAGGAACCGGCCACACAGGAGCGCAGGGGTGGCCTGCGGCCGCGGGAGCCGACCGCTGTAAGGCGAACGGGCAGCGAATGGACCGCGAACGGACCGCGAATGGACCGCGAATGGACCGCGCACCGGGACTGCCGCTACAGCGGCGCCGCCCGTTCTTCGCCGGTGCGGCTGGTCTTCCGCACATGAACGGCTGAAAGGTGCGGTTCATTCATTCGGCCAACGGCGTGCCGAGGCCGCATTGCCCCTCCGTCGTCGGAGATGGCGGGAAATCGGCTCCGCGCATTTCCTGATCTCGACGTCAAAAGCGCCGTGCGTGGTCGAGCACGACCAGGATTCAGCCACATGGCCGGGTGTTTGCCGCATATATCGAGCCAAGTGCGGCGTCCGTTCCGGGTGCGGCCCGTACCGGCTGTATTTGGTGAGGGGACCGGGTAGTAAGTCGTCGCCTTGGGCAGCGTGTGGGGGCATGTTCGCTCCGTCCGCGCAGGAGGGGGCCGCTGCGGTTGCCGCAAGCCGGCCTCACGAGTCCGTCATACGTATGAGCAAAAGGACTGTAGCGCACCACGAGTGGCCAACGTCCAGTAATGATCGGGTACTTGTCACGCAGTCATGCGTATGACTACCCTCGTCCCCGTTCGAAGTGCTCCCTGCTGTGAACGCGCTTCGTGGATGGGTCGGCCGGGTCTGCCGGGTCTGTCGACGGCGCACGGTCGAAGCGTTGAGCATTCAATTTCCTGGGAGTGTGTATTCCCCGCCGACTCGCACGCCGGGTCGGTTCTGCACGTGAGCGTGACACTTCGTCTTCATCGAGGGGGCGGTTCCACGTGAGTCAATCTGTCCAGCTTCTTGTCGATACCCTTCTCGTGCTCGGGTTCGGAGTTCAGCACTCCGGACTCGCCACGCTGAGGGTCAAACGCACGGTCAAAACCAAGACGGGCATAGAGCCACTGGCCTGGCGGTCCGTCGAATCACTGTCCAACGTCTTATACATCCTGGTGGCGGCCGCACTCTGGCAGCACACCAGCAACGTGGTCTGGGACCTGTCCGGGATACCGATGGTCGTCATGTACGGCCTAGCCGTCGTGTCATGGCTTTGGTACTGGCAGCTTCACCTGTTCGAGTACGACTGCGGTCTCGCCTTCGGGTCGACGACCCTCGTCGCCCAGACCGCCGGCGCTCCGGGCCCCAAACTGATCAACTGGAAGGTCGGCAGCCGCCGCTGGATCCGGTTCCCCGTCCACACGGCCTTCTTCGGCATGTTCTTCCTGCTGCCGACCATGACCACCGACCTGCTGGTCCTGGCCATCGTCCTCAACATCTACAACGTCATCGGCAGCATCCTCTACGACAAGCGCCTGATCGCCATGGCCGGTGAGCCCTACAAGCGCTACATCGACGTGACGGGGCTGATCTTCCCGCCGGTGTACCGCTGCCCCCAGGGCGCGGCCGACCTGCCGCTGGCAGCCCCCGCGCACTGGCGCAGGCCGGCGATGCACCTGCCCGGCCTCGTCGTCGGCATCGGCCTCGGCGTTCTCTACTACGCGCTGATCGGCCCGCACGCCGTCACCCCGACGGACATGCTGCAGGCGGGTGGCGCAGGGCTGCTGGGCGCCGTCCTCAGCGGCCTGGTCCTCGGCACCGTCCTCAAGCCCAGCGCGTCCGACTGGGCCCAGCAGCAGACCGACCTGTCCACCACCGTCGCCCTCAACGCGGCAACCGGTGTGGTCACCTGGGCCGTCATCGGCTGGGCGCAGACCGGCACGGCGCCTTCGTTCGCCGCCTTTCTGCCGCTGTGGTTCATCGTGCAGTACCTCGGCCATGTCTTCGCCTTCCTCGCCAACCGCGGGAAGTGGACGGCGTCGCTGGGCGAGTCCGAGCCGGCCGGGCAGTCCCGGATGCAGCCGGCCGCACCGGCCAGGCAGCAGGCGGGCGCTGCCGCGGCAACGACAACTCCCGGAGGCATTCGTTGACGGAAACGCTCGTGACCACCGGAAGCCCGGGACAGCAGCGCAGCGCCGACCTCGACATCCCCCTGCGCAGCCCCGCGTCCGAGACGCCGTACTGGCACCGGGACGAGCCGGTGCTCGCCGTCACCCGCCTCGACCCTGAATACGTCCGGCTCAGGGAGCACTTTCCCTGCGGCTGGAACCATCTCGTCCATGCCAAGTCCCTGTTCGACGGCATTGCCGCCCTCGACGTCCCGCAGATCGAGCCCTCGGCCGGGCGCCGGGAACAGACGGTGTCCCTCGTCCAGGCGGCCGCCCAGGAACTCCTGGCGTTCGCGGACAAGGAGACCGCACCCGGTGCCCAGGACGCGGTGCTGCACGCACGGACGGCCGCCCAGCGCCTGACCGTCTACGCCCGCACCGGCGAGTGGGAACCCATCACCCTGCAGGAGCCGCACCCCGACCGGCCCTGGCTCTACTGCGGACCCATCGCCACCTGGGCCATGCGCACGGCGGCACAGTCCATCGGGTTCCTGGCGGCCGTGCCCAGAGGCGACCTGCAGCAAGAGGTCGACATGGTCACCCTGCGCACGAGCTGGGTCCGTGACCGGGTGGCGGAGGTCCTGGGGGGCGAGGTCAAGTCCGTCCAGGACATGCAACCGTCCATGTACGTCCTCGACCTCCTGCTCAGTGGAGGCGAATCAGCCGTCGGACACAAGAACTTCGCGCACTTCTTCCCCCTGGAGGCCGCGCAGTCGCGGGTGAGCGGGCCGGAGTTCACCGTCGTCTTCGCCAACATCCACAAAGAGCGCATCCAGCACTGCTCGCTGAGGCTCTTCAGGGAGATCCAGGGCGAGGACGCACAGACCAGGCTCGACGCCCTGCTGCGCACCTCGCTGCGCTGGTTCCGCGGACACGACCTCGCCCACTTCTGGCGCAGGTCCACCGTGACGGAGGAGGGCAGGCCGGCGGAGAGCCTCACCGCCTTCGAACGCATGGCCCTGGAGGAGACGTACGCCGACGTCCTGGGCCTGCTCTCGGCCGGGCTGTTCTCCTCCGACCTGCACCTGGGGGAGGCCTACAGAGCCGAACTCTTCCGGTACCTGTCGCGGCGCCACCATCACTTCGCGGACACCACCGCCGCCGTCCTCACGGCCGGCTGGCTGCAGGTTCACCAGGTGTCCCTGGAGCCGGAGACGAGCAAGGACTGGCTGCCCGGCGCACGGCAGGCCCTGGAGGAACTGGCACGCACCCTGCACAGCACGCTGTGGGAGCAGGACGCCTCCCACGTCCCGGTCCTCCGCTCCGCCCTCGCGGCCGGCGCCGACTACCAGGCGAAACTCGGCAGCGTGTTCCAGTCGCTGCCCACCGATCTGTCCTACACCTTCGGCTGAGAGAAACATGAAACAACGTACTGTCGTCATCTCCGGCGCATCCTCGGGAATCGGCCTCGCCACGGCACGCCGCTTCGCCGCCGCGGGGGACCGCGTGGTGAACCTGGACCTGTCGCGACCCGACGAGGCCGACGCGGTGGGCGAATGGGTCCGGGCCGACGTCACGGACTGGAGCGGCATCCACTCCGTCCTGAACTCCGTGCACGCCGAACACGGCTCGATCGACGTCGTCGTCGCCAACGCCGGGATCAGCCTGCGCCGGACGTTCGTCGAGATGACCGAGAAGGACGTCCGCTCGCTCCTCGACGTCAACGTGCTCGGCGTGATGGCCCTGTGGCAGGCCGCCGCCAAGCACATGATCGCCGCACGGAGCGGGGTACTGCTCGCCACGGCGTCCACGAACGCCTCCGCGGGCTATCCGTACTACGCCGACTACAACGCCTCCAAGGCCGCGGTGCTGGCCCTGATGCGCACTCTCGCCCTGGAGCTCGCCCCCCACATCCGCACCGCATGCGTCAGCCCCGGCTACGTGATGACACCCATGCAGCGCGCCGAGTACACCGACGAGATGTTCGCAGAGGTCAATGCGAAGATCCCGGCCGGCCGCCACGCCGATCCCGCCGAGATCGCCGACGCCTTCTTCTACCTCGCCTCCGACTCGGCACGTTTCGTGACGGGCCAGCAGATAGTGCTGGACGGCGGGGAGCTGGCCGGCGGTACGGCATCGGCGCACGGCACCGTCTTCGGCTGAGCCATCCCGCCTCATCGTGAAAGGATCGACATGCAGCAAGGCTTCGAGATCGGCCGGCACGGCAGCGGGGCCGGGACTCTCGTCACCGCCAAGGGCGATCAGCCGCTGAACACCCTGGAGCGCGCCTGGTTGCTGGACGAGCTCGCCAAGTCCGGCTACCTGCTCTTCCGGGGTTTCGGCCCGTCCATCGAGCAGTTCTCCGAGCTGGTGCAGTCGGTGTGCACCCGTACCACCCTCGATCCGGCGCGCGAGTTCAGCGAGGGAAAGACGGTCCAGAAGGTCGATCTCGGGACCGGCGCGGTGGGCCTGCACGTGGAGCACGGCACCAACCCGCTCACTCCCGACGTCACCTGGTTCATGTGTGAGAGCGCGGCCCGTGTCGGCTCCCAGACCACGGTCTGCGACGGCTACCGCGTCTGGGAGCAGCTCACCGAGCAGACCCGGCAGCTGTTCCTGGACCAGGACATCCTCTACTCGCGCAACATCAGCGAGGACGCCTGGCGGGCGCTGACCTCCAGCCTCCTCAACGGGGCCAAGCCGGACGACGAGATCACCGTCGACGATCTCATCGAACTCGCCAAGCTCTTCGGTGAGGACAAGCTGCAGATCCGCGCCAACGACGACGGGTCGATCCACTACGTCTACAAGGTGCCGGCCGCGCACCCGACGCTCTTCGGGGAGCGGCTTTCCTTCGCCAACAGCATCCTCGGCCCCTCCTACCACTACGAGAAGCCCCGCATCGCCTTCGCGAACGACGAGGAGATCCCACAGGAGGTCATCGCGGAGATCGAGAAGGTGACGGCCGGCCTGACGGAGGACCTCGACTGGCAGGACGGCGATGTCGCCATCGTCGACAACACGCGCGTCATGCACGGACGCCGAGCCATCCAGGACGCCGATCGTCGCAAGATCTACGTCGCCCTCGGCTACGTCGACGATCAGCGCTGACGTCCACCCGGGTGCGGTGGCGACGGTCACCCGGCCCACAGACGACGCACCGGGCGGGCAGTGAGCGGCACAAGGACCTCACTGCCCGCCCGGGCCGCCCAGCCAACAGCTGTCCCGGGCCTGTCCGACCGAAAGGAGTCCGACATTTCCTCGCCGACGAATTCCATCAGCATGTTGCGCCGCGCAGCCTCCGAGCTGCCGCGGCGTCGTCTCAAGGATGACTGGTCCTACATCTACTGGAACAACACGGCTCTTTTCTCGGAAGAGTTTCAAGACATCATCTACTCCCTTCTCGTGGAGATCTCCACCAAGGCGTTCGGCGCGGACATGACACCGTACTGGCGCGACCGCAGAAAGGGTCGCTTCTTCGAGAAGGTCTCCAAGTTCTGCCTGCTGGTGGACCCGTTGGGCAACATCAGTGGATGGACCGGGTACCACCGGCGCATCTTCGGCAACGCGCACTGCCTCTACCTGGACTCCAGCGGCGTGCTTCCGGAATCACAGGGCGGCGGTCTCATGGGGCACATCCACGCGAAGATGATCGCCCTGGAATGCCTCAACTACGCCCCTCGGCCGGTGTATCTGGTGGCGCGGACGGAAAGCCCCGTGGTGTACCGCCTCCTGCGCAACGGGTGCGGCGCGGGAAACATCTGGCCGGCCCCGGACACCGTCGTCGACAGGAACACTTCACTGATCGCCACCGACGTGGCGGAATGGCTGGGCCAGAGCGACAAGTTCGACCCCGGCAGCCTGCGCATCCTCGGTGCCTACGACAATCTCGACGCCCTCTACGGCGACCTGCCCAGCTGCGGTGATCGCAGCATCGACGACTTCTTCCGCAAGACACTGCGCCCGGAGGACGCCTACATCGTGATCGCCAAGGCCGGCTTGCCCAGGATCGCCCAGCAGTGGGCCAAGAGGGAGATCAAGGCGGCGCGTGCCGCGCAGTCGCAGCGTTCACCGCGGCTCGCTTCGAATCCGGCAGGAAGGTGACACAACCCATGGCTGCCGACACACCGGGCGAGTCCCGAATCGCCGAGCGCGCCAAGGACGTTCTGGCGCCCCTGCACGCCGGTTTCCTGGACAAGGCGGAAAGCCTCTATCTGGACCTGCACCGCCATCCCGAGCTGTCGCACCAGGAGGAGCGCACGGCCGCCCTGGCCGCCGAACACCTGGAGAAGGGCGGGTTCGACGTCGTCACCGGCATCGGTGGCCACGGCGTGGCAGGCGTACTGCGCAACGGCGAGGGCCCCACCGTGATGCTGCGCGCGGACATGGACGCCCTGCCGGTGCGGGAGAACACCGGACTGCCGTACGCGAGCGAGCGGCGCGCCCTGAACAGCGAGGGCGAGGAGGTGCCGGTCTCCCACGCCTGCGGCCACGACGCACATATGAGCAGCATGCTCACGGCGGCCGTCCTCCTGGCCCGGGCCCGGCACACCTGGCGAGGCACCGTGCTGGCCGTCGCGCAACCGGCGGAGGAGACCGGCGACGGGGCGCAGGCGATGCTGCAGGACGGGCTCTACAGCCGGATCCTCAAACCCGACGTGGTGCTCGCCCAACACGTGGTACCGCTGCCGATCGGGATCATCGGACACCGGTCAGGGCCCATGATGGCTGCCGCCGCGGTCGTGAAGGTCAAGATCTTCGGCCGCGGCGGACACAGCTCCGCACCGCAGGCCGCGATCGACCCCGTCGTGATCGCCGCACACGTGATCACCCGCCTGCAGACTATCGTCGCCCGTGAGACGGACCCGGCCAGCTGCGCCGTGGTGAGCGTCGGCACTCTGCACGCCGGCACGAAGGCCAACATCATCCCGGAGACCGCGGAGCTCGGAATCAGCGTGCGGTGCTACGACGACGCTCTCCAGGACCATCTGATCGATGCCATCAAGCGCATCGTCGAGGCGGAAGCCGCGGCCTCCAATGCGCCCCGCCCCCCTGAGGTCGAGGTGATCGAGGGAGTCCCGGTCAACGCCAACTCGCCGGCCCACACCAGCACCGTCCGTGCCGCCCACGAGTCCTGTTTCGGTGAGGACCGGGTCATCGAGATGCCGCTGCTGGCAGCCAGCGAGGACTTCTCCTACTTCGGCACCGCGGGCGCGGGCGTGCACTACGACGGCACGGCGGTTCCCACCGTGTACTGGGTCGTCGGAAGCACCTCGATCGAGGCGTGGCAGGCGGCTCCCGGCGCCACCGCGCAGGAGAAAGTCAGGCACCTGCCCACCAACCACTCACCGCAGTTCGCCCCGGACCCGCGGCCCACGCTCCTCACCGCGTCGGAAGCCATGGTGACGGCCGCGCTCTCCTACCTGGCCGACTCAGCAAGTTGAAGGAACCACAGGTGTCGACGAAACCCAACCACAAGATCGGATACCGGGAAGCCACCGCGCTCGGTGTCGGCGGCATCATCGGCGCCGGCATCTTCGTCCTGAGCGGTACCGCCAGCGGTATCGCCGGACCTGCAGTGGTCGTCTCATTCGGTATCGCGTTCGGGGCGTCACTCATCCTCAGCCTGTGCTACGCGGAGCTGAGTTCCATGCACGACGACTCGGGAGGACCGTACGCCTACGCCAAGCGCCACCTGCCGCCGGCCGTGGCGACCGTCGTGGGCTGGGCCAACTGGGGTGCGTGGATGTGCGCCAGTTCCTACGTCGGCATCGGTGTCGGAAGCTATCTCCACCTGCTGGTGCCCGCCCTGAGTCAGCAGGTCGCCTCTGCCGTGGTGATCACCGTCTTCACCTTCCTGAACCTTCTGGGAATCCGCTTCTCGGGCAAGGTGCAGTTCATCGCGCTCATCCTGACCGTGATCGTCCTGCTCGGCTTCATCGCCGTCGGTGCCGCCCACGTGGACACGGCCAGGTACACGCCGTTCATGCCACACGGTGTGAGCGGTGTCATGCAGGCGGCACTCATCGGCTTCCTCGCCCTGACCGGCTGGGACGCGATCGTGGTGTCGGCCGAGGAGATCGAGCATCCCCGCCGGACCATCCCCCTGTCGATCCTGACGAGCCTCGGCATCTCCTTCATCCTCTACGCCGGGCTCCTGCTGATCGAGAACGGGATCATTCCGTGGGACAAGCTGGGCGCGTCGAAGACCCCCGTGGTGGACGTCAGCCGGGTCTTCTTCGGCTCGCACGGGCCGTTCATCGTCAACTGCATCGTACTGATCGCCCTGTTGGCCGCGGTCAACGCGAACCTGATCGTCATCTCGCGCGCCTCGATGGTCCTGGCCCGCGACCGGCTGGCTCCCCGCGTGCTGAACCGGACCATCACCGGCAAGCACGTGCCCGCCGTCGCGATCGTGTGTGCCGGGATCGCGCAGACACTGATGTCGGTCGCGGGAAACCTGCGATTCGCGGTCTCCGCGACGGGGTTCCTCTACACGCTCACCTTCATCACATCGATCCTGGCGCTGTTCAGGGCGCGTCGGCACGGCATCGTCGCCTCTTTCAAGGTGCCGCTCTATCCCTTGATCCCGGCCCTCGCGCTGCTGCTGTGCTTCGTCTTCATCACCTCGGCCGGCGTCGCGGGCATTCTCACCGGCGTCGGATGGATCACCCTCGGCCTGTGCTACGGGCAGTGGAGGAAGCGCAGTGAGCTGAACGAGCAGGTTCGTCTGCTGTCCGAGGAAACCGGCACCGGCACCGCATCGGCGACCGATGTCCTGAGCCGGCCGATGGGCGACCAGAAGGGAGTCTGATCAGAGGTGATGCGGCCCCCGGCGCACTGCTCCCAGGCCACAGGAGCAGCATGCGCGCTGTCCTGATCCAGGCCGACGTGGATCACAGCCGACCCCTCGAACAGCGCGTGGCCGCACTGTGCGACACGGTCGTCGCGCAGCGCCGCGCCGATCTCGTCATCCTTCCGGAGCTGTGGGCGACCGGCTACTTCGCCTTCGACGACTACGACCGCACGGCCGAGCCGCTCGACGGGCCGACCGCACGGGCCCTGAGCCGAGCGGCGGCCGACGCCGGCGTCCATCTGCATGCCGGGAGCGTCGTCGAACGCGGGCCGGGCGGCAGGCTCTCCAACACGAGTCTGCTCTTCGGCCCCGACGGCACCCTGCTGCACGCCTACCGCAAGGTCCATCTCTTCGGCCACCGCTCGAAGGAGTCGGCCCTCCTGGAGCCGGGCGACACCGTGCAGGCCCTGAACACGGGAATCGGCCGGGTCGGACTCGCGGCCTGCTACGACCTGCGCTTCCCGGAGCTGTTCCGGGTGCTGGCCGACGACGGCGCCGAGATCCTGCTGGTCGCCGCCGCCTGGCCGGCCGCGCGCATCGGGCACTGGCGGCTGCTGGTGCAGGCCCGGGCACTGGAGAACCAGGCGTGGATGCTGGCATGCAACGCGGCCGGACGCCAGGGCGACGTCGAGCTGGGCGGAACCAGCCTGATCGCCGACCCGTGGGGCCGGATCGTCGCCGAGGCGGACAACGGCGCCGCCGTGCTGTCCGCGGTTGTCGATCCGGCGGACGTCGCTCGGGCCCGCGCAGGTTTCCCCGCCTTCTCCGACCGCCGCATACCCACCGCCCGCGCAGCGGCCGCGGGCGCTGTCGTACATGACCCGGCTGCCTCCGCGTGGCCCACTCGCACGGCGCACGCGCCGAACTGCAGCCACTGAAGAAGTTGCTGACCAAACCCGAGGAACTCCCCATGATCCAGTCCGAGACCGCGGCCCCGGCGGCTCCCGCCACGCGCCGGCTCACCGTCGGCATGTCGCCGCAGATCGCCGCCCGCTATCCGCAGTGCCGCACCGTCTTCCTGCTGGTCCAAGGCATCAGGAACCGCGAGGTCTGGCCCGAGACCGAAGAGGCACTGGCCGCCTTGGAAACCGAGGTCGGGCAGGGCCGGCGGCACATCCCGGACGAGGACGAGTCCGCCGTCTCCGTCTGGCACGAACTGCTGCGCAGCTTCGGCACCAATCCCCGCCGAGCACGCCCGAGCATCGACGCCCTGGGCCGGCGCCTGCGCAAGTCGGGCCGGCTGCCCCGCGTCTCCCCGCTCGTGGACACCTGCAACCTGGTGTCGCTGACCCACATGCTCCCCACGGGCGGATTCGACCTGTCCGCGTTCCACACCGGCATCGAACTGCGCTTCGCGAAGCCCGACGACATGTACGTTCCGCTGGGCGAGCCGGACAAGACCGAGACGCCGCTGGAGGGCGAGGTCGTCTACGCCGACGGGCGGCAGGTGATGACCAGGCACTGGAATCACCGGGACTCCGACGTCACCAAGGTCACGGCCCACACGCGCGACGCCGTACTCCTGCTCGAGGGCATCGCCCCGGCCGTCCCGGCCCGGACGCTGCTGCAGGCACGCCAGGAACTCGCCGACCGCGTGGCCGCCCACGCCGAGTCCGTCAGCCTCCATGAGATCGACCCGGCGGCGCCCTCGGAGATCGTCTGGGAACCGACGCCCTGAAGGGCACACGGCCACAGTCGGGCGGGCCGCGCCCGCCACCGACACCGCCGGGAGGGCCGCCGCGATCCGCACGGACCGACGCGGCGCTGCCGGCGGCCCGACGGGTGCGCGGTCACCCGGCACAGCCCCTCCTCCGCGTGCCGTTCGCCAGGAAGCCGCGCCGAGCCGGCAGCCGGGCGACGCACCGGGCAGGCTCGTCGTTCGAGAAACGGAAATGGCATGAAGCTGTCACGACCCGGCCGTCGAGCGGTCCCGCCGGCCCCGGTCGCAGTACTTCAAGCGTGCTCTCGACCGGATCGGCGCGACGGCCCACGACCAAGGAGACCGCCTCGCACCCCCGGCGGCCCGTACGGACTTGAGCGCCGGGGGAGCCCTCCCCGAGGACCAGGATCACCGGGAGGGGCCGTGCGCGGGCTCGTCCTCCAACTCGTAGAAGCCACGGCCGTCGAGGAAACGGACGGTGCCCAGGTCGCGCAGCAGCACCTCGTCCACGTCGTGGGCCATCGACAGCGCCATCGGGTACGTGGAGTCGTCCACCGTGCGGAAGATCGGGTCCCCGGGGCAGACCATCGTCCGTATGCTCTGCACGCTCTCCAGGGCCTGCAGCTCCTCGAGCCCGTGGTAGGCGCGCAGTCGCCCACGGACCGGCGAGACCATGCCGGCCCAGGCGACACTGCGGCGCACGGTGTAGTCCTCCTCGTGGCGGGCGAGGAAGCGCTCGGGATCGGTGCAGGCGTCTATCGTCCAGCTGATCTGCGACTCGCCCGTGGCCTGTTGCGTGTGCCCCGGCAGGTCCAGTCCGGAGATCCGGGCACCGACCTCCACCAGGCAGGGGCCGTCCGGCGTCAGCTTGACCTCGATGTGCGCGGGACCGTGCCGGATGCCCAGGGCGTCCAGGACCCGCAGGCCGTAGTCCACGACCTGCTCCTGCACCTCGCCGCGACGCGGCAGCAGATGGCAGGCCACCGCCAGATCGGTCACGCCGTTGGCGCTGATGCGGTGGGTCTTCCACACGTCGCTGACATGGTGGTGGCCGTCCCGGCTGACCGTGTTGACCAGGTATTCGGCGCCCACCAGGTACTCCTGCGCGACGACACCGTCCCCGGCCTCGGAGAAGATGTTGCGCCGGCCGGAGAGCCGGCGGAAGGCGCGCACCGAGTCCTCCGGGGTGTCACACCACTGGACACCGTCGTTGGCGGCACTGCGCAAGGGCTTGAGGATGACCCGGCGGCCCAGCTGCCGGTGCCACGCGAGGAGTTGCTCCTCGTCGTGCACCCGGATCTGCTCCGCGCCGCGCAGTCCGCAGGACTTGATGCGCTCGATCATCTCGAACTTGTTCCGGCGCGCCCGGCTCAGTGCGGTGCCGTTGGTGGGGATGCCCAGCGCGTCAGAGAGCTGCTCGCTGAGTGCGTCCGCCAGTTCCACCCCGAGTTCACCACCGGCCAGGACGGCGAGCGGCTTGAATTGAGTCAACTTTTCGGCCGTTTCGCGGATGTCTCCGTGATGCACGAAGTCGGCCACATAGGGGTGCGGATCCGGCTTGCCCCGGTAAAGCTCCGGTATTTCCGGCGTGCTCTGCACTCTGATGGGTGTGATGCCGGCGGCGGAAAAACCGGCGGCCAACCGCTGAGAAAGGGCATAGGTGTCGACCAGGGCTACATGACGACAGTTCACCTGCACGGAAACCTTTCGATTCGGAACGGCAAAGCCACATGGAGGGCTGACCGAGGCCGCTACGATTCCAATCGATGCCGGAGATACTGTCAACCGGTCCTGGCAGAAAATGACCTGACATGACGTCGTGAAGTGCGTGACGAGGATTACATGCAAAGGTAAGGGACCGAACTCCGTACGATTGCAACCGTGTGGTTGCATGGGATCGCGATCACGGCGCGCCTCAAATAGACCGCTCGTTTACCATGGGGGAATTCTTGACGCTCGGCCCGAATGTAGCACGCGCCTTCGGAGCGGTTCGTCTGGGCGGATTACCGAGAAGCTTCTGGGTCGTCTTCTCAGGCCAGTTCATCAACCGCATCGGCAACATGGCCGTACCCTTCCTGGTGCTCTATCTGGCGGATCAGGGTCTGACGGCCGAGGACGCGGGACTGGTCCTCGGCGCAGTGGGTGTGGGCGGTCTCGCCTCCCAGCCGCTGGGCGGTGTGCTAGCCGACCGGCTGGGCCCTCGCTTCGCGCTCGTGGCAGGGCTCTCCGCCAGTTCCGCCACCATCACCCTGCTCGGCACGGCCAGAGGTCTGACGGCGGTCCTCGCCGCCGCGCTGCTGTTCGGCGTCGTGGCCGACATCTACCGTCCGGCCGCCGCCGCGGTGGTCGCCGCGGCCGTGCCGGCCTCCGACCGCCCACGCGCCTACAGCCTCATCTACTGGGCCGTCAATCTCGGTGTGGCGCTGGGCGGTCTGCTCGCCGGTCTGCTCGCCGGGCACGGCTACGGCACCCTGTTCGCCGTGCAGGCGCTGACCACCGGGGCGTTCGCCCTGGTGACCGTCGCCCTGCTGCCGGCGGACCGTCCGGAGCGCGGACGGGCGCCCGCCGCGGACAGGTCGGCCGCCCCCGGTGTGCTGCGCGATCGGCTGCTGCTCGCCCTGACCGCGCTCAACCTGGTCAACGGGGTGGTAGCCGCCCAGATCACGGTCGGTCTGCCGCTGGCCATCAAGGACGACGGCCTGGGCGGCTCCGTCTACGGATCGGTCTTCCTGGCCAGCGGCATCGTCATCGGCGTCACCCAGCCCCTGCTCTCCGCCTGGCTGGAACGGTACGACCGGCTGGTGGTGCTGGGGGTGTCCTGGCTGGTCTTCGGCCTGGGCATCGCCGCCACCGGACTGGCTCACACCGTACTCGCCTACCTCGTGACGGTGTGCGTCTGGACCCTGGGTGAGATCGGGGCGGCCAGCTTCGTCGGATCCCTGGTCGCCGATCTGGCCCCGGAGCGTGCCCAGGGCCGCTACCAGGCCACGTTCGGCTGGTCGTACGCGGCCGCGCAGCTGATCGGTCCGCCGATGGGAGCCCACCTGTACGCCGCCGCGGGGCCCGCCGTCCTGTGGTGGACGTGTGCCGTCCTGGGCGGCGCCGGGCTGGCCGGGGGGCTGGCCCTGGCCGCTCCCGTACGGCGCCGGCTGCGACAAACCTCCAAACCCATCACTCTGCAGAAGGTTGTGTGAACTGTGACGCTTACGGCAACGGACCACCCTCACATATCCTCACCGGCCGTCGGGCTCCTGGAGCTGTACCGGCGCATGAGCCTGGCCAGGCGGCTGGACGAGAAACTGCCCGACCTGGTGGCGCGGGGACTCGTCAGCGGGCCGATGCATCTCGGCATCGGTCAGGAGGCCGTCGGCATCGGCGCCACCGCGGCGCTGGAGGACGGCGACATCGTGACCGCCACGCACCGCCCGCACTCGCTGTACGTGGGATGCGGGCTGCCGCTGGACCGCACCCTCGCGGAGATGATGGGACGCGCCGACGGCCAGTGCGGTGGCCGCGGCGGCCACATGCTCGTCGGCGACCGCAGGCACGGCCTGCTCGGGCCGTCCGGCATCGTGGGCCACTCCCTGCTGCTCGCCGTGGGACACGGGGTGGCGCAGCAGCGCGCCGGCAGGCGGCGGACCACGCTGTGCGTCACCGGCGACGGCTCGGTCAACTCAGGTGCCTTCAACGAGGCGTTGAACATGATGGCGCTGTGGCGGCTGCCCGTGGTGGTGCTCGTCGAGAACAACGGCTACGGACTGAGCGTGCGGCTTGACCGCCATGTCCACGAGACCGAGCTGTATCGGCGGGGCGCCGCCTACGGGGTGCCCGCCGTGCGGGTGGACGGGGGCGACCCCGAGGCCGTGCGGGACGCCGTCGCGCACGCTGTCGGCCGTGCCCGTGCGGGCGGCGGCCCCACGCTCGTGGAGGCCGTGGCTTTCCGGGACTGCGCGTTCTCCGGCTCGGACCGCGGCGGCTACCGGGCCGTGGACGAATGGGACGGCTACGTCGATCCGCTGGACCGCGCCGCCGCGCGGCTGCGGGAGCGCGGCACACCCGAGCACGACCTTGCGCGCATCGCCCGCGAGACGGAGCAGGAGATCGAGGACGCGGTCGCTTTCGCCGCCGCCAGCCCCTGGCCCGACCCGGCCGATCTGCTGGTGTACGCCGCGAAGTGGGACGGCGGGCAGGGCCGATGAGGCAGATGACGTACAGCGAGGCACTCAACTGCGCGTTGCGTGAGGAGATGCGGCGGGACGATCGGGTGGTGCTGCTCGGTCAGGACATCGGCGTGTACGGCGGTGTCTTCTCCGTGACCCGGGGACTGCTCGACGAGTTCGGAGCGGGCCGGGTCATGGACACCCCCATCTCGGAGAACGGCATCGTCGGGGCGGCGATCGGTATGGCCATGAACGGTCTGCGGCCGGTTGTGGAGATGATGTACACCGACTTCATGACCCTCGCCCTGGACAGCATCGCCAACGGTGCGGCCGTCTTCCCCTTCGCATACGGCGGCCAGGTGCAGGTGCCGGTCGTCATCCGCTCCCAGGGCGGCGCCGGCATCAGCGCGGGCCCCCAGCACTCCAAGTCTCTGGAGGCGTGGACGGCCCACCTGCCCGGGATCCACACGGTGATGCCGAGCGGCCCGGCCGACGCCAAGGGGCTGCTGACGGCCGCGCTGCGCAGTGATGATCCGGTGGTGTTCGTCGAGCACAAGCTGCTCTACGCGGCCAGCGGGCCTGTGCCGGAGGGCGAGCACATCGTGCCCCTCGGGACGGCCCAGGTCGTGCGGCCCGGCACCGACGTGACGATCCTCGCCCTGTCCCGCATGGTCGGGGAGGCGTCGACCGCCGCCGTACAGCTCGCCGCGCAAGGCATCGAGGCCGAGGTGGTCGATGTCCGCTCGCTGCGTCCGCTGGACGTCGGCACACTGGCACGCTCGGCGCGCAAGACGGGGCGGGTGGTGGTCGCGGCCGAGTCCTGGGTCCGTTACGGCCCCTCGGCGGAGATTGCTGCCGCGGTGACCGAGGCGGCCTTTGCCGACCTGCGTGCCGCGGTGGTGCGGCTGGGCTCGCTCGGAGTGCCGTATCCGGCCAGTCCGGCTCTGGAGCCGGCCGTGATGGTGGATGCCGCGGCCATTCAGCAGGCCGTCGAAACTCTGGTCAAGGAGTAGAACATGTCAGGCAAGCGCTTCGAGGACCGGGTGGTACTGGTCACCGGGGGCGGTACCGGTATCGGCCGGTCGATCGCTCTCGCGTTCGCACGGGAAGGCGCGCGCGTCGTGGTGGCCGGGCGGCGGATGCAGGAGCTGAAGCAGACCGTTGTTCTGGCCCAGGAGGAGGGCGGCAGGGCGGATGCCCGCCCGGTGGACGTCACCGACGAGGAACAGGTCGCCGGCCTGGTGGGCACGGTCCTTGACCGGTACGGCGCGCTGCACGTCGCCTGCAACAACGCCGGGGTGCCCGGATCGGGCCGCAGACTCCACGAGTTCGGGGCCGAGGACTGGCGTCGTATCACCGACACCAACCTGCAGGGGGTGTGGCTGTCGATGCGCCACCAGATTCCCGTGATGCTCGAACAGGGCTGTGGGGCCGTGGTCAACGTGGCCTCCGTCGCCGGCGTCGTCGGCTATCTCAACGCCGCCCCCTATACCGCTGCGAAGCATGGTGTGGTGGGGCTGACCAGGACCGCAGCGATCGACTACGGGCCGGCCGGGATCAGGGTGAACGCGGTGTGCCCGGGCCCGGTGCTGACGCCGATGCTGGAGCAGGCGCGCAGGAACCGAGGGCCGTCGGCCGACGAGTTCTATCTGCGCAACATCCCCCTGGGCCGCCTCGGGCGGCCGCAGGAGGTCGCTTCTGCGGTGTTGTGGCTGTCCTCCGACGAAGCCTCGTTTGTGACGGGCCAGGCACTGGCCGTGGACGGGGGCTGGACGGCGCAGTGACTTCCCGCTCGCGGATACGCTCCCTGGACCTGCAGTTGGAACTGGATCTGGAACAGCGGCGGGGGCGCAGCCAGCAGTTGGTGGCGGGACTGCGACGGGCCATCGAGAGCGGCAGGCTCCTGCCGGGCTCGCGACTGCCCTCCACTCGTGGTGTCGCCGCCGATCTCGGGCTCGCCCGGGGCACGGTCACCAGTGCCTATCACCGTCTGATCGCCGAGGGGTACCTGGAGAGTGTGCAGGGTTCGGGGACCAGGGTCGCGGCTGCCCCGCACGGTGGGGCCCGCAACTGCCGGTCGCCGGTGGGTGCGCGCAGCCCGTGGCAGTGGAATCTCAGGCCCGGTCCGCCGGACGTGACGATGTTCCCGCGCACCGCCTGGGTCAGATCCACCCAGCGGGTCCTGCGGCTGGCGCCTGCCGAGGCGCTGGACTACGGGGATCCACGAGGGCGCCCGGAACTGCGCCAGGCCCTGGCCGACTACCTGGGCCGCAGCCGCGGGGTGGTCACCGAGCCCGACAGGATCATCGTCTGCCACGGCTTCACCCAGGCTCTTGGCCTGATCGCGACTGTCCTTGCCGAACAGGGGATGGGCACGGTGTCGGTCGAGGATCCCTGCTATCCCCTGTTCCGCAGTGTCATCGAGACGGCCGGGCTGAGTGTCCACCCTGTCGGGGTGGACGAGCGGGGGCTGCGCCCTGAGGGGCTGCGTGGCCGGGCTGCGGTCGTCACTCCGATCCACCAGTACCCGTTGGGCGTGACGCTGGCGCCGGGCCGGCGCAAGGACCTGGTCGCCTGGGCGGAGGAGGCCGACGCGGTCATCGTGGAGGACGACTACGACGGGGAATTCCAGTTCGGCAGGCAGCGGGTGGGGGCGTTGCAGGCCCTGGCCCCGCACCGGGTGATCTATGCGGGGACCACCAGCAAGACTCTTGCTCCCGGACTGCGGCTGGCATGGCTTGCGGTGCCGGGGGAGTGGGTGGAGCGGATCGCGGCGGCCAAGCGGGTCGCGGACCACCACTCGGCGGCGCTGACCCAGATGGTGCTGACGGATCTGTTGCGGTCGGGTGGATACGACCGGCACGTGCGCCGGTGCCGTGAGCGTTACCGGGTCCGGCGTGAACAGCTCAGGGCGGCGGTGGGGCGGGAGGTTCCCGGGGCATGGCTGGTGGGCGCGGAGGCGGGACTGCATACGCTGGTCCGCTGGTCGCCGGACGGACCGGGCGAGCGGGAGGTAGTACAGGCCGCCCGCCGGGAGTCCCTTGCCGTGGCCACACTGGGCGGCTACTGGGGGACGCCCGGCCCCCACCCGCCCGGTCTGGTCATCGGGTACGCCACCCCGCCGCAGCACGGTTATGCGGGTGCGCTGGGTGCCCTGGTGCGTGTCCTGGGACGCTGCTTCGCCGCCTGAGCCCGAGTTCCGACCGGTCCGCCCGGGGCGGGGTGCGGTGTGGGACCGCGGCTCGAACTCGATCGCCCATGGTGGGAATCGCCGGACGTGAGAGCGGCCTTCGTATGACCCTGTGCTCCCTCACAGGGAGGGATCGGCAACAGCCACTGATCTCCCGGGCTCGGGCGGCAGAGCGGGCCGCCGGCTGGGTGGTTGGTGGGGTGGGGCCTGTTCCAATGCCCGGTCCACAAGTGCCGCGGCCGCGCCGGTGTATCGCGAGGGATCACAGGCTGCTGCCAGTTCTTCCGGGGTGAAGGTGCCGGATGTCTGCGGCAGCCGGGCCAGCACCCGCGCCAGTGGGATGCCGAGCCGGGCGGCTTCCGTGGAGGCCGCGGTCAGCAGCTTCTTGGCCCGGTCCTTGCCCAGGCGGGGTGCGAGGAGGGCGGTGATGCGTTCGGAGACGATCCGACTGCCGGTCAGGTCGAGGTTGTGGAGCATCCGCTGTGGGTGGACGGTGAGGCCCTCGGCCAGTTCGACGGCGGTGTGCGTGGCGCCGCCGGTCAGCCGCAGAGCCTCCCGCAGCAGCTGCCACTCGGCGTGCCAGGCCCCGCCCGAGCGTTCGTCCTCCGAGGCCAGGCTCTGTGTCAGGCCGGTGGCGATGACCGGTACTTGCAGTGCGGCGCTGCGGATCATGGTTGCCAGGACCGGGTTCCTCTTGTGGGGCATGGCCGAGGAGGCCCCCCTGCCCTGACGGGAGGGTTCGGCGACTTCTGCGATTTCGGTGCGGCTGAGGGTCTGGATGTCCAGGGCCATCTTGCCGACCGCTCCCGCGGTGAAGGCCAGGGCTGCTGCGAGGTCGGCGAGGGGTGTGCGCAGGGCGTGCCAGGGCAGCGGCGGGCGGTGCAGCCCGGTCTGCTCGGCGAAGGCGTCCAGCAGCTGTTCGAGGTATTGGCCTGATGCGACGGAGTCGGCGGCGCCGTCGATCCGTGCGTATTCGAGGTAGCCGGCGAGGGTGCCGGCGGCTCCGCCGAGGGAGAAGCACAGCCCTTGCTCGAGGATCCGGGCCAGGCGTGTGTCGGCGTCGAGGAGGAGCTGGCGCCAGCCGGCTGCTTTGAGTCCGAAGGTGGTGGGTACGGCCTGCAGGGCCAGGGTGCGTCCGGCCATGGGTGTGTCGCGGTGTTCGTGGGCCAGTGCGGCCAGGGCGCCGGCCGCCCGCGCCAGGTCGGCCCGGATGAGGCGCAGGGCGCGGGCCGTGATGAGCATGGTGGCGGTGTCGAGGATGTCCTGGCTGGTCGAGCCGCGGTGCACGTATTCGGCCGCTGCCGGATCGACTGCCGCGACCTGCTGTGTCAGTGCACGGACGAGGCCGACGACGGGGTTGGCTGTTTCGCGGGATTCGAGGGCCAGGGCGCGGATGTCGAAGTGTTCCGCGCGGGCCGCGTCGGTGATGGTCTCGCCGGCCTGGGCCGGCACAGTGCCAAGGGCGGCCTGGGCCCGCACGAGTGCCGCTTCCGCATCAAGCATGCCCTGAAGCCAGGCCTGGTCGCTGACGGCTGCCTCGACGGGGGTGCCGGCCCGGACGGGGGAGAGGAGTCCCGAATCGGCCGGGACGCCGGACGGCGCGGTCATGAACCCACTTCCCTTCCGCCGGCCCCGGCAGCTGTCCCGGCACCGGTTCCGGCCATTCCACCGGTATCGGCCCTTGCACCGGTCGCGGCCCCGGCCGGTATGCCGGGTCCGGTCCGGCCGGCGGCCAGGGCGGGTGGGAGTGCGAGGACGGCGCGGGCGATGGCGTCGGCGTCGGCGAGGCTGACGGAGTCGACGCCGGGGCGTGCCGCGGCGGCGGTCACCCAGTGAACCGACTCGGTGGGTACGCCGTGCGCGAAGCGGCGCGGATGGGCGCGGCCTTGGGCGTCGATGACGTGGCCGGGGCGGGCGGTGACGGCAAGTCCACCGGTTTCGTATGAGGTTCCGCAGCCGCCCTCGATCCGGAAGGGTGTGATGTGCCCTTCGTCCAGCAGTTGCCTCATCAGCGGATCGGTGGTCCGGCGCAGGTCGGGCTCGGGCAGCCGGGCCTCGATGAGGACGCGTGCCCCGACCGGCGGTGCCGGTATGTCCCGTGAGGTGCACACGAAGCCCGGCCGGCCGGGATCGGCGTGGATCTTGGCGCCCGGTCCGGTCACCTCCAGGATCCCGGCCTTGATCAGCGCGATCATCTGCTCGATACGGAAGGCCGGCGGTCCGATCGACAGGAAGGCGTTGAGGGGGGTGTACCAGCCTTCCAGGTCGTTGCGGTGGGAGTTGCCGTCCAGGCCGCCGTGGTCGACGGCGAGGCGGATCTCGTTGCGCAGGTCGCGCAGGATGTCCAGGGCGGCCTTGACCGGGTTGCTGACGTTCCCGCCGCGGGCCTGCCGGACGTCCTGCCGCAGGTATTCGATCAGCCAGGTGTGGAAGGCGTCCCTGCCGGTGAACTGCCGTCCGGCGCTGGGGTGCGCGAGCCTGTCCCAGTCCCAGCGGCTCTCGGCCGGGATACCGAAGGCGTCCAGGATCTCCACCCGGTGCGCTTCGCGTTCGGCAGCCAGATACAGCTCACTGAACGCCTCCCGGTCGGAGCTGCGCCCGCAGCTGTCCAGCAGGGTGCTGTAGTAGACGCACTCCGTCTCGCGGGTGATCAGCGGCCACAGGTCGGTCCCGAAGTAGACGCGGTCACCGTCCTGGGCGCGCTGGTGCAGCTGCGCTATGCGCTGCGCGGTCAGCAGCCGCGGGACGTACCGCCCGTGCGCGCCCTTCTCGTTCTCGCCGCGCGAGTGATAAGGGATGCCCCGCCGGGAGGTGGCGCACAACCGGGGCTCCAGCCCCGACTTCTCATACACCAAGTCCGTGCCGTGCCGGACGAACCGGCCGCCGCGGCCGCTGGTGAGCAGGGCCATGTGATCGAAGAAGTTCAGGCCCAGGCCGCGCAGCAGGACCTGTTCGCCCGGGGCGATGCCGGAGAGGTCCACATCGGCCGGGTTGGCGGGGGGTACATAGAGCAGTCCTTGCTTCCGTGCCTGGTCGGACAGCAGCCGTTCCTGGTTGCTCAGCTCGGCGCCGACATGCCCCTGGGAGAGGACCACGGCGTCCAGGCCGTCGATCAGCCGTCCGTTCTCCAGCAGCACGCTCTGCTGCACCACCGTGTCGTGCCCGCCGCCGAGGGCCACCGCCCGGGTGCAGTGGGTGGTGATGTCGACGTGCGGCGGGGCCGCCAGACATATACGGGCGAACATCTCCCGCAGGTAGCTGCCGAAGAAGGCCCGCGTCGGATAGCTGTCGGGGCCCAGCCGGCGCGCCTCGGCCACGGTCCGCTCATCCCGGCCGGCTGCCTCGCGGCCGTTCGTGCCGCGGACCTCCTGGGCCCATTCGTACAGGCTGGAGCCGGGCTCCACCGGCCCGTCCATGGACACGCTCTTGTCGGTGAACACCGTGATCTGGCAGGCCACGGTGTTCATGAGCAGCTGCTGTGACTGATCGGTGCGCCATACGGCTCCGGCACCGGCCGGCCAGGGGTCGACCAGGTAGATGTGGACGCGCCGGCGGTGCGGTGAGCGACGAGCGTTGGCGCACAGCCGTTCCAGCACGGAAAGGCCGCGCGGGCCGACTCCGACGATGCAGATCGACAAAGGCCTTCTGGGCACAGATCTACTCCTGCTGCGGGGGCCGATGGGGGGTTGCCGTTCTCTGCGATCACCGTAGGTCAGGGCCCAGTGCCTCAACGGACCACTTCATCACGGCCTCATTGGTCCACTTGCCGCCCCCGGCACGCGAGGCTCCCGGCCGTCTCCCAAGGGTGGCGATCTTCGAAAGGCGGACACTGAAGATCCGGTGCGGCGAAGGAAGTTGCTCCGGTCCAGGGCGGCCACCGCTGTCCCGGCGGCCGGCTCCCCTTCGCCGGGGACGGGACCGCACACGCGGCGGCCCGCGTGCTGCTCGCTTCGACGACTCTGGCTGCGTGCGGGAGCCGGTGGATCCGGCGCGGACGCGTCTGCGCCGAGGAGCCCGGATGCAGTGGGCCTTCGCCATCGCCCCTGACGGTCCCATCGACCGATACGGCCACGGGTCTCGATCATTGAGCCGAACCGCTCGGTGCAGTAATCGCTATCCTACGAGGATGCACGAAACGAAGACCGCGAAGGGCGCGGGGCGACCGCGGTCGGCGGAGAAGGATGCGGCGATCCTGCGGGCGGCGCTGGAGCTGCTCGGGTCGCATGGCTACACCCGCATGAGTCTGAGCCAGGTGGCCGCGACGGCGCAGGTGAGCAAGTCCACGATTCACCTGCGATGGAAGACGAAGGCGGACCTGGTGACTGCGGCGCTGGAAGCGCTGCGGATGGCCGACGCCCCGCCGCCCAGCGGGAACACGAGAGTGGACCTGCTGGCCATCCTCAAGGACTTTGCCGCGACGGTCGAGCGTGTGCGGGGAATGGCCATGATCGGTACCTGCCTGGCCGAGGAGGCACACACCCCCGAGCTGCTCGCCCTGCTGCGCGAGCGGACGGTCATTCCGCGCCGGGCGCTGCTGCGCAAGGTGCTCGAGGACGCCAGGGAGCGGGGCGAGGTGCGGCCCGGGGCGGATCTGGAAGCGGCGGTGTCGGCGCTGCTCGGCCCCTTCTACGCCGACTACATGGCTGGGCGCGGCGGCCACATGGGGTGGGCTGAGCAGGCCGTGGACCTGGTGATCGCCGGGCTGCGCCCGCCGCGCGGCTGAACGATACGGGCACCGGCTCTCTCCCGTGAAGGGATCCCGGTCCCCAATGGCGAACCTCTTGGTTCGGTAAATCGGAATGGGCTCGGTGGGCCCGGCTGCCTTCGGCTGGAACGTCTGCCCGGCGCGTGCCCTCCGGCGTCCCCCCGTGTTCGTCGCCCCCGTCGCCCCGCCGGATCCCCGGCGCCGGCGGGCCCGGCACGCCCCGCGCCCGCGCATGCCGAGCCCACGGCCCCGTCCCGACTGGGTTGTTGGATCACGCCACGGACCACGGAGCCGAAGAGGGCCGCCCGGCTGCCGAAGAACGGAACCTGCGAGTCCGGTTACCCGGCTGCGAGCCCGGCCGGCCTGGCGCGTGGATCGCCTTGCGGATCACCTGCCGGGCCGGGCGCGGCGCACGGGCGCAGAGCGGCCGGTGCCGCCGCGGCCGGCCCGGCCTTCGTCCTGAAGCGCAGATGGACGGTGGCCTTGCCGACCGCGACGGTGCGGGCGACCTGGTGGCGGGTCATCCGGGTGAAGCCCTGCTCGGCCAGCAGCGTCAGCGCCGCGTCCAGGATCGCCCCCTGCTTGCCTTGGCAGCGCGGTCGCCCCGCGGTGCCGGGGCAGTCGCCCCTGTCCGTAGTGCGCATGGCGGTCAGTCTACCGGGTTGAAATACCGAACCGCTCGGTTTAGTTTTACCTCGGTGAAGGTGCCGCGCACAGGACCGCGCCCCGGTACCAGCACTCCTTCGAAAGGACCCTGCCTCTCATGCGTTACGCAGTTCTCGGCACCGGCGTCGTCGGCCGGACCATCGCCGGAAAGCTCGTTTCCCTCGGCCACGAGGTGGTCATCGGCACCCGCGACGTCGAGGCCACGCTGGCCCGCACCGAGCCGGATGCCTACGGCAACCCGCCCATCGCCCAGTGGCTCGAGGGGCACGCGCAGATTCGTCTCATGCCCTTCGCGGACGCCGCGGCCTTTGGCGAGGCGGTGGTGAACACCACGGCCGGCACCGGCTCGCTCATGGCGCTCGAGGCCGCAGGCCGCGACAACCTGGCGGGCAAGATCCTCCTGGACGTCGCCAACCCCCTGGACTTCTCCCAGGGCATGCCGCCGTCCCTGAGCCCCGTCAACACCGACAGCCTCGGCGAGCAGATCCAGCGCGCGTTCCCCGAGACGAAGGTCGTCAAGACCCTCAACACGATGAACGCCCGGGTCATGGTCGACCCCTCCCGGGTGGCTGGTGAGCACAACGTCTTCGTCTCCGGCAACGACGCCGAGGCCAAGAAAGCTCGTCACCGAGCGCCTGGTCGAGTTCGGCTGGCCCCGGGAGAGCGTGATCGACCTCGGGGACATCAGCTCCGCGCGCGGCACCGAGATGCTGCTGCCGGTCTGGCTGCGCCTGTGGGGCACGCTCGGCCACGCCGACTTCAACTTCCACATCGCCGGCGCCCGTACCGGCACCTGACGCCGAGCCGGGCGGGTCGTGCGGCGGGTCGAACCCCCGGACCGCGGTGCACGGCCCGCCGTCGCGCTTCACGTCGGCGTGCCGCGGTGCTGCAGGTGCTGCAGGTGCTGCAGGCGAACTCTGCGTTCGGGGGAATTGCTTCCCGGTCGCAGCCCGGAATGGCCCCCACGGGCACGCGGGTGCCGAGGGGACGGGGGCCGGCCACGTTGCGAAGAGAACCCGGCGGCGCCGGTCTGGCGCCGCCGGGAAGCGCTCTTCTTCCTTCACGTGCGTTGAGGGCCTAGTCGGTCACCTTCAGCAGTTTGTTGGGCGTTCCACTGCCGGGGTTGGTGATCTTTCCGCCGGTGGCTGCACCGGTCAGTGCCGAGGCGACCTGAGCCGGTGTGGCATCCGGGTGGCCGGCGAGATAGAGGGCAGCGGCTCCGGTGACGTGGGGTGTGGCCATGGAGGTGCCGGAGATCGTCTTGGTCGCCTGGTCGCTGTCGTTCCAGTCGGAGGTGATGTCCGACCCCGGTGCGTACAGGTCGACCACGGAACCGTAGTTGGAGAAGTCGGACTGGGCGTCGCTGTTGGTGCTGGAGGCGACGGTGATGGCCTCGGGCACGCGGGCGGGTGAGCCCTTTGCGGCGTCGGTGGATTCGTTCCCGGCCGCGACCGCGAACGTGACGCCGGAGGCGATGGCTTTGCTGACCGCCGCGTCCAGGGCGGGGTCGGCGCCTCCGCCCAGGCTCATGTTGGCCACCGAGGGCCCCTTGTGGTTCTTGGTCACCCAGTCGATGCCGGCCACGACCTGCTCGGTGGTGCCCGAGCCGTTGTTGTCGAGAACTCTGACTGCCACGATCTTGGCCTTCTTGGCTACGCCGTGGGCGGTTCCGGCGATCGTGCCCGCGACATGGGTGCCGTGGCCGTTGCCGTCGTCCGCTGTGCCGTCGTTGTCGACTGCGTCGAATCCGTAGCTGGCGCGGCCCTCGAAGTCCTTGTGGCTGATGCGCACCCCGGTGTCGATGACGTACGCGGTGACTCCCTCCCCGGCCTTGTCGGGGTAGGTGTACTTGTGGTCGCCGGCGGTGTCGGTCTGGTCGATGCGGTCGAGTCCCCAGGAGGGCGGGTTGTCCTGGGTGGCCTCGGTGTGAAACGTCTTGTTCTGCTCCACCGTGGCGACCGCGGGGTCGGCGGCCAGCCGCTTGGCCTCGGTCTCGGTGAGGCTGGTGGCGGAGAACCCGTTGACCGCCGAACCGTAGGTCCGGCTGAGCTTGCCGCCGTACTGCGCAGCCAACTGCGCCTTTTGAGCGGGTGAGGCACTGTGGTCGAGCAGGACGACGAAGCTTCCGGCGACCGCACCTTCGGCATGCAGGCCGTAGACCGTTCCTTCGGCGGGCTGCTGCGCCTGGGCGGCAGGGGACACATACAGGGCAGTACCGATGACCGTTGCAACGGAGGCGATCGCGGTGGCGATCCTCGCCTTTCCCGTTCGCTTGTGATGCGCCGTCAAGAGGGGTCTCCTCGTGATGTGGGGGGATGAGTGGGGGGTTGAACGCCAGGCGTCAGGCACTTGGCGTGTTATCGGAGCGTGCCGACTTGTCGCGAACAGATCAACCCCGTGGTGTGCGGCGGACACCCCTCCTGCGCCCCGCTCTCCACGCAATCCCCTCACTTGGGATGGAACCCGGCAGTGAAACAGCAGCTCCTCACCTTGATTGAAAGAAGGAGGAACCTGGAAGGAAAGTTGGTGTGCCTTTCTGCACACATCGATCACGCATGCGGTCGCCCAGGTGCGTCAACGGCCAACTCGACGCGGGAGCAGATGGGTTCGGACCGCCACCTCGCGGGTCTCGTTCACGCCTCAAGCGTCCTTTGACTGCGCACGGCGCTCCAAGTCCTGTGGGAGTGTCCGGACGTCCGCCCAACCGCAGTGTCTCGGCGACCTTCTGGTACGGCGATGCAAGCACCGGCGCGCCCGGTGGGAGCCCCGGGCTCCGCCAAGCGGTGCCCGGGTGTGTGGCTGCCGCCGGACGACACCGGAGGCCACGGCCGTCCCGTCAGCGGAGCCTGCCCGGCTGGTCGTCGCCGGCGGGCTGCTGGACGATGACGTTTCCGCGGTTGAAGGCGTTGATGAGAGCGAAGGCGCACACCAGGGCGGCGAGCTGGTCCTCGTCGTAGTGCTTGGCGGCATTCGCCCAGGCCTCGTCGGTGACGCCACCGGCCGCGTCCGCGATGCGGGTGCCCTGCTCGGCCGGCTCCAGGGCGGCGCGTTCGGCATCGGTGAACACCGTGGCCCCCCTCATGGCCGCGACCAGGTTGAGGCGCGTCGAGGTCTCCCCGGAGTGCGCGGCGTCCTTGGTGTGCATGTCGGCGCAGAAACCGCAGCCGTTGATCTGACTGGCGCGGAGCGTTCGCCCTGTACTGGCCTGCCCCTGGCGCTCCGGTGGGCGGGGGAACAGGCAGAGCAGCGATGGCTCTGTCGTATGTCCGGGTGAGTCCGCGCCCGCCGTATGGCCTACCTGCGTGGCTTTGGGCGGTCGCAGGCATCCTCTCCGCTTACCGTCACCCGAGGAGCAACTCCCGGTCCTGACCATTCCGGATCGGAGGGGCGAACCGAACAGGACGTTGGGCGACGAGCGGCACCGCCATCGGAGAAGGGTTCCGGGTGCCAAGGAGGTCGGCAATGGCGACGCGACAGCCGCGGGCTCACCGGACACGGAGAAGGGCCCGTCGCACCGCCGGGGCCTGCGTGCTCGCTGCGGGGTGTGTCTTCTCAAGCTGCATGCCGACGGCCGCGGCGACTTCGCAAGGGGGTGCGTCCCGCCTCTGCGCGACGACCCCCTTCCCTCCGTCGCAAAGTACTCCACCCCCGATCCTGTCGGGCAGCGACGTGTGGAGTTTTGTCTCCGAGCCGGGCCTTCACCCCATGCGGGTGTCCGTCACCGCGCACAAACCGGGGACGGCTCCCGGCAGTATCTTCGTCGCCCCGTTCAGCGCGGACCAGATGGTCGGCCAGACCGGGGCACTGGTCAACGACAACTCCGGTGATCCGGTCTGGTTCCGCCCACTGCCTTCAACGAACCTCCAGAACGCCGACTTCAAGGTCCAGACCTATTACGGCGGCCGCAGAGGCCGGGGACAACCGGTGCTGACCTGGTGGCAGGGCACCCTCGCGCTTCCCCCGGCGTATACGAACCTGCCGGCCGGTGCGCCGGAACCGGGCGGCTGCTACTACATCTACGACACCCACTACCGCCTGCTCAAGACGGTCTTCGCCCATCATGGCTACTACCCGGACGAGCACGAATTCACCCTGACCCGCAGGGGCACGGCCCTGTTCATCGCATCCAGACCGGTGCCCATGGATCTCACGCCCTATGGGGGTCCGAAGAACGGAGCCATCGAGAACAGCGAGGTCCAGGAGGTCGACCTGGCCACGGGGAGGCTTCTCTACTCGTGGAACGCGCTGGACCACATCGACCCCGCCGATTCCGAGGAGGCAGCCTCCAGCGCATCGTCGTCCGGCGGAGTGTGGGACGCCTTCCACATCAACTCCGTCGACGAGGGGGCCGACGGCCGCCTATTGATCTCGGCCCGGAACATGTGGGCCATCTACAACGTCGCCAAGAAATCCGGGAAGATTCGCTATCAGATCGGTGGTAAGAAAAGCGACTTCACCTTCGGCCCGAACGCGGACTTCTACTGGCAGCACGATGCCAGATTCCGGCCGGGAAACCGGATCAGCATGTTCGACGACGGCTGCTGCGACCTGCCCGACGGCGCACCCGAACAACAGTCACACGGTCTGATCCTCAACCTTGACTTCCGCAGCCACAGGGCGACGACGGTCAAGACCTACTACCACGAGCCGCCGTTGTACTCGCCGACCCAGGGAAACACCCAGGCCCTCTCCAACGGCGACGAGTTCATCGGGTGGGGCCAGAGCCCGTACTATTCGGAGTACGCGGGTGCGGGGAACACCGAGGGCCACGGCGCGCAGAACCTGCTCTACGACGCGAAGCTGCCGGGCTCCGACATCTCGTACCGCGCTCTGCGGAACGAATGGATCGGCACGCCCTACTACCCACCGAGTGCGGCGGCACGGTCCGGCGGCGGGGGCAGCGTCGTCTATGCCTCCTGGAACGGCTCGACGCAGACCAGAGCATGGCAGGTACTCGCCGGATCCGACCCCGACTCTCTCTCGGTCGTCGCCAGGCACGTCCCACGGTCCGGATTCGAGACCGCCGTCACCACACCCAACCCGGGACCGTACTTCAAGGTCCGGGCGCTGAATGCGAAGGGCAGGGTCATCGGGGTCTCCCGCGTTGTGAAACTCTCCGGCTGACCGTTGGCGGAGACGGCGCCATGAGTAGGTCACGGCCGGGGTCCGGTGCCGCTCTCGCCGCGCGCCGCACGACGAAACCGCCGGGGCGGAAAGGCACACGCTCCACGCCTTTGCCCGAAGTTGCAGCGATGCGCTGCCGAGAGACGATGGGAGGTGGTTCGGGCCGGCCGTCATGACCGCATTCCTGAGGCAGGAGGCGTACCATGCCCACTTCTCCGTCCCTCTCGACCCCAGTCCTGGAGGCCGCGGCCAAGGATCTGGCGGATGCCACCTCGCAGCACCCGCGCATCTACGAAGTCTCCCCGGAGAACGGCCGCGAGATCCTCGATGATCTCCAGGCGGGCAGGGGGGTGGCCAAGCCCGCCGTGGACGAGGAGTGGGTGAGCGTCGACGCGGGAGAATACGGCCAGGTCCGCGCCCGTGTCATCCGCCCCAGGGGAGCGACGAGAACCCTGCCGGTGGTGTTGTACATCCACGGCGCCGGATGGGTGTTCGGCGACGAGAAGACTCACGACCGACTGGTCCGGGAACTGGCGGTCGGATCGGACGCCGCGGTGGTCTTCCCGGTCTACGACCTGGCCCCCGAGGCGAAGTACCCCACTCAGATCGAGCAGAACTACGCGGTCGGAAAGTGGATCATCCAGAACGGCGGGGAGCGGAACCTCGACGCCTCCCGGATGGCGGTCTGCGGCGATTCGGTCGGCGGCAACATGTCCGCCGTCTTCGCACTGATGGCCAAGGAACGCGGCGATATTCGCCTGGCGGCTCAGGTGCTGCTGTACCCGGTCACCGATGCCAACTTCGACACCCCCTCATACCAGCAGTTCGCCGACGGCTACTACCTCACTCGCGACGGAATGAAGTGGTTCTGGGACGCCTACACCACCGACCCCGAACAGCGCGCCGAAATCCATGCCTCGCCGCTGCGGGCCGACATCGGGCAACTCCGCGGTCTTCCCACCACCCTGGTCATCACCGACGAGGCCGACGTACTGCGCGACGAAGGCGAGGCCTACGCATCCAAGCTGCGCGAGGCGGGGGTGGACGTCACAGCGGTACGGGTGCTGGGGATGGTGCATGATTTCCTCATGCTCGACAGCCTCCGCGACTCCAAGGCGACCGTCGTCGCACGCACGCTGGCCATCGAAGCGCTGCGTCGAGCACTCCACCCCTAGCCTCGCCCTTTCCTCGTCTGTCTGGTCACCCGCGTTCGATACGCGATGCTCAGGCTTCGGCGGCTGCGGTGCGGATGTCCTGGCGGACATGGTCCATCAGATCGCCCATGTCACCGACACCGGGGTCGAGTTGCTCCGCGCGCGGCGAGACCTGGTGAAGCCAGGAGGCAGCGGCGAGGGCAAGCTCAACGGCGTCTTCCTTCCGGCCGTCTCCGAGCAGCTCTTCGATCTTGCAGGCGAGGCCGCCGAGGGTCTCGTCGTCGGTTTCCGGTACCAGGTGGCCCTTGAGGCCCGGGGGATAAGGGGTCTGCTCCCGGGATTCGCGCAGGGCGGTGACAACGGCCGGCCTTTCGCTGAACTCATCAAGGAGCCCCATCAGGACGTACAGCCGGGCCGTCAGCCGTGGCGGGCCCGGGTGCCGGTCCAGCCAGGCCATCAGTTCACGCTGACCACCGAGGTGGTCGATCACCTGCGCCATGGACTCGGTGGTCGAGTTGGGCAGAACCCCGTGGAACGGCAGGAGCTGCGCCATCTGGTCGGCGAGTGCTGCCTCGCTCTGGGGATCCAGCGTGCCGGCGACGAAGGCGCCGACCAGTGCCACGTCCAAGCCGAAACCGCTGGGCGCCGACCGGGCTTGTGAGGTGCGCGACGAGTCGTGGCGCAGACGCAAGAGCTCATTTGCGATCTTGCTCAACGGTTTGTGGTGCACGGATCCTCCCAGCACGCCAGAGGTAGGTCTTCATCCCGATGGTGTTCGTTGTTCCTGACCGCATGCTGTTGGGGGGGCACGGTGCAACGAGGGAAGCTGCTGCCTGGAGCCTGCATCAACACTTTGCCGTCCGATGCCAGGACGTGCGCGTCCGTTGGGGCCATGCGGGCGATGGAGGGCGCTGACGGGGGAACCACCGAATCCGCCGTCCGCGCACCGTAGGAGGGCGACGGGTTCCTTCAGATGCCGATCACGCCACTGGCCGCGGTCCCAGAACCCTGCGGGCCGTCTGACGCCGGGGCGCACCCGAGCGGATCTGCCTCGGCCCTCATCCTGCGCATCCACCTCCGCATCCGCCACCTCCACCGCAGCCCCCGCCCCCACCGCCCCCGCCGTCTCCACCAGAGGACGAGTGGGAAGCCGATGCGATCGGCCCGAACAGTGCCTCGCGCAGTGACGCGTCCTCGAGTCCGTACCCACCTCGGTGGGCGAAGTGCACGACGGCTTCCGGCACCGCGATCGCAGTGGCGGCGTAGACGCCACGTACGTACTTTCGGTGGTCCTGCCCCATGGCCCAGCGCAAGCGCTCGGAGGCCCGCGTGGTCTCGTACGCCGCCGTGTCCACCACGCCCTCCTCGCCCTGACGCATCCCGTAATCACGCACGTAGCGAGCCGCGACGGGCCGGAGTCGCGAAGGAGGCGCCCGGACAGAGCAACCCACCGGGCTGCCTGCCCGGTGCTGCAGGAAGAACCCGCCCTACCAGGCTCATCTACGAGAGCCAAAAAAATCGGACGGCGATGTCGAGAACCCGTGACCGGCTCCGTCCCAGCAGTGAACGCGACCACAATGGGTCGCACCAGCACCGAGGAGAACGACGATGGCCAAGTACTTGCTGCTCAAGCACTACCGCGGGGCCCCGGCTGCGGTCAATGACGTGCCGATGGACCAGTGGACGCCGGAGGAGATCTCGGCCCACATGCAGTACATGCACGACTTCGCGGCCCGGCTCGAGGAGACGGGAGAGTTCGTCGACGGTCAGGCTCTCGCCCCCGAGGGGACGTTCGTCCGGTACGACGGTGAGGGGCGCCCGCCGGTCACCGACGGTCCGTTCGCCGAGACGAAGGACCTCATCGCCGGCTGGATGGTGATCGACGTCGACAGCTACGAGCGCGCCATCGAGCTGGCCGGGGAACTGTCGGCCGCCCCTGGGGCGGGCGGGAAGCCGATCCACGAGTGGCTCGAGGTGCGCCCGTTCCTGGCCGCGCCGCCCACCATCACGGAGTGAGCTCCCAGATGAACGAGGCCCTGCTCCGGAGCCTCACGCCGAGCGTGCTCGCAATCCTCGTCCGCCGCGGAGCCGACTTCGCGGCGGCCGAGGACGCCGTGCAGGACGCGCTTCTCGAGGCGGTCCGCGTCTGGCCGGCCGACCCCTGCCCAGGCTCTTCGAGCAGGGTATACCCCATGCGGGACCCGAAGGGCTGGCTGGTCACCGTGGCCTGGCGCCGGTTCCTCGACGCGACCCGCGCGGACGCCGCCCGCCGCCGTCGTGAGGCCCTCGTCGACGAGGAGCCGGCGCCCGGGCCCGCGCCCGCGGTGGACGACACGCTCCAGCTCTACTTCCTGTGCGCCCACCCGTCGCTGACACCGTCGTCCGCGGTCGCGCTCACGCTGCGCGCCGTCGGCGGGCTGACCACCCGCCAGATCGCCCAGGCATACCTGGTGCCCGAGGCGACCATGGCACAGCGCATCAGCCGGGCCAAGCGCACCGTCTCCGGCGTGCGGTTCGACCAGCCCGGCGACGTCGCCACCGTGCTGCGCGTCCTCTACCTGGTCTTCAACGAGGGCTACTCCGGCGACATCGACCTCGCCGCCGAGGCCATCCGGCTCACCCGGCAGCTCGCGGCCGCGATCGACCACCCCGAGGTGGCGGGGCTGCTCGCCCTCATGCTGCTCCACCACGCCCGGCGCGCCGCCCGGACCGCGCCCGACGGCAGCCTGGTGCCGCTCGCCGAGCAGGACCGCGGCCGGTGGGACACCGGGTCGATCGCCGAGGGCGTCGAGATCCTGCAGGCGGCCCTCGCCCGCGACCGGCTGGGCGAGTTCCAGGCCCAGGCCGCCATCGCGGCACTCCACGCCGACGCGCCCACCGCCGAGGAGACCGACTGGGTGCAGATCGTCGAGTGGTACGACGAGCTCGTGCGCCTGACCGGCAGCCCGGTCGTCCGGCTCAACCGCGCGGTGGCCGTCGGCGAGGCCGACGGACCGCGCGCCGGTCTGACGGCGCTCGCGGCGCTGGACGACTCACTGCCCCGCCACGACGCGGTGGCGGCGTACCTCCACGAGCGCGACGGCGACCTGGCGACGGCGGCACTGCTGTACGCCGAGGCGGCCCGAAAGGCACCCAACCTCGCCGAGCGCGACCACCTGACGCGCCAGGCCGCCCGGCTCAACGCCCGCCGGTGTCGCTGACGGGTCGCGCTCGGATGTGCCCGCAGCACCCTGACGGCCCCTCGGCCAGAGCGGTCGCAGCAAAGTGAGCAGACGTGAAGCGCCGGAACACGGGAGCACACGCGGTCGGTCATGGCCCGGCCGGCCGGGCGGCGCCACCGTCCGGACAGGCGTGGCATCGCCCACTGACCACGCACCGGAGAGCCGACCGGGCAGCGCCACGGCGGATCCCGGACACCGTCTGCGGGCCCGTCCCTGCCGCCCCGGGTATTCGGGCGCGAGCCCCGCGTGAGGAGACGCCCGCTGTTGCCGCGATTGCACAGGGTGTGACCAGCACGATTGGCGCCGCGAGTGTGAAGGAAGCAGTCTGCGAGGATGTGTGGATGACTGTGCGGAGCAGGAATCATGTGACGGTGTCCGGCCGGGCCGGGGGGCCGGTGGTGATGCTGGCGCACGGGTTCGGATGCGATCAGAACCTGTGGCGGCTGGTGGAACCGCTGCTGGAACGCAACTTCACCTTGGTGCTGTTCGACCACGTGGGAGCCGGGCGCTCCGATCTGTCGGCGTGGAGCAGGGAACGCTATTCCACGCTGGAAGGCTACGCCGAGGACGTGCTGGAGATATGCCGTGAGCTGGCGCTCGGCCCGGTGACGTTCGTGGGGCACTCGGTGAGCGCGATGATGGGCGTCCTGGCCGCGGCGCGGGAGCCGGAGGCATTCGCCGGCCTGGTGCTGCTCGCCCCTTCGCCGTGTTTCATCGACGACCCGGCCGCCGGCTATCGCGGCGGGTTCAGCGCCGAGGACATCGATGAGCTCCTGGGTTCGCTGGATGCGAACTATCTGGGCTGGTCAGGCGCCATGGCCCCGGTGATCATGGGCAATCCCGAGCGGCCGGAACTGGGTGAGGAACTGACCAACAGCTTCTGCCGCACCGATCCGGACATCGCCCGCGTATTCGCCCGTGTCACGTTCCTGTCCGACAACCGTGAAGACCTCGCCAAGGTCACCGTTCCCGCTCTGGTCGCGCAGTGTTCCAACGACGCGATCGCGCCCCCGGAGGTCGGAGCCTTCGTGCAGTCCCGGATTCCCGGCAGCCGGCTGGTCACCCTGAACGCGACCGGGCATTGCCCCCAGCTCGCCGCACCGGAGGAAACGGCTGCCGCGATCACCGACTTCGTCGGTACCCCGCGATGATGTCCAAGACCAGCGACGGCGACAGCGGCGAGCATCCGGTTCCCGGGGAACCGCCCGGTGCCGACCACGCGGCGTTCTCCGCGCTGCTGGAGGACAGCGCCGAGGATCTGTACGAGCACGCGCCGTGCGGCTACCTCTCCACCCTGCTGGACGGCACGATCGCAAAGATCAACACGACGCTGCTGGGCTGGCTCGGTTACGCCCACGACGACCTGGTGGGCCACAAGACGTTCTCCGATCTGCTGACCGTGGGGGGCCGGCTCTACCACGAGACCCACTTCGGCCCGCTGCTGCGCATGCAGGGCGAGATCAGCGGGATCGCCCTGGAACTCAAGGCGGCCGACGGCAGCCGTCTGCCCGTGCTGGTCACTTCCACGGTCAAGACCGGCAGCGACGGGCAGCCGCTGCTGATCCGCACCACCGTCTTCGACGCCCGCGACCGCCGCGCCTACGAAACCGAACTGCTGCGCGCCCGCCGGCAAGCAGAACGCGAACGCGAAGAACTCAAGCGCCTCAACGCCACCCTGCAGCAGACCCTGCTGCCTCCGGCGCTGGTGAGCGTGCCCGGCCTGGACGTGGCCGCGCACTACCACATCGCCTCCACCGACATGGTCGGCGGCGACTTCTACGACCTCTTCCCCCTCACCGCCGGGACGTGGGGACTTTTCCTGGGCGACGTATGCGGCAAGGGCGCCGCCGCCGCGGCGGTCACCTCTCTGGCCCGGTACACCCTGCGTGCCGCCGCCGTCTACGACCCCGATCCGGTCGCAGTCCTGAGCAACCTCAACACAGTCCTCAACCACGAGTACAACGGCCACGACCCGCGGTTCTGCACCGTGATCTTCGGACTGCTCACCCCCGACACCGATCAGGGCGGCTTCCGGATCACCCTGGCCAGCGGCGGCCACCCCCCGGCCCTGCTCATGCGCGCGGACGGAACCGCCGACTACCTGCCCACCCCCGGCGGACAGCTCATCGGCGTCCTGCCCGACGCCCACATCGCCACCACCACCATCCGGCTCGAGGCCGGCGACACCCTGCTGCTTCACACCGACGGCCTCACCGAGGCCCGCACGGCTCAAAACAGCAACGACGACCGCTACGGGGACGAAGCCCTCCTCGCCTTCGCCCAGGCTCTTGCGCCCACCACCGCCTCCGGCGCCGTCGCCGCGATCCGTGGGCTGCTCGACACCTTCGGCAGCGGCGTCGACGACGACACCGCAGTCCTCGCGATCAACGTGCCCCGACCCACCAGTGAAGAGCAGCCGTGACTCACCTCACCCTCCATACCCGAACCACCCCCGCCGGGCCCGTCATCGAACTGACCGGAGAACTCGACTACAACAGCTGTTCCCAGGTACGCGGACTCCTGCCCCAGCTGACACTTCAGGCAGGTCAGCAGCTCGTCATCGACCTGGCCGGCATCACCTTCTGCGACTCGAGCGGCATCACCGCCCTGATCGCCGCCCGCAACCACGCCCTCGCCGCCCAGGCAGGCATCGCCCTGGCAGAAGTCCCCGACCACATCAGCCGCATCTTCGGCATCGTCGGGCTGGACCAGGTCTTCCCCACCCACCCCACCGCACAAGCGGCCGAAGCAGCCTGGACACCCCCCGCAACCCGCCCCTGAAACAACCACCCCGGCCCCCATGGAACCACCGGGCCCAGCCGATGGGCGATCCACTCGGTACTTGGCCGTCCGGATTCCCGTGGGCGCGTTGGCTGGTTCCCGTGGGCGCGGCCGATGCAATTCGGTGCGCCGACGTCAGGGCACCCGCCGATCACGTACGCCCTCTATGCCCCATGTTCGCACCATCGTGGCGTTTAAGTGGATTACCCACCTCTTCGCTGATCAGTACCCGAGACGATGGCCACCGAGAGGACTCCCCTTCCCAGGGGCCTCCGGGACGAAAGGACATACGTATGCGAGGCAAGCAGGCGGTCGGCGCGGGCGTTCTGGCACTGGCCCTGGTGTCCGGAGTCGGCTGGGCCGCTCAGGCCACCACCAGCGAGACCGCCACCGGCCCGGCTGCCGCGGCCAAGGCACCGGCACGGGCAGGCGCCATGGACGGCTACCAGATCGTCAGGCTCCCCAACGCCAACGTGCCCAACTTCCAGCGCCGGACCGTCCACTGTCCGGCGGGCAAGCGCGTCATCGGCGGCGGCGCCGAAGCCCAGGGCAACCACGCGATCCTGGTCGGCAGCTTCCCCACCGACGACGGGACCGGCTGGATCGGACTCGGCCGCCAGGACGGCTACTCCACCGTCGGCATCAGCGTGTACGCGATCTGCGCCCACGCCTGAGCAGCGGACCCTGACGCAGGGGTGGGTTCCTGCTGCCTGGCAGCAGGAACCCACCCCTGCGGCGCGTAGGCACCGACGGCGGCTCCCGGCGTGCGCCCCACCGCAAGGCCGCCCGTAATAGATCTTGACCGTGGGGGAGGAGCGGGGCGGGGAGGGGTTGCGTTGCGTGAGTGGGTGGGTCGTTCGGCCCGTAGGTTCGGCCCTCCGCGGGGCGGGCCTCGGTCGCGGGGTTCGACGTGGCCCGGCAGCCCGGGTCCGTGCGCCGCCGTATCGGGCTGGTCTTCCAGGAGCAGACCCTGGACGACCAGCTGACCGCCGAGCAGAACCTGCGTTTTCACGCCGTGCTCCACCACGTGCCGCGGGCCCAGGTGGAACCGCGGATCGACCGGGTACTGCGGCTGGTGGCGCTGGAGGGGCGGCGGCACGACCTGGTGTCCGCCTTCTCCGGTGGGATGGCGCGCCGCCTGGAGATCGCCCGCGTGATGCTGCACACCCGACGAGCTCAAGCGCCGCGCCGGCGCCGACACCGTCGACCTGGTGACCGCCGACAACCCCCATGCCGCCGCCCGGCTCAACGCCGCCGGCTACCAGGTGCGGCGAGCAGGCCGTGATGACTCGGATCAATCCGCTCACCTGCGCCGTCGATCCGCTCCGCCATCTGGTCTTCGCCGCGCAGCACATGCCCTCCAGTGCCCGGGCCCGATTCCCCACCGGAGTAACGCTCTTCGGATACCAACTGCTGCTCGCCGCGGAGCTGGGCATCGTCTGCGCCTGTGCGGCCGCCTTCCTCGCCCTGGCCGTCAGCGGCTTCGGGAAACCCGAGTAGACCCTGTTCAGGCCCGGTCTCCATCCGCTCGCCGGAGGCGATGGCAAGACGCCCGGGCGGCGACAGCCGCCGTTCCCACTGTGCGACACCCGCCCCACACGGGTCCGCATGCGCCGGAGGAAGCTCTGGGGTAATCCTCGAATCAGGGAAGCGGCCGTGCATGGCGTGCCGGCGCTGTCTGGACAGGCGGACCCGTTCACCGTCATTCCAGCTCTTCACGAGACGGAGGCCGTCGCCATGGAACCAGTCGTCACCGCGGGGCTCGACGGCTCACCCGAGAGCCTTGCCGCCGCTCGTTGGGCCGCCGACGAAGCCGAGCGGCGCAAGCTGACGCTGCGCCTGCTGCACGCGTGGCCCCTCCTGGTGCCGGAACCGACCCGCGTCCCCTCGGAGATCGATCAGAACTACTGGCCGAAGCGGATCGTGCACAACGCCCGGGAGGAGCTCCAAGCGAGCCACCCGGGCCTCTCCATCGTCGGAGACCTGGTCGCCGACGACGCCCAGAACGCACTGCTCCGAGCGGCATCGGAATCCGAGATGCTCGTGCTCGGTTCGCGCGGGCTGGAGCTTGTCGAGAGCTACTTCCTGGGCGACATCAGCATGCCCGTCGTGGCCCGGGCCGAGCGGCCGGTGGTCCTCGTCCGTGCCGAACCCCCCGAAGACGGGCCACCGCCCACACCGAGTACGGCAGGAGGCGTAGTCGTGGCGCTGAAACTGCACGGCCCCTGCGACGACCTGCTCGAATTCGCCTTCGTCACCGCTGCGGCGCGGGGCGCGCCACTTCGGGCCGTCCACGGCCGAGGCGTGCCGCTGCATGCACATGCTCCGTGGGGCATGGACCACGGAATCACCGAAGAGATCAGGCAGGACGCGCAGAGCCACCTGACGCGGGCGCTTCGTCCCTGGCGGGAGAAGTTCCCGCGCGTGGAAGTTGCCGGCAGCGTCGGTCTCGAAAGCGCCGCCAAGACCGTCGTACGGGCCGCCGAGGGCGCCGGGGTGCTGGTCGTCGGCCGGCGCAAGCACCGTCCTGCCCTGGCGCCGCGCCTCGGCTCCGTGGCCCAGGCCGCCATCCACCACGCGCGCTGCCCCGTCGCCGTCGTCCCCCATGACTGAGCCGAGCCGGCACAGGGAGGCGACGATGCCGCCGCACCAGAGCGACGCGTCCGTGCTCCGGCCCGGCACCGGGCCCGACACGCCCCCGCCCCCACGTGCAGAGGTCCGCGAGACCCACACCGCGATCCTGTTCTTCGTCGGCGAGCGCGCCTACAAGCTCAAGAAACCGGTCGATCTGGGATTCCTCGACTACACCACCGCGGCGGCTCGCCGGACTGCCTGCGAACGGGAAGTCGCTCTCAACCGCCGCTTCGCCCCCGACGTCTACCTGGGCGTGGGAGAGGTCCGCAGCCCGCAAGCCGACGCACCCGAACCGCTCGTGGTGATGCGCCGCATGCCCACGGACCGCCGTCTCTCCTGGCTGGTGCGGGAAGGGGCCGCGGTCGACGATGTCCTCCGGGCCGTCGCCCGGCAACTCGCCACGCGCCACGCAGACGCGCCCCGCAGCCGGGAAGTGGACGAACAAGGCACGCGGGACGCGCTGTCCTCGCGCTGGGAGGCCAGCTTCGCCCAGGTCCGGGCCCTGGCCGGGAACGGCGTTCCGCCCGACGGCGTGGACGAGGTCGAGCGGCTCGTGCGTCGCTATCTCGCCGGTCGCAGGCAACTGTTCGACACCCGAATCGAGCAAGGGCGGATCGTCGACGGCCACGGCGACCTCCTCGCCGAGGACATCTTTTGCCTCGACGACGGCCCCCGCGTCCTGGACTGCCTGGAATTCGACGACCACCTGCGCTACGTCGACGGTCTCGACGACGCCGCCTTCCTCGCCATGGACCTGGAGCAACTGGGCGCTTCCGAGGCCGCGGCGTACTTCCTCGCCCGGTACAGCGAATACTCCGGCGACCCCGCGCCCTCCTCCATGTGGCACCACTACGTCGCCTACCGCGCGTTCGTCCGCGCCAAGGTTTCCTTGATCCAGGCCCGTCAGGGCGCGCCCCGCGCCGAGACGGCGTCCGGGCGGCTGGTCACCACGGCGCTGCGCCACCTGCGCGCCTCGGCCGTCGGCCTGACCCTCGTCGGCGGGCTTCCGGGCAGCGGGAAATCCACGCTCGCCGGGGCACTGGCCGATCGTCTGGGCGTCACGCTGCTGAGCAGCGACCGGCTCCGCAAGGAGCTGGCGGGCCTCCCGGCGGAGCAATCCGCCGCGGCCGGCTACGGGGAAGGTCTGTACACCCCCGAGTGGACCGCCAGGACCTACACGGCCCTGCTCGACCGTGCCCGCGCTCTGCTGTCCAGCGGGGAGTCGGTCGTCCTGGACGCCACCTGGTCCGACGCGGGACAGCGCGAAGCGGCCCTGCGCATGGCCGAACGCGTCAGCGCCGACCTGGTGGCCCTGCACTGCCGGGTTCCGGGTGATGTGTCGGCGGCCCGTCTGAGTACGCGCGCCGCAGGAGTGTCGGACGCCGACCTCGACGTGGCCACCGCCATGGCGGAGAAGGAGCCGCCGTGGCCGGAGGCCGTCACGATCGACACCAGTGGTCCCCTGGAATCCGCGGTCATCCAGGCATTGGCAGCCGTACGGCCGTGGGGGACCGGCCAGGCCCCGGTCTTCCGCCGCCCCTACATGGAGCCGGACTGACGCGGCGGCACGTCACCGCGGCGACGACCCGATGTGCAGGTCCCCGCCGCCGACCATTCCGCCCACCGCAAGTGCCCCTCCCTCACACTCGATGACGCGGTCCTTGCCGCTGAGGCCTCCCCACGGCCCATGAGGTCGGGCTGTTCGTCTGGTCCGGTGCACTGCCCGGCTCTACCGTGGAAACAGAGGCTGGACCGTCGAGCGGCCGCAAGGCGGAGGGCTTGGAGGGCGCGGGCCGCATGCACCGGGACGAAAGGACGGGGCGCCAGGCGTGATCGGCGAAGACCGTGAGCCGGCAGAGTTCGTGCCGCTCGCCGGGGCGGCAGGGCAGCGGACCGGCGGCCAGGACGCCGGGCCGTGGGCGGGGTTCGGGCCCGTGGTGGCCGTCCCGATCGGTACGGGCATGGCGGTCCGCGGCGTGCTGCTCCTCGCGCGCCACAGGGGGCGACCGGTTTTCGGTGTGGCGGAGACCGGACCGCCTGCAGGCTCCGCGGGGCACGCGGCCGTGGCCATCGGGGGCCGTCCCGTGATCTTCGGGCTGCATACGCCTGGAGTGGGCCCGCAGGACCAGGAACGCGATGCCGGGTGACCACGGCGAGCACGCCGTACCCGCCCAGCCCGTCGCCGGCCTGCGGTACCTGAGACCTCACGCCGCCGGTCGGGAGTGATGGCCGATGTCCGGGCGACGGGAGGCCGAGGCGGTGCGGGGTGCCGAGTGGGCGCACGGGCGTCCCGCGCGACCGGGCCCGCTGTGGTGGCTGGTGGCCGTGCTCCTCGCTGCGGCCGTGGTCCTGGTCGCCGTCCTGCGGCGGCGCGAACTGGCCCAGGCCTACCACCTCATCGCAGGGGTACACCCGCTGCCGGTGGCGGTCGCCGTGGTGTGCGAGGCGGTGTCGATCGTGTGTTTTGCCGCGGTGTACCGCTGGCTGCTGGGCATGGGTGGGCTCCGCTGGGCCCTGCGGCGCACGACGGGGATCGTGGTGGCCGCCAATGCCGTGGCCGGTGCGTTGCCCGGCGGGGCGGCCTTCTCTGCCGCCTGGGTCTTCCGGCAGCTGCGCCGCCGGGGCGTGGAGCAGGTGCTCGCGGTCGCCGTGCTGGTGGTGGCCGGTGGACTGTCGGTGCTGGCGCTGGCCGTCCTGTTCGTGGTCGGCATGGTCGCCGCGGGACCGGCGGGGCTGCGGACCGTTCTGCTCCCGGTGGTCGGCCTGCTGCTGGTCCTGGGGATCGCCCTGGCGGTCTTCGGGGCATCCCGCTTCTCCGGCTTCCGCAACGCGGTGGGGCGAGCGTGGACGGACGCCGGGATACGCTCCCGCCGCATCCGGCAGGCCCAGGAGGCACTCGCCCAGCTGGTCGAACAGGCCCGCAGCCTGCAGCCCGGCCTGCGGCCCTGGCTGCGACCGTTCGCGTTCGCGCTGCTGAACTGGGTCTTCGACGTCGCTTGCCTGGCCGCCAGTCTGTGGGCGTTCGGTATCGGCCTGCCCTGGCACAGCCTGTTGCTCGCCTACGTCCTCACCCAGATCCCCGGCAGCCTCCGCCTGACCCCGGGCAGCCTCGGCATCGTGGAGACGAGCCTGTCCGCACTGCTCATTCTGTACGGTCTGCGGCCCGGACCGGCGATCGCCGCGACGCTCCTGTACCGGGCCGTCAGCTATTGGGCCCTGCAGCCCATCGGCTGGGCGTGCTGGCTCGCGATCACGCTCCAGACCGGTCCGTCCAGCTCCGTGCCCGGCCGCCGTGCACGACGGAGCAATCTCAGCCCGTAGCAGTCGAAGAAGTTCACCCGCCTTGCCCCCGGGACGGACGGGTTCACCCCGAGCGAGTGGCACTGCTCTCGGGCCCGGACCCGTGCCTCGGCCGTCGCGGTACGAGCCGGGCCTGGGGTGGCATGGCACCGGCCCGGCCCCTCGCGGCCCGCACACGCCGGTACTCCGCGGCGGGCGGCGATGGAGGGCTCGGGCGGATTCCATGGGAGCGAGCCGTTGCGGGAAGCCGCGTCCGGACGATGTGCAGCTGCGCGCCGACTCCATCGGTGGAGCCCGGGACCGAGTGCGCTTCCTGCAGGAGGCCCTGCCGGCCCTCGGTCACAGGCTGGGGTGATCGCCCAGGCCGCGCGCACCAACAGTGGAAAGGCCGCAGGGCCGGTGGGCCGGGTGCTGCGGGACGCCCTCCTCCCGCTGTTCGCCCGCCTCGCGACCCCCGAGAAGATGGCCTGGCAGTACGACCACCGGATCGACTGGGACGCACCCGTCGCGGCCTGAGGGGTCGGACTGCAGTCCGCGTCTCCTCTTCCGTACTCTTCGCCAGGACGCGGCGTCCGTCATCGGGACCGGTCCGCGGGTGACCTGTGCCGGCCCCCGTCCAGGGCTCGTGCAGCACAGTTTCCAATGGCGTGGCACGCAGATCGAATACGCCGTCGGCAAGAGTGGCGGACTCTCCTCGAGCAGCCGACGTGCGGCCGCGGGCAGCGCCGTCGGGTCCCTCGGCCCGCTCACGGGTCCCGAACGGCACGTGGGAGGCCCGACAGGCGCGGTCTGCTCCGAGGCCGTAGCCACGGCGGCCGTACGGAATCGCCTCCGGAGAGGTCGCGATGCCCCGAGGCCGCGACCGACCTGCGCGAACCAATGTGAGGTGCAGCACATGGATGCGGGACTTCCGCTCCGGCGCGTGGAGGCGTACGTTCCGTTTACCCCGCGAGGGCGCCATTCGAGGCGCTGGCCCGCCGGTCCCGGGACGGCGGGCCAGCGGGGGCCAACCAGAGTCCGTGTTCAAGGATCACCAGGTGACGGGATCACGGTGGGGTGATACGCCGTAGTGAACCGACCCATCATGAATGGGAGTTACTCGCTCCGCTGATACCGCGGGCTGCGACGGCTCGGCGGTTTCATCAGGACGCTGCAAGGACACGTGCGCCGTCGGCCTCGACGGTGATCTTCGGGTGGCGGGCGGTGAAGGCCGCGCGCCCGGCCTTGAGCGTGCCCAGGAACAGGATCACCGGGTCCGGTGCGGCGGGCAACTGCTCGCCATGAGCTCCCACGCTCCCGGCATCCGGCAGCCGACCTGACCCTCAGAGTTCCCGAGATCTCAAACGCGCTCCGAGCC
This sequence comes from Streptomyces sp. NPDC020801, assembly GCF_044334385.1. Lineage (NCBI taxonomy): Bacteria > Bacillati > Actinomycetota > Actinomycetes > Kitasatosporales > Streptomycetaceae > Streptomyces > Streptomyces sp. NPDC020801. The sequence goes on from NZ_JBIRST010000013.1 coordinate 196,594, forward strand.
GACCCCACGAGTGGCTCATTAGTCCCGGTCCACAAGGTGAGGGACCGCTGATGGACTGAGACTCGTCGACATGCTTTGCCACCTCTGTACGTGCTGTCCCACTCACGGCCATGCGGAGTGATCAGACTTCCGCTCGCGCGCCATGGTGACGCGCGATGAGGAGGGGACGATGAACCGTCTGGGAATCGCGACCGCGGCGGCCACAGCCGTGGTCCTGTGCCTGGCCGGCACGGGTCCGGCCAGTGCCAAGGGGCCGGCCAGCGCCAAGGCGCCGAGACTCCGGGCGCGCGACGACACCTACACAGCGCACGCCGGGCAGACGCTGAGCGTCGGTGCGCGGCATGGCGTACTGGCCGACGACACCGGCAGTCCGGCGACACTCGTCGCGCACACGCAGACCGCCCACGGCTCGCTGACACTGAACCAGGACGGTTCGTTCCGCTACGCCCCCGACGCGGGTTTCCACGGCACCGACACCTTCACCTACAAGATCAGCGACGCGGTACGGTTGTACCAGAGCCACCTGAAGCCCCTCGCTGTCATCGGCGGAATACCCGTCACCGCGGGGGCGTACGGTTCGTCGCTCTACCCGGTGCCCGGATCCAAGGACGAGTTCTACGGCCTCACCGACCGGGGCCCGAACGTCGACGGGCCGAACGGCGAAAAGGTGCTGCCGCTGCCGGACTTCGACCCCGCGATCGGCAGATTCCGGCTGAAGGGCACCAAAGCCGTGCTGGAGCGGACGATCCCGCTGCGCGCAGCCGACGGCACCCCGTACAACGGACTGGTCAACTCCCGGGCGAGCACCGGCGAGAACCTGTTCGACCTGAACGGCAACGCACTTCCGCACTCCCCCTACGGCTACGACTCCGAGGGCCTGGCGGCCATGCGCGACGGCACCTTCTGGGTGTCCGACGAGTACGGGCCCTACCTCACGCACTTCGCCCGCGACGGCAAGGCCATCGAGCGGCTGTCCCCCTTCGACGGCTCGCTCCCCGCCGAACTGGCGAACCGCGTGCCGAACAAGGGCATGGAGGGGCTGACCCTCACCCCCGACGGTCACACCCTCGTCGGCATCATGCAGTCCGCGCTCCAGCAGCCCGACCTGCCGGGCGGCGTCAAGGCCAAGAACGTCACGGCGCTGCGCATCATCAGGTACGACCTGCGCACCCGCGCCACGCACGAGTACGCGTACCTGCTGGACGACCCCAGGACGAACAGCGGCGCGGTCAGTGAGATCACCGCGCTCGGCAGCACCCGCTTCCTCGTCGACGAACGGGACGGGAACGTCGAACCCGGCGCCTGCAAAAAGCTGTTCGCCATCGACATCTCTGGGGCCACGGACATCGGCCCGTCCGCCACGGTGCCGGGCGCCGTGTACGACGCGGCCAAGGGCGGGCTGCTCGTCGGCTCGGCCCGACAGACGGTCGAGGCCCACGTGGGCGCCGATGACACCGCGACCGCGACCGGCGCCCTGAAGTCCGCGGGCATCACCCCCGTCACCAAGAACCTCCGCCTCGACCTCGGCGGCCTGGTCAGCAGCCTCGACCCCACCGGCGGCTTCTTCGGCCACGACAAGATCGAGGGCGTCGCCACAAGGGACGGCGGACGCACCGTCGTCCTCAGCAACGACAGCGACTTCGGCATCGACGGCGTCTCCGGCACGACGCCGACCCCGCCCTACGTGCTGCACGCCAAGATCCTGGCCAACGGCAAGCAGGACGACGGCGAGTACCTGGCCGTGGACACCACCCGCCTTCCGGCCGCCACCAGTACGGCAACCGTCACCATCACCGTACGGTGACGCCTGTGCGCCATGACCACCGAAGGGACACCGGCATGACACGCGTCCTCGCATCCGCCGCCGTCCTGGCGGCAACCCTTGCGCCGGCCGGCACCGCCTTCCCGGCGCACGCCGACTCCGCGCACGCCGACCGGTCCCTGTACACGACATACACGACCAAGACGCCGTACGCGCCGCAGGAACGCCTGGCCGACTACCAGCCCGTGCCCAAGGACTTCACCCCCGTGTTCACGGAGAACGTGGCCCGCCACGGCTCACGCGCCATGTCGGACAGCAGTGACGGCGACGCCGTCCTCACGGTGCTCGGCAGCGCCCGGGACCACAACGCGCTGACCGACCTGGGCAAGCGGCTCGGTCCTCAGGTGGAGTCGCTGCTCACCGCGGGCTCGTCGATCGGCTACGGCAATCTCGCCGGCCTCGGCGCACAGGAGCAGCGGCAGACCGCGCTGCGCATGCAACGCCGCCTGCCGTCCCTGTTCGCGGACATCACCGCCAAGGGCGAGCCGATCGAGGTCGAGACCTCCGGCGTGGCCCGCGTCGTGGCGAGCGCGAACGCCTTCACCGCCGGCCTGACCGCCGGCGACCCGGCGCTGGCCCCGCTGATCCGGGCCCCGGTCACCAACAAGGACCTGCTGTACTTCCACAAGCAGCCGCAGAACGCCGACTACCAGGCCTACCTGGCAAACGACCCGCAACTGACCGCCGTGCTCGCCGAGATCGACGGCGGGCCCGCCACCGCGAAGGCCGCCGGGGACGTCGCCTCGCGCCTGTTCACCCCGGCCTTCACCGCGGCGATGTCCACCGACGACCGGATCTCCTTCTCCCGCTCGCTCTACGAGCTCCGCAGCGCCGCCCCCGATCTGCGCGTCGAGGCACCCGACGTGGATCTGGGCTCCTTCCTCCCGCCCCGGGACGCCGAGTGGTTCGCCTATCTCGACGACGCCGAGGAGTTCTACCAGAAGGGTCCCGCCTTCCGGGGCCGCACGATCACCTACAAGATGGCCGGCGTTCTGCTCGACGACCTGTTCGCCCAGGTAAAGGCGAAGGCCGACGGCACCAGCGACAAGGGCGCCGTGCTCCGCTTCACCCACGCCGAGGAGATCGAGCCGCTCGCCGTGCTGCTCGGCCTGCCCGGCAGCACCAAGGGCGCGGACACGGAGGACCCCTACACGTACCGGAACAACCCCTGGCGGGGTGCCGAGGCCGCCCCGATGGGCGCGAACATCCAGTGGGACCTGTACGCCAGGACGACCCTCCAGGGCACGCGGTACCTGGTGCGGATGCTCTACAACGAGAAGGAAACCGCCTTCAAGCCCTCCTGCAGGCCGATCGGCAGGGGCAGTTACTTCTATGACCTGGACGAACTGGAGCGCTGCTTCGAACAGGGCTGATGCCGGTGCCCGCTTCGCGGTGCCGGCGTCCCAACCGTGCCGTCGGCACCGCGGCTTTCGGCCGATGTGAGACAAGCCCGAACCGGCTCGTCGGCCGCTTCGGGGCTCTCCGAAGCGGCCGCTCAACTGCCGCACCGACCGCACTACGGTGGCGTGCCGGCCTGGGCGGGCAACGCGCCGAGCTGATCGACGGCATACGGCGGCGGACCCGGTCACCGGGTCAGGAGGGGGACGCCCGCCTGCGCCTGCGGACCAGCAGCACCGCAGCGGCGGCGCCCAGAGCGAGGGCTCCGGTGCCCGCACCCGCCCACACGGCGGTCGGTACTCCCTCGTCACCGCCGTCGCGAGCGGGGCCCCGGGTGACGGTGAGATAGCTGGTCCTCTTCACCCGCCCGCGGTGGCTGACGACGGTGACGGGATACGAGCCCGGCTTCAGGCCGGGCTTGATACGCGCCGCACCCCAGAAGGTCGGGGCATCCATCTCATGGCCCTTGAGGAGATCGGACTTCAGCTTGGCCGGGGCCTGGAACGCCGGGGACGTCGCGGTCATACGCTCCTCCTCCCCGGGGTCGGGATAGGCGTCCTGCCACCTGACATGCACCGTCCTGCCCGCCGCGATCGTGAAACCCTTGGCCCGGGCGTTGAGCACAAGGCCCGCCTCGCCGAAGAACGCCGGGCCCTCGGCCTTGCCCAGATAGTCGTCGTCGCCGGGGCGTGCCGAGCGGACGTTCAGCCGGGTCTCGGCCTTCCGCTTCCCGTCCGCATCGGTCACCCATACCGCGTATGCCCCGTCGTGGAGGGTGTGCGGCAACGGCACGTCAAAGGCGTTGAAAATGCGGGTGTTGTTCCAGGAGTCCTTGTCGTGCGCGAGGTGGACCGGCGAGGTGAATGCCGTGGAATGGGCCGTGAAGGACTTGCCGGTCTCTCCGGGGTACAGGTCGTCGAAGAACAGATCCACCTTGGTGCCAGGCCGCCTCACGCGGTCTTCGTCCACTTCGATGGACGGACGCTTCGTCGGCTGGACGTCGATGGTGCCACGCGCCACGACCTTGCCCCGGGCTTTGACGACGAGCGGATACGATCCGGGCTTGGCCGACGCAGGGATGGGCGCCTTGACGCCGTATCCGCCGGTGTCGCGCGCAGGGTCGTCCATCCGAATCGGGGCCGCGAAGACCGGCGATTCGGCCACCAGGTCCACGCCGGGCTTCCGTTCGTAGCCGATCAGATCGATACCGATGGCCTCTCCGGGGCGTGGGTCGGCAAACGCCTGGCTGATGGTCGGAGGGTCTTCGCCGGCCGCCGCCGGCCGCGCCAGGCACCCACCACTCAGCACTCCACCGCATACGCAGGCGGCCACCACCCGCTGCCAGCCCGACCTCATGGCTCCCCCTCTCGCTCACTGAGGAAGAGGGAAGGACCAAGGCGGCGGTTGTCCGGCCCCGAGCCACCAGCACGAGGACACGGGTGCCTGCCAATCGGACACCCGGCGACCGTTGCCACGCCGTCAGCCGCGCCGCTGAGCGGGCACGCGGCCAGTCGGGTCATCCATGGCGCAGTCACACAGGTGTGACCGAGCATCCGGGTCGGCAGCGCTCGCCAACTGGAGCGCTCACTACGGCGGCACCCTGGCCGAGTGCGGGAAAAGCGTTTCGTGGGGCGGGACTTGATCCGGGCATGATTCCTACCGTGCATGAGGTTGGGGGCGGACGCGGGCGCGGGCGGTACACCCGGTACGCACTGACGGATACGGAACACGGTCACATTTGGGGTATGTGCGCCGCAGCGGACGGACTTTTCGGGGAGCCCCGGCGCGGGACGTACGAACTGTTCGGCTGGGTCCCGGAAGGCGCCGAGTTGCGCGGCTGGGTCGGAAGCCGGGTGTGGCTGGTGCCGGACGACGAGGCACTCGACCCCTGGCTGCTGGAGGACGCGGAGAGCCTGGGTCGGCTCTCTGGGACGGACAGTCTCGTGCTCACCGGCCTGGACGACTACGAAGGCCCGCCCGAGGGACACAGGGGCCCCGTCCGGGTGCACGACGGGGACCGGTGGCTGGGCTCCTGCCGGGAATTTGCCCGCATCCTGCCGTCCGATCAGGCGCCGTCCCCGCTCGTCCTGCGAGGGCTCGCCCCGTCGGATCAGTTGCGGGCGGCATGGCGAAGGGCACCCGGCGGGCACTGGACCTGGATCAGGCCGCCCTGGAGGTACAAGACGACCGGGGCGAGCCGCTCACCTATCGACTGCTGTCGGCCGAAGTCCGTGCCTGGAGCCCATCCTCCCACGGGACGGATCTGATCGACCTGGAGCTTGCGGGAGAGCAGTTCACGCCCGTTCCCGAATACGCCCGGCCCATCTGGGAGCGGTGGCTCGCCGGGCCGCCGGACACCCTGGGCGCGTGGACCGGCCTCGACACCCGGTGCCGCGGGGCCTGGCTCGATCTTGTCCGAGAGCGTGACTGCCGGCGCGCCCACCGTGACCGGCCGGCTGGTCACGCCTACGAACTCGACGGCCGGCACATCACCGACGAGCCGGGCCTCTACCTGGCGCTGGGCGAGGCGGTGAACGGGCCGGGTGGCTACTTCGGCGTCTGCCTGGCCGCCCTCGACGACTGCCTGCGCGGCAGCTTCGGCCACACCGTCCCTGCGACCCTGCTCTGGCGGGACGCCGCGACCGCAAGCGGGAACCTGTCCCAGACTCTGACAGCGGACGGCCAACCCTATGACCTGTTCGTCGCGGTCCTCGATGTCCTGGCCGAGGGCGGCATGCACGTCACCCTGGCATGACCTGCGACCCCATAAACCGCCCGCGCAGCGTCGCAAACGCCGCCGTCTTCGTCCGCCGCAAGCCGTTCGAGCGAGGCAGACCGCCGAGCCCGATCGGGGGGCCGGGGACCACGCGGCCCAGAACAGAACGCCGCGTCCGCGACCCGCCCGAAGCAATTCGCCCCGCCGAGGGTCGATGCAATCACGGAATTGGGGAGCTCTGCGACCACGGGGGGAGACCTGTGCCCGCACTGCCGTCATGGCCGGCGCCTCAGCTGATGCGAGCTCCTGCGCCGCTGACACGGACGCGCCGGTCACCCGCGCGCAGCGTCACCGTGAGTTGGCCGGGGCGGCCCAGGTCCTCGCCCTGGTGCAGGATGAGGACGGCGTCCTCGGGGACCAGTCCGAGCTCACGGGCGTACGCACCGAACGCGGCGGCCGCGGCGCCGGTCGCAGGGTCCTCGACGACGCCGCCGACGGGGAACGGGTCACGGACATGGAAGACGGTGGCCGACTCCCGCCACACCAGCTGGACCGTGGTCAGGTCCAAGCGGTGCATCAGGGCCTCGAGGCGCGCGAAGTCGTACGCGAGATCTGCGAGGCGAGCGCGCGTCGCCGCCGCGAGAACGAGATGGCGGGCTCCGGCGAAGGCGATACGAGGCGGGAAGGCCGGGTCGAGATCGGCGGCCGGCCAGCCGAGCGCGGCGAGCGCCTCCGCGAGGTCGGCGTCGGCGATCTCCCCGATGTGCGGCTCGACACTGGTGAGCGTGGCCCTGACAGTCCCGCCCTCCTCGGCCACCTCCACCGGCACGGTGCCGGCGCGCGTCGCGAACAGCAGTTCCCCGGGGCCCGTCCGCTCGGCGAGCGCGACGGCTGCCGCGACGGTGGCGTGCCCGCAGAACGGCACCTCGGCCTTGGGGCTGAAGTAACGGATGCTGTACGCCCGCCCCTCCTGGCCGCCGAGACCCTCCGGGGGCGCGGTCAGGAAGGCGGACTCCGAGTATCCGAGGTCGGCGGCGATGGCCAGCATGTCGCTGTCGTCCAGGGCGGTGGCGTCCAGAACGACGCCGGCGGGGTTTCCGCCGTCGGGGGCGCTGGAGAAGGCGGTGTATCGCAGCACCTCGGGCCGCGGCGCATTCGTCGTCATGTTCGTGGCAACTCGGAGCGGGCCCGCGGCTATTCCTGGACGCGGGTGGAGGCGGGGATGGGTGCGTGCGGCGGGCACCCGCGGCGGAAAGTTCGCCGGCAACACCTCGTGGCAGAAGACCCGTCGGCCTACCGGCCGATGGATGCCGCCGGTTTGCAGCGCCGCCGCCCGACCGGGCTCGCCCTGAAGGGTGAGGACCTCATCGACGCCGACCAGGTAGCCCCACTGTGGCTACCGTTGTTCCAGCAGCCCACTGAACCGACTCCTGGAGAAACACCCGTGCCCGTACCCCTCGGCGAGGACGTGGTGGCGTTGCTGCGCCGCCCCTGCACCTGCTACATCGCTACAACGATGCCCGACGGATCGCCCCAGCTCACCCAGACATGGGTCGACACCGACGGCGAGCACGTCCTGATCAACAGCGTTGAGTCGCATCAAAAGACCCGAAACATCGCGCGCGACCCGCGGGTGGCCGTGGCGGTCTCCGACCCCGCGGATCCGACCTCCTACGTCCAGATCCGCGGTCGTGTGGTGCGTGTGACCACCGAGGGGGCGGTCGACCACATCGAGGCGCTCGCGCAGAAGTATCTCGGCGGGCCCTACCCGTGGTTCGGCGGCCGAGACCAAGTCCGGGTGATCTATGTGATCCAGCCCGAACGGATCAGCAGCCCCCGCGGCCAACGATCGTGATGGCCGTGGGGCCGGGACGGCCCGGAGCGGTTCGAGTGGGGCCACCGCACTCCGGAGGCGGAGCTGCGGCGGCGGCCGGCCGCGCCACGGGTGGTTCCCGTTCGGCCGGAGGGGCCGCGCGCCTGCATCGGACGGTACTTCTCCATGCTGGAGTCGGTGCTCGTCCTGGCCGTGCTGCTGTGAGGCTGCGAGCTGACCGCCCTCGACTGGGAGGTGCCTGTCGGCACGGCCGTCACCCTCCAGGCACGGGGTCCGGCCCGCTGCCGACTGACGCCGCGGTGCTGACGGCCGCCGCCTTGCGCCGCTCCCGCCACCAGGCCGCGACCAGTGCCACCGCGGTACCGCCCACCGCGTAGGCGCCGAGCACCCACCATGCGTCCGCCGTGGCGTGCGCGCCGAAGTACACGGTGTTGCGGACGAGCGTGGTGCCCGCGCCCGGCGGCAGCGCCTGGCCGATCGCGCTCCAGAACCCCGGGAGCAGCACCGACGGGTACACCCCGCCCGAGCTCGGGTTGCCCAGCACCACGAACAGCAGGATGGTCAGCCCGGTGCCGAGCATGCCCAGCAGCGTCTGCAACGCCAGCGAGGTCGCCGCCGACGCGAACACCACCAGCGTGCCGATCCCGGTCAGCGCCCAGAAGTGACCGCTCAGTGCGTCGAACACCGGGCCCACGATCACCGCGCCGGCGACCCCGGACACGATCGCGTACAGACCCAGCACCGCCAGCCTGATCATGATCCGGTGCTGGTTGGCCGGTCGCGAACCGGCGGACATGTTCATGATCGTCGCAGTCAGGTAGCCGCCGACCACCCAGCCGAGCACCAGGTAGAAAGAGGTCATGCCGCGCCCGTCGCCGCTGTTCGGGGCTTGGATGTCGGTGACCGTGACCTGACGCTTCTGCACGGCCTCGATTTTCTGGGCGAGTTGTGAGGCGGTCTGTGACACCGAGGGGCCGCCCGCCGAGGCGACCAGCAGTGTGTCCTTGGTGCCGGCCGCGTTGAAGAGGAAGGCGGCGTCCGCCCTGCGGTCCATGATCTGCCGCCGGGCGGCGGACTGGCTCGCGGTGGCGGTCGCCTTCACCGGGTCGCCGTCGAGCCCGTTGAGCGTGGCCACGATCTGAGCCGAGGCCTGCCCCGGGGCCACCACCGCCACCGGAATCCGGTGCGGGGTGGGGGAGTGGAAGGCGCCCAGATAGGAGACGGTGAAGGCGAGTTGTATCAGCAGGCCGCCCAGTACGAGCCCGAATGCGCGGATGCTGATGGCGTCCCGCAGTTCGGCCAGGAAACCCCCGGTGGGAGCGGCGGTGGTGGAGGGAGAATCGGCGTTCATGGACGCATGGTCTCAGCCGGGCACCGCTGTTCACGCAGCCCCCCGCGGACGCGTCGGCAGTCCGGCCGCTCGCACGCACCCCCGAACGCCCCGGCGCACCCAACGTGGTGAGTGTCTCCAACTGGTCTTCTGTGAGGGTTTGTTCGTAGTCCATGCCGCGGGTCCGCCGCCGCGGTGCCGACGTGGTTCACGCCGCCCGGTCCGGTGCCGTTCGCGGAGAGGCGCCCGGCCCGAGACAAGATCCCCGACGGCGTACAGCGCGTTTCCAAGTCCCCGTCCACCGCGGGGCCCAACCGGCCGTCGTCACGCTCTGCGGGTCTCCCGTCCGGCATCCCCGACCCCAGGACGCGGGCGAATCGCCGACTTGCATCCACGCGCAGGGAAGTTGTGCCGGTGCGCAGCATGCCCCGGGCGGCCTCGCCAGACACGCTACGTCGAAGTAACTTCACGTCTCGTATTGATGTCCGAGTGCCAGGGAGGCCGCGATGGGACACCCCCGACACCCCAGCCCGTTGGTGATCGATGCGACGGGCCGAGACATCCACGGGGAGGCCGCCCGGGTGCGCGAGAGGGGACCGGTGACGCCAGTGGAACTCCCCCACGGCGTGCCGGCGTGGGCCGTCAGCAGCCCCGACCTGCTCAAGCGCCTGCTCACCGACCCGCGCGTGTCCAAGGATCCCCGGCAGCACTGGACCACCTGGATCGACGGCGGGATATCCCCGCAGTGGCCGCTGTTCACCTGGGTCGCGGTGCAGAACATGTTCACCGCGTACGGCGGTGAGCACAAACGGCTGCGCGCCCTGGTGTCCAGGGCGTTCACCGCGCGCCGAACGGCGGCGCTGCAGCCCCGCGTCGAGGAGCTCACCAAGTCGCTGCTGGACGGCCTCGAGGAGGCCGGGCGGCGCAGCAACGTCGTCGACCTCCGGGAGGAGTTCTGCTATCCGCTGCCGATCCGGGTCATCAGCGCGCTGTTCGGGCTGCCGGAGGAACAGGGCGCGGAGCTGCGGGCCGTCGTGGACGGCATCTTCCACACCTCGGCCGCCCCGGACGAAGTCACCGACATCTACGCCCGGTTCTACGCCGCGCTGCGCGAACTCGTCGCCCTCAAGCGGCGCTCGCCCGGCGACGACCTGACCACCGCTCTCATCGCCGTCTGCGACGACGGGAGCGACGCCCGGCTCAGCGAGCAGGAGCTGCTCGACACCCTGGTGCTCATGGTCAGTGCCGGGCACGAGACCACGGTCAACCTCATCGACAACGCGATCCACCTCCTGCTCGCCCACCCGGACCAGCTCGACCACGTCCGCGCGGGCCGCGCCTCCTGGGAGGACGTGGTCGAGGAGGCGCTGCGCGTGGAGGCGCCGGTGGCCAGCCTGCCGCTCAGGTACGCCGTCGAGGACCTCCCGCTGGGAGAGTTCGGCGGCCCGGACGATATCGTCATCGGCAAGGGCGAGGCGATCCTCGCCGCCTACGCGGCCGCCGGGCGCCATCCGGACCGCTACGGTGAGGACGCCGCCGTCTTCGACGTCACCCGCATCGACAAGGAACACCTGGCCTTCGGGTACGGCGTGCACTTCTGCCTGGGTGCCCCGCTCGGGCGGCTGGAGGCCCGCATCGCGCTCCCGGCGCTCTTCGGGCGCTTCCCCGGGCTGCGGCTCGCTGTCGAGAGCGAGAAGTTGGAACCGGTCGACTCCTTCATCTCCAACGGCCACCAGTCCCTGCCGGTGCGTCTGTCCTGAACGGCCCGGGCTGATCACCGCGGACGATCACTCAGTACCGATCACTCGCCCCGCCACCAGGCCCGCAGCCGGCCGGACCAGCCGCGCCGCGTGCCCCCGCCCGCCGTCGAGGACCACTGCGGCGGTGCGGACGGTCGCCCCGCCGCGGAGACGGATCCGGGCTCGGCGGAGCGCTCGTCGACCGCGCCGGACGGCTCCGTGGCGGCCGGCGGGAACGTCACCGGCAGAGCGGCCAGCGCCCGGTGGAAGGGGCCCGGACGCCAGACCAGTTCCTCCACGGGCACGGCCAGTTCGACGTCGGGCAGGCGGTCGAGCAGCTTCTCCACCGCCACCGCCGCGATCAGCCGGGCAGGCCCCTGTGCCGGGCAGTTGTGCGGTCCCGCGCTCCACGCCAGATGGGCGCGGTTGCCCGCCTTCTGATCGGCCGTCAAAGTCGGGTCGGTGTTGGCGGCGGCGAGGGAGACCACGAGCGGGTGGCCCTCACGCAGCGTCACCCCCTTGTACACGGCGTCGTGCACCGGATAGTGCACGGCGTAGTTGGCGATCGGCGGGTCGGTCCACAGCACCTCGTCCAGGGCGTCCTCCACCGGCAGACTGCCCCCGGACAGGTCGCCCCCGAACCGGTCGTCGGACAGCAGCAGCCGCAGGCTGTTCGCGATCAGGTTCTGCTGGGGCTCGGTGCCGGCGCCCATGAGCAGGACGAGGGTGTGGACCATCTCCTCGTCGGTGAGCTCCGCGGGATGGGCCATGAGCCAGGACGTCACATCCTGCCCCGGACGCTCCCGCTTCAGCGTGACGAGGTCCAGCAGCGTGGTGGCGAGCAGCTCGTTGGCCTTCTCGGCGTCCACGCCGTCGAAGATCCCGGACATGCCCTCGACCAGCCGCTCACCGTAGTCCGCCGGGCAGCCGAAAAGGTGGTTGAACACCAGCAGCGGCAGGACCTGGGCGTACGCGCCGAGCAGGTCGGCGCGACCGGCCGGGGCGAACCGGTCGATGAGCGTGTCGGCGCTCCTGTCCACGTAGCCGCGCAGCGTGTTCGGGTCCACGCGGGCCAGGCTGTCGGTGATGGCGCCGCGCAGCCGGCGGTGCTCCTCGCCGTCGGCCCACAGCGCGTTCGGCCGGTACATCATCATCGGCACGACCGGGCTGTCCATGGGCACGGTGCCGTCCGCCAGGTCCTTCCAGCGACGTGGGTCCTTGGAGAAGGTCTCGGTGCCGCGCAGCACGTGCAGGGCGTCGTCGTAGCCGAGGACGAGCGAGGCCGGCACGCCGGGCGCCAGTTCGACCGGCGCGACGGGGCCGGTCCTGCGCAGCCGCCGGTACGCGGCGGCCGGATCGGCGGCGAACTCGGGTCCGTACAGGGGTTCGTGGGCCGGGCAGCCCGGGGGCGGCACCGCTGGTGGCGGCGGCACCGGTGGTACAGGTGGTACGGAGGTCACGCGTGCTCCAGCTGGCCGTTGGGGGTCCCCCCGCTCGAGCGAAGTCGAGAGTGGGGGAGGGTCATGAGGTACTCGACGAGGGAGATCAGGGCGCGGGTGGAGGAGATCCGGTCGCGGGCGTCGCAGCGGACGAGAGGCGTCTCGGGGAGCAGGTCGAGCGCGTCGCGGACCTCGGCGAGCTCGAACGCGGGCGCGTCGTCGAACTCGTTGAGGGCGACCGCGTACGGCAGCCCGAGCTCCTCCAGCACGCCCATGACCTCGAAGGACTGGCTCAGGCGCCGGGTGTCGGCGAGGACGAGCGCGCCCAGCGCGCCCCGTGTCATGTCCTGCCACAGCTGGGTGAAGCGCTGCTGGCCGGGAGTGCCGAACAAGTAGAGGACCAGGTGGTCGTTGAGGGTGAGCCGGCCGAAGTCCAGGGCGACCGTGGTGGTGGTCTTGTCCTTCATGCCGGCCAGGTCGTCGACGAGGGCGCCGGCCTGCGTCATCACCTCCTCGGTGCGCAGCGGACGGATCTCGGAGAGCGCGCCGACGAAGGTGGTCTTGCCGACCGCGAAGTGTCCCACGACCAGCAGTTTGGCCGCGGTCCGCACGCTCGGCCGCAGATAGACGCCGCCGGTGGCGTGTTCAGAGGCGGGCGCGGAGCCCATCGAGCACCTCCTGGAGGATTCGGGCGTCGGTCGGTGCGGCGGTGGGGATCGGCGCGCGGGTGACGAGGTGGCCGCTGTCCATGAGGTCGGCGATCAGCACCTTGGTGATGCCGACCGGCAGCCCGAGATGACCGGCCACCTCGGCGACGGAAAGGGCCCCGGGCCGGCACAGCTCCATCAGCCTGCGCTTCTCCGGGTTCAGGCCGGTCAGCGGCAGGTCGTCGGTGGCGATCAGCAGCGTGACCAGGTCCAGGGTGTTGCGGGTGGGGTGGGCGCGGCCGTCCGTGACGACGTACGACCGCACCAGCCGGTCTGCGGGGCGGCGGCGGGGAGTCATGCCGGGCTGCCGGTGTCCTGCCGGGCGGGGCTGGTCAGCTCCTTGCCGAGCCGGTCGACGAGTTTGTGCATGCGGTAGGTGACGGCTTCCATGTCCACGTCCTCTCCGGTGGAGACCGCGAGGTAGGCGCCCTCGCCGGCGGCGACCAGGAAGACGTAGCCGTCGGCGAACTCGATCAGGGTCTGCCGCCACGGCGTGTGCGCGGTGCCGCAGAACTCGGCGGTGCTGCGGCTGATCGACTGCACGCCGGACAATCCGGCGGCCAGCCGCTCGGCGTCGTCCCGCTCGATGTCCTTCGAGCAGGCGCGCAGCATGCCGTCGGCGGAGAGCAGGATCGCGTGCCGCGCCTGCGGCACCTTCAGCACCTCGTCCAGCATCCAGCCCAGCTCGTTGCTGGTGGGCCCGGTCATTCGTGGCTGTTCCCTTCGTCTTCCTGGGGGGTGTCTCGGCCGGCCCGACCCGAGCGGGTGCCGCGCGCGAAGGCGCCCATGCGCCGTGCGTTCTCCTCGGCCGACCGGCCGCCCACCTCCACGGTCGGCATGGCGGCGGCCTCCGCGTCCGCCTGGCGGGCGGCGCGCCGACGCCGTTTGGGCAGCCCGCCGGACGTGGTCCCGGTGACGTCTTCGGGGTCCCGGCCCGGGGCCCCCGGCGGGATGGGTCCGGGGGCGGCGTCGGGCGTCTGGCGGGGGATGGGCCGGGCGGCGGGTGCCGGGCCGCGGGCGGCGCCGGAGGCGGGCACCGCCGCGGAGGAACCCTTGGGGGCGGGCACCGGCCGGGAATCAATCCCGGTGGCGGGCACCGCCCCGGAGGCGGCCCCGGTCGCCGGGGCCGAGCGCCCGCCGCCGGCGGCCCGTGCCGCGCGCCCGGCCGCGTCATCGGCAGGCACCGGGCGCAAGGCGGTCTCGGCGGCACGGGCGTGCTCGGGGGGCGGCGCCTGGGCGACGGCGAGCGCGGGTGCGGGCGGCTCGGCCGACGGCGGACGCTCCTGCTCGGCGCCGAGGTGTGTGAGCAGCGCGCTCGGCAGGAACACGACGGCGCGGACACCGCCGTACGGGGAGAGCGTGTCCACGGAGACGGTGAAGCCGTACCGTTCGGCGAGCGCCCCGATGACGGCGAAGCCGAAGCGGGGCGGGTCGCCGAGCCGGATCACGTCCACCGTGCGGCTGCCGGACAGCAGCCCCGCGGCGTGCTCGACCGCCATGCCGTCCATGCCGACCCCGGCGTCGTCGACCACGACACAGGCACCGTTGTGCACCGTCTGGACGGTGACCTCGACGGTCGTGCCCGGCTGCGAGTGCCGGGCGGCGTTGTCGAGCAGTTCGGCGACCGCGAGCACCACCGGTTCCACCGCCCGGCTGCGTACGGCCATGTCGACGCCGCCGTTGACGCGGACGCGCCGGTAGTCGCGGATACGGGAGGTGGCCCCGCGGACCACCTCGACGAGCGCGGAGGTGGCGCGCTGCCGGCCCGGCCAGGATCCGCACAGCACGGCGATGGCCTGGGCGCGGCGGCCGAACTGGGCGTTGGTGTGGTCGATCTCGAGCAGGTCGCGCAGCACGTCCGGCTGGTCGTGCCGGTCCTGCATCTCCGCGATGGACACCTGTTGTTCGCTGGCCAGGGCCTGCAGGGAGCGCATCGACGCCTTCAGCGCGGCCTTGGCGGACCGGTCGGCGCGCGCCTGAGCGTGCTCCACCGCCGAGGCGAACCGTTCGAGTACGCCGTCGAGGCAGGCCGCGAAGTCGGTGCCGGCGAGGCGGCTGCCGAGCGGTCCGGCGGCCGGGTCGGGCCGGTCCGCGGCTTCCTCCAGGGCCGGCAGCCGGGCCGTGACCAGGTGGCGCAACTCCGCGTCCCGTGCCCGCAGGTCCTCGATCAGTTCGGCGGTGCGTCCGCGTTGCCGTGCGGTGATACCGCGCTCGCGAACGAGCAGCACGGTGGCGGCGAGCAGGACCGCGGCCAGGCCCCAGAACACCGCCTCCGGTATCTGTTCGGTCATGAAGTCCCTCAAAAGCGGGGGTGGGTGACGGAGGCATGACGGTAGCGGCGCCCTTCCGTACACACTTGTCCGAGCGCGCAAAGAAGTTTCCGTGGGGCGCAAACGCTGCGTGGGACGGCAGCTGCGTGGGACGGCATGAGGAGGCCGGGTCACCTTCTTACCTTCGGCATATGCCAAGCAACTCCCGAGCCCCGCAGGGAAACCGGTTGCTGCCCTAGTCTGACTCGAGTGACAGACCGTGAGCACACGCGTGCCCACGGCTGTTCTTCCGGCCGTCGGGACACGTTGCAGCGGAGGGGATGCGTTGCCCGCGGGACGTTACGTCGTGGAGTCGCAGACCACGGGTGAAGTGGATCCGGGTCGGCGGGTCGACTTCTGGAGCGAACACATCGGGTCCTACCAGTCCCGGATGGGGTACCGATACGCGCGCACGGACAACTTCTGCGGCGGGACGGACCGTCAGCGCACCGACAAGTACCAGCTCGTCCGGTTCTGGTCGGACGAGATCGAGTACACCCGGACCGCCCAACAGGTCCGGCAGGGTCCCGACGGGGATTACCGCTTCCTGTTGCCGCTCGACGGGCGGATCGTGCTGCGCCAGAGCGACGAGGAGGCGCGGCTCTCCCCGGGAGCCGGCGCCCTGG
This sequence comes from Streptomyces sp. NPDC020801, assembly GCF_044334385.1. Classification (NCBI taxonomy): domain Bacteria; kingdom Bacillati; phylum Actinomycetota; class Actinomycetes; order Kitasatosporales; family Streptomycetaceae; genus Streptomyces; species Streptomyces sp. NPDC020801. The sequence goes on from NZ_JBIRST010000013.1 coordinate 212,514, forward strand.
TGACCTTCGGGGCACCGTTCGAGTGTCTGCAGGCGGCGTCCACGCGGGCGTTCATCCTCACGATTCCCGCCCGCGAGATCGACGGTCCGCTGAACCGGAAGTCGCCGGTGGCCGGCGGGGTTGACCTGACGAAGGGGCTGGGACGTGTCGTCGCCTCCATGCTGAACGACCTGCACGCGCAGCGCTACGCCCTCACCGACCCCCAGTTCGACGCTGTCTCCGACCGTATCGTCGAACTGCTGTGCATGCTGCTCTGCGGCGACGACCGACCCGACGCCCCCGGGCATCTGTCCGAGGTGGAGGCGATGGTGCGCCGCTACGCCCGCGACCAGGCGGCCGACCCGAAGCTGACCGGCACCTCGATGGCCCACGCCCTGGGCTGGTCGCTGCGCCAGATCCAGCTGGCCCTGCAACGCGTCGGCACCACCCCGCGCGACCTGATCCGGGAGGAGCGCCTGCGCCTGGTCCGCGACCGCCTTCAGTGTGCCGACTGCGTGCACATGACGATCACGGATCTGGCCCACGCCTCGGGCTTCTCCTCGGCCAGCGCGATGAGCACGGCCTTCCGCCGCCGCTTCGGAGTGAGCCCCCGCGAGATGCGCCTCAAGCCCCGCTGACGGGCCGCTCCTGGCCGTCCGACGCGATGCCGACCACCCACCCCGCGTGCCACTGCCCATGGGGAACCCGTGCTCGCCCTCGGGGCCCCGGCCCGCTGTGGGACTGCAACGGCGGGGCCGGCCGGCAGTGGAACCCGTCCTGACCGCGCCGCACCCGGGCCCGCACCTCTCGCCAGTACAACGGTGTCTGTGCTGGTGGGTGTGCAGTGGCTGGGCGCTGTCGTCTTCCGCGTCAGGTTGACCGGGCGGAGCGATCTCCGACCCAGTATTGACGTGAGCACGACCCCTGGCTACGTTGCGGCAGTGCTTCGCATCGAAGTGTTCGAAGTCCCCACGGCAGGTAGCAGGTTGACGAATCCGGTCACCCGTGGACAACGTTGTCAGGCTAGTTGGCGGTGAATCTTGAGTGAGTTTCAGCTGTCTCGGGACAACGTTGTCGCCGCCCGACCGTCCGCCTGCCTCGAAGCGTCCTGCCACCGAGCCGTTGCCCTTACCCTCTTCGGCCCGGCGCGCTCCCGAAGGCATCCCCCATCACCCGCGCAGGAGGCAGATCGATGTACCCGTTTCCGTCCGCCGGCCGCCGACGCGGCCCGCGCAGACGCCCGCCAAGCAGCCTCCGGATCCGCGCCGTCCTGGGTGCCGGCGCTGGTGCCGCTCTCCTGGGCTCGTACGCCTTACCCGCTCCCATCGCCTGGGCGACGCCCCAGGTGTCCGAGCGGCCGGCGCACCTCGTGTCGTCCCCGGCGGATCTGGTCAACCCCTTCATCGGCACGTCCAACGACGCCAACGACTTCCCCGGCGCGGACGTCCCCTTCGGCATGGTGCAATGGGGGCCCGACACATCGTCCCGGCCGCCCGGCGGCGGGTACGAGTACAAGGACTCCTCGATCTCGGGGTTCAGCCTCACCCATATCGCGGGACCGGGCTGCGGGGCCGCCGGTGACGTGCCGGTGCTGCCCACGGTCGGGGCTGTCAACAACGGCGCCATGGACTCCTTCTCGCACGCCGACGAGTCCGCCTCACCCGGGTCGTACAAGGTCGCCCTCGACAACAGGGTGACCACCGAACTCACCACCACCACGCGCAGTGGCATGGCGCGCTTCACCTTTCCCGCCTCCTCCCAGGCCAACCTGATCCTCAAGCTGACCGGCAGCCAGAACGGCGCCGGCGCGACCCAGTTCAATGTCGTCTCCAACACCGAAGTCAGCGGGCAGGTCACCAGCGGACGGTTCTGCGGCGCCGGAAACACCTACACCGTCCACTTCGACATGGTCTTCGACCGGCCTTTCATCTCCAGCGGCAGCTCGCTCGCCCACCGGGCGAGCCCACCTGCACCGTCCGCCGGACGTGCCGACAAGAACGCTCCCGAGCAGCCGAACAAACCGCAACTGCACGGCGCCATGCCGAAGCCCACCGCTCACCCGGTGACACCACACGCCTCGGCCGCGGTGAGCGCCGCATCGAATGCGCACGTCACGTTCGACACGACGGCGAACCCGGTCGTTCAGGCCAAGGTCGGCATCTCGTACGTCTCCGTGGCGAACGCGACGGCCAACCGTGACGCGGAGAACACCGGATGGAACTTCGACGGCATCCGGACCGCCGCGCACCAGGCCTGGGACACGGCACTGGGCAAGATCCGGATCGCCGGCGGCACTTCGGACCAGCAGAAGAGCTTCTACACGGCGCTCTACCACTCACTGCTGCACCCGAACGTCATCAGCGACACCAACGGCCAGTACTACGGCTTCGACGGCAGGACGCACACCGTCGACGCCGGGCACAGCGCCGCCTACGCCAACTACTCGGGCTGGGACATCTACCGTTCCCAGGCGCAGCTCGAGGCACTGGTCAGCCCGCAGGTCGCCTCCGACACCGCCCAGTCGATGACCGACGACTACGCCCAGACCGGCATCTTCCCCAAGTGGTCGGAGAACAACGGCGAGTCCTACGTCATGGTCGGTGACCCGGCGGCCGCGATCATCGCCGACTACTACGCCTTCGGTGCCCACGACTTCGACACCTCGAAGGCGCTGTCCGGACTGCTGAAACAGGCGAGCACCGCCAACAACGACCGGCCGGGACTCAACTACCTAGACAACCCCGGCTACGAACCCCACGACGGCAGCTACGGCTGCTGCAACTTCTACGGCCCGGCGGCCACGACACTGGAGTACAACACCGCGGACTTCGCCCTCTCCGCCTTCGCCGGAGCCCTCGGCGACAGCCGGAGCCGGCAGACCTACGCCCATCGCGCGCAGGACTGGCGCAATGTGGTGAATCCGGCTTCCGGTTTCGTCCAGCCCCGCAATGCCGACGGCTCCTGGACCGGCGGATTCGATCCCACCAGCGGCTCGGACATGGTCGAGGCCGACTCGTGGATCTACTCAGGCATGGTGCCTTTCGACGTCGCCGGGCTCGCCACCGCCAAGGGCGGCAACAAGGCGATGAACGACTACCTCGACACCGTGCTGCGCAGCTACACGGGCGCCAACGGCTACGCGTGGGTCGGCAACGAGCCCAGCATCGAACTGCCCTGGGAGTACGACTACATCGGCGAGCCCTACAAGACTCAGGGGACCGTGCGCTCGATCCAGGACCAGATCTGGTCGAACAGCCCAGCCGGCCTCGCCGACGGCAATGACGACCTCGGCGCGATGAGTGCCTGGTACGTGTGGTCGGCGCTCGGGATGTACCCGATGACCCCGGGAACGTCCGATCTCGCCCTCGGCTCGCCCCTGTTCTCCCAAGCAGTGATCACGCTGCCGTCCGGCAAGACCCTGACGGTCAACGGCAACGGCGCGGCGGACAACGCCCCCTACGTCCAGTCCGCTACGTTCAACGGCTCCGCGTGGAACAACGCCTACGCGCCGACGACCGCGATCACCTCCGGAGGCACGCTCACCTACACGCTCGGAACCAGCCCGAACGTGAACTGGGCAGCGGGCGCCGCTGCCGCCCCGCCCTCCTATCCCGGTGACGCCGGCACACCGCCGAAGCCACGCGTAGGTCCCGTCACCGCAGGCGTGAACTCCGCGCTGTGCATGGACGACGACAACTCCGGCACCGCCGATCACACAGCGATCCGGCTGTGGAGCTGCAACGGCACCTACGCTCAGGACTGGTCGATCGCCTCCGACGGCAGCCTGCGCACTCTCGGCAAGTGCCTCGACGTGCCGGACAGCGGAACGACCAACGGCACCCTCGTGCAGCTCTACAGCTGCAACGGCACCGGCGCCCAGAAGTGGCAGGCGGGCACGGACGGCAGCCTGAAGAACACCAACTCCGGTCTCTGCCTGGACGATCCCAACTCATCGACGACGGAGGGCACCCGACTGCAGATCTATACGTGCAACGGCACAACGGCGCAGAAGTGGACTCTGCCGCCGGCCTGATCCGACACCTCGGTACCACACACCATCGGCATGGGCTTGTGTCCCGTCAGCCCGCGGGACACCAGCCCATGACACACATCCTGGCCCGCGACCGGTGACGCAGCGCGACAGCCTCCCTCGACGCGCCGTCCCCGAGTGATCGCGCCTGAAACAGCCGGGCCCGTCATGGCCGTCCTGCCCACCGGGACTTTCCAAGACCCGGGCATGAACTGTTGACTGCACCTCAGTTCCCCAAAAGAGCGGGCGACTTCATGGGCGGCAACCTCCACTCACCTGGACAGCTCGGTCCGCTACTCGGACCGGTAGCGCCCGGCGGCGACGCCCACCCCCGGCAGAGCCGAATTTCTCACGACCATGAGAGAGTCGACCGGTAAATGTGACTGTATGAGTTACCGCTTGAGTATTCCGCTGTCATGACCAATGAGAAGATAGTAGAGGGGAAATGCTGCACTTCGAGCAGGAGGTTCGTCATGTCCTGTCCGCCGTCGGTTGATGCGCGTAAAGCGCTGGATTTCCTCAGGACCAGTGGTCTGGTCGATCTCAGTGTTCCCCTGGAGCGCGTGGTCGGCCAGGTCAGCCAGTTGGACGATGTCGCAGGCTATGTGCTGGCCTGGGAGCGCTACGTTCTGGTCGTCGCCAACGAGGTAGCGGACGTCTCCGCGCCCGCAGACAGCTGAACCGCTGGAACCGAACAAGGTGACTGCCGGGAGGATCACGGTGGAAACAGCAGAACCCGGCGTCCGGTCATCTCGAAGGCGCGCGGTGGAGGACCGGGCGGTTGCCTGGCTCGCTGCGCGCCGGGCCATGCTGGACCCACGCAACGCGCAGCCGGACACCGTGCTGTTCACCCGAAAGGCATTGATCGAGACAGCTTTTCTGGCGGGGTTGCGTGCCCGACTCGACGATGCTCCCCTCGACGGTGACTATGCGGCCATTCTTGAACAGGTCGAGGACGTCGCCAGTCAGCCCTCGTACCGGGAAATGATTGCGCGGGACGAGACAGCCCTCCTGCTGTACGCCGGAACGTACGCAGCGCTGCGCCTGTGCGGCCGGGAGGACCCGGAATTCAGGCGCATCATCCAGCAATCAGTGGACGGCGGGTACGCCGCGGTTTTCGAAAGGGTTCCCTACCGGCAGCTGGACCTGCTCCACACCCTGTACCTGTGCGGCATCGAACACGACCTGCCGGCCATGGACACGGTTCTGCCGTTCACCCTCCTTTGCCGGCGCCCGGACGTCCTCAAGCTGGCCGACCGCGACATCTACGCCATCACCCACACCATCTTCTACGCCACGGACTTCGGCCGGCGCGAGCCCGTATGGCCCCGCGGCTACAGTCCCGGCGGAGCCGCCGAAGTCCTCGAAGCACTCCTCGTGCTGGCCGAAGCCCGTGCCAACGCCGACCTCGTCGGGGAGCTCCTTTGCTGTCTCTACTGCCTCGGTGTCAACGACTCCGAAGCGGCAGAACGGGCCTGGGCATTCCTGGAATCCGTCCAGGAGGACAACGGACGGGTCAACGGCCCCGAAGGCATCATCCACCCCGGACTGGACAGCGGGGATGACGCCTTCCGGCATTGGGCGGAGGGCTACCACACCACCATCGTCACCGCCCTGGCCGGCCTGCTCCAGCGAAGCCCCCGGCGCCTCACCAGACCACGCCCGAACCCGCCGACTGCGGAGGTACCTCTGAGGGCGCCCCTGCGGGGTGCTGTGGTGTGGCTGTGCGACGAGAGCCTGGCGCAGGATCCGCGCGTGGGACTTGCCGGAGTCGCTGCCGCCGCTGTCGGCGCTGCCGCAGTCCAGGAACACCAGCTCGCCAGGCCGGCCCTCGAGCACTACGCAGCACACCTCGCCGACGCGCCCGGGGACCTCTGGCAGGAACAGGGTGTGGAAGTAGCGGGGGAGTTCGCCCTGGCACTGCGCGCAGCGGGACTCAGCTGCCCGTCCCTGGAAGACTTCCTCAGATCCACAGCCGAGGTGGTCAGCTCACTCGACACCATCCCTGCCGACGTCGCCGATGGCGTGCACCGGCTGATCAGCCTCGGCCTCCTCAGCCCATCGGCTGCCGCGGTCATCCCCCGGCAGACCACACCACGCGAGCAGCGTGCCTACCTTCTCCAGTCCGCTGCCTCCCTGCGCGAAGCCAGAGAGACCTACCACCTCGGCCAACTCGCCACCGGCATCCGCACCCTCGCCCAGACCGGATGGGCCCGGCACCGCATCACCCAGGACGCCCTCACCTACCTCATCGCCCAGCAGACCACCACCGGATCGTTCGGCTACCCTGCCTGCGACAGCCCGGTGGCGCGTACACGGGCCCAGTACTCCTGGACCCGAAGCGCAGTAACCGCCCTCGCCACCACAATGGGGCACCGGCTGAGGTTGCGGCGATGATCGAGGGCCTGCTGCGGCACTGCACGGACGCCGAGATCGAGTCCAACTACCTCAACACGCACGGCGCGAGCGTGGTGGGGTTCGCCTTCACTGAGCTGCTCAACTTCCGGCTGCTGCCCCGGTTGAAGAACATCGGCAGCATCCGCCTGTACCGCCCGGACGACGACCCGCCCGGGTGGTCGGCGCTCGGCGCCTCCCTGACCCGGGCCATCAAGTGGGACCTGATCGAGCAGCAGTACGACCAGATGGTCAAGTACGCCACCGCCCTGCGCCTGGGCACCGCCGAGGCCGAGCAGGTGCTGCGGCGCTTCACCCGCGGCGGACCCAAGCACTACACCTACTCTGCGCTCGAAGAACTCGGCCGCGCCGTACGCACGACCTTCGCGTGCGACTACCTCGCCAGCTCCGGCCTGCGCCGCGAGATCCACGGCGGGCTCCAGGTCGTGGAGAACTGGAACAGCGCGAACACCGTCCTGCACTACGGCAAGGACGGCGCCCTGACCGGCCCGGACAAGGAACACGCCGAGACCTCGATGCTCGCGCTGCACCTACTCCAGTCCGCCCTGGTGCACGTCAACACCCTGCTGTTGCAGCAGGTCCTCGCCGAACCGGCCTGGGCGAAGAAGCTGTGCGACGAGGACCGGCGAGGACTGACTACGCTGTTCTGGCCGAACATCAACCCGTACGGCACCACCGGCCTCGACATGGACAAGCGGCTCGACCTGCTGCCTGCCCTGGTGCCCGGGCCGCGCCGGGCGGCGGATGACGGCGTTCAAGCAGCAGGCTCGGCATCCGACCGCTGAACCGGAGCAACACCGCCGCCCGCGTCGTGACCACCCGCAACCTTCCATGGACGTGATCCAGGCGGGAGCATCCTGGTGTCGGTGGACGGGGGTGGCAGACCATGGGGCGTAGACGGGGTGCGTGGGCCGGGTCGGCGGTAGCGGGAGCAGCCGCAGTGGTGGCGGCTGTGCTGGGGCCGGTGACCAACTACGCCAGTGCGGCGGTGCCTGGCTGGGCGGCGCAGGCGTGGGTGATCTGACCGGTGTTCGCCGTGCCGGTGGCGGTCAGCATCGGGCTGTTGCTGTGGGGTCGGCATCTGGATGCCGCAGCAAGGCCCCCGGCGCGGCCGGCACCGGTGAGCCGACTGGCCCGAGGCCAGCAGGCTTCGTTACGCCCCCCGCATGTTCAGCGCGTGCGGGGGCGTGAGGGCGAACTCGCCGTGCTGGCAGGCATGCTTCGGCGGCCACAAGGCCGGTTCGCGGTGCTGTGCGCGGTCGGCGGGATGGGCAAGACAACGGTGGCCGCGCAACTGGCCACCCAGGCCGAGGCGGCGGGCTGGCGAGTGTTTTGGGTGCGCTGGCGCGACGGTGCCGAGCTGGCGCAGCAGATGGTGCAGGCGGCGCTGGCCTGCGGCCTGCCAGAGGCAGAGCTGGAGGCCGCGCGAGCGGGGCAGGCGAGTCTGCCGGATGTGGTCTGGCGACAGTTGGGCCGGGTGCGGCGGTGGCTGCTGGTGGTGGACAACGCCGACGAGCCGCACGAGATCGGCCCGGCAGGGGAGCCGGTGGCCGACTATCGCGGCTGGATCCGTCCTCACGGCCGGGGCCTGCTGGTGGTGACCAGCCGGGATGGCAGCGAGCAGACCTGGGGTCCGTGCGCACAGCTGGTGCCACTGGAGCCACTGCCGGTGCGGCCTGCGGGGCAGGTCCTGCTGGACGCTGCTCCCGCAGCCGGCACCGCCGAGCAGGCCCGGGAGCTGGCGGCGCGACTGGGCGGGCTGCCATTGGCGTTGCACGCGGCCGGCACCTATCTGGCCGGACCCACCAGCCGCTACCGCACCTTTGCCGCCTACCACCATGCCCTGGAACAGGAACTGCGGTTCTTGTTGGGAGCGGCGCACCCGAATGCCTCCCATCCGCACGTCGCCCGCGCCGTGGTGCGGCACACCTGGGAGGTGTCCTTGGATCAGCTCGCCGGGGAGGGCAACGCTTTGGCCCGCCCTGTGTTGCGACTGCTGGCCCTGCTGGCTCAGGCCCCCGTCCCACTGTCCCTGATCACCCCGGACCTGCTATCCGTCGTCACCGGACACTATCCGTCGTCACCGGACACGACGTCAGCGCGGTGGCCCGGGAGGCCGCGTTCGCCGGCCTGCACCGCTACGGTCTCCTCGGCCTGCCCCACTCTCCCGGCAGCACCGGCCCGGCGTCGGGCAGCAGTGAGGGGGCGCAGGCGGTGCTGCATCCCCTGATCCGAGAGATCAACGCTGTCGCCCTCACGGCCGAGACCTCCGATCTCGCCGTGTGGCACCAGGCCCTTGCCGAGCGGCTGACCACGGCCGTGCACGGGGCCAACCAGCGCGGGCGCGCTGGTTGGCCTGCAGCCGTGCTCCTCGCCCCCCACCTGCCGCTGCTGCTCGACTACGCGGACCCGCGCACCGCCACACACCACCGCACCACTCTCAACGCCCTGGCGCAGGTGCTGCAGAAGGCTGGCGCTTTCGGTGCGGCGCGCCTGCTGCATGAACGGGTCCTCGACGTCGAGACCCGCATGCTGGGTCCCGGGCACCCCGATACCTTGACCAGCCGCAACAACCTGGGCAATGCCTTGTTCGGAATGGGAGAGCCGGCCGAGGCAATACGCCTGCTCCGGCAGACCCTGGAGGACCGCACCCGCATCCTGGGCCCCGTGCACCCCGATACCTTGACCAGCCGAGTTTCCGACAATGCTTCTTGGCTACTGCCGCACTTCGACGGCCGACCAGAACCCCGATCATCAGATCGACGCGCTTCTCCGCAACGGCGTCGACCGACGCGGTCTGCGGCCGGTACTTCCTCAGCTTCGTCGTGGACACCGGGCCGGACATCATCCTGCAGGCGGAGGCGGAGTCCGCTATCGACCTCGCTGTCCGCCTTCGCGGTCCTGTCCGACGGCCGGGAGATCGGCAGCACCCGCCTCCTGCGCCGGGCGGAGAGGAAACCCGAGCGCCTTCCGAGACCTCGCGGTGTCCGGCCTCGGCCGCACTCGGCTCGCCAAGTCCGTGCACGACACGGCGATGGTCCGCGTTCGTCGGCATGCTGGAGTGCAAAGCGGTCGAGCACGGCCGCACCTTCGCCAGGGTGGACCGTGTCTTCCCGCCATGCACGTCCGGGAGTGGACATGCGGCGCCTGCGGCACCGGCCAGGACGAAGGTTCCGGCACAGCGCGTTGAAGCAGGAAGCCCCCGGCAGAGCCGGAGGAGTCAGGCCGGAATCCCTGGATTTCAGGCCGGGGCACAGGTCAAAGCCCGGGAGCATCGAATCCATTGAGGGCCCACAGCGCGCCGGAGTACCAGAGCAGTCCGATGGCGCAGGCGATGAGGCTGCCTGCGACCGGGAGCATCCAGCCCGGCAGGCGGCGGCTGCGCACCACGAGCACCTTGGCGACGAACGCGCCGTACAGCGCGCAGCCGGCAACCGAGTGCAGGAAGACTCGCGTGCTCGTGGTCTCCACGCCGTAGGTGCTGACACAGTGGTACGCGATGGGCAGCGACAGCAGGATGGCGACCCATCCCAGCACACGGTGTCCGGTGCGCACCGTGCGAGGCGCGGCTGCGAGGCCGGGAAGACGGTCGTACATCCACAAAGCCAGCAGGAGCTGGACGAGCGCAAGGCCGAACAGGGCGCTTCCCAGACGAGCCTTGAGGTCGACCGCGTCGGTGCCGTGGGCGCCGAACAGACCCATCCCGAATTGGGGGCTGTGGTGACGCCCGGTAACCCAGATCGCCACCGCCACGGCCACGGCGGCGCCCAGCACCAGCGCGGCGGCGCCCCCGGCAGACCGCCGCCCGACAGTACGGTGGTCTGTGGTCATCGTCGCGACCGCCGTCCGGCTGCGGATTCGGCGGGGGTCAGCTCAAATCCACCTTCTGGCCGCTGGCGTCGATCACATACCAGGCGGCACCGAACTGATTGAGGCCCTCACCGTTCGTGTCGCCGGGCTTGGCGTCTCCGGCATACCCGTAGAGCGGATGCCCGTGATAGGTGACCTGCATCTTGCCGTCGGACCGTTTCGTCGTGCCCAGCAGTCCGGACTGGGCCGAGTCGCCCGCCGTCGGGTTACCGGACGTAAGCAGTGGTGGCCAGGCCGCGGCGCACGCACCGTTGCAGGTCGACTCCGTCGACTTGTCCGCCTCGAACAGGTACAGGGTGTGGCCCTCGGCGTCGACCAGGATCGTGCCGAGCTTGCCGGCCTTGGCGGTCTTGACCACGGCCGGCGCACCGGCCGAGGCGCTGCTCGCCGGTGCGGACGGGCTTTGGCTGTAGCCGGGCGCACTGCTCACGGCCCCGCTCGGCGGCGTCGCTGACGGCGAGGCCGCCGACGAACCGCCGCCGCTGGAGCAGCCACTCGTGCCGGCGGCGAGCGCCACGACGGCAGCGGTCCATGCAACAGCAGCCAGGCAGGTGCGCCTCATCACAGCTCCACACCGTCGGTGGTGGCCCGGACGGCTGACCGGGCCAGTGGAGCCATGCTCCCCGCGGCTCGCGGCCCTCCGTGCTCCACGGCGCCGCAACACCCGGGGATTTCACTCAGATGCACGCTGGTCTCAGGTGATTTGCACCACCACTCGACCGCTGTACGAGCCACAGCGATGGCAGGTCGTGGGCCACGGCCTTCGGCGCTGCACACTCGGTGGTCGGCGGGAGTCCGCCGGGTCACGTCGGGGGACGGGCTCCGCTCCCGGTGGCTGCGGCTACTGTCGGCGGCCCCGGCAAAACGGCCATGAGTGGCTCCAGGCGGTCACGGATTCAATGACGTTGTGAAGTGGCCCCGCGCGCCTGCGGCCGGCGAGAGCCGGCAGGCCGTCGGCGGCGAACCGGCCCCGTAGGCCATCTTCTTCAACCGGTGACGCTGCGAGGCGGTCAGCGCGACGTGCACCGCGGATGTGACAGGCGAGAGAGGAAGGCGGCCGTTTCCATGGGGCCCTTAGGGCCGGCCAGTTGCAGATGCCACCGACCGGCGGGTTCGGGTTCGGTGGCCTGCGATTGTCGGTGAGGGCGTTTCAGGATTCGGGATGAGCCAGGCGACCGAGCAGGGCTATCGCATCGTCGATGGGCACGGGCTGGAAGAACAGCGCGTCGACGCGCTCAACCGCTGCAATCGCGCGCGGGGCCAGGTCGGCGCCGGTGTCGGTGACGCGCAGTCGTTTTGCGCGGGTGTCGGCCGGGTCGACCTCACGCTCGATGAGTCCCTTGTGTTCCAGGGTGCGTACCACCTGGGAGGTCATCTTGACGTCGGTGCCGGCTTGGCGGGCGAGGGCCAACTGGTTGGGGTGCTCGCCCTGGGTGTTGAGCCACCAGGCGCAGGCAAGCAGTACGAACTGCACGTGGGTGAGACCGAGGGGGGCGAGGGCTGTGGCGATGTCGCGCTGCCATCGCAGTGTGGCGTGCCACAGCAGGAATCCGGGGCTGTCGCCGGGGCTGAGGGGCATCAGCGCAGAGCCAGCCGGACCAGTGAGGCCATGGTGTCGGGCCAGTCGGCGGTGATGCCCGGGCCGATCTGCGGGCCGGCCTCGTCCGCGCCGGTGCCGGTGATCTCCATGCGGTACACCACCCGGATCCGGTCCTCGTCGATCCGGTCGATCCGGTGGATGGTGCGCAGCAGCAGGTCGCCGAAGCGGGCCTCGTCGACGAAGAGTTCGCCCTCGACGGCTTCGGCGACGTGCAGCAGTATCGCGTCGTCCCCGGGCGGCGTCATCGCTATCTGTGCTCCCGCCGCGAAGGGGCCACTGATCTCGATCTTCTCGATCTCGGCGTTCCAGGTGCCCCAGTTCGGAACATCGGCCCAGAGCCGCCAGATCGCCTCGGGGGTGGCGCTGGTCTCGATGCTGTGCTCGTACTCCCACATGAGAGGCCTCCTCGACTGGATGATGTATCCATAGATTATCTGCGCAGAGACTAGATGTCCAGTGCGCAGCAGCAGCACCCGCCGCAGCGGCAACCCCGGAAAGATTGTGGAGCGTCGATGGGCCGGCAGCTGAACGCTGCGGCGGATCTTCGGACGGCTGCCCAGGGGAAGTGACCGGACCGCCTCGGATCGTCGCTGTGTGGGGCGGCGGAACGCGAGGGCGGTGAAGGCCCACTGAGTGTGGAAGTCAGAGGTCGGCGCGCTCGTGCCCGGGGGCTTCGGGTTTCACTCGCTCAGCTGGCCCCGCCAGCCCCGCGGCGGCGGACCGTCCGCTGCAGACGTTCGAGCGTCGTCGAATCATTCGACCGCGAACATGACATCCGGCTTCTCTGGATCGGGCCGGAAGCCGTCACATGGCGACCGGAACCAGTTAGGCCGGGCCGGGTCGGGGGCGGTCCAGACACGCCACCCAACCGTCGACCACCGGCTCGGCTCCACCCGTGCACCAGAAGGGGGAACCACATGTCCCGATTCAGCAAGACCCGCGCACTGGCCACGACCGTGGCCTCGTTGGCGCTTCCGAACCGCCGACGACCACCAACCGCGGACACCACGCGGTCGTCCAGGCGGACGGCAACTTCGTCATCTACGACGTGAACAACGCTCCCATGTGGGCGTCCGGCAGCTACCACTCACCGAGTTGCCCCGAGACCCGGCCCTATCAGGGCTGACGTCACCGCGGCCCGTGGCAGCAGTTGGGCGGCGTGGTTGCGGTGTCACCTCGCCGACCGGGACCGGGACGTCTGGCAGATCCTGGATCAGGTCGTCCACGCCGCCCACACCGCCGTCATCGCCGGCCGCTCGCAGTCGCCGCGTTCAACCCCGCCGGTCGTCGAGGGGCTCCAGCTGGTCGGCGGCCGGGCGTGCGCTCACGCCTGGCCTCCGCCCTCGTTCCCTGCCTGGCTGCGGGGTACGTGCCGTTTCGTCAACTCCCTGGACTGCGCGCGGCCTGCTGTCGGCAGACCCCGCGAGGTCGGCGAGCCGTGCACGCCCCCGCATGCCGGGGAGCCGGGCGAACTCGGCGAGTTGCACGGGGAGCGGGCTCCCGCCATGCCCGGTGACGGCGACGGGACTGCCTTGCGCTTGAAGATCCGGTTCGGCTCCCCGAACCACTGGGCCCCGAACTCCCCCCGGGACATGTCCCGTCGCCGGATGGAGAGAAGGCGGGAGGGAGTCCGGGGCTTGATCCTCGTCACGTTCCACTCGGACACCCGGGGCGTCACGGAACGCACCCTGGCCAAGACGGCCTGAACCGGACCCGACGGTGAATTTGTCACGACAACAGCTTGACGTGTCACATCGTTGGTCGCTTTGCTATCGGCCATTCGGGTCGCTACGTTGCTCCCTGGTTCGGAAGGCCCCCTGACATGAACGCTTGTACCGCCCGCAGGGCCCCTGTGCGCCGTACCGTCACAGCCCTGGCCGTTTTCTCCTCCGCACTTTCACTCGCCGCGTGCGGCGCTCTCGACGGCATCGGCGGCGGGGGCGGCAGCTCCGCGGGCCCCAAGCGCGACGACATCACGGTGGGGCTGCTCCTGCCCGACCGGGACACCGCACGCTTCGAGAGGTTCGACTACCCCATCATCAAGAAGGAGGTCGCCTCGCTCACCCACGGCAAGGGCAAGGTCCTCTACGCCAACGCCGAGGCGAGCGTGGCCCAGCAGAGCCAGCAGTTCCGGCAGATGGTGGCTGACAAGAAGGTGGACATCATCCTGGTGGACGCCGTGGACGCCAAGCGCATCGCGCCGGACGTGCGGAAGTCCAAGGACGCGGGCATACCGGTGATCGCGTATGACCGCCTTGCGCAGGGCCCGATCGACGCGTACGTCTCCCACGACAACGAGCTCGTCGGCCAGGTACAGGGCCGTGCGATCACCGAGGCACTCGCCGCGAAGGCGTCGGGCGGCAAAGTCGTCATGATGAACGGGGATCCCGCCGACCCGAACACCGCACAGTTCAAGCAGGGCGCGCTCGGCGAACTCCAGGGAAAGGTCGACATCGTCAGGCAGTACGACACCGACAAGTGGTCGCCCGCGGTCGCCAAGGCGCACATGAAGCAGGCGATCCGGTCGATCGGGCTGGGCAACATCGCCGCCGTCTACTCGGCGAACGACGGTATGGCAGGTGCCGTCATCGACGCGCTGAAGGAGGCGGGCGCGAAGTCGATCCCACCGGTGACCGGGCAGGACGCGAACCTGGACGCCGTGCAGCGGATCGTCGCGGGGGAGCAGTACATGACCGTGTACAAGTCGTTCCTGGACGAGGCCACCAACGCCGCGCAGATGGCGGTGGACAAGGTCCAGGGCCGTGACATCGCATTCGACGCGCTTACTCGCGACAGGGTCGACAGCCCGACGCAGAAGAACATCCCCGCGATGCACGTGCCCGTGGTCAGCCTCACGAAGGACAACATCGAGAAGACGGTGATCACGGACGGCGTCTACACCGTCCGGCAGATCTGCACCGCGGCCTACGCGGCCGACTGCGCGGCCATCGGGCTGAAGTAGCCCTGCGCATGCCGGAGACTCCGTCCATGCAGGTGAGGGCCTGTCCGTGGGCGGAGTACTCGTGAGCCCGGCCGCCGCTGCGACCAGATGATCTGCCGTTCCGCTTCAACTGCCCACCCCGGCATGACACATGTGTTCTCCGCACCGCGCCTCCGCTGAGCCCCAACGGTACGGGGCAGGCGCGGCCGGCTCCGGCGCCACTCCACCGTGGTCCTGGGCGACCGCGGCTACGACCATGACGGGTACCGCCGTCCGGTCTGGGATCTCGGTGTGAAGCCACAGCTCGCCCGCCGGGGCACCGGCCACGGCTCCGGACCCGACACCGAATGCTGGATCGTCGAGCGCGCGTTGGCCCACCTGCACTGGTTCCGCCGCCCGCGGAGCCGCTGGGAGATGGCTGGGGATTGCAGCCCGGCTTTGACGGGTCCACGCCATACGGCGCCACGGAGCCCCGCCGCTGCCTCCCGCCGCTCGCCCGCCGCGTCCACCTTGACGGCCAGGGAGGGTCCGGGGCGGCGCGACCGGTGAAACCGCCGAACGGTCGCACGGCCGCCGCTCGGTACCTCGCTGGGGGAGCGGTCGCTCGATTCCGACGTACGCGGATCCTTGACCGTCGCGCGGCGCTCCACGATGCTGTGTTGCGACACATGAGATGCGTGCCGCAATGAGCAACAATTCGCTCAGATCTCGTACCAGCCGAGGAGTGGCCATGACTCACCAGGTCCGTGCTGTCGTTGCGCGGGGCAAGGGCGCCCCCGTCAGCCTGGAAACGATCGTCGTGCCCGACCCCGGACCGGGTGAAGCGCTGGTCGGGATCGAGGCCTGCGGGGTCTGCCGCACTGGTCTGCACTACCGCGAAGGCGGCATCGGTGACGACTTCCCCTTCCTGCTGGGCCATGAGGCGGCGGGTGTGATGGAGTCGGTCGGCGAGGGGGGCACGGACGTGGCGCCCGGTGACTTCGTGATCCTCAACTGGCGTGCGGTGTGCGGCCAGTGCCGGGCGTGTCTGCGGGGCCGGCCCTGGTACTGCTTCAGCACACACAACGCGAAGCAACCGATGACCCTCACCGACGGGACCGAGCTGTCCCCGGCGCTGTGACGACAGCGAGGCGGTCGTCATCGACGCCGCCCATGACGCCGACGCCGTCGCCGAGGCTCTCGGCGGGCGCGTCCTGCGCGCGATCCTGTGCACCCACGCCCACAACGACCACATCGACGCCGCACCGGACCTGGCCGCCCGCACCGGCGCCCCGATCCTGCTGCACGCCGACGACCTGCCGCTGTGGAAGCAGACCCACCCCGACCGGACGCCGGACGGTGAGCTCACCGACGGGCAGACCGTCACGGTCGCGGGCGCCCGGCTGACCGTGCTGCACACCCCGGGCCACGCCCGGCTTCTGACCGCCCGGCGGCGGCCTCGCCCCGGTGCCGGTGCCGGTGCCCTGTGCGCCGCCGTTCCCTGCCCAGCGCTCGTTCTCCCTGTTCAACCGCGTTGTACGAGGCACTCCGGCATGCGCGGAGAACCGCTGTCGGAACCGCTTCACCGTGGCCCTTGGACGCCTTGACAAGGGTTCAGCGGGGCCCGCAGACTAGCGTTGCGTCAATCGCAATCCGTTTCGCTATACGCACCGAGGTGTCATGATGATTCCCGCGTGCCGTCTCGCGGATCTGCCGCGAGGCGAGGCCCACCGCCTCGACATCGACCCGCCGGTCTCGGTGTTCCACACCGATGACGGCGAGCTCTTCGCCATCGACGACACCTGCACCCACCAGGACGCCTCGCTCGCCGACGGCTGGCTGGAGGGCTGCGAGGTCGAATGCCCGCTGCACGCTTCCAGGTTCGACCTGAGGACCGGTGCCGTCGACGCCCCTCCGGCCAAGCTCCCGGTCCGTACGCACGAGGTCGTCGTCGAGGACGGCATCGTCTACGTGCGGCTGTCCACGGAGGCTCCCAACCTGCCGCCCTGTGTCGCCTCCCGCCTGGCCGGAGGCCCCGCGTGAGGGCCGTGGCCGTGGTGGGCGCCTCGCCGGCCGGTCCGTCGGCCGCACGCTCGCTGCGGAAACGGGGGTACGACGGTCGGCTGGTCGTCATCGGCGACGAGCCGCACCGCCCGCACGACAGGCCGCCACTGTCCAAGGAGTTCCTGTCCGGTGCCATCGGCGAAGCGGATCTGGCACTGGAGCGGGACGACGAGGACCTGGCGGCGGAGTGGGTGCTCGGCACCCGGGCCACCGGACTCGACCGCACCGAGCGGGCGATCCGGCTCGCCGACGGCCGGGCGATCCGGGCCGACGGCGTGATCGTGGCGACCGGTGCCGCCGCGCGCACGCTGCCCGGCACCGACGGCCTGGCCGGCGTGCATGTGCTGCGCACCCTGGACGACGCCCGCGCCCTGCGGGACGAACTGGCCCGGAGCGGACGGCTGGAGGGATCCGGCGTCGAACTCGGCAACGGCGTGAAGTGCGGCGCCGGCGGCCGCACCAGCCTGGCCGGAGTCGTCGCCGTCGGGGACTGCGCCAACTGGTACGACCCGCACACCGGCACGCACCGCGGCGTCGAGCACTGGACCGGCGCCGTGGAACGCCCCGACGCCGCCGTGGCCGCTCTGCTCGCCCACGGCGCCACGGAACCGGGCGTGCCCAGGCCGCCGTACTTCTGGTCCGACCAGTACGGCGTGAAGATCCAGTTCGCCGGCCACGTCACCGGCGCCGACAGCGTGACGGTCGAAGAGGGCACCACCGACGACCGCAGCTTCCTGGCCGTCTACCGGCACGCCGGCCGGCCGGTCGCCGTACTGGGGATGAACCAGCCCCGGCTGTTCACCCGCCGGCGCAAACAGCTCATCGCCGCCGCGCCCTGACAGCGCCAACGCTCGATACCCAACGCCGTCAGAAGTCGCTCTTCCCGGCGGGTGAATGACCGATCCACGACGTTTCCCGAGGAGTGCAGCGTGACCTCGACAAACCTGCCGGAGAGCCTGATCGCCACCCTCCCCGGCTCCTCCTACACGGATCCGGGCATCTTCGCCCAGGAGCAGGAGCGCATCTTCGAGACGATGTGGTTCTGCGCCGCCCGCGCCTCCGACCTGCCGAAGCCCGGCGCCTTCCGCACCGTCGACGTGGGCCGCGAGAGCATCCTCGTCACCCGGGCCCGCGACAACTCGATCCGGGCCTACCTCAATGTCTGCCGGCACCGCGGAGCCAAGCTCTGCACGGAGGAGACCGGCGAGGTCAAGCGCGCCTTCCAGTGCCCGTACCACGCCTGGACCTACGACCTCGACGGCAAGCTCGTCGCCGCGCCCAACCTCACCAAGATGCCCGACGTCGGCCGCACCGAGTACGGCCTGGTGGGCGTGGCCGTCCGCGAGTGGCTCGGCTACGTCTGGGTCTGCCTGGCGGAGAACCCGCCCTCCTTCGAGGAGGACGTCATCGGCGAGGTGATCACCCGCCTCGGCGACGTGGAGTCGATCGAGCACTACGACGTCGACAACCTCGAGGTGGGCAAGCGGATCGTCTACGACGTGAAGGCGAACTGGAAGCTCATCATCGAGAACTTCATGGAGTGCTACCACTGCGCCACGATCCACCCCGAACTCACCGAGGTGCTGCCCGAGTTCGCCGACGGCTACGCCGCCCAGTACTACGTGGGGCACGGCGCCGAGTTCGGCGAGGAGATCCAGGGCTTCACCGTCGACGGCTCCGAGGGGCTGGACCGCATCCCCGGGGTGTCCGAGGACCAGGACCGCCGCTACTACGCGATCACCGTCAAGCCGCAGGTCTTCATCAACCTCGTGCCCGATCATGTGATCTTCCACCGTATGTACCCGGTGGCCGTCGACCGCACGATCGTCGAGTGCGACTGGCTCTATCTGCCCGGTGTGGTGGAGAGCGGCAAGGACGTCAGCCGGTCCGTGGAGCTCTTCGACCGGGTCAACCGCCAGGACTTCGAGGCCTGCGAACGCACCCAGCCCGGCATGAGCTCCCGGCTGTACGCCAAGGGCGGTGTGCTCGTGCCCAGCGAGCACCACATCGGCGCCTTCCACGACTGGGTCCACGAGCGCCTCGGTACCCGGCAGCCGGAGTGACCCGGGCGGTGCGCCCGCGGCCCGCGCTCCGGAGGGTCCTGCGTCCGGAGCACGCGCGGGCCGTTCAGCCGAGGTAGCCCATGCGGTGACTGATCTCCTCCGCGCCCTTGAGGAGTACCGGGGCGAGCTCGTGCATACGCTCCTCGGTGAACCGGTACGAAGGCCCGGAGGCGCTGATCGCGGCGATCACCGCGCCGTCCCGGTCGCGGACCGGTGCGGCCATGGCGTGCAGACCGATCTCCAGTTCCTCCAGCGTGAAGGCGTAGCCCCGCTCCCGGGCCTCGGCGAGGTTCTTCTCGAGCTTCGCCCTGGCCGTCAGGGTGTGGGGGGTCACCTTCTTCAGGCCGGACTCCGACAGCAGCGCCGCGCGCTCCTTGGCCGGCAGGTTGGCGAGCAGGATCTTGCCGCTGGAGGTGGCGTGCAGCGGGGTCAGCTCGCCGACCCAGTTGTGCGCGGCGACGGCCGCCGGGCCGCGCACCTGGTAGAGGTTGATCGCGTAGTGCTCCTGCATCACGGCGATGTTCACCGTCTCGCCGATCTCTTCGGCGAGACGCTCGCAGACCGGCCGGCCCTGCTGTGTGATGTCGAGGCGTGCCGTGACGGCACCGGCCAGGCGTACAATGCCAAAGCCGAGGCGGTACTTGCCGCGCTCGCCCGCCTGCTCCACCAGGCCGCGCGCCTCCAGGGCGCCGAGCAGCCGGAACGCGGTGGACTTGTGAACATCGATCTCGGCGGCCACCTCGCTCACGCCCGCCTCGCCGCGCTGGGCCAGGATCTCGAGGACGCTGATGGCCCGGTCGACGGACTGCACCCCGCCGGCCTGTGAACCGCTCGTTTCGGTATCCGGACTGAAGTTGCTCATAGAGAAACTATACGCGGAGTAAACAACGTTCTTGCAAGTAACCGTGATGAAACAAGGAGCTTGCAAGTTGCGTTGTTCGCAACCTGGTGCGTATGGCGATACCCGTATTAGCATGCCTCGCGTATCGACGGCGCGAGCGAGCGAGACGAGGCACCATGGCTTCCCTGCACTACGACTTCGTGATCGTCGGCGGTGGATCGGCCGGCAGCGCACTGGCCAACCGGCTCTCGGCCGACCCGGCCAACCGGGTACTGGTCCTGGAGGCGGGACGGTCCGACTACCCCTGGGACGTCTTCATCCACATGCCCGCGGCGCTGACCTACCCGATCGGCAGCCGCTTCTACGACTGGAAGTACGAGTCCGAGCCCGAGCCCCACATGGACGGCCGGCGCATCTACCACGC
>NZ_JBIRST010000014.1:0-20001 GCF_044334385.1 Streptomyces sp. NPDC020801
GGCCCGGTGCACGGCGTCGTCTTCAAGGGCCGCCGCTACGACACCGGCGACCGCGGCGACTACCTGCGTGCCATCGTCCGGCTCGCGTGCGAACGTGAAGACCTGGGCCCGGACTTCAGGGCCTGGCTTCAGCGGTACGTAGCCGAGGAGATGTAACGACGTTGAGCAGCGCCGAGCCCCGGACCGACGGCCCGGACCACCTGTGGTCGGTGGACGAGCACCTGGAGGACATCCTCAGCACCGTCCGTCCTCTCGAACCCATCGAGCTGCAACTGCTCGACGCCCAGGGATGCGTCCTGGTCGACGACGTCATGGTGCCCCTCTCCCTGCCGCCGTTCGACAACAGCTCCATGGACGGGTACGCGGTGCGGGTCACGGACGTCGCCGGCGCGAGTGAGGAGTTTCCGGCCGCGCTGGACGTGGTCGGGGACGTCGCCGCGGGCGCGGCCGACCTGCTCCATGTCGGTCCGGGGCAGGCCGCCCGGATCATGACCGGTGCCCCGCTGCCGCCCGGCGCCGAGACGGTCGTCCCCGTGGAGTGGACCGACGGCGGGCTCGGCGAGGGCCCGGTGAGCGGAATGCGCGCCCGCAGCCTGTCCCCGGAGCATGCCACCGGGCAGGTGCGCGTGTACCGGCCGGCCGAGGCACGCGCGCACGTGCGCGCCAAGGGCAGCGACGTGCAGGCGGGCGACCGCGCCCTGCAGGCCGGAACGGTCCTCGGGCCGCCGCAGATCGCCCTGCTCGCCGCGATCGGCCGCGGCACGGTCCGGGTGCGCCCCCGTCCGCGCGTGGTCGTGCTCTCCACCGGCAGCGAACTCGTCCAGCCCGACGAACAGCTGGGCAGGGGCCAGATCTACGACTCCAACAGCTTCGCGCTGACCGCGGCCGCCCGCGACGCCGGCGCCATCGCCTACCGGGTGGGCGCCGTCGCCGACGACGCCGACATCCTGCGGTCCACCATCGAGGACCAACTGGTCCGCGCGGACCTGATGGTGACCACCGGTGGGGTGAGCGTCGGGGCGTACGACGTCGTCAAGGAGGCGCTGTCGCACGTCGGTGACGAGGACGAGCCGGGCAGCGGCGTGGAGTTCCGCAAGCTCGCCATGCAGCCGGGCAAGCCCCAGGGCTTCGGCTCCATCGGCCCGGACCACATCCCGCTGCTGGCGCTGCCCGGCAACCCGGTGTCGTCCTACGTCTCCTTCGAGCTCTTCGTCCGCCCCGCCATCCGCACCCTGATGGGCCTGAAGGACGTGCACCGGCCGACGGTCCGGGCCACCCTGGCCGCGGACAAGACGCTGAGTTCGCCGAAGGGCCGCCGGCAGTTCCTGCGCGGGGCGTACGCCGACGGCGAGGTGGCCCCCGTGGGAGGCTCCGGATCCCATCTGATCGCGGCCCTCGCGCAGGCCGACGCGCTGATCGTCGTCCCCGAGGGCGCCGAGACCGTCGAGCCCGGCGCCGAGGTCGAGGTGGTCCTGCTCGGCTGAGCAGTCCTGGTTGGCGGTAGCGTGTCGCGCACAGCAGGCCCGCGCGCCGCACCGCGCCGGGCCCGGACCGGGAGCGCCACACGATCATGACTGTGCCTTCCCGGGGGGAGACCCCCGGACCCCCTGCGCACGACCGCGTGCAGGACCGACTGACGCACATCGACGACGCGGGCGCGGCCCGCATGGTCGACGTGTCCGGCAAGGACGTGACCGCGCGCTCCGCCCGCGCCGCCGGCCGCGTCCTCGTCTCGCCCCGCGTGGTCGAGCTGCTGCGCGGCGAGGGGGTGCCCAAGGGCGACGCCCTCGCCACCGCGCGGATCGCCGGGATCATGGGTGCCAAGCGCACCCCGGACCTGATCCCGCTGTGCCACCCGTTGTCGGTGTCGGGTGTGAAACTGGATCTGTCGGTCGCGGACGACGCCGTGGAGATCACGGCGACCGTGAAGACGACGGACCGCACGGGCGTGGAGATGGAGGCGCTCACCGCGGTCTGTGTCGCCGCGCTCACCGTGATCGACATGGTCAAGGCGGTCGACAAGGGGGCGGTCATCACGGACGTACGGGTGGAGGAGAAGACAGGCGGCAAGTCGGGCGACTGGAGCCGGACATGACCTACCGCGCTCTGGTGGTCACCGCCTCCAACCGCGCCGCCGCAGGGGTCTACCAGGACAAGGGCGGCCCGCTGATCGCCGAGGGCCTGCGGGGCTTCGGCTTCACCGTCGACGGACCGCAGGTCGTACCCGACGGCGACCCCGTGGAGGCGGCCCTGCGGGCCGGGGTCGAGGCCGGCTACGACGCCATCGTCACCACCGGCGGCACCGGCATCTCACCAACCGACCGCACCCCCGAGGCGACCCGCCGGGTGATCGACCACGAGGTGCCGGGCATCGCGGAGGCCATCCGGGCGTTCGGCCGGGAGAAGGTGCCGACCGCGGCGCTGTCCCGGGGACTGGCCGGGGTGGCGGGGCGGACGCTGATCGTCAATCTGCCGGGCTCCACCGGCGGGGTGAGGGACGGCCTCGCCGTCCTTCAGCCGCTGCTGGTGCACGCCGCCGACCAGCTCCGCGGCGGGGACCACCCCAGACCCAGCACGGGGGGTGCGAGCTGAACAGCCCATCCTGGCCCGTCGTGCTCGCGGAGGGCGATGTCGTCCTCCGGCCGATAAAGCTGCGCGACCAACGGTCGTGGCGCGAGGTGAACCGGCGCAACCGGGACTGGCTGCGCCCCTGGGAGGCGACCATTCCGCCGCCCGCCCCCGGGGGGCCGATGGCGCACCGGCCGACCTACCGCCAGATGGTGCGGCACCTCAGGTCCGAGGCGCACGCGGGCCGGATGCTGCCGTTCGTCATCGAGTACCAGGGGCGGCTGGTCGGGCAGTTGACGGTCGCCGGTATCACCTGGGGCTCGATGTGCTCGGGTCATGTCGGCTACTGGGTGGACGAGGCGGTGGCCGGCCACGGGGTGATGCCGACGGCCGTGGCGCTCGTCGTGGACCACTGCTTCCGCACCGTCGGGCTGCACCGTGTCGAGGTCTGTATTCGCCCGGAGAACAGGCCGAGCCGCCGGGTCGTGGAGAAACTCGGATTCCGTGAGGAGGGCCTGCGGCCGCGTTATCTGCACATCGACGGAGCCTGGCGGGATCACCTGGTCTTCGCGCTCACCGCGGAGGAGGTGCCCGAAGGGCTGCTGGGCCGCTGGCGGCGGACGCGCTCCGAGCGGGCACCCAAGGGGAATCCCGCCTGACCCGCAAATTGAATATATGTTCGAATTTGATCGCCATGTCATCTGCTTGCGATCGTCTGGGGCACGTCGAATTCCCGGGCTTGACGGCCTGCTGATCGCATCGGTCACAAAAAAAGTTCGAAATATCAGCCAGATCGTGCGACACACCGGCCCAATTGGCAGATGGCCTCACGTAAACCCCTCTACCGTGTGAGGCGTGAGCAGCAGCGGCCTCATCTACGCAGTCATTGTCGGGGCCTGGGCCGCCTACTTGGTGCCGATGTGGCTCCGTAGGCAGGACGAGCTGAACGAGGCCCGTCCGACGGAACGCTTCAGCACCGCCATCCGGCTGCTGTCCGGACGGGCGGGTATGGAGCGCCGGTACGCCAAGGACCTGCGGGCGCGCTCCACCGAGGAGGGGGAGCTCAGCGCCGGTGTCCCGGACGCCGTCACCGACTCGGTGGACGTCCGGGCCTTCGCCGTGCCCCCGGCCCGCGCCCAGGAGCGGGAACAGCCCCCGGCCCAGGACCGGCCGGAGGCGGACCTCGACCGGCCGGCACACGAGAAGGCGGTACGCGACGAGCGCGAGCAGCGCGAGCAGCGTGATCGGCGCGACCGGGCGGGTAAGCCGGCGGCGGCCAGGGGCACGGCACCGGCGCCCCGGTCCGCCGACGCGCCCGTGCGTAGACGTGTCCCTGCGGCTCGGCGCGCGCCCGGCGCGGAGGCGGCCGCAGCGCGCGCCCGGCGCTCGAAGGTCCTCGCGCGCCGTCGGCGCACCACCGTCCTCCTCTTCCTCGCCTTCACCCTCGGCGCGATCGTCGCCGCCGTCGGCGGGCTCGCCTTCCTCTGGGCGCCCGGCGTGCCCGCGGTACTGCTCAGCGGGTACATCGCGTATCTGCGCGCCCAGGAGCGGCGCCGCTTCGCCTACCAGATGGACCGCCGCCGCGCCGAGGCCGCCGCGCAGCGGCTGCGGGAGAGCCGGCGCCATCCCCGCCGGCGCGACCCCGTCGACCCCGCCGTGGACCAGCCGGACACCGCCCCCGAGCCGGAGACGGACCCGGGACTGTCCGCACTCGCCGCCGACCGGCGCGCCCTGGTCGAGCAGACCGACCATGCCGAGTGGCTCGACCAGCAGCGCGAGCGCCAGCGCCGCCCCGGCCACGGCGACAGCTGGGACCCGGTGCCCGTGCCGCTGCCCACCTACGTGACGGCGCCGGTCGCCCCCCGGGCCACCTCCGACGTGGATCTGGGCGCACCCGACGCGTGGAGCTCGGCGCGGTCGTCCTCGGCGGTCCCGGAGCAGGACGCGGCACCCGCCGCCGAGGAGCCCCCGGCACATGCCGAGCCGCACACCGAGCCGCACACCGAGGACCGGCCGGCCGGCGGCCGCACCGACGCCCGCCGCGCCGCCTCCGCCCGCCGCTCCCGCGAGCGCGGCCGGACCCCGCTCTTCGACCAGTACGAGGAGGGCGACCGGCCGCGCGCGGCCAACGAGTAGCCCCCCGGCCCCTGCGGACAACGCCTCAGGAGCCCCACCGCAGTCCCACCCCTGACCAGCCCGGGAACGGATTACCAAGCACCCGGACGGGGATGCTAGAGTTTCACTCGTTGCAAGGGCCTGTGGCGCAGTCCGGTAGCGCACCTCGTTCGCATCGAGGGGGCCAGGGGTTCAAATCCCCTCAGGTCCACGCATCACCACCCATGGGTGGTATCAGAGATCCCGATCAGACGGTCACCGTCGGGTCGGGATCTCGGCGTTTCCGGCGAGGGCCACTGCGCGACGAGGCCGGGACGCCCTCTTCGTCCGTCCGGTGCCTGTATCTGCCGCCGAAGGCGTAACCCCGGTTCCAGTGCGGGGTGTCGGACTGCGCGGCTGCGGTCCGGGCCGGGGCCGCCGCTGTGTCCGGAGCCACGGACCGGCGCTCGCTGGCGGTTCGGAGTGCGCCGCACCCTCGGCGGCTGCCCCCGCCGGCCCGCTGGGACAACCGGCGGGGGCTTCGCCGTGTTCGGCTACAGCTTCTTCGCGAAGCACATGCTCGACTCGTACTCCCGGTAGTAGCCGAACTTGGTGCACGGCTCATAGCCGCTGGAGGTGTACAGGGCGATGGCCTCGGGCTGCTGGTCGCCGGTCTCCAGGACCATGCGGGCCCGGCCCGCGGCGCGGGCGTCCTCCTCCAGGGCGGCGAGCATCCGGCGGGCGAGCCCCCGGCCGCGCATCTGCTCGATCACGTACATCCGCTTGAGCTCGGCGTCGCCGTCCTCGTGGCCCTCCTGGGTCCAGTCCTGGCTGCGCCAGCCGCCGGTGGCCACCGGCGTGCCGTCCGCGTCGTACGCGATCAGGTACACGCCGTTCGGCGGGCGGAAGTCCGCCGGGTCGAGCGGGGTGGCGTCGCCGCCGTCGCCGTAGCGGACGTGGTACTCGGCCTGGACCTCGTCGTTGAGCTTGACGGCGTCCGGATGGTCGAAGGGCACGGGACGGAAAATCATGTTGGGCACCGTATATCAATGCATTCGGTAACAGGAGGGCGGCAGGACGGTCTCCTGCGAGGCCCCGTCCAGTGTGCCGGTAAAGTGCCCGGGTGCTGACTGTGACCTCCGCCAATGTGAACGGACTGCGCGCCGCCGCCAGGAAGGGCTTCGTGGAGTGGCTCGCGGGGACCGGGGCCGACGTGCTGTGCCTGCAGGAGGTGCGCGCCGAGCCGCACCAGTTGCCCGAGCACGTCGGCACCCCAGGCGGCTGGCACGTCGTGCACGCGCCCGCCGCCGCCAAGGGCCGTGCCGGCGTCTCCCTCTACACCCGTCGCGAGCCCGACCGCGTCCAGATCGGCTTCGGGTCCCCGGAGTTCGACGGCAGCGGGCGGTACGTCGAGGCCGACCTGCCGGGTGTGACGGTCGCCTCCCTCTATCTGCCCTCCGGTGAGGTCGGCACCGAACGCCAGGACGAGAAGGTCCGCTTCATGGGCGAGTTCCTCGCCCACCTCAAGGAACTGCGCGAACGGGCCGCCGCCGACGGGCGCGAGGTCCTCGTCTGCGGCGACTGGAACATCGCCCATCAGCAGGCCGACCTCAGGAACTGGCGCGGCAACACCAGGAACTCCGGCTTCCTCCCGGCGGAACGGGAGTGGCTGAGCACGGTCTTCGACCCCACGGCCGGCGGCTACGTCGACGTCGTCCGCGCCCTGCACCCGGACGTCGAGGGGCCGTACACCTGGTGGTCGTACCGCGGGCGGGCCTTCGACAACGACTCGGGATGGCGCATCGACTACCACGTGTCCACCCCCGGACTCGCCGCCAAGGCCGTCAAGGGGTTTGTGGAGCGGGCGGCCACGCACGCCGAGCGGTGGTCGGACCACGCCCCGGTGACGGTGGTCTACGACCTCTGAACTCCGCGCTTTCGGACCGAGGCCGTCACGGCCGCTTGCGCAGCCGCCGGTCCAGGGCCATGGACAGTTCCGCCTCCACCACGCTCTTCGCCAGGGGGCGCAGGCGCTGGAGGTCTTCCTCGGGGGCATGGCGGAGGATCAGGTCGGTGAAGAGGGCGGCCAGGGCGTCGGCGTGCTCGCGGACGCGGCGGCCGGCCGTCAGTACCTCCGCGAGGGGGATGCCCTCGCGGACCAGGGCGGCGGAGACGTCCAGCAGACGGCGGCTGATGTGGACGATCTCGTCGCCGTCGGTGCCGAGGTAGCCGAGTTCCATGGCGGCGGCCAGGTTCTCCGCGGTGACCTCTCCGGCGAAGTGGTCGGCGAGTTGCTCGGGGGTCAGGCGGACCGGGGTCTCCTCCGTGGGGGCGCCGAGGCCGAGCAGGTCGCCGACGTCGCGGCCGTGGTCGAAGGCCTCGGCCAGTTCGGCGATGCCGTTCAGGGTGTGGCCGCGTTCCAGGAGGGCCGAGATGGTGCGCAGGCGGGCCAGGTGGTGGTCGTCGTACCAGGCGATACGGCCCTCGCGGCGCGGTGGCGGGATCAGCTTGCGCTCGCGGTAGAAGCGCAGGGTGCGCACGGTGATGCCGGCCAGCCGGGCCAGCTCCTCCATGCGGTACTCGCGTGGGCCCCGGCGTTGTCCGTCGCGTCGTCCAGCGTCTTCTGCCACATCGGAAGCCTATGTTGTGCCGGCGGCACCCGCGGCGGCGGCCGCTGATGCAAATCGCCCCTGCCCGCCCCCTACCGATCGGTACGGAGCTCCTCTACGCTCCCCATTGCGCCAGTGTTCACTGGCAGAGTCGCTGGAAGCTGGATGCGCGTCGCTGAACGCGAGTCATGGAGGGGCGCTCAATGGCCGAGCACGAGCACGAGCACGACGGCGAGCATGTGCGGGTGGCGGTGATCGGGTCCGGGTTCGGCGGGCTGGGCGCCGCCGTGCGGCTGCGCCGGGAGGGGATCACCGACTTCGTCGTGCTGGAGCGCGCCGACAGCGTCGGCGGCACCTGGCGCGACAACAGCTATCCGGGGTGCGCCTGCGATGTGCCCTCCCACCTGTACTCGTTCTCCTTCGCACCCAACCCCGACTGGCCGCGCACCTTCTCCGGGCAGGAGCACATCCGCGCCTACCTGGAGCACGTCACGGACGTCTTCCACCTCCGGCCGCACATCCGCTTCGGCTGCGAGGTCGAGAAGATGACCTGGAACGCGGAGCAGCTGCGCTGGGACATCGAGACCGCCGGCGGGAATCTCTCCGCCGACGTCGTCGTCTCCGCGACCGGGCCGCTGTCCGACCCGAAGGTGCCGGACATCCCGGGGCTCGACTCCTTCCCGGGCAAGGTGTTCCACTCCGCGCGCTGGGACCACGGCTTCGACCTCGCCGGCAAGCGGGTCGCCATGGTCGGCACCGGCGCCTCCGCCATCCAGATCGTGCCGTCCATCCAGCCCGAGGCCGCCCGGCTCACCCTCTTCCAGCGCACCCCGCCGTGGGTGATGCCCCGCGTCGACCGTGCCATCAGCGGCCTGGAGCGCGGGCTGCACCGCGCGCTGCCCGCGACCACGCAGCTGCGCCGCGGACTGCTGTGGGCCATCCGGGAGTTGCAGGTCCAGGCGTTCACCAAGCGTCCGGGCGAGCTCGGATTCGTCGAGCAGCTGGCCAAGCGCAACATGGCCCGCGCCATCAAGGACCCGGCCCTGCGCGCCCGGCTCACCCCCGACTACCGCATCGGCTGCAAGCGGATCCTGCTGTCCAGCACGTACTACCCGGCGCTCGCGCAGGACAACGTGGACGTCGTCGCCAGCGGGCTGAGCGAGATCCGCGGATCGACCGTCGTCGCCGCCGACGGCACCGAGGCCGAGGTCGACGCGATCATCTTCGGTACGGGCTTCCACGTCACCGACATGCCGATCGCCGAGCGGGTCGTCGGCGCCGACGGCCGTACGCTCGCGCAGACCTGGAAGGGCGGCATGGAGGCGCTGCGCGGGGCCTCGGCGGCCGGCTTCCCCAACTGGATGACGATCATCGGCCCCAACACCGGCCTCGGGAACTCCTCGATGATCCTCATGATCGAGTCCCAGCTGAACTACATGGCCGACTATCTGCGGCAGTTGAACGTTCTCGGCGGCCGCGTCGCCCTCGACGCCCGCCCGAGCGCTGTGAACGCCTGGAACCGCGAGGTTCAGGAGCGCATGGAGCGCACCGTGTGGAACACCGGCGGCTGCACCAGCTGGTACCTGGACGCGAGCGGCCGCAACACCACCATCTGGCCCGGCACCACGACCGAGTTCCGGCGCGCCACGCGGCGCGTGGACCTCGCGGAGTACGAGGTCGTCCGGGCAGCCGGCGGGAAGAGCGAGGCCGTCGGGAAGAGCGAGGCCGGCGGCAGGAGTGCGGGCGACCAGGTGGAGGTGGACGCGTGAGCCGTCCGACGTACGTCTCCTCCGGTCCGTACGCCCCTCCCGCCCCCGCCCGCGAACTCACCGCCGTCTCCGCCGACGGCGCCCGGCTGCACGTCGAGGTGCACGGGCCCGTCGACGATCCCGGCGCCCCGGCCGTGGTCCTCGCCCACGGCTGGACCTGCTCCACCGCCTTCTGGGCCGCGCAGATCCGGGACCTGGCCGCCGACCACCGTGTCATCGCCTACGACCAGCGCGGCCACGGACGCAGCCCGGCGAGCCGGGCGTGCAGCACGGACGCGCTCGCCGACGACCTGGAGGCCGTGCTCGCGGCGACCCTCGCGCCCGGCGAGAAGGCGGTGATCGCGGGCCACTCGATGGGCGGGATGACCGTGATGGCCGCGGCCGCCCGGCCCGGTTTCCAGGAGCACGCGGCGGCCGTCCTGCTGTGCAGCACCGGCAGTTCGCGGCTGGTCGCCGAGTCGACCGTCGTACCGATGCGGCCCGGACGGCTGCGGACCTGGCTGACCCGGCACATCCTCGGCTCCCGGGCGCCGCTCGGCCCGGTCACGCCGCTCGCCCTGCGGATGCTCAAGTACGCGACCATGGGCCCCGGTTCGGCACCCCACATGGTCGAGGCGTGCGCCCGGATCGTGCACGCCTGCCCGCGCCGTGTGCGCCACGCCTGGTCGCGGGTGCTGAACCTGCTCGATCTCGACCACGGCGTACGGCGGTTGGGGGTGCCGGCGGCGGTCGTCGTGGGCACGGCCGACCGGTTGACCCCGCCGGTGCAGGCGCGGGCGCTGGCCGCCGCGCTGCCGGACTGCGTCGGCCTGACCGAGCTGCCCGGACTCGGCCACATGACGCCGGTGGAGGCGCCCGAGCTGGTCACCGGAAGGATCCGGGAACTCGTCGGCACCTACGCACGCGCACACGACAGCAGCGACGAAGCACGGATCAAGGAGGGCGCATGAGCAGGGTGAGCCTGGAGGGGCAGGTCGCGGTCGTCACCGGGGCCGCGAGGGGCGTCGGCGAGCTGCTCGCGCGCAAACTGTCCGCGCGCGGCGCGAAGATCGCGCTGGTGGGCCTGGAGCCGGACGCGCTCAAGCAGGTCGCGGAGCGGCTGCACGGCGAGAGCGCGCACTGGTACGCCGACGTCACCGACCACGAGGCGATGTCCCGGGTCGCGGCCGAGGTCAAGGAGCGGTTCGGGAAGGCCGACATCGTGGTCGCCAACGCGGGCGTGGCGACCGGCGGGCCGTTCACCGACTCCGACCCGGAGTCCTGGCGACGGGTGATCGAGGTCAATCTCATCGGATCGGCGGTCACCGGGCGGGCGTTCCTGCCCGCGCTGACCGAGAGCCGGGGCTACCTGCTGCAGATCGCCTCGCTCGCCGCGATCACCCCGGCGCCGATGATGACGGCGTACTGCGCCTCCAAGTCCGGTGTGGAGGCGTACGCGCACAGCCTGCGGGCCGAAGTCGGCCACAAGGGCGTGCGGGTGGGCGTGGCGTACCTGTCCTGGACCGACACCGACATGGTGCGCGGGGCCGACCAGGACGATGTGATGCGGGAGTTGAGGCAACGGCTGCCGTGGCCGTCCAGCAAGACCTATCCGCTCGGACCGGCGGTGGACCGGATCGTGGCGGGCATCGAACGGCGGTCCAGCCATGTGTACGGGCAGTGGTGGCTGCGCGGGATGCAGGGGGTGCGCGGGTATCTGCCGGGGCTCATCGGGACGGTGGGACAGCGGGAGATGCGGCGGTTCGCGGACCGGCTGACGGGGATGCGGACCGGGCTCGTGGGGGCGGGCGGCGCGGCCGACGAACAGCACCGGACCATGCCAACTACGCAACGTAAGTGATCGACATGCACAGGGTCACCACCCGTGTGAATCTGGTCGAGGCCGATCCCCTCACCCACTTGGGGATCCCCCTCACCCACATGGGAGTGAAACAGCATGGGTACGAAGGACAAGTTCCAGGACCAGGCCGAGCAGTGGCAGCAGCAGGGCAAGGAGCGCAGCGGCGAGGGCCGCGAGAAGGCCGGCCAGCGCCCGACCCAGCAGCGTGAGCGTGCGCGTCGGGACATGGACGACGCGCACGACGAGATGGAGGACCGTCTCAACGAGGACTACGACCGGTAGTCACGCGAGTTGCCGCGCTCGGCTTCGGCCGGGAAGGCGTGGGGTGCCCTGTGTGCCGGGGCACCCCACGTTCGCGTCGCGGTGCTGTGGGCCCCTTTTCGCGTTGCGCTGCCTGCGGGCTTCGCGTTGTCGTACCTGCGGGCTTCGCGTTGTGGTGCCCGTGGGCCGGTGCCGATGGGGTGCCGATGGGGTGCCGATGGGGTGCCGTCCGGGGCCGACGGGGCGCCGTGACTCTGACTCAGTGGCGCGGGGGCAGCTTCGGCCGGGAGCGGTCCGGGACGTCGCGGTGGTCCGGCGGGGTCGCCGCCGGGTTGGTCTCCAGGAGTTCCAGGGCCAGTTCGATCGCGTCGTCCATCTGGGCGTGGCGGCCCTCGGCCCAGTCCAGGGGGGTGCGCAGGACCTCGAGGTCGGGCGCGACGCCGTGGTTCTCGACGGACCAGCCGTAGGCGTCGAACCAGGCCGCGTTCATCGGCACCGTGATCACCGTGCCGTCGCCCAGGCGGTGCCGGCCGGTCATGCCGACCACGCCGCCCCAGGTGCGCTGACCGACCACCGGCCCCAGCTTCAGCAGCTTGAAGGCGGCCGTGATCATGTCGCCGTCGGACGAGGTCGCCTCGTCGGCGAGGGCCACGACGGGGCCCCTGGGGGCGTTCGAGGTGTACGACACCGGCTGGGCGTTCCGGGTCAGATCCCAGCCGAGGATGGTCCGGGTCAGCTGCTCGATGACCAGTTCGCTGATGTGCCCGCCCGCGTTGCCGCGCACGTCGACGATCAGCGCGGGCCTGGACACCTCCATGCGCAGGTCCCGGTTGAACTGCGCCCAGCCCGAGCCGCCCATGTCGGGGATGTGCAGATAGCCGCACCGGCCACCGCTCAACTCGCGCACCACCGCACGGCGTTTGGCGACCCAGTCCTGGTAGCGCAACGGCCGCTCGTCGATCAGTGGCACCACCGCGACCCGGCGCGGCGGCCCCTGGCCCTCCGCGGGCGCGAAGGTCAGCTCCACGGTCGTACCGCCCGAACCGGCCAGCAGTGGATACGGCCCCGCCACCGGATCCACCGGGCGGCCGTCCACGTGGGTCAGCACGGCGCCCTCGCGGATGCCCGTGCCGGCCAGCGGCGAGCGGGCCTTGGAGTCGGAGGAGTCGCCGGGCAGAATCCGGTTGACCACCCAGCCGGCGTCGCGGTGCACGAGGTTGGCGCCCAGCAGGCCCTGCCAGCGCTGGTAGTGCGGTGGGCCCTCGTTGCGGCGGGCGGCGGTGACGTAGGCGTGGGAGGTGCCCAGTTCGCCGAGGACCTCGCGCAGCAGATCGGCGAACTCGTCCGGGGAGGCGACCCGTTCGACGAGCGGGCGGTACTGCGCGAGCACCCCGTCCCAGTCGATGCCGCACATGTTCGGCTCCCAGAAGTACGCCCGGATCAGCCGGCCCGCCTCCTCGTAGGCCTGGCGCCACTCGGCGGCCGGATCGACCGTGTGCAGGATCCTGCGTACGTCGATCCAGGTCGTCGTGTCGCTGTCGCCGAGCTCGGTGGACGGCACCGCACGCAGGTCGCCCTCGTCGACGACGACCAGCCGGGTGCCGTCGCCGCTGACCGCGAACCAGTCGAGGTGGCCGACGAGTTCGGACTTCTTGGCCTTGCTGATGTTGAAGTACTCAAGCGTCGGCCGGCCGGTGGTGTCGTCCGGGTTCGCGAACGTCTCGCCCAGTGCGCCGGAGATCGGCCAGCGCAGCCAGACCAGTCCACCGCCCGCGACCGGGTACAGCCCCGAGTACTTGGAGGCGATGACCGGGAACGGCGTCACCCGGTTCTCCAGGCCCTCCACCTCCACGGTCACCGCGCCGGTCTCGCCGGTCTCCTCCTCCTCGACCGGGTCCAGGCCGCCGGCGGCCGGTCTCCCCTCCGGGTTCAGCGCGAAGGGGGAGGGGGTCGCGGAGGACAGGGGGACGAGGTACGGCTTGCAGCCGAGCGGGAAGGAGAGGTCCCCGGTGTGCACGTCGTACACCGGGTCGAAGCCCCGCCAGGACAGGAAGGCCAGATAGCGGCCGTCCCGGGTGAAGACCGGGTTCTCGTCCTCGAAACGGCCGTTGGTGACGTCGATGACCAGACGGTCCTTCGTCCGGGCCATCTTGATCTGCCGCAGGGTCCGGCCGATCCCGGGGTGCGACCAGGTCAGCCAGGTCCCGTCCGGGGAGAAGGCGAGGTCGCGCACGGGGCCGTTGACGGAGCGGATCAGCTCGGTCGCCTGGCCACGGGAGGCGTCCGAGCCGTCGGAGCCGATCGAGCCGTCCGAGCCGATCGAGCGCCCGGCGGCCCCGGTGGCCCCGGTGGCCTCGCCGCCCTGGGCGGCGGCAGCCCTGTCCTCGGCGGCCCCCTCGCCCTCGGCAGTCTCGGATGCCTCCGAGCCCTCGGCGTACTCCGATGCCTCCCGCGCCTCTTCGGCGTCGCCGGCTTCCCGGGCCGGTGCGGCCGGAACAGCCTCCCCGCCCTCCCCAGGCCCCACCTCCCCTCCGGCCTCCCCGCCCTCCCCAGGCCCCACCTTCCCTCCGGCCTCCCCGGCCTCCGTCACATCGAGCAGCAGCAGACGGCCGTCGTGGGAGGCCAGGGCCAGCCGTTCGCCCTCCGGGTCGGAGACCATCTCCAGGACGCGGCCCAGCCGTCCGGAGGCGAGCCGTCGGGGTGGGCGGGCACCGGTGGCGCGGGGGAGGTGGGCGATCTCGACCGCGTCCTCGCCCTCGGCGTCGGTGACGTAGGCGACCTGGCCGGTCTCACCGAGCATCTCCGGGAGCCGGACACGCACGCCCGTGGTGTCGATCAGGGTGCGGGCGGGGCCGTCCCTATGGGTCAGCCAGTACAGGGAGCCGCGGACGACGACCGCACTGGCCCGGCCCGTCTCGTCGACGGAGATGCCGTCCACGTGCTGGGCGGCCGGCACCTGGTAGGGGCGGCGGCCCGCCTGCGCGCCGCTGAGGCGGACGTCCAGCCGGCGCGGGACCGCGCCCGGGGACAGATCGTCGACGATCCACAGGTCGCCCGCGCACTGGTACACAACCCGGGTGCCGTCGCCGGCGGCGTGCCGGGCGTAGAAGGAGTCGTGGTCGGTGTGCCGGCGCAGGTCGGAGCCGTCGTAGGCGCATGAGTAGAGGTTGCCGACGCCCTCGTGGTCGGAGAGGAAGGCGATCCGTCCGCCGACGAACATGGGGCAGGCGAGATGGCCGGCGATGTCGGGGAGCAACCGCTTCCCGTGCAGCCACAGCCGGCCCATGGCGCCGCCCCGGTAGCGCTTCCAGGAGGCCGGCTCGTGGGGCGGGGTGCCGGTCAGCAGCAGGGTCCTGCGCTCGCCGTCGAGGTCGGCGACCTGGAGGTCGGAGACCGGGCCCCAGGGCAGCTCGCGGCCGGGGGAGCCGTCGGTGGCGACCTTGTAGGCCCAGGTGAAGTACGAGAAGGGCTCGCCCTGGGAGGTGACGGCGAGGATCTCGGTGTGGCCGTGCTCGTCGGGCGGGCTCCAGCCGCACACCCGGGTGTCGGAGCTGCCCCAGTACGTCAGCTGCCGGGCCGGTCCCCCGTCCGCCGGGACCAGGTGGATCTCGGGCACCAGACTGCGCCAGCTCGTGTACGCGATGTGGCGGCCGTCGGGCGAGAAGCGGGGGTGGCCGGTCTTGGTGCGGTCCACGGTGAGCCGCCAGGCACGGCTCGCTCCGTCCAGCGGCGCGAGCCAGAGGTCGTCCTCGGCCACGAAGCACAGAAGATCACCGCTGAGGTGCGGCAGCCGCAGATAGCTCACCTCCCCATGCTTCGCCCGGGGATGGACCGGAGCAACTTATGGAAAACCGACAGGCGTGACCCAGCACACGTACGAAACTGTTTCGTTTCGATGAGGTTGCGCGCTACATTCGTCATGTACGAAAGCGGAAAGGCGGGCGCGGAAATGACCGAGTCAGCGACGGCGCGCCGGAGCCGGATCACGCCCGAGCGCGAGGCCGAGTTGTACGCGGCCGTGCTCGAACTGCTCCGCGAGGTCGGTTACGACGCCCTGACCATGGACGCCGTGGCCGCGCGCACCCGTTCCAGCAAGGCCACGCTCTACCGCCAGTGGGGCGGCAAGGCCGAGCTGGTCGTCAGAGCGATGCGGCACGGCAAGCCCGGACCGCTCGACGGCATCGACACCGGGTCGCTGCGCAGTGATCTGCACGCCCTGGTGACCCGTGAGGACGACTGCGTCATGGAGCAGAACTCCGCGCTGATGCGGGGCCTGGCCATGGCCATGCACACCAACCCGGACCTCAGACAGGCATTCCGCGAGCAGCTCGTCGAACCGGAGACGGTCGAGTTCCGCCGGCTGCTGCAACGCGCCATCGACCGGGGCGAGGTCCGCGCGGACTGCCCGGCGCTGGACTTCGTGGTGCACATGCTGGCCGGCGGGTTCGTCGTCCGCGCGCTGATCGAGGACCAGCCGCCGACCCAGGACTTCCTGCGTTCGTACATCGACGCCGTGGTGCTCCCCGCCCTCGGCGTTCCGATCTCCTGACCCTTCCCCCCTCTTCCTCTTCGTCTCCCCCCTCCCCCCTCCCCCCTCCCCCTCAGTTCTCCCCAGCAAGCCCACTCTCTGACGTCACCGCTCACGTCGTCGGGCTGATCAACCCTGCCCAGAACACCCCAACGACCTGACCGGGAGTACGCCGACGTGGCAACGTTCCTCTACAGACTCGGCCGGTTCGCCTTCCGGCGACGGCACTTCGTCGCCCTGATATGGGTGGCGCTGCTGACGCTCGCGGGCGTCGGCGCCGCCTCCGCGCCCGCCGCGGGCAACACCTCCTTCTCCATCCCCGGCACCGAGGCGCAGAAGGCCTTCGACCTGCTGGAGCAGCGGTTCCCCGGCGCGAGCGCCGACGGGGCGACCGCGCGGGTGGTGTTCAAGGCGCCCGGTGGCGAGAAGATGACCGACGCCGGCAACAGGGCGACCGTGAAGAAGACCGTCAAGGAGCTGTCCGGCGGCTCCGAGGTCGTCTCCGTCACCGACCCATACGCCGGCAGGGCCGTCAGCAAGGACGGCACCATCGCGTACGCGTCGGTGAAGTACAAGGTCTCCGGCATGGAGCTTCAGGACTCCTCCCGCACCGCCCTGAAGGAGGCCGCGCAGCACGCGCGGGACGCCGGTCTGACCGTGGAGGTCGGCGGTGACGCGCTCAGCGCCGCGCCCGAGACCGGCGCGACGGAGGTCATCGGCATCGGGATCGCGGCCGTCGTGCTGGTCATCACCTTCGGCTCGCTGGTCGCGGCCGGACTGCCGCTGCTGACCGCCCTCATCGGCGTCGGTATCGGCGTCTCGACGATCAGCGCACTCGCCGACACCCTCGACCTGGGCTCCACCACCTCCACCCTGGCCACGATGATCGGTCTCGCGGTGGGCATCGACTACGCGCTGTTCATCGTCTCCCGCTACCGCGCCGAGCTGGCCGAGGGCCGTGAGCGCGAGGAGGCGGCCGGACGGGCCGTGGGCACCGCGGGCTCCGCGGTGGTCTTCGCCGGCCTGACGGTCGTGATCGCCCTGGTCGGCCTGTCCGTCGTCAACATCCCGATGCTGACGAAGATGGGCGTCGCCGCGGCCGGTACGGTCGTCGTCGCCGTCCTGATCGCGCTGACGATGATCCCGGCGCTGCTGGGCTACGCGGGCCGCAGGGTGCAGCCGGCGGGCAGGAAGAGCAAGCTGCTGGGCGGCGGCCGGGCCGCGCGGAAGCCGGGCCGGCCGAACATGGGCACCCGCTGGGCGAGTTTCGTCGTCCGCCGCCCGATCGCCGTGCTGCTCCTGGGCGTGATCGGCCTCGGCGCCGCAGCCGTCCCGGCTGCCTCGCTCGAACTGGGCATGCCCGACGACGGCTCCCAGCCCACCTCCACCACCCAGCGCCGCGCCTACGACCTGCTCTCGGAGGGCTTCGGGCCCGGCTTCAACGGCCCGCTGATGGTCGTGGTCGACGCGAAGGGCAGCGAGCGTCCGAAGGCCGCCTTCACCAAGGTGACCGACGAGATCAAGGGGCTCGACGACGTCGTCACGGTGACCCCGGCCCAGCCCAACAGGGCCGGCGACACGGCGACGGTCACCGTCATCCCCGACTCCAAGCCGTCCTCGGCCACCACCGAGGACCTGGTGCACGCCATCCGCGGCGCGAGTGGCGACATCGAGGCCAGGACGGACGCGAAGGTGCTGGTCACCGGGGCGACCGCGGTGAACATCGACGTCTCGCAGAAGCTGAACGACGCCCTGATCCCGTACCTGGCCCTCGTGGTGGGCCTGGCCTTCCTGCTGCTGATCGTGGTCTTCCGCTCGATTCTGGTCCCGCTGAAGGCGGCGCTGGGCTTCCTGCTGAGCGTGCTGGCGGCCCTGGGCGCGGTCGTCGCGGTCTTCCAGTGGGGCTGGCTGTCCGGCCTGATGGGCGTGGAGGAGACCGGCCCGGTCATGTCGATGATGCCGATCTTCATGGTGGGCGTCGTCTTCGGCCTCGCGATGGACTACGAGGTGTTCCTCGTGACCCGGATGCGGGAGGCCTACGTCCACGGGGAGAAGCCCGGCCAGGCCGTGGTGACGGGCTTCCGGCACGGTGCGCGCGTGGTGACGGCGGCCGCGGTCATCATGATCGCCGTCTTCTCCGGCTTCATCGGCTCCAGCGAGTCGATGGTGAAGATGATCGGCTTCGGGCTGGCGATCGCCGTCTTCTTCGACGCGTTCATCGTGCGGATGGCGCTCGTCCCGGCGGTACTTGCGCTGCTCGGCCGGAAGGCGTGGTGGCTGCCGCGGTGGCTGGACCGCGCCCTGCCCAACGTGGACGTGGAGGGCGAGGGCCTGCGCACCGAGCGGCCGAAGGACCCGGATCCGGACGGGGACCGGGAGCTGGTGCGGGTGTGATCCCGCGGCCCTCCTGACAGAACGGCCGGTGAGGGTTCCGTGGGGACGGCGCACCCTCACCGGCCTCTTCCCGGCGCCGCGGGGCGGGAGGAATCCGCTCGTGATCGCCGGTACCCGGCGTTGCTAGCCTGCCGTTCATGACGACGTCTTCCGAGCCCTCCTCGTCCGGGGCCCACCCGCGGTTCGCCGAGGCCCTGCGGGAGCTGGGCCTGAAGGAGCTGACCGCCGAGATCCGCCGGTTCCCGGACGCGACACGGACAGCCGCCGACGCCGCCGCCGCGATCGGCTGCGAGCTGAGCCAGATCTGCAAGTCGCTGATCTTCGCCGCATATGGGTCCCCCCTGCTCGAGCGCAGTGGAGAACTCGGGGGAGGAGTTCCGGTCCTGGTGCTCATGGACGGAGCGTCCCGGGTGGACGTGGAGCGGGTGCGAGAGGAACTCGACGCCGAGCAGGTCACCCGCGCCGAGGCCGGTGTCGTACGGGAGACCACCGGGTACGCCATCGGCGGGGTGCCGCCCTTCGGGCACCGGACGCGGACACGGGTGCTCGCCGACCGGTCGCTGCTGGAGCACGACGTCGTCTGGGCCGCGGCCGGAACGCCGTACACGGTCTTCCCCATGGCGCCCAAGGCGCTGATCGACAAGGCCGGGGCGACCCTCGTGGACGTGCGCGAGCGCACCGCGTGACGCCGGTCGTCACCGCGGCCGTGCTGCTGGCCGCCGTCACCCACGCCTGCTGGAACGCGATCGCCCACCGCATCACCGACAAGCTGGTCGGGTTCACGCTCATCGCGGGCGGGGGGCTGCTGATCGGGCTGGCCATGGCGCCGTTCACCGCC
Organism: Streptomyces sp. NPDC020801; assembly: GCF_044334385.1. NCBI lineage: Bacteria > Bacillati > Actinomycetota > Actinomycetes > Kitasatosporales > Streptomycetaceae > Streptomyces > Streptomyces sp. NPDC020801. The sequence continues at coordinate 18,902 of NZ_JBIRST010000014.1, forward strand.
CTCCCGGCCCGCGCGGCATGGCCGTACCTGTTCTCCTCGGCGGCCATCCACGTCGTGTACTACGCGCTGCTGATGAAGTCCTTCCGGCTCGGGGACTTCGGGCAGGCGTACCCGATCGCGCGCGGCACCGCGCCGCTCGTCGTCACCGCGCTCGCCGCGGTGTTCGCGCACGAGGTGCCCGACGGCTGGGCGGCCGCGGGCATCGCTCTGTCCTGCGCGGGCCTGACCGGCGTCGCCCTGTGGGGCCTGCGCGGGCACCGGCCCAACTGGGCGGCGATCGGCGCGGCGCTGGCGACGGGACTGTCCATCGCCGCGTACACGGTCGTCGACGGACTCGGCGTACGTGCCTCGGGGTCGTCGCTCGGCTACATCGCCTGGCTGATGGCCATCCAGGGCGCCGTCATCCCGGTGTACGCCGTCCGGCGCTGGCGTGGGACCACGGTCGCCCGGCTGCGGCCGTTCGCCGCGCTGGGGCTGCTCGGGGCCGCGCTGTCCGTGGCGGCGTACGCCCTGGTGCTGTGGGCGCAGACGAAGGCGGAACTCGCGCCGATCGCCGCGCTGCGGGAGTCGTCGATCATCGTGGGTGCCGCGATCGGCGCGGTGTTCTTCAAGGAGCGCTTCGGGGCGCCGCGCATCGCGGCGGCCGGGCTGCTTGTCGTCGGCATCGGGCTGATGCTGCACGCGGGTTAGTCCTTCGCTTTGGGTGCGCGGGGGCGGCTTGAGGAGCACCCTGGAAGCAGGTGTTCCGGAGGTGATCGTCATGATGAAGACCGCTGTGGGATGGCATGTGGAGCTGGAGTTCCAGGAGGACGACCAGCACACGCGGGCGGCGGCGATGGTCCGTCTGCCCGACGGCAGCGAGGTCCGGGCGCACGGGCGGGCGAGTCGGCACCACACCGACTCCAACCAGCCGAGAGTCGGCGAGGAGATCGCCGGCGCCCGCGCCCTCAACGAGCTCGCCATGCAACTGCTCACCAAGGCACACGGCGAGATCGACGACGCATCGGGCCGCACGTCGCAGCCCATCCACGTCTGACCGGGTGGCGGCGGCCGCCTGCCCGTTGCCCGGGCGGGTCCCGGCGTGCGCCGGGACCCGCCTC
>NZ_JBIRST010000014.1:20100-218094 GCF_044334385.1 Streptomyces sp. NPDC020801
CGGGCTGTGCGGCCGGGCTGTGCGGCCGGGCTGTGCGGCCGGGCTGTGCGGCCGGGCTGTGCGGCCGGGCTGTGCGGCCGGGCTGTGCGGCCGGGCTGTGCGGCCGGGCGGGGGTACGGGCGGGGGTACGGGCGCGGGGGGCGCCGCCTGCGGGTTACCGCGACCGCAACGACGTCGCCACCGCACGCACCAGGGCCTGGGCCCTCGGGTCGGCTGTCACGCCGGTGCGGAAGCCGTTGGTGACGTAACCGAAGGCGATGCCCGACTCCGGGTCGGCCAGGCCGAGGGAGCCGCCGCGGCCGGGGTGGCCGAAGGAGCCGGGGGCCAGGAGCGGGGACGCGCTGCCGTGCAGCATGTAGCCGAGGCCGAACCGGGTGCTGACCACGAGCACGCGGTCCGCTCCCGCGGAGTGCTCCGCGCGGGCCAGTTCCATCGTCTGCGGGGTGAACAGGCGCCTGCCGCCGTCCACTTCGCCGATCAGCGCGGCGTAGAAGCGGGCCAGGCCGTCGGCCGTGGCGATGCCGTTGGAGGCGGGCAGGACCGCGGCCCGGTAGGCGGGGTCGTTCTCGTCGGGCAGCGGGGTGATCGCGGCGAAGGCGCGCCGGGTGAGGGAGTCCGGGTCCGCGTACGCCTCGGCCACCGACCGCTTCGGGCGCAGCTTCAGGCCGTTCGCGGGGTGCGAGGACTCGACCGGGCCCACCCTGCCCACGCGTCCGGCCTCGCCCGCCGGCAGCCCCACCCACAGGTCCGCGCCGACCGGCCCGGCGATCTCGCGCGCGATCCACTCGCCGACCGACCGGCCCGTGACCCGCCGGACCAGTTCGCCCGTCAGCCAGCTGTACGTCTGGGCGTGGTAGCCGTGGGCCGTGCCCGGCTCCCAGGCCGGTGCCTGCGCGGCGACCGCCTCGGCGCCGAGCACCGGATTGGCGGCCTGCGCCGGTGTCAGCGGCCGGTCCAGCACCGGTACGCCCGCGCGGTGGGCCAGCAGATGCCGGACCGGGGTGTGCTCCTTGCCCGCCGTCTTGTACTCCGGCCAGTAGGCCCCCACCGGCGTGTCCAGGTCCAGCTCGCCGCGCTGGTGCAGCAGGAGGAGTACGGCGGCGGCGACGCCCTTGGTCGCCGAGCGCACGATCTGCGCGGTGCCGCGCTCCCAGGGCGCCGAGGCGGCCGCGACGCCGACGTCCTCGCCGTCGGTGTACTTGTGGTCGGGGTCCGTGTGGTCGGTGTCCGTGCCCGCGGTGTCCGTGCGGTCGGCGTCCTTCGTACCGGCCCACAGGTCGACGACCTTGTGTCCGTCCCGGTAGACGGCCACCGCCGCGCCCCGCTCGCCCCGCATCGCGAAGTTCGCCGCGAACGCCTCCCCGACCGGCTCGAAGCCCTCGGCCACTGTGCCGTGCACGTCCACGTCCACGTCCGTATCCTCTCCGCCTCGCCTGCGACGGCGGGTGCAACAAGCACCTTTGGCCTGCGATTCCTGGGTGCGGCTACCCCAGCACGATCGTTACGTCGATGTTGCCGCGCGTCGCGTTCGAGTACGGGCACACCTCGTGGGCCGCGTCCACCAGCTTGGCCGCCACGTCCGGGTCGAGGACCGGCAGTGAGACGCTGAGGGCGACCGCGAGGCCGTAGCCGCGGTGCTTGTTGGGCCCGATGCCGACTTTCGCGGCCACCGTCGAGCCGGCCAGATCGTAGCCCTCGCGGTTGCCCACCAGGATCAGCGCGTTGTGGAAGCAGGAGCTGTAGCCGGCGGCGAACAACTGCTCGGGGTTGGTGCCGTGGCCGCCGCCGCCCAGCTCCGGCGGCATGGCGACCTTGAGGTCGATGTGTCCGTCCTGGCTGGTGACGTAGCCGTCGCGGCCGCCGTGAGCGGTGGCCTCGGCGACGTACATGATCTTCGTCGGACGGGTGTCGGCGGCGGTGCCGTCAGTCATGGTCGGCCTTCCACGAAACTGGTGCGCGCAAGTGGATCGTGCACAAGGTACTGGCCGGTATGTCGGTTGTCGCCACCAGGGGGCCCCAACCGCGGGTAAGTGCGGGTGGGGCTGGGTCAGCGGCGCTCCGCGGCCGTGCCCGCCCGTTCCGCGAGCCGCCACAGCTCCTCGCGCAGTCGCGCGACCTCCGCCGCGCCGAGCCCTGTCGTCGTGAGGAGCGCGCCGGGCACGCGGGCGGCGCGCTCCCTGAGTTCCTCGCCGCGCCCGGTGCACGCCACGAGCACCGAGCGCTCGTCCCGCATCGAGCGCTCCCGGCGCACCAGTCCCGCCGCCTCCAGCCGCTTCAGCAGCGGCGACACCGTCCCGTAGTCCAGCCGCAGCGCGGCGGCCAGCTCCTTCACCGTGGTCTCGCCACGCTCCCAGAGGACCAGCAACACCAGGTACTGCGGATAGGTGAGCCCGAGCTCGTCGAGGAGCGGGCGGTACGCGGCCGTCACCGCGCGCTGGGCGGCGTACAGCGCGAAGCACAGCTGGTCGTCCAACAGTGGCGACCCGGCGGCCCCTTCTTCCTCTTGATGCGTCACGCGCCCATTGTCACGGACCGCGGGTCCGGGCGGGTCCGGCCGTAGGGCGGTGCCGGGCGGTGGGCGCGCATCGGCCGGCCGCGCAGAGCGGTTCGCCGGTCGTGGGGCGTCGATGAATCCGACCGTGTGCGGGCCGGAGGGTTCGAGAGGCGCAATACGGGAAATATGCGACATTGAAAGGAAAGTGGATGCTCAGCTTTCGCAGAGGTGACATGGCGTAAGGGGTCGTCCGATGTCGGTAGTCGAACAGTACGCACGGGCCCACATAGTCACGGACCACGACATCCAGGACGACGGCGCCGTCCCGGTCGTCCTGCGCTACGACCCGCAGGACGACCGGGACTCGGTGCGGGTCGGCCTCCCCGGAGCCCATGAGTGGACCTTCTCGCGGTCGCTGCTGGAGCAGGGGCTGCGCGCCCCGACCGGCACCGGCGAGGTGCGGGTGTGGCCGTGCGGCCGGGTCCAGGCCGTGGTCGAGTTCCACTCCGCGCAGGGTGTCTCGGTGGTGCAGTTCGAGAGCAGGGCGTTGCTCAGATTCCTGCGCCGCACCTACATGGCCGCGGCGACGACCGCGGCCGTGGCTCACCGGTGAGACGGTGCCCCGCGGACCGGCCTCAGCCGCCCATCTTCAGCAGTGACGCCACGATGGGGCCGGCCGTGTCGCCGCCGTGTCCGCCCGCCTGGACGACACCCGCGGCCGCGAGGTCGCCGCGGTAGGCGGTGAACCAGCCGTTGGGCTTCTTCTGGCCGTCGACCTCGGCGGAGCCCGTCTTCGCGCCGTAGTCCGGGCCGAGGCCGGACATGGCCTGGGCGGCGGTACCGTACGCGGCGGTGTACCTCATCAGTTCGCGCAGCTGGGACAGCGTGTCCGCGGACAGGGTGCGGGAGGCCGTGGCGAGACTGCGGTGGTCGACGGACGGGGACACCAGGTACGGCTGGTGGAAGCTGCCCGACTTGACCGTGGCGGCCACCGACGCCATGTTCAGCGGGTTCATCCGTACCCCGCCCTGGCCGATGAGCGAGGCCGCCATCTGGGCCGCCGACTGCACCGGCACCGAGCCGTCGAAGGACGGGACGCCGATCGCCCAGTTGTCCATGGACAGACCGAAGACCTGCTGGGCCTGCCGGGTCAGGTCGGCGTTCTTCAGCTTCGTCGCCTGGCTGATGAAGGCGGTGTTGCAGGAGCGGGCGAAACTCGCCTTGAAGGTGCCGCCCTTGATCTCGAAGTCGTCGTCGTTGTGGAACTTCCACCCGCCGTAGGTGAACGTCTTCGGGCACGGGTGCTGCTTGTCCACCGACGCCAGCTTCTTCTCGATCAGCAGCGAGGAGGTGATGACCTTCATCGTCGAGCCGGGCGCGAGCGAGCCCTGGAAGGCGGTGTTGAAGCCGTGGTTGGTGTTCGCCACCGCCAGGATCTCGCCGGTCGACGGGCGCACCACCACGACCGACGCCCGGTCCTGCTTGGCGACCTGCTTCTCGGCGGCCGCCTGGAGGGCGGGGTTCAGGGTCGTCCGCACCGTGCCCGGAGTGCCCTTGCTCAGCTCGACGAGGGTCTTGTCGGACAGCTCGGCCTTCTTCGAGGCCGAGCCGCGCACCACGCGCAGTTCGACGCCCGCCTTGCCGCCGGCCGTCTTGCCGTACTTCTCGCGCAGCCCGTCCAGCACGGGGCCCAGCGAGGGGTACTCGGCCGCGGTCACCTCGCCGCCGTCCCGGTCCAGGGCCTTCACCGGCGGGGTGCCGGACTCGCCGGTGACCAGGGTGTCGCCGTCCTTGAGATCGGGGTGGACGACGGAGGCGTGCCAGTCGACGACCGGCTTTCCGTCCGTGGCACGGCGTACGACGGTCAGCGCGCTGTCGTACGTGAGCGGCTTGGCCATGCCCCTGTACGACACGGTCGCCCTGACGGAGAACGGGACCCTGGCGCCACTGCGGGCGCCCGCGGTGAGCGTGACGTCCTTGAGGTGGGCGTCCTTGGTGTAGCCGGTGAGCAGGGCGGTGGCGGCCGCGGAGTCGCTCGTCGCGGTCGCCGCCTCGGCCGGCCTGCCCTCCTGCCAGGCCGTCAGGAACCGCTGAGCCGTGCTCTGCACCTCGGTGGCCGACAGGGGGCCGGCAGGCACGGCCTTGTGCGCGCCGCCCGCGGACGTCGTCCGCGTCCCGTCCTCGGCCGCGGCACCGCCGCCGTACAGGGCGTAGACGCCGATGGCGGAGCCGCCGACGACCGCGGCGATCATTCCGCCGACCACGGCGGGAGACGTCTTCCGTCGCTCGGCGACGCGCCTTCTCTTGCCCACTGCCTTCCGTCCTTCGCAATCCCCAGGGCCCAGCTGCCCCCCCCGCCGCCCTCGTAGCCCTCACGCTCCCCAACGACGGCACCCACCCTAGAGTCCCGTCCTGAGCGGGTGACATCAGCCACCTGTCCGTAGCCAAGCTGCGACAATCGGCCGTACGGCGCGACGGCGGAACCCGGCGGGCCCGGCTGCCGGTCAGCCACCCGTGCGTAGCACGGCCGCCACGATAGGGCCGGCCGCTTCGCCGCCGTGGCCTCCCTCCTGGGTCATGGCCGCGGCCGCCATGTCACCCCGGTAGCCGGTGAACCAGCTGTTGGACCTGGCCTGCCCGTCGACCTCGGCCGAGCCGGTCTTCGCGCCGATGCTGCCGCTCAGCCCGGACATCGCGGCGGCGGCGGTGCCGCTGGTGGCGGTGCGGTTCATCATCTGCCGCAGCTGGGCGACCGTACCCGCGGGCAGGCCCTTGGCGTCGGCCAGCTCGCGGTCGTCGAGGCCGGACGGGACGATGACCGGCTGCCGGAACCGGCCCGTCATCGCGGTGGCCGTCACCGACGCCATGTCCAGCGGGCTCATCTGGACCTGGCCCTGCCCGATCAGGTTGGCCGCCTTGTCCGGGCCGTCGACGGCGGGCACCGAACCGTCGAAGGACGGGATGCCCGTCTTCCAGTTGTCCCGTCCGAGCCCGAAGCGGTCCTGTGCCTCCCGGGCGAGGGAGTCCGTCCTGATGTCGTCGGTGAACTTGATGAAGGCGGTGTTGCAGGAACGGGCGAAGCTCTCGGAGAGGGTGGCGTGCTTGTTCGGCGTCATGTCCTTGAGGTTGTGGAAGGTCTGCCCCTCCCACATGGCGTCCGGGGTGCAGGGCGCGGGCCCGGCGGCCGTCGTGATGCCGTCGTCGATGAGGGTGGCCGCGCTGATGATCTTCATCGTCGAACCGGGGGCGAGCCGCCCCAGGAATGCCGCGTTGAAGGCGTCGTCGCGGTGGTTGGCCACCGCCAGCACCTCACCGGTGGACGCCTTCACGGCCACGACGGAGGACTCGGCGAACTTCTGCACCGCCCGCTCGGCCGCCGCCTGCGCGCTCGCGCTGAGGGTGGTGTGCAGCTTGCCCGCCCGGCCCTTGGCGAGGGTGATGAGCGGGGTCTCGGCGGCGTTGGTGTCCGTGTGCCGGATGCTCAGCTCGACGGCCGGTGTGCCGCCCGACTTGTCGCCGTACTTCGCCCGCAGCTCGTCCAGGACCGGCCCGAGCGAGGGGTACTTCTCCTTGGTCAGCACGGCGCCGTGGCGGTCGACGGCCTCGATCGGCGGGGCCGCGGACTCGCCGGTGACCAGTGTGTCGCCCTTCTTGAGCCCGGGATGGACGACGGAGGGCTGCCAGTCGACCAGCGGGCGGTGCGTGTTGGTGCCGCGCACCACGGTCAGCCGGGAGCTGTAGGCGAGCGGCTCGGACCTCCCGCCGTAGGAGACGGTGGCCCTGACCGAAAAGGGCACGGTGGTACCGGCGGCGGCCCCGGGCGTGATCCTCACGTCCGTGATGTGGGCGTCGTGCCCGTAGGCCGACAGCAGCTCCCGCGCCGCGTCGGGGAAGTTGGTGTACGAGGCGGCCGTCGACGCCTGGTCCTTCTCCCAGGCCGCGAAGAACTTCGCCGAGGTCTCCTTCACCTCGTCCCGGCCGGGCGGCCCGGTCCTCACCGGCGCGTCGGCGCCCGCCGTCGAGTTCAGCGCGGACACGAAGGTGTACCCCCCGTACGCCGCCCCGCCCACCAGCACGACGAACACACCGCCGACCACGGCGGCCTTGCCCCCCTTGCGCATGAAAGCGCTCCCTCCCCGCTTCGTCCTTCGACTGTAAGTGGCGTGAGGGGACACTGTGAGGGCTGTTTCCGGATGTTGTCCGAAGAGAGATCGGTGGCCGAATCGCCCGCCACCGCCCGGCCACGCGCCGGTGGCGGACCCGCGATTCCCGCGGTCGCAGCACTAGACCCAAGTGTCCAGCCACATCCGCGCCCGCCAGTCGTCGATCGGGATGGCGGTGCCGGTGTACAGGGGCCAGAAGTAGATGAAGTTCCAGGCGATCAGCAGGACCAGGACGCCCGCGCCCGTGGCGCCGAGGACGCGGCGGGTGTCCTTGGCGCCGGGTGGGCCGACGAGCGCGCCGATCAGCATGGTGACGGCCAGGCAGAGGAACGGGACGAAGACGACGGCGTAGAAGAAGAAGATCGTGCGCTCCTGGTAGAGGAACCAGGGCAGGTAGCCGGCCGCGACACCGCAGGCGATGGCGCCGGCGCGCCAGTCACGGCGGAAGAACCAGCGCCACAGGACGTACAGGAGCGCCGCGCACGCCACCCACCACAGCATCGGCGTGCCGATGGCGAGGACCTCGCGGGCGCACTTCTCGCCGGCGTTCGCCGGGCAGCCCGCCGTGCCGGGGGACGGGGACTCGTAGAAGTACGACACCGGGCGGCCGTCGACGATCCAGCTCCAGGGGTTGGACTGGTAGGTGTGCGGCGAGGACAGGCCGACGTGGAACTTGTAGACCTCGTGCTCGTAGTGCCACAGGCTGCGCAGCCAGTCCGGCAGGAAGGTCCAGCTGCCGCCCTTGCCGTCGGTGGCGGCCCAGTTGCGGAAGTAGCCGCCGGTGCCGTCGGTGGGGGAGAGGATCCAGCCGATCCAGGAGACCAGGTAGACCGCGATCGCGACCGGGACCGTGGCCAGGAAGGTGATGCCCACGTCCCGCTTCAGGACGGCCGCGTACGGGTGCCGGGCGCCGGCCACCCGGCGGGAGCCGACGTCCCACAGCACGGCCATCACGCAGAACGCGGCCAGGATGTACAGGCCGTTCCACTTGGTGCCGATCGCCAGGCCGAGCAGCAGGCCGGCCGCCCAGCGCCACGGCCGCAGGCCCAGGCGGGTCGTTTCCGCAGTGTGCGCGTCCGGGCGGACCCGGGCGTCCGCGTCCACCGGGAGCGCGGCGGCGAGTTTCTCCCGGGCCCGGTCGCGGTCGATCAGGAGGCAGCCGAAGGCCGCCAGCACGAAGAACATCAGCACGCCGTCGAGCAGCGAGGTGCGGCTCATCACGAAGTGCAGGCCGTCGACCGCCATCAGCGCGCCCGCCAGGCAGCCCAGGAAGGTGGAGCGGAACAGCCGGCGGCCGATCCGGCACAGCAGGAGCACCGAGAGCGTGCCGAGCAGGGCGGTCATGAAACGCCAGCCGAACGGGTCGAACCCGAAGACCAGCTCGCCCAGGCCGATCACGTACTTGCCCACCGGCGGATGCACGACGTACGCCGCGTCCGACGGGATCGTGACGTGGCCGCCCGTCTTCAGGATCAGGTCGTTGGCGTTCTTGTCCCAGTTGACCTCGAAGCCGCGGTGGACGATCGCCCACGCGTCCTTGGCGTAGTACGTCTCGTCGAATATCACCGCCTTCGGGCTGCCCAGGTGCCAGAACCGCATCACGCCGGCCAGCAGCGTGATCAGCAGCGGGCCGCCCCAGCCCGACCAGCGGGCGAGACGGTCGCCGAACGTCCGCGGGATGCCGAGGGCCGCCCACAGACGCGGGCTGGGCTGCGCATACGGCGGAGCCAGACGTTCGATGACACCGCTGGCGTCGCTTGCGGGCCCCGCCGGGTCGGCCGAGTAGCCGTAACGGCGCAGCCGCTGCTGCCACGACGGCCGCTGGTCGTGCGGGGCCAGGTCCTGCCGGGTGTCCGTGGAGGACGCGGTACTGGTCACCGCGCCATCGTAGGGAACGGGGCTGTGTGAGTCCCGTGCATGGGTGGTACCGGCCGGGATGCGCCTGCCCCGGGCGGCGCTTGAGAGGATGGGGCGCGTGACTGGAACCCTTGTTTTGGCGGGCACTCCCATCGGCGACGTCCAGGACGCACCGCCCCGGCTCGCCGCGGAGCTGGCCGGCGCGGACGTGGTCGCCGCCGAGGACACCCGGCGGCTGCGCAGGCTGACCCAGGCGCTGGGCGTCACGCCCAGGGGCCGGATCGTGTCGTACTTCGAGGGCAACGAGTCCGCCCGTACACCGGAGCTGGTCGAGGAGCTGCTCGGCGGCGCGCGGGTGCTGCTGGTGACGGACGCGGGGATGCCGTCCGTGTCCGACCCGGGCTACCGGCTGGTCGCGGCCGCCGTCGAGAAGGACGTCCGGGTGACGGCCGTGCCCGGGCCGTCCGCCGTGCTCACCGCGCTGGCGCTGTCGGGGCTGCCGGTCGACCGGTTCTGCTTCGAGGGGTTCCTGCCGCGCAAGGCGGGCGAGCGGCTGTCGCGGCTGCGCGAGGCCGCGGGCGAGCGGCGCACGCTGGTCTACTTCGAGGCCCCGCACCGGCTGGACGACACCCTCGCGGCGATGGCCGAGGTGTTCGGCGCGGACCGGCGGGCCGCGGTGTGCCGCGAGCTGACCAAGACGTACGAGGAGGTACGGCGCGGCGGGCTGGGCGAGCTGGCCGCGTGGGCCGCCGAGGGAGTGCGCGGCGAGATCACGGTCGTGGTCGAGGGGGCGCCCGAGAAGGGGCCCGAGGAGGTCGGCGCCGAGGAGCTGGTGCGGCGGGTGCGGCTGCGCGAGGAGGCCGGGGAGCGGCGCAAGGAGGCCATCGCGGCGGTCGCGGCGGAGGCCGGGGTGCCCAAGCGCGAGGTGTTCGACGCGGTGGTCGCCGCCAAGCGCGCGGGGGCGTGAGACACCGCTCACACCGCCTCTGAGCAGGTCGTATCTCTCATGAGCGTGCGCCCCATGAGGGGGCAAAGGGCTGTCCGGAAAGGCAAAGCAACACCTGCCGTCCGGGGGACCGTTTGGCAAGCAACGCCCAAATCGCCTCCAACACTCGGCAGGCCCGGTGCGTTCGGGCAGGTGAAGGCGTCCACTGGGGAAAGGGACGTACCCGTCCCTACGTCCAGCGGACACGAGGAGCTGGCATGAGCGAGATCGCAGGGCAGACCGGCCACCGCGGTGCGGCCACCGCCGTCGTCAACGAGTCGTACTCCTTCGCCTGCATGCGATGCGGGCACGGATGGGAGCAGTCGTACGAGATAGAGCACCACACGGACGGCGACGGGAACGAGTTCGTGCGGTACGTGGCGGAGGGCAGGGTCGTTCCGTCCCCGCTGAGCCGGCCCAGCTGCCAGAACTGCGACGGTCACGTCGTCCGGATCATGGCGGCCGGACAGGTGTCCTCCGTGCAGAGCCATCTGCACGAGGCGGAGCACCGGCAGCAGCGTCCGGCGGGGCCCGCGGTGGACCCGGCGTCCGAGTCCCCGTCCGGGGAGGAGGCGGCGGCCAGGAAGCCGGGGGACCACCACTGGCACCTTGCGGACCTGCTGCACCCGTTCCAGCGCAAGGCCGGCTGACGCCCGGCCGCACCGGCGCCGGTACGCCCCTTTCGTAGGATCGGGGCATGCCTTCGAACGCCGACAGGGCCGACAAGAACGCGGCGCCCCCGCTCCCGGAGCCCCTCCGGATACCGGTCGCCGACTCCCACACCCACCTCGACATGCAGTCCGGCACGGTCGCGGAAGGCCTGGCCAAGGCCGCCTCGGTGGGGGTGACGACGGTCGTCCAGGTCGGCTGCGACATCAAGGGCTCGCGCTGGGCCGCCGAGACGGCCGCCGCGTACGACAACGTCCACGCGGCGGTCGCGCTGCACCCGAACGAGGCCCCGCGCATCGTGCACGGCGACCCCGACGGATGGTCGCGGCAGGGCGCCCGGGAGCCGGGCGGGGACGCGGCCCTGGACGAGGCGCTCGCCGAGATCGACCGGCTGGCCGCGCTGCCCCACGTCAAGGGCGTGGGCGAGACGGGACTGGACTACTTCCGCACCGGGCCCGAGGGCAAGGCGGCCCAGGAACGGTCCTTCCGCGCCCACATCGAGATCGCCAAGCGGCACGGCAAGGCCCTCGTCATCCACGACCGGGAGGCCCACGCCGACGTGCTGCGGGTCCTCAAGGAAGAGGGCGCCCCGGAGCGGACGGTGTTCCACTGCTACTCCGGCGACGCGGAGATGGCCGAGATCTGTGCCCGGGCCGGCTACCACATGTCCTTCGCCGGCAACATCACCTTCAAGAACGCCGGGAACCTGCGGGACGCCCTCGCCGCGGCCCCGCTGGAACTGGTCCTGGTGGAGACCGACGCGCCCTTCCTGACCCCGGCGCCGTACCGCGGACGGCCCAACGCCCCGTACCTCGTTCCGGTCACGGTGCGCGCGATGGCCGCCGTGCGGGGCATCGACGAGGACGCCCTGGCGACGGCCCTGGCGGCGAACACCGCACGGGCCTTCGGGTACTGATCCGCCACTGATCCGAGGGCCAGGGGTCCCGTGACGGTGCGTGGTCGTGCGGCTTTGGAGAGTGACGGTTGCTCCGCTAGGTTCTGGGGGCCCGATCCGGGCCCCCGGACTCCTCGGCCCTCTGGAGCGTGTCGGTGTGAGCAACTCGCCGTACGAGACGTACGCGACGTACCAGACCCGTGAGCCGTACGGCGGCGGTGTGCGCGGCGGTGTGCGCGGTGACTTGCGCGAAGACGTGCACACCGCCGACACGCTGCCGCACGGCGACACCTACCGGCCCGCCTACGAACTCGCCGGAAACGGAGACCGGGCGGGGTACCGGGAGCACGGCGGGTACGGCGGGTACGGGAGGCACGGCGAGTACGGCGCATCCGGACCCACCGAGCCCGTGCTGCTGCCCCGCCAGGCGGCCGGCGGCGGGCGGCGGGGCGCGCGTCGGCGCCGGGCGCGGTACACCCGGCGGCCGGAGGCGAACGTGCGGCGGCTGCTGCCGCGGGCGCTGGTCGTCGCCTTCCTGGCGGGGGGGACCACCGCCTTCGTCGTCAAGGACAAGGCGATCGAGCTGAGTGTCGAGGGCAGGCCGCGCACCCTGCACACCTTCGCCGACGACGTCTCCGAGCTGCTCGCCGAGGAGGGCGTGCGGACCGGGGCGCACGACGTGGTGGCACCCGCCCCCGGCACGGCGCTCGCCAGCGGCGACGAGGTCGCGGTGCGCTACGCGCGGCCGGTGCGGCTCACCCTCGACGGACACCGGCGCGAGGTGTGGACGACGGCGCGCACGGTGGAAGGGGCACTCAGGCAACTGGGGGTGCGCGCGGAGGGCGCGTACCTGTCGACTTCGCGCTCCCAGCCCATCGGGCGCGCCGGGCTCGCGCTCGACGTGCGCACCGAGCGCTCGGTGACGGTCATGGCGGACGGCCGTGCACGCGCCATCCGCACCAACGCGGCCACCGTGCGGGACGCGGTCGAGGAGGCCGGAATCACCCTGGAGGGCCAGGACACCACCTCCGTGCCGCCCGACAGCTTCCCGCGCGACGGGCAGACGGTCACCGTGCTGCGGATCACCGGGTCGCGGGAGGTCCGCGAGGAGCCGATCCCCTTCGCCGTACGGCGCACCGCGGACCCCACGCTGTTCAAGGGCACGGAGGTCGTGGAGCAGGCCGGGCAGCCGGGGGTGCGCCAGGTCATGTACGCCCTGCGCACGGTCAACGGCGTCCGGCAGCGGCCGCGGCGGCTCGGGTCGGAGGTGGTGCGCGAGCCGCGCCCGCAGATCGTCAAGGTCGGTACCAAGCCGCATCTGCCCTCGGTGCGGGGCGCGGACCACCTCGACTGGAAGGGGCTAGCGGAGTGCGAGTCCGGGGGCCGGGCGGACGCGGTCGATCCCTCTGGGACGTACGGGGGCCTGTACCAGTTCGACACGGACACCTGGCACAGCCTCGGCGGCACGGGCCGCCCCCAGGACGCTTCGGCGGAGGAACAGACCTACCGCGCGAAGAAGCTGTACGTACGGCGGGGGACGAGCCCCTGGCCGCACTGCGGCGGGCGGTTGCATTCGTAGCAGTGGGACGGACGCGTTCGCAGCAGTGGGACGGGGCGCGTTCCTGGCCGTGGGACGGGGCGCGTGCGCAACCCGGTCCCGCCGCGTGCGCGCCCCGGGCCCGGCCGCTGTCCGCTGCCACCGTGCTCCGGGCGCGGCCGGCGGCCCGCGGCGGCCGTGCTTCGGCGCGCCCGTACCCTTGTGCCGTGAGCAGCCCCACCCCCGACGCCCTCCTGGGCCCCGCCGACGTCCGTGAGCTGGCGGCGGCCCTCGGTGTGCGTCCCACCAAGCAGCGCGGCCAGAACTTCGTGATCGACGCGAACACCGTCCGCCGTATCGTCCGCACCGCCGACGTCCATCCCGAGGACACGGTCGTCGAGGTCGGGCCGGGACTCGGCTCCCTCACCCTGGCGCTGCTGGAGGTCGCCGACCGGGTCACCGCCGTCGAGATCGACGACGTGCTGGCCGCCGCGCTGCCCGCGACCGTCGCCGCCCGTATGCCCGACCGCGCCGGCCGGTTCGCCCTCGTCCACTGCGACGCGATGCACGTCACCGAACTGCCGGGCCCCGCCCCGACCGCGCTGGTGGCGAACCTGCCGTACAACGTCGCCGTCCCCGTGCTGCTGCACATGCTCGACACCTTCCCGAGCATCGAGCGCACCCTCGTCATGGTGCAGGCCGAGGTCGCCGACCGGCTCGCGGCCGCGCCCGGCTCGAAGGTGTACGGCGTGCCGTCCGTGAAGGCGAACTGGTACGCCGAGGTCAAGCGGGCCGGCGCCATCGGCCGCAACGTCTTCTGGCCCGCGCCGAACGTCGACAGCGGACTGGTGTCGCTGGTCCGGCGGAGCGAGCCGATCAGGACCACGGCCACCAAGGCCGAGGTCTTCGCCGTCATCGACGCCGCCTTCGCCCAGCGGCGCAAGACCCTGCGGGCCGCGCTCGCCGGATGGGCCGGGTCGGCGGCGGCGGCGGAGACGGCGCTGGTCGCCGCCGGGGTCTCGCCCCAGGCACGAGGCGAGTCGCTCACCGTCGAGGAGTTCGCGCGTATCGCAGAGGCCGCATCAACGCGGGAGAAGACCCCCGCACCCCCGACACAGGAGCCCGGCAACCAGTGAGCGCCGCCACCGTCACCGTCACCGTCCGCGTCCCGGCCAAGGTCAACGTCCAGCTCGCGGTGGGCGCCGCCCGCCCCGACGGCTTCCACGACCTGGCGAACGTCTTCCTGGCCGTGGGCCTGTACGACGAGGTCACCGTCACCCCGTCCGCGGACGGGCTGCGCGTCACCTGCGAGGGTCCCGACGCCGGACAGGTCCCCCTGGACCACACCAACCTGGCCGCCCGCGCCGCCCTCGCGCTCGCCGAGCGCCGTGGCATCGAGCCGGCCGTGCACATCCACATCGCCAAGGACATCCCGGTCGCCGGCGGCATGGCGGGCGGCAGCGCGGACGGCGCGGGGGCGCTGCTCGCCTGCAACGAGCTGTGGCAGGCCGGCGCCTCCCGCGCCGAACTCCTCGCCATCTGCGCCGAGTTGGGCAGCGACGTACCGTTCGGCCTGGTCGGCGGGGCGGCCCTGGGCACCGGGCGGGGTGAGCAGCTGCGGGCGCTGGAGGTGGGCGGCACCTTCCACTGGGTGTTCGCGGTCGCAGACGGCGGGCTGTCGACCCCGGCGGTCTACCGCGAGTTCGACCGGCTGAACGAAGGCGTGCGCATCCCCGAACCGGCCGCCTCCGACGACCTGCTGGCCGCCCTGGCCAAGGGGGACGCCGCGGCCCTCGCCGCGACCGTCTCCAACGACCTCCAGCCCGCCGCGCTGTCCCTGCGTCCGTCCCTCGCGGACACCCTCGCGACGGGCCGCGCCGCCGGCGCCCTGGCGGGCCTGGTCTCCGGCTCGGGGCCCACGACGGCGTTCCTCGCCCCCGACGCGGAGGCGGCGACGACCCTGGCCCGGGCCCTGGTCGCGTCGGGGACCTGCCGTGCGGCCCGGATCGCCGAGTCCGCGGCACCGGGGGCGAAGGTGCTGTGAAGGCGGACCCCGGCGCGCTACAACTCGTCGATCGCGGTGAGGCCGATGTCGATGTCGTACGGCACGCCGACCTTGACGCGGTCGTGGTAGATGCCGGTCGGAGCGTACGTACCGGTCGCCTGCCCGCGTTCGTGGACCTGGACGACCGGGTGTCGTCCTGGCCGGTCATGTCCACGAGCCAGTAGTGGGGATCCCCGCCGCGGCGTACTTGTGCGGCTTGGTGCCGCGGTCACGAGCCTCGGAGTCCGGTGACACGACCTCGACGGCGAGCCGGACATCGGCGACGGTGAAGTATGTCTGATCACGGCTCTTGACGGCTTCCCCGCGGACCACCGGGACATCGGGCTCGGGGCCGTTGCGGCGGTCGATGACCACGGTCGTCTCCCGGCGGACCCGCAGTTCCGGCGGCACGGTGCGGCGCAGCTCGCTCACCAGCAGGTCGATCACGACGCTGTGGAAATCCCGCTGCGGACTCGCGAAGAGCAGGCTCCCGTCGATCACTCGGTGTGCGGCGGGAGATCCGGCAGAGTGAACAGGTCGTCCACGGTGCAGCCGTCCAGCGGCGGCACCGGCCACTGGACGCGGTGCTCTGCGGACTCGGCGGTCGTGGTTCCTCCCATGACGGGATCCTGCTGCCTGCCATCCACGGGGGCGGCACGTTCCCGATCAGGTCATCACAAAGAGTGACCATTCCCTCGCCCCCCGCTCCCAACCCCCGAGGCCCTACGCTTGAAGGCTGATCCATCCCCCCGGGCAGGAGTGAAATGGCCGTCAATCTGGTCAATGTCGAGAACGTCAGCAAGGTGTACGGCACGCGTGCGCTGCTCGACGGTGTGTCGCTCGGCGTGTCCGAAGGGGACCGGATCGGGGTCGTCGGGCGGAACGGGGACGGGAAGACCACGCTGATCCGGATGCTGGCCAAGCTGGAGGAGGCCGACACCGGGCGGGTCACGCATTCCGGCGGGCTGCGGCTCGGGGTGCTCACCCAGCACGACTCCCTCGACCCCGAGGCGACCGTGCGGCACGAGGTCATCGGGGATCTGGCCGACCACGAGTGGGCGGGCAACGCCAAGATCCGGGACGTGCTGACCGGGCTGTTCGGCGGGCTCGACCTGCCCGGTTTCCCCAAGGGGCTGGACACCGTCATCGGGCCGCTGTCCGGCGGTGAGCGGCGGCGGATCGCGCTGGCCAAGCTGCTCATCGACGAGCAGGACCTGATCGTCCTCGACGAGCCCACCAACCACCTCGACGTCGAGGGCATCGCCTGGCTCGCCCGGCACCTGCGCGAGCGGCGCTCGGCACTGGTGTGCGTGACGCACGACCGGTGGTTCCTGGACCAGGTCTGCTCCCGCATGTGGGACGTGCAGCGCGGCACGGTCCACGAGTACGAGGGCGGCTACTCCGACTACGTCTTCGCCCGCGCCGAGCGTGAGCGCATCGCCGCCACCGAGGAGGTCAAGCGGCAGAACCTGGTCAGGAAGGAGCTGGCCTGGCTGCGGCGCGGCGCGCCCGCCCGGACGTCCAAGCCGCGCTTCCGCGTCGAGGCCGCCAACGAGCTGATCAAGGACGTGCCGCCGCCGCGGGACAGCTCCGAGCTGATGAAGTTCGCCTCCTCGCGGCTCGGCAGGACCGTCTTCGACCTGGAGGACGTCACGGTCCAGGCCGGGCCCAAGGTCCTGCTCAAGCATGTGACCTGGCAGCTCGGGCCCGGTGACCGCATCGGTCTGGTCGGTGTGAACGGGGCCGGCAAGACGTCCCTGCTGCGGGCCATGGCCGAGGCCGCGCGGACCGGGGGCGAGACGCAGCCCGTGGGTGGCCGGATCGCCGTCGGCAGGACGGTGAAGCTGGCGTACCTGTCCCAGGAGGTCGCCGAACTCGACCCGGACTGGCGGGTGCTGGAGGCCGTGCAGCGGGTGCGCGAGCGTGTCGACCTCGGCAAGGGCCGGGAGATGACCGCCGGTCAGCTGTGCGAGACGTTCGGCTTCGGCAAGGAGAAGCAGTGGACGCCGGTGGGCGACCTGTCCGGCGGTGAGCGGCGGCGGCTGCAGCTGCTGCGGCTGCTCATGAGCGAGCCCAACGTCCTCTTCCTCGACGAGCCCACCAACGACCTCGACATCGAGACCCTCACCCAGCTCGAGGACGTCCTCGACGCCTGGCCCGGTTCGATGATCGTCATCTCCCACGACCGGTTCTTCGTCGAGCGCACCACCGACACGGTGTACGCCCTCCTCGGCGACGGCACGCTGCGGATGCTGCCGCGCGGCATCGACGAGTACCTGGAGCGGCGCCGGCGCATGGAGGAGCGGGCCGCGGCGGCCGCCCCGTCCCCCGCGCCCGCCCCGGAGGGGGCCGCGCCCGAGAAGAGCGCGGCCGAGCTGCGCGCCGCGAAGAAGGAACTGCAGAAGATCGAGCGGCAGTTGGACCGCATCTCCGAGAAGGAGTCCAAGCTGCACGGCCAGATCGCCGAGCACGCAACCGACTTCGGGAAGGTCGCCGAACTCGACGCCGAGCTGCGGGAGCTGGCGGGCGAGCGCGAGGAGCTGGAGATGCGCTGGCTCGAACTCGCCGAGGACGCCCAGGGCGTGTGAAACGGGGCGCGTGCGCCGCGTGAAGGGGGCGTGAAGGCTCGTAACGGCGACATCACGGCCCGGTCCTCCCTTGGGAACAGGGGCGGGCACGGGCCGGTGGGTCGTCGGTGCCGGGTGATAGAAAGAGCCGTCTGAGAACCGTCTGAGTACGACTCTGGGTCCATCGCGTGCCTCAGGGCGTGGCTAAAAATCAGTGAACGAGGGGGAGAGGCGCTGATGACTCAGCCGCCCAACCAGCCGCCGCAGGGCGGCTTCGGAGCGCCGCAGGACCAGCCTTCGCAGTCTCCGCAGCCGCCTGCGCAGCCCGGCGGTGGCTTCGGGGCCCCTCAAACCCCGCCCGCGCAGGGCGGTTTCGGCGCCCCCCAGGACCCGCGCCTGACCCCGCCCCAGTCTCAGCCCCAGCGACCGGGCACACCCCCGCCCCCGGCCCAGCCGCCGGCCCCGCAGCAGCCCCAGCCCGGGTACGGCCACCCGCAGCAGTCCCAGCCCGGGTACGGCCACCCGCAGCAGCCCGGTCCCTACGGCGCTCCCACCGCGCCCGGCCCCTACGGGCAGCCGCCGCAGCCGGGGCCGTACGGGCAGCCCGGACCGCAGCAGCCCGGATACGGCTACCCGCAGCCGCAGTTCCCGGGCGCTCCCGGCACACCGCCGCCCAGCGGCTCGCGCAACCCCTTCAAGGGCAGGCCCGCGGTCGTCATCGGCGCCGCGGTGGCCGCGCTGCTCGTCGTCGGCGGCACCGTGTGGGCCGTCACCAGTGGTGACGGCGGCGGGAAGAAGCCGGTCGCCGGGAAGAGCGGCGACGCCAAGGACTCCGCCTCGGACGCCCCCGTCAACCCCGGTGACGGCAGCGGCGACGGCGGCAAGGACCCGGACAACCTCAATGCGGGCCGCAAGCCCGGCGAGGCGAAGGTGCTCTGGTACAAGGAGGCGCCCGACGCGCCCGGTTCCGGTGCCGACGCCCCCGGAATGTGGATCACCGGCAAGACCGCGGTGAAGGCGGCGTACAAGCAGCTCTTCGCCTACAACGTCGGTGACGGCAACCCCACATGGGCCCCACTGGCCTTCCCGCAGAAGATCTGCGCGGTGACCGCGCAGAAGTCCGCCGACGACAAGGTCGTGGTGGCGTACATGAGCGGCAGCAGCGACCGCGCCAAGTGCAACCGGCTCCAGCAGATCGACCTGAACACCGGCAAGAAGGGCTGGAGCGCCGAGGTCCCCGACGGCGAGCTCTTCGACAGCACGATCAGCATCGAGCTGTCGCTCACCGGCAAGACGCTGATGGTGGGCCGCTCGCAGTCGGGCACGGCGTACGACATCGACAGCGGCAAGCACCTCTTCGACAAGCAGCACTACGGCCAGGCCTGCTACCCGGCCGGGTTCGCGGGCGGCGCGCGGCTGATCGTGGTCTCCTGGTGCAGCGCCGGAGGCACCAACGAGCACGACGAGGTCCAGGAGCTCGACCCCGCCACCGGCAAGGCCAGGTGGACCAGGAAGATACCCAAGGGCTGGTCGGTCGAGCGCGCCTACTCCGTCGACCCGGTGATCCTGTACTCGACCGACAAGAACAAGAAGCACTGGAACATCTCGACCCTGAACAACGACGGGTCGATCCGTTCCCAGGCCGACACCAAGGCGACCTTCAACGCCCAGTGCGGGTTCGCCGTCCTCGACCGCGACCTCCAGGGCTGCCAGGCGGTCGCCGCCGACGCGGCCACCCTCTACCTGCCCACCGAGACCACCACCGGCCCCAACGAGATCGTCGCGATCAACCTCGCCACCGGCAAGGAGAAGTGGCGCGCCAAGTCCCCGCAGGACACCTCGATGACGCCCGTCAAGGTGGAGAACGGCAAGCTCATCGCCTACGTCGCGCCGTCGTACGACACGGGGGGCCAGATCGTCTCCGTACCGACCGCCGGAACGAGCCACACGGCGACGAAGCTGCTGCAGAACCCGCACGGCACCGCGGAGATCGAGAACGGCTTCTACTCGAAGGACGTCGACTGGGTCGACGGGCGCTTCTACATCTCCACCACCCGGCTGAACGGCAATGACAAGTCGAAGGAGAAGTTGATGCTCGCCTTCGGCAGGTGACGCCGGCGGCCGCCGAGCGCGGCCGGCCCCGCCGCGCCGTTTCGAACAGCCCACTTCTCCTTCGTCCCCGTCCCCACGAGGTGCAGCCGTCATGACCCAGCCGCCGTCCCCGCCCCCCAACCAGCCCCCGCAGCAAGGCGGTTTCGGCCCGCCCGAGGACCAGCCGCCCCAGCCGTCGCAGCAACCCCAGCCACCGCAGCAACCCCAGCCACCGCAGCAACCCCCGTCGCCTGCACCGCCCAGCGGGCCCCCGCAGCCGGCACCGGGCTACGGCTACCCGCAGGCCCCCCGGCCCCCGCAGCAGCCACAGCCTCAACCGCCCCGGACGGCCCCGCAGCCGCCCGCCGGTTACGGCTACCCCGCCCAGCAGCCGGGCCCGTACGGCGCCCAGCAGCCCGGTTACGGCTACCCGGGGCAGCCCGGCCAGCAGGGATACCCGAGTCAGCCGGGTTACCCGGGCCACCCGGGCCACCCGGGTCAGCCGACCGTGCCGATGCAGCCGCAGGCCGGACAGCCGGGTGGCGGCGGGCGGAAGGTGAACACCCAGCTGTTGATCATCGTCGCGGCCGTCGTCGCGATCGCGCTGATCATCGGCGGCGGCGTCCTGTACGCGAAGTCCTCCGGCGGCGGCAAGAAGGACACCGCGAGCTCCAGCGGCGGTACCGGCGGCCAGAACGGCAAGGACGGCGGCGGCACCGGCGGCACCTCCTCCGGCGGCAAGGAGAAGGTGCCCTCCGACCCGGCCGCCAAGGTCCTCTTCCAGGTGCCGATGCCCGCCGTGAGCGACACCGTCTCCACCCCCGGCTCCTGGCTCACCGGCAAGGTGTACGCCAAGACCGGTGTCGCCGAGATCGTCGGCTACGACCCCGACAAGGGCACCAAGCTGTGGACGGTCAAGCTGCCCGGCCCGGTGTGCCAGGCCTCCCGCCAGACCACCTCGGACGACCGGACGGCGATCGTCTACGAGCCCGCCATGCCGACCAAGGCCAAGCCCTCGCACGGCTGCAGCCAGGTCGCGGCGATCGACCTCGACGCCGGCAGGAAGCTGTGGACGCAGACCGTCAAGTCCGGTGACCAGCTGATCGGCCTCGACAACGTCACCGTCAGCGCGAGCACGGTCGCCGTGGGCAGCACCAGCGGCGGCGCCGCCTTCGACGTCTCGAGCGGCAAGCCCCTGTGGACCCCCAAGCCGGACGACACCTGCTACGACGCCGGCTACGGCGGCGGCGCCAAGCTGGTCGCGCTGCGCAAGTGCGGCCAGTACGGCCAGCGCCAGCTGCACGTCCAGACCCTCGATGCGAAGTCCGGGAAGGTGATCTCGGACTACAAGATGTCGCCGGGCATCGAGTACGCGGCCATCGTCTCGACCGATCCGCTGGTCGTGGCGGCCGACGTCGGCGACAGCGCGGGCGACGGCAGCGGGATCTCGGACTTCTTCTCCGTCGACGGCAAGACCGGCAAGCTGCGGGCGCACATCTCGGCACCCGGCGACCAGTACGCGGCCCGCTGCGACGACATCACCCGGATCGAGTTCTGCACGGGCATCGCGGTCGGCAACGACAAGCTGTACGTGCCCACCGAGGAGCACGACGGCTCCGGCCAGAGCAGCCAGACCAACGAGATCGTGGCGTTCGACCTGGGTACCGGCCGGCAGACCGGCCAGCGCGCGGACGCCGGCGACGGCTACCAGATCTACCCGCTGCGCATGGACGGCGGCAACGTGATCGCCTACAAGCGCCCGCCCTACGACAAGGGCGGCCAGATCGTGAGCATCGACGGCGCCGGCTTCAAGGAGACCAAGCTGCTGGAGAACCCCGCCACGGAGGCGGTGCGGAACGCGGAGACCGCCATGTCCCCGGACTCCGCGGAGATCCGCTACGCCCAGGGGCACCTCTACATGTCGGCGGTGTTCGCCCACAAGTCGACGTCGGCCTTCGGCAAGGAGTACCTGGCGCTGGCCTTCGGCGCGGGTGGCTGATCCCGCCGCACGGCCGCCAACCGACACGGCCCCGCCCCTGCTCAGGGGCGGGGCCGTGCGCATCTTGCTCATCTCTGCTCGAATGTGATGATTTTCGGCGATCTGGGGCACTTCTCGCCGGTAGGGGCAGCGCGATGTCGAACTAGCGTGTAGCTTCCGGGGGCATGACGGGCGGGTGTGCCGGGGGGCCACCTCCCCGTGGGGCTGTTCGTGCGGGTGTCCGAGGGCCTGTCCGTCGGATCCGGTGGGCAGCCATAGTGGGCATCCGTTGGGGGGACTGGGGGGTTGCTCGATGGGAGTGCGGCTCATGGTGGTCGACGACCACCGACTGCTCGCGGAGGCGCTTGCCTCGGCGCTGAAACTGCGGGGGCACCGGGTGCTCGCCGCGGCGGCGCCGGCCGCGGGCGCCGCGGAGCTGGTGATCAGCAGGGCGCCGGAGGTGTGCCTGCTGGGCACGGCGACACCGGCCGAGCCGGGCACGTTCGACCCGGTGGTGCGGATCAAGCGGGAGCGTCCGCAGGTGGCGGTGGTCGTGCTGGGCCCCGTGCCCTCACCGCGCGGCATCGCGGCGGCCTTCGCCGCGGGCGCCTCCGGTTACGTACGCCACGACGAGCGCATCGAGGGTGTCGAGCGGGCGATCATGAAGGCCCGGGCGGGCGAGGCCGCGGTGGCTCCGCAGCTGCTCCAGGGCGCCTTCGGTGAACTCTTGAACCCGGCCGCGCAGCCCGACGACGAGGGCCAGCGGCTCCTGCAGATGCTCACCCCGCGGGAGGTCGAGGTCCTGGTCAGGGTGGCGGAGGGGGAGGACACCCGGCTGATCGCGGCCGGCATGGGTATCGCCCCGAGCACGGCTCGCACCCATGTCCAGCGGGTGCTGATGAAGCTCGGCGTGGGCTCGCGGCTAGAGGCCGCGGCGCTGGCGGCCCGCACCGGCCTGCTGGACCGGGCGGGCCCAATGCCGACGGCGCCCGCCGAGTGACGTGGTCGCGCCCGCCGAGTGGCGTGGCCGAGGGCGCCTGGTGGCGTGGCCGCGGGCGGTCGGCGGTGGCGCCCGCCCTGGTGCTCGATGTCCGGGGGACCCCCGGGGCGGCACGGGACCCGGGTGGGCGCTCACCCCGCGGGTGTGGTGGGCGCCCGCCCGCTCCTCGTCACTCGTTGCGCTTCTGTTCCTCCAGCAGCTCCTCCGCCGGCGGGTGAGGCACCGGCCGGAGCTTCATCCACACCAGGAAGAAGATGCCGAGGAGCAGCATCCCGATCCCGGTCCACAGATTGATGTTGACGCCCTGGGCCTTGTCGATGGCGGCCTGGGAGTCGGTGATCCCGGTGATCGTCACGATGATCCCGTACAGCACGAACAGGCCGCCGATGATCCGCCGCAGGTCGAAGAGGCGCGCGGCGCTCGCGGACTTGTGCTCCAGCTCGGTGACTTCCTGCTGGAGCTCCTTCTCGGTGAAGTGCTCGAAGCCGTCGTAGCCGTCGAATTCGGACTCTGACATGGTCTCTCAATCCTCCCGCGATCAGAACGAGAACGGGATGTAGCACAGGGCGGCGATGACGACGGCGCCCCAGCCCAGCAGCGCGGGCCTGCGGTACCAGGCCTCGTCGCCGGGGGCGGGCGGCTCGGCCATGCCGGGCGAGCGGGTGCCGTAGACCAGGCCCTGGAGCTCGTCGTCGGGCTTGGGCCGGGTGAACAGCGACACCGCGACCATGACCACCGCACCGGCGGCGAAGCCCGCGATCGCGGAGACGAAGTTGGCGCCCTGGTCGGTGGGGATGCGGATGATGCCCTGCTTGTAGATGACGAAGTAGTTCACCATCGCCGCCGTGGTGCCGGCGAGCAGGCCCCAGAAGCCGGACTTCATGGACGCCCGCTTCCAGAACATGCCGACGATGAAGACCACGAACATCGGCACGTTGAAGAAGGAGAACAGCGTCTGCAGGTAGGCCATGATGTTGGAGAACGACGACGCGAGGAACGCCGTGCCGATCGAGGCGAGCACGCCGACCGCCGTGATGAGCCGGCCGAAGCGGACGTAGTAGCCGTCCTCGCGGTGCCTGATCACGTACTTGGCCCAGATGTCGTTGGTGAACACGGTGTTGAAGGACGACACGTTGGCCGCCATGCCCGCCATGAACGCGGCGAGCAGACCGGTCACCGCGATGCCGAGCACGCCGTTGGGCAGCAGCTCCTGCATCAGGTAGGGGATGGCGTCGTTGTACTGCAGGCCCGAGGCGGAGCTGCCGAGGTTGGGCACCAGCGCGGCGGCGACCAGGCCCGGGATCATCACCAGGAAGACGATGAAGATCTTGGGGTAGGCCGCGATCAGCGGGGTGCGCTGGGCGGCGGAGAGGTTCCTCGCGGACAGCGCGCGCTGCACCTCGGCGAAGTTGGTCGTCCAGTAGCCGAAGGAGAGCACGAAGCCGAGGCCGAGCACGATGGTCAGCCAGTTGGCGCCCAGCGGGTTGGCGTGGCCGATGCCGGTGCCGCCCCAGGCGGTGGTGAAGTCCGCGCCGTGGGCGCGGGTGAGCTTGTCGGTCAGGCCGCCCCAGCCGCCCACCCGCTTCAGGCTCAGCGCCACCAGCGGGATGAGGGCCGCGAGGATCACGAAGAACTGCAGCACCTCGTTGTAGATCGCGGACGACAGACCGCCCAGGGTGATGTAGGCCAGCACGAAGAAGCCCGCGACCACGATCGCGACCCACTGCGGCCAGCCCAGCAGCGCCTCGACGACGATCGCGAGGGCGTAGAGGTTCACCCCGGCGATCAGGATGGCCGCGAAGGCGAACAGGATCGAACTGAGCACATGGGCTCCCCGGTCGAAGCGCATCAGCAGGAACTCGGGGACGGACCGGACCTTGGAGCCGTAGTAGAAGGGCATCATCACCAGGCCGAGGAAGACCATGGCCGGGATGGCGCCGATCCAGTACCAGTGCACGGTGTAGGCGCCGTACTGGGCGCTGTTGGCGGCCATGCCGAGGATCTCGGTGGCGGCCAGGTTGGCGGAGATGAACGCCAGACCGGTGATCCAGGCGGGCAGGGAGCGCCCGGACAGGAAGAAGTCGAGGCTGGTCTTCACCGAGCGGCGGGCCGCGAAGCCGATGCCCAGGACCACGACGAAGTAGATGCCGAGGATCGTGTAGTCGAGCCCGTTCGTGGGGAGCCGTAGCCCCGCCGCCAGCTCCGCGGGGGCATATGTGGGGGTTTGCATGAGAACTCGCTTCGTTGCGCGAACTGATCCAGCGGGGAACCTACGCCTCCGCGTTCAGCAATTGAACACTTATGTTGGTCGCCTTTGTTTGATTGTGATGCGGACGGTCGATGGTGAGTTGTGATGTGTTATGTTTGATTGTGTTGGGTGTTTGGTGATTGAGTGCGGGCCCGGGCGTGCGTGCGGACCGTGGGGCCGGTAGGACCAGTAGGGAGTCCGACAGTGAAGAAGACCTCGACCCGGCTGGCCGACGGTCGTGAGCTCATCTACTACGACCTGCGCGACGACACCGTGCGCGACGCGGTCGACCGGCGCCCGCTGGAGCGGACCGTCACCACCTCCGGGATCCGCCGGGACGTGCTGCTCGGCGACTCGGTCGCCGTCGCCTCGCACCGACAGGGCCGCACCTACCATCCGCCGGCCGACGAGTGCCCCCTGTGCCCGTCCCGGGACGGGCGGCTGAGCGAGATCCCGGACTCGTCGTACGACGTGGTGGTCTTCGAGAACCGCTTCCCGTCGCTGGCCGGCGACTCGGGCCGCTGCGAGGTCGTCTGCTTCACCTCCGACCACGACGCCTCCTTCGCCGACCTGAGCGAGGTGCAGGCGCGGCTCGTCCTGGACGCGTGGACGGACCGGACGTCGGAGCTGTCGCATCTGCCCTCCGTCGAGCAGGTGTTCTGTTTCGAGAACCGTGGGGCGGAGATCGGCGTCACGCTGGGTCATCCGCACGGTCAGATCTACGCCTACCCCTTCACCACCCCCCGCACCGCGCTGATGCTGCGCTCTCTGGCGGCCCACAGGGACGCGACCGGTGGAGAGAACCTGTTCGACGCCGTCCTGGAGCGTGAACTGGCCGGCGAGCGCATCGTCCTGGAGGGTGACCACTGGGCGGCCTTCGTGCCGTACGCGGCGCACTGGCCCTACGAGGTCCACCTGTACCCCAAGCGCCGTGTCCCCGACCTGCTCGCGCTCGACGAGGCGGCGCGCACAGAGTTCCCCAAGGTGTATCTGGAACTGTTGAGGCGCTTCGACCGGATCTTCGGCGGAGGGGACGGAGGAGACGGAGGGGAGACCGGTGTGCGGGACGGAGGGAGGAGCTGTACGGGTGAGTCCCCCACGCCCTACATCGCCGCCTGGCACCAGGCCCCGTTCGGCCGGCCGACGGGGTTCGACGGTGTGACCCGGGACGACTTCGCGCTCCACCTCGAGCTTTTCACCATCCGCCGTACTTCCGGCAAGCTGAAGTTTCTCGCGGGTTCCGAGTCCGGCATGAACGTGTTCATCAACGACGTGCCGCCGGAGCGCGCGGCCGAGCGACTGCGAGAGGTAGCGAGTTCATGAGCGGGAAGTACCTGGTGACGGGCGGGGCGGGTTACGTCGGCAGCGTGGTCGCCCAGCACCTGCTGGAGGCCGGCCACGAGGTCACCGTCCTCGACAACCTCTCCACCGGCTTCCGCGAGGGCGTGCCGGCGGGCGCCTCCTTCATCGAGGGCGACATCCGCGACGCCGCCAAGTGGCTGGACGCTCCCGCCGGCTCCGCCGGGGGGACCCCCACCTACGACGCGGTGCTGCACTTCGCCGCCTTCTCGCAGGTCGGCGAGTCGGTGGTCAAGCCGGAGAAGTACTGGGACAACAACGTCGGCGGCACCATGGCGCTGCTCACCGCCATGCGCGAGGCGGGCGTGCGCACGCTGGTCTTCTCCTCCACGGCGGCGACGTACGGCGAGCCCGAGCAGGTGCCGATCCCGGAGACCGCCCCGACCAGGCCCACCAACCCCTACGGCGCCTCCAAGCTCGCCGTCGACCACATGATCACCGGCGAGGCGTCGGCCCACGGCCTCGCCGCGGTCTCGCTGCGCTACTTCAACGTGGCCGGCGCCTACGGCACCTGCGGCGAGCGCCACGACCCCGAGTCGCACCTGATCCCCCTCGTCCTCCAGGTCGCCCAGGGCCGCCGGGACGCGATCTCCGTCTACGGAGACGACTACCCGACCCCGGACGGCACCTGCGTGCGCGACTACATCCACGTGGCCGACCTGGCCGAGGCCCACCTGCTGGCCCTCGAGGCCGCCCGGGCCGGCGAGCACCTGATCTGCAACCTCGGCAACGGCAACGGCTTCTCCGTGCGTGAGGTCGTCGAGACCGTCCGGCAGGTCACCGGCCACCCCGTACCGGAGGTCGTCGCCCCGCGCCGCGGCGGCGACCCGGCGGTACTGGTCGCCTCCGCCGACACCGCCCGCGAGCGGCTCGGCTGGAACCCGTCCCGCGCGGGCCTCGCGGGTATCGTCGCGGACGCCTGGGAGTTCGCGCAGCACATCGCAAGGGAGCACTAGTGGGGGCACAGCAGGTCAGGGACGGCTTCGCCGAGCTGTACGGTGCCGAACCGGAGGGAGTCTGGGCGGCGCCGGGCCGCGTCAACCTCATCGGCGAGCACACCGACTACAACGACGGCTTCGTGATGCCGTTCGCGCTGCCGCACGTCACGGTCGCCGCGGTCGCCCGCCGCACGGACGGCGTCCTGCGGCTGCACTCGGCGGACGTGCCGGGCGAGCCCGTCGAACTGCGTGCCGACGAACTGACCCCCGAGTCCGACAAGGGCTGGACCGCCTACCCGGCGGGTGTGGTGTGGGCGCTGCGCGAGGCCGGCCACGCGGTGACCGGCGCGGACGTGCACCTGTCCTCGACGGTCCCCCCGGGCGCCGGCCTGTCGTCCTCGGCCGCCCTCGAGGTGGTCGTCGCCCTCGCTCTGAACGACCTGTTCGAACTGGGTCTGAGGGGCTGGCAGCTGGCCCGTCTGTGCCGGCGCGCCGAGAACGTCTACGTCGGCGCACCCACCGGCATCATGGACCAGACGGCCTCGGCCTGCTGCGTGGCCGGCCACGCCCTCTTCCTCGACACCCGTGACCTGTCCCAGCGCCAGATCCCCTTCGACCTGGCGGCCGAGGGCCTGCGCCTGCTGGTCGTCGACACCCGCGTCAAGCACGCCCACAGCGACGGCGAGTACGGCAAGCGCCGGGCCGGCTGCGAGAAGGGCGCGGCCCTGCTCGGCGTGGACGCCCTGCGGGACGTGCGGTACGGGGAACTGGACGCGGCGCTGGCGCGGCTGGGTGACGAGGAGGAGGAGGTCCGCCGCCTCGTCCGGCACGTGGTCACCGAGGACGAGCGGGTGGAACGGGTGGTGTCGCTGCTCGGCAGGGGCGACCCGCGCGCCATCGGCCCCGTCCTGACGGAGGGCCATGTCTCGCTGCGGGACGACTTCCGCATCTCCTGCCCGGAGCTGGACCTGGTCGTCGACACCGCGAACGCCTCCGGCGCGCTCGGCGCCCGGATGACCGGCGGCGGTTTCGGCGGCTCGGCGATCGTCCTGGCCGAGGAGGCCGACGTGCCGGCGATCACCAAGGCGGTCGAGGAGGCCTTCGCAGCGGCCGGCTTCACGGCCCCGCGCGTGTTCGAGGCGGTGCCGTCGGCGGGGGCGCGGCGGCTCAGCGAAGGGGTTTGATCAGGGTGTACTCGGTGATCCCCGGCGGGTAGTCGGGGATCGCGCACACCACCTTGTAGCCGTGCGAGCGGTAGAACTCCGGTGCTTGGAAGTCCCAGGTCTCCAGGCGGGCGCCACGGCAGCGGCGTTCCTCGCGGGCCAGCCGCTCCGCCCGGGCCAGGAGCCGGGAGCCGAGGCCGGCGCCGCGGTGCCGTTCGTCGACCCAGAGGTACGCCACGTGCAGCCAGGTCGTCCAGGTGTGCCCCACCAGCCCGCCCGCGAGGGCGCCGGCGTCGTCCAGGGCCCAGACGTGCAGGGGGAGTTCGCGCTCGGCGGGGGTTCCGCGCAGCGCGGCGAGCACCGGGGAGGCCGCCGTGTTCGTGTCGCGGAGGCGGGAGCGGAGCAGATCGCGCCGCTCTTTGTCGACTTCTGCCTCAATACGAAACATGCGGCACACCCTAAACGCGCTCGACGGCCAGTTCTGCGAATTGCCTTCCCCTCCGGGCCCCCGTCCGTACTCTGAGGAACGGTGCCGGTGGGGGCCGGTGCCGTTCAGGGGGCGAGACAACCGGGTACGACGCCCGAAGTGGGGGTAGCAGTTCCGCATGGCGGCGGCCGTGCGGTCGGGCCGCCCCGGGCGTCGTGCCCGTGCCGGCCGGTGTCTCCGGACAATGGGGAATCCCCTGCTCCGCGAGGAGCCTGGGGAAGGGGGTTTTCAGTGGTTCGCATCCGAGTCCTGGTCGTCGACGACCACCGCATCTTCGCCGAGTCGCTCGCCGCGGCCCTGGCCGCCGAGCCCGACGTCGACGTCTCCGCGGCCGGCTCCGGCCCGGCGGCGCTGCGCTGTCTGGAGCGGGCGGCCGCGGAGGGCCGCCGCTTCGACGTGCTGCTCGTCGACGCGGACCTCGGTGGCAACGTCATGGGCGGCCGGGCCGCCGTGCCGGTGCAGGAGGGCAACGCGGACGGTCTGGTCGACGGCATCTCCCTGGTCGTCGGGGTGCGCGGTGCCCAGCCGGGGGTGCGGACCGTCGTACTCGCCGAGAAGGACGACCCGCGGCGGGCCGCGCTCGCCCTGCAGGCCGGCGCCTCGGGCTGGGTGGCCAAGGACTGCTCGCTGTCCCGGCTGCTCACCGTCATCCGGGGCGTGCTGCGCGACGAGACCCATCTCCCGCCCGCCCTGCTCACCGGCGTACTGCGCGAACTGACCGCCGCCCGCAAGCACCGCACCGAGAGCGAGCGGCTGGTGGAGTCGCTGACCCCGCGCGAGCGCGAGGTGCTGCGCTGCATGGTCGCGGGACTCGGCCGCAAGGCCGTCGCCGAACGCCTCTACCTCTCCCCGCACACCGTCCGCACGCACATGCAGAACGTCCTGGGCAAGCTGGGCGTGCACTCCACCCTGGCCGCCGTGGCCCTGGCCAGGCGGGCCGGAGTCGGACCGGTGGACCTAGCCGGGGATGTTGTCGAACGGGGCGGTCAACTGGCGTAGCAGTCCGGCCAGTTCGGCGCGCTGGGCGGACGACAGCTCCGCGAGGATCGCCCGCTCCTGGTCGAGCAGCCCCGCCAGGGACTGGTCCGCGCGGTCCCGGCCCTCCTCCGTCAGCCGGACCAGCACACCACGCCGGTCACTGGGATCGGGGAGGCGCTCCACCAGGCCCTTCTTCGCCAGCCGGTCGATGCGGTTGGTCATCGTGCCCGAGGTGACCAGGGTCTGGGTCAGCAACTGTCCGGGCGAGAGCTGATAGGGCGATCCGGCGCGCCTGAGCGCGGTCAGGACGTCGAACTCCCAGGGCTCCAGGCTGTGCTCGGAGAAGGCCAGCCGGCGTGCGCGGTCCAGGTGCCGGGCCAGCCTGCTCACCCGGCTCAGCACCTCGAGCGGTTCCACGTCGAGGTCCGGGCGCTCCCGGCGCCACGACGCGACCAGCCGATCGACCTCGTCCTCCATGACGATCAGTGTAGTGGTTGTGTCGACGTGAAGTCTCTTGATGTCGACTCTCTTGACATCGAGATATCCTCCCGGGGAGAGTGGCGATCACAGAGGTGTACGACGTCCGCGACGTCTTTACGTCCACGAGTGTGCGAGGAGGCCACCATGCCCGCCCCCACCCCCGCCTGGGACCCGGCCCAGTACCTGCGCCACGCCGGCCACCGCGCCCGCCCCTTCACCGACCTCCTCGCGCGTGTCCCAGAGCTGCCCGGTGCGCCGCCCCGCATCGCAGACCTCGGCTGCGGCCCCGGCAACGTCACCGTCCTCCTCGCCGGCCGCTGGCCCACCGCGCACATCACCGGCTACGACAACTCCACCGAGATGCTCGACAAGGCGGCGGTGGACCACGAGGGCGGCACCCCGGGCGGCGGCCGTCTGGACTTCGCCCACGCCGACGCCCGCACCTGGACGCCCGCCGGGCCGCAGGACCTGATCGTCAGCAACGCCACGCTGCAGTGGGTGCCGGGGCACGTGGAGAGGTTCGCCGACTGGGTCACGGCCCTGAGGCCGGGCGGCACCTTCGCCTTCCAGGTCCCCGGCAACTTCTCGGCCCCCAGCCACCGGCTGATGCGCGACCTCGCGGGCTCCGCCCGCTGGAAGCACCGCCTCGCGGACGTTCTGCGCCACGACGACGCGGTCCTGACCCCCGAGGCGTATCTGGAGCGGCTGACGGCCCTCGGCTGCGCGGCGGACGTCTGGGAGACGACGTACGTCCATCTGCTGCAGGGCGAGGACCCGGTTCTGGACTGGGTGAAGGGCACGGGCCTGCGACCGGTCCTCACGGCGCTGGCCGACGACCCGGAGGCCCGCGACGGCTTCCTGGCCGAGTACCGGGCGGCCCTCCGCCGGGCCTACCCGGCCGGCCCGCACGGCACCGCGTTCCCGTTCCGCCGCGTCTTCGCGGTGGCCACGAAGGGGGTGTAGGAGATGCTGACCGCCGTCGACCACGTGCAGCTGGCGGCCCCGCCGGGCTCGGAGGACGACCTCCGGGCGTACTACATCGGCGTCCTCGGTATGACGGAGATCCCCAAGCCGCCGGTCCTGGCCGAGCGCGGGGGCTGCTGGTTCCGGGCGGGCGCCGTCCAGCTCCACCTGGGCATCGAGGACGCCCCCGCCGGAGGCGGAGAATGTCACTTTCGCCCCGCCCGGAAGGCCCATCCGGGCCTGCGGGTGACGGACATCGGGGCGTACGCCGCCCGGCTGGAGGCGTGTGGCGCGAAGGTCACCTGGGACGCCCACCTTCCGGGCCACCGGCGCTTCTACTCCGAGGATCCGGTCGGCAACCGGCTGGAGTTCCTGGAGCCGGTCAGGATGGCCGGCCGAGGCGGGTGACGAGGATGTGGATGACGTCGTTGCCGATGACATGCAGAACGCGGTACCCGCCGACACGGAGCCGGCGGATGTCCGGACCGTACGGCGCCGACCCTGCTGGGCGCGGATCACGGGCCGGCTCGTCGATGGCGTCCAGGACCACCGAGAGGCCGTTCGGGTCCTCCTTCGGGAACCGTGCCGGGGCGTCGAAGGCATGTGGTTCGAAGATGATCTCGTGGGTCACGGCTTTTCGAGCCCCAGCCGCCTGCGTACCTCCGTCATGGGGACGCCCTCCCCGAGCGTGCCCTCGGCCTTGCGCCGCCGGTTTTCACTCCTTGGAGTGATCTCAGCTCTTCCGGTGCCCGATCAACCGCGGCTTCGGCTCCAGTCCGTCCAGGCCGTGCCAGGCCAGGTTCACCAGGTGGGCCGCCACCTCCGCCTTCTTCGGGCGGCGGACGTCCAGCCACCACTGGCCGGTCAGGGCGACCATGCCGACCAGGGCCTGGGCGTAGAGCGGGGCCAGCTTCGGGTCGAACCCGCGGGACTTGAACTCGCGGCCCAGGATGTCCTCCACCTGGGTGGCGATGTCGGAGATGAGGGAGGCGAAGGATCCCGTGGACTGGGGGATGGGGGAGTCGCGGACCAGGATGCGGAAGCCGTCCGTGTACTCCTCGATGTAGTCCAGGAGCGCGAAGGCCGCCTGCTCGCACAGCTCGCGGGGGTGGCCGGCCGTCAGCGAGCTGGTCACCATGTCCAGCAGCCGCCGCATCTCGCGGTCCACCACCACCGCGTACAGGCCCTCCTTGCCGCCGAAGTGCTCGTACACCACCGGCTTGGACACCCCGGCCTTCGCCGCGATCTCCTCCACCGAGGTGCCCTCGAAGCCCTTCGCGGCGAACAGGGTGCGACCGATCTCCAGCAGCTGCTGGCGGCGCTCGGCACCGGTCATACGGGTGCGGCGCGCACGCCGCGGCTTGTCATTGCTCTGGGTGCTGTTGGAGTCGGTCGCCACGGCGTCAATCATGCCGCCTCGGCGGTCTCCTTCCGGCGCCGGGCGCCGCCTTCGCCGGTGTTCCGGCGGGAATCGATACGCGAGCGTGACGGCCAGCGCACGTCGTACGCCCAGCCGAGCTGCTCGAACCAGCGGATGATCCGGGCGGAGGAGTCCAGCTGGCCGCGCTCCACACCGTGCCGGGCGGAGGTCGGGTCGGCGTGGTGCAGGTTGTGCCAGGACTCGCCGCAGGACAGGATCGCCAGCCACCACACGTTGCCCGAGCGGTCCCGCGACTTGAACGGGCGCTTGCCGACCGCGTGGCAGATCGAGTTGATCGACCAGGTCACGTGGTGCAGCAGGGCCACCCGGACCAGCGAACCCCAGAAGAACCCGGTGAACACGCCCCACCACGACATCGTGACCAGACCGCCGATCAGCGCCGGCAGCCCCAGCGAGACGGCCGTCCACAGCACGAACTGGCGGGAGATCGCCCGGAGCGTCCGGTCCTTGATCAGATCCGGCGCGTACTTGTCCTGCGGGGTCTGCTCCTCGTCGAACATCCAGCCGACGTGGGCCCACCACAGGCCCTTCATCAGCGCCGGAACCGTCTCGCCGTAGCGCCACGGGGAGTGCGGATCGCCCTGGTGGTCGGAGAACCTGTGGTGCCTGCGATGGTCGGCGACCCACCGGACCAGCGGGCCCTCGACCGCCATCGAGCCCGCGATCGCCAGCGCGATCTTCAGGGGCCGCCTGGCCTTGAACGAACTGTGGGTGAAGTGCCGGTGGAAACCGATCGTGATGCCGTGACAGCCGAGGAAGTAGAAGAACACCAGCAGGCCGAGGTCGAGCCAGCTCACCCCCCAGCCCCACGCCAGCGGCACCGCCGCCAGCAGCGCGAGGAACGGAACGGTGATGAAGAGCAGCAGCGTGATCTGCTCGATCGAACGCTTCTGCTCGCCGCCCAGAGTGGCCGAGGGCACTGCGGTGTCGCTCGCCTTCGGGGCGTCGTCGATCACATCGGAGCTTGTGGTCATGGGCGTCCCCTGTGGGGTCTGAGGTTTGAGACAGGTGCCGCAGGCACCGGGAACCGGCCGATTCCCTACGGTTCCGTAACCTACGGCGTCGTAAGTATGGCAGCGCGTCGCCCCGCGGCAAGAGCCCGTGGCCTGCGCGTCCCGCCCGACAACTAGACTCGGTATCGGTCGGACAGCGCGGTCCGCTCTGAAGATTCCTTCCCGGATGCCCGGCCCGTATGCGGCACCCGCCGCGCGGCACCCGTCCGGGTTCCCTCCCAGACGAGCTCAACACTGCAAGGAGCCGCACCTGTGAGCAGTGCCGACGACCAGACGACGACCAGCAGCGAGCTGCGCGCCGACATCCGCCGACTGGGCGACCTCCTCGGAGAGACCCTGGTGAGACAGGAGGGCCCCGAGCTCCTCGACCTGGTCGAGAAGGTCCGCCGTCTCACTCGCGAGGACGGCGAGGCCGCCGCCGAGCTGCTGCGCGGCACCGAACTGGAGACCGCGGCCAAGCTGGTCCGCGCCTTCTCGACCTACTTCCACCTCGCCAACGTCACCGAACAGGTGCACCGCGGCCGCGAGCTGCGCGCCAAGCGCGCCGCCGAGGGCGGCCTCATCGCCCGCACCGCCGACCGGCTCAAGGACGCCGACCCCGAGCACCTGCGCCAGACCGTCGAGCACCTCAACGTCCGCCCGGTGTTCACGGCGCACCCCACCGAGGCCGCCCGCCGCTCGGTCCTCAACAAGCTCCGGCGCATCGCCGCGCTCCTGGAGACCCCGGTCATCGAGTCCGACCGCCGCCGCCACGACACCCGGCTGGCCGAGAACATCGACCTCGTGTGGCAGACCGACGAACTCCGCGTCGTCCGCCCCGAGCCCGCCGACGAGGCCCGCAACGCCATCTACTACCTCGACGAGCTCCACGCGGGCGCCGTCGGCGACGTCCTGGAGGACCTCACCGCCGAACTGGAGCGCGTCGGCGTCAGGCTGCCCGACGACACCCGCCCCGTCACCTTCGGCACCTGGATCGGCGGCGACCGCGACGGCAACCCCAACGTGACCCCCGAGGTCACCTGGGACGTGCTGATCCTCCAGCACGAGCACGGCATCAACGACGCCCTCGACATGATCGACGAGCTGCGCGGCTTCCTGTCCAACTCGATCCGCTACACCGGCGCCACCGAGGAACTGCTCGCCTCCCTCCAGGCCGACCTGGAGAAGCTGCCCGAGATCAGCCCCCGCTACAAGCGGCTCAACGCCGAGGAGCCCTACCGGCTCAAGGCCACCTGCATCCGGCAGAAGCTCGTCAACACCAAGCGGCGCCTGGCCAAGGGCACCCCGCACGAGGCGGGCCACGACTACCTCGGCACCGCCGAGCTCCTCGCCGACCTGCGCATCGTCCAGGACTCCCTGCGCGCGCACCGCGGCGAGCTGTTCGCCGACGGCCGGCTGAACCGCACCATCCGCACCCTGGCCGCCTTCGGCCTCCAGCTGGCCACCATGGACGTCCGCGAGCACGCCGACGTCCACCACCACGCCCTCGGCCAGCTCTTCGACCGGCTCGGCGAGGAGTCCTGGCGCTACGCGGACATGCCGCGCGAGTACCGCGCCAGGCTGCTCGCCAAGGAGCTGCGCTCGCGCAGGCCGCTGGCCCCCACGCCGGCCCCGGTCGACGCGGCCGGCGCCAAGACCCTCGGCGTCTTCGAGACGGTCAAGCGGGCCCTGAAGGTCTTCGGGCCCGAGGTCATCGAGTCCTACATCATCTCCATGTGCCAGGGCGCCGACGACGTCTTCGCCGCCGCCGTCCTCGCCCGCGAGGCCGGACTGCTCGACCTGCACGCCGGCTGGGCGAAGATCGGCATCGTGCCGCTCCTGGAGACCACCGACGAGCTCAAGGCCGCCGACACCATCCTGGAGGACATGCTCTCCGACCCGTCCTACCGGCGCCTGGTCGCGCTCCGGGGCGACGTCCAGGAGGTCATGCTCGGCTACTCCGACTCCTCCAAGTTCGGCGGCATCACCACCTCCCAGTGGGAGATCCACCGCGCCCAGCGCCGTCTGCGCGACGTCGCCCACCGCTACGGCGTACGGCTGCGCCTCTTCCACGGCCGCGGCGGCACCGTCGGCCGCGGCGGCGGCCCCACCCACGACGCCATCCTCGCCCAGCCCTGGGGCACCCTGGAGGGCGAGATCAAGGTCACCGAGCAGGGCGAGGTCATCTCCGACAAGTACCTCGTCCCGTCGCTGGCCCGGGAGAACCTGGAACTGACGGTCGCGGCCACCCTGCAGGCCTCCGCCCTGCACACCGCCCCCCGCCAGTCCGACGAGGCGCTGGCCCGCTGGGACGCGGCGATGGACGTGGTGTCGGACGCCGCCCACGCGGCCTACCGCCGCCTGGTGGAGGACCCCGACCTGCCGGCGTACTTCTTCGCCTCCACCCCCGTGGACCAGCTCGCCGACCTCCACCTCGGCTCCCGCCCCTCCCGCCGGCCCGACTCCGGCGCGGGCCTGGACGGCCTGCGCGCCATTCCGTGGGTGTTCGGCTGGACCCAGTCCCGGCAGATCGTGCCCGGCTGGTTCGGCGTGGGCTCCGGACTGAAGGCGCTGCGCGAGGCGGGCCTGCGGCAGGAAGGTGACGCCGTGCTCGACGAGATGCACGAGCAGTGGCACTTCTTCCGCAACTTCATCTCCAACGTCGAGATGACGCTCGCGAAGACCGACCTGCGCATCGCCCGGCACTACGTGGACACGCTCGTCCCGGACAACCTCAAGCACATCTTCGAGGTCATCCAGGCCGAGCACGAACTCACCGTGCGCGAGGTGCTGCGCGTCACCGGAGAGAGCGAACTGCTCGACGCCCAGCCCGTGCTGAAGCAGACCTTCGCCATCCGCGACGCCTACCTGGACCCGATCTCCTACCTCCAGGTCACCCTGCTCAAGCGGCAGCGCGACGCGGCGGCCGCGGGCGAGGAGGCCGACCCGCTGCTCTCCCGGGCCCTGCTCCTCACGGTCAACGGCGTGGCGGCCGGTCTGCGCAACACCGGCTGACCGCCTGCCCGCCCGGACATCGCAAAAAAAAGGGGGGTGCCCCCGAGCCGCGCCACGGCTCGGGGGCACCCCCCTTTGACATGTCCCGCGGGGCGTCAGCCCCGTCGGGTCGTACGGCGGCGGAGGACCAGGTAGCC
This sequence comes from Streptomyces sp. NPDC020801, assembly GCF_044334385.1. Taxonomy (NCBI): domain Bacteria; kingdom Bacillati; phylum Actinomycetota; class Actinomycetes; order Kitasatosporales; family Streptomycetaceae; genus Streptomyces; species Streptomyces sp. NPDC020801. Next base: position 56,582 of record NZ_JBIRST010000014.1, read on the forward strand.
GCCGGCGGCCACCAGCGCCGCCGCCGCACCCGACAGCAGACCGACCGGGGCGCCGTTGCCGGTCTCGGCCAGACCGCCCGAGCCGCCCGGGGACGAGGGCGAGGGCGAGGGGGCCGAGCCGGTCCCGGAGGATGCCGTGGCCGTCGGCCCGGTCGTCGGGGAGCCGGACGGACCCGACCCGGCCGACTCGCTCGGCGAGGCGGACGGCGAGGCGGAGGCGGAGGCGGACGGCGAGGCGGACGGCGACGACGTCGAACCGCCGCCCTGCTCGTCCGCGCAGTCCGACCAGAACACCTTGTGCTTGGCGGCGCCCTTCTCACCGTCGAAGTTCCAGAACAGCTTGTAGTGCCCGTCGGGCAGCGACATGTCCTGGGTACGGCCGTGACCCTCGGCGTCCAGCGTGATGGCGCCCGACTTCGCGGTGGCGCCCTTCTTGCCGGTGGTCGGAGCCCACACCTCGATGTGCCAGGCCACCTGCTGGACGCCGTCGAAGCCGAAGGCGTCCAGATAGAACGAGCACACGTGCGGTTCGTTGCGGCGCAGCTCCGCACCCGTCTTGGCGTCATGGATCTTCACCGTGCCGTTGTCGCCGGGCGGCGCGGTGTGAGGGGCGGCGTGCGCCACCGGGGCGACCAGGAGCGCCGCCGAGACACCGGCGGCCAGCGCGCCGGCACGGAGAGAGGTACGCATGGGGCGGTCCATCTTCGAGAAGGGAACAGGAAGATGTGGAGGGGGCGGCTCAGCTTCCAGCCGCAGCCCTGGCCCGGTCAATCACGAACAAGGAACGAACGGATATCCCACAGAAACGGAGTCGCCCCGAACCGGTTCAGAGCACGACGAATGCAGCCGTCAGCAGGGCCACACCGGACCCCGCCAGCACCCAGGCCGCACGCGTGCGCCGCAGACCACCCGCCACCACCACGGAAGACAGCAACAGCGCGCCCCCCAGCGGAGCCCAGGCATACAGGATCCCCGCCGGACCCGAACGCACCACCTCGTCCGTCCCCGGCTTCACGACGACCGTGTACGTCCGCCCCTTCTTCACCGCGACCGTGTGCGCGATGACCACCCGGCCCCGCGACGCCGACCCCTGCGAGATCGGCGTGTACGGCCCGCTGCACGTCGCGCCGCCGCACCGCACCACCTCGATCGTCCCGCGCTCACGCCCCTTGGTCAGCATCACGTACGGCGCGGTCTCCCAGGACGCCCACACACCGGCGATCAGGATCAGCGCGGCGACCGTACCCATCGCCGCGACCCGCCCGAAGCGGAGCGCGACGGACGAGGCCCGGCCGGCGGACGAGGCCTGGCGGGACCGGCGGGACTGGCGGGCCTGGCGGGAGCGACGGGCGGTGGCGGCGGCAGGCATGGCCGGGATCATTGGCCATACCCCCGCGGCCGGTCAACTCCGCGGAGCCCGGCCGGGCGGACAAGTCAGGAGTTGTACGAGCTTTGCGCCCGCTCGAGACCCTCCTCCAGCAGACACTCCACCGAGTCCGCCGCCCGGTCCACGAAGTAGTCCAGCTCCTTGCGCTCCGCCGGCGAGAAGTCCTTCAGCACGTAGTCCGCCACCTGCATCCGGCCCGGCGGACGCCCGATCCCGAACCGCACCCGGTGATAGTCCGAACCCATCGCCTTCGTCATCGACTTCAGCCCGTTGTGCCCGTTGTCGCCGCCGCCCAGCTTCAGCCGCAGCACGCCGTAGTCGATGTCCAACTCGTCATGCACCGCGACGATGTTCGCCACCGGCACCCTGTAGAAGTCCCGCAGCGCGTTCACCGGACCACCGGAGAGGTTCATGTACGACATCGGCTTCGCCAGGACCACCCGGCGGCTGGCCGGCCCCGGCGGACCGATCCGCCCCTCCACCACCTGGGCCTGCGCCTTGCCCGCCCGCTTGAAGCGCCCGCCGATCCGCTCGGCCAGCAGATCCACCACCATGAACCCGACGTTGTGCCGGTTCATGGCGTACTCCGGTCCGGGATTGCCGAGGCCGACGATCAGCCAGGGGGCGTTCGCGGGGGTGGTCACGGCAGTGTCTCCTTGGTGTCCTTGATACGCACCGGCCGCTGCCCCCGTACCCGAGTACGGAGACAGCGGCCGGCGAAACGACGAGCGGAAGGCGCGGGGATCAGGCCTCCGCGACCCCTTCGCCCTCGGTCTCCTCGCCCTCGGCAACCTCCTCCGCCTGGGCGGCGAGGACCTGCAGGACCACCGCGTCCTCCTCGACGGCCAGCGTGACACCGTTCGGCAGGGTGATGTCCTTGGCGTGGATGGAGGCACCGGCCGACAGACCCTCGACGGAGACGGTGACGGCCTCCGGGATGTGCGTGGCCTCGGCCTCGACCGGCAGCGCGTTCAGCACGTGCTCCAGCAGGTTGCCACCCGGGGCCAGCTCGCCCTCGGCGTGCACCGGGATCTCGACCGTGACCTTCTCGCCGCGCTTGACCAGCAGCAGGTCCACGTGCTCCAGGAAGCCCTTCAGCGGGTCGCGCTGCACGGACTTCGGGATCGCCAGCTCGTTGGACTTGCCGTCGATGTCCAGGGAGATCAGGACGTTCGGCGTACGCAGCGCCAGCAGCAGGTCGTGGCCCGGCAGGGTCAGGTGCAGCGGGTCCGAACCGTGCCCGTACAGGACACCCGGAACCTTGTTGTCACGGCGGATACGGCGCGCGGCACCCTTGCCGAACTCGGTACGCGTCGCGGCGGTGATCTTCACCTCGGACATGCTCTTCACTCCTCGCAGTAGTAAGGGAACTGGTCACCCGGCCACACGAACGGCCTGCTACGAAGAGCGCGTCGATTACGGACCGCCGGACCCGCGCAAACGGATACGGCCTCCCTCGCCGAGCAACTGCAGCAGTCTACTCGGCGAGGGAGGCCGAACCCAAAACGATCTACGACGGTCGGCAACGACCAGCGAGGGTGGTCGTCACTGCTCGTCGAACAGGCTGGTCACCGAACCGTCCTCGAACACCTCGCGCACCGCGGACGCGATCGTCGGCGCGATCGACAGCACCGTGATCTTGTCGAGCTCCAGCTCGCCCGGAGTCGGCAGCGTGTTCGTGAACACGAACTCGCTCACCTTCGAGTTCTTCAGCCGGTCGGCCGCCGGACCGGACAGCACACCGTGCGTCGCGGTCACGATGACATCCTCCGCACCGTGCGCGAACAGCGCGTCCGCCGCGGCACAGATCGTGCCACCGGTGTCGATCATGTCGTCCACCAGCACACAGATCCGGCCCTCCACATCACCGACGACCTCGTGCACCGTGACCTGGTTCGCAACGTCCTTGTCCCGGCGCTTGTGCACGATCGCCAGCGGCGCGCCCAGCCGGTCGCACCAGCGGTCCGCCACCCGCACCCGGCCGGCGTCCGGAGAGACCACCGTCAGCTTCGAACGGTCCACCTTGCTGCCCACGTAGTCCGCGAGCAGCGGCAGCGCGAACAGGTGGTCCACCGGCCCGTCGAAGAAGCCCTGGATCTGGTCGGTGTGCAGATCCACGGCCAGAATCCGGTCCGCACCCGCCGTCTTCATCAGATCGGCGACCAGACGCGCCGAGATCGGTTCACGTCCCCGGTGCTTCTTGTCCTGCCGCGCGTAACCGTAGAACGGCACGATGACCGTGATGGAGCGGGCCGACGCACGCTTCAGCGCGTCGATCATGATCAGCTGCTCCATGATCCACTTGTTGATCGGAGCGGTGTGGCTCTGGATCAGGAAGCAGTCCGCACCGCGGGCCGACTCCTGATAACGCACGTAGATCTCGCCGTTCGCGAAGTCGAAGGCCTTCGTCGGGACGACCCCGACACCCAGCTCGTGGGCGATTTCCTCGGCAAGCTCGGGGTGGGCGCGGCCGGAGAAGAACATCATCTTCTTCTCGCCGGTCGTCTTGATCCCGGTCACAGCAGTGTCTCCTCAGAGGGTGTTCGCAGCTGGATGTCGAGATGACCTCGTCAACCGTGTCAACCGTGCGCGAGAGGCCGTCTCAGCTGGTGGGGGTGCGGTGTGCACTTATCACGGTACGCCGTGTCCGGCGCACCCGTTCCCCCTCACGCTCCCTCGCCCGGCTCCCGGGACGTCGCCTCGGCCGCCTTCGCCGCCGCGCTCCCCGGCCGCTTGCGAGCCACCCAGCCCTCGATATTCCGCTGCTGGCCACGGGCCACGGCCAGCGAACCGGGCGGCACATCCCTCGTGATCACCGACCCGGCGGCGGTGTAGGCACCGTCCCCGATCGTGACAGGAGCCACAAACATGTTGTCCGAACCGGTACGGCAGTGCGACCCCACCGTCGTGTGGTGCTTGTCCTGCCCGTCGTAGTTCACGAACACACTGGCCGCACCGATGTTGGTGTGCTCCCCGATCGTCGCGTCACCGACATAGGACAGGTGCGGCACCTTCGTCCCCTCGCCGATCGAGGCGTTCTTCGTCTCCACATACGTACCGACCTTGGACTTGGTCCCAAGCCGCGTCCCCGGCCGCAGGTACGCGTACGGCCCCACCGACGCCTCCGGACCCACCACGGCACCGATCGAGACGGTGTTGTCCACCCGCGCACCCGCCCCGACCCGGGTGTCGGTCAGCCGGCTGTTGGGCCCGACCTCGCAGCCCTCCCCGAGGTGCGTGCGCCCGTGCAGCTGGGTCCCCGGATGCAAGACGACGTCCTGCTCGAAGGTGACCGTCACATCGACCCACGTCGTCGCCGGATCCACCACCGTCACCCCGCCGAGCATCGCGGCGGTCAGCAGCCGGTCGTTGAGGATCCGCCGCGCCTCGGACAGCTGCACACGGTTGTTGATCCCGGCGATCTCCCGGTGATCACCCGCCACACACGCCCCGACCCGGTGACCGGCCTCACGCAGGATCCCCAGCACATCGGTCAGGTACTCCTCACCCTGGCTGTTGTCGGTCCGCACCTTGCCCAGCGCATCGGTGAGCAGCCGCCCGTCGAACGCGAACACCCCGGAGTTGATCTCCCGGATCGCCCGCTCCGCCTCCGTCGCGTCCTTGTGCTCCACGATCGCCGTCACGGCCCCCGACGCACCGTCGCGCACGATCCGGCCGTACCCGGTCGCGTCCGGCACCTCGGCGGTCAGCACGGTCACCGCGTTGCCGTCCTCGCGGTGCGTGGTGGCCAGCCGCTGCAGCGTCTCACCGGTGAGGAGGGGAGTGTCCCCGCACACCACGACCACGGTCCCGTCCACGGACCCGCCGAGCTCCTCCAGCCCCATGCGCACCGCGTGCCCGGTGCCCTTCTGCTTCTCCTGCACGGCGGTACGCACCTGGGAGTCGACCTCGGCGAGATGCCCGGTCACCTTCTCCCGCGCGTGCCCGACCACGACGACCAGGTTCTCCGGCTTCAACTCGCGTGCTGCCGCCAGCACATGACCGACCAGGGAACGGCCACAGATCTCGTGCAGGACCTTCGGTGTGGCCGACTTCATACGGGTGCCCTCACCCGCTGCGAGAACGACGACGGCTGCCGGGCGAATGGCGCTCACAGGATGCCCTTCGGCTTTTGGGTGGGGTGGACATCCGCAGGATACCGGGGCGGTTCGAGGGGGAGACGAGAGCGGGCCCCGACCCATGAGGGCGGGGCCCGAACACAGGTGTGCCGTGCGGTGGCTCCCGGAGAAGGATTCGAACCCTCATTCAACGGACCAAAACCGTTTGTCCTGCCCTTAGACGATCCGGGATGGTTTGTGGGCTATGTCCGATTTCGTTGATCGGCTTCGCGCACGGACACCACTATGCCGTACGGGGGCGCCTCGATGCGACGGTACAAGGCGGCGCTCCGACGCCGCCTGCTTCCCGGCGCGTTCGAGGGATATCGGCGGGTTTTGCTGTTATTCGATTACGGAGGGTGGTGTAGGGCGGTAGCGGAAACTCGCCGGAAAAGCCGGAGGGGGCGCCCGTAGGCTGGAGGCATGACCAGGACGGGGGAAGACCACTCGGCGGCCGTGACCGGGCCGTGGTGGTGGGTGCGGTGGCGCAGTGCGGTGCTGGACGGGAGCCTTGCGCTGGTGTCCGCGGTGGAGTGCGGGGCGGAGGGGGTGCCGTTCGCGCGGGACGCCGGGATTCCGGTGGCGGTGGGGGTGGTTTTCGGCCTGCTGGCCGGGTCGGTGCTGTTGATCCGGCGGCGGTGGCCGATTGCCGTCGTGCTCGTCGCCATCGCCGTCACGCCGGCCCAGATGGGCTTCCTGATGGGCATCGTCGGGCTGTACACGCTCGCCGCGTGCGAGTTGCCGCGGCGGATCATCGTGGCGCTGGCCGGAATGTCGTTGTTCGGGACGATGATCGTGACGTTCGTGCGGGTGCGGCAGGACATGGCGCGGGGGGATCTGACCCTCGGGGACTGGTTCGTGCCCTTCGCCGCCGTCACCACGTCGCTCGGGCTCACCGCTCCTCCGATTCTCCTCGGCCTGTATGTCGGGGCGCGGCGGCGGCTCATGGAGTCGCTGCGGGAGCGGGCGGACAGCCTGGAGCGGGAGTTGCAGCTGCTGGCCGAGCGGGCCGAGGAGCGGGCCGAGTGGGCGCGCAGCGAGGAGCGGACGCGGATCGCGCGGGAGATGCATGACGTCGTCGCGCATCGGGTGAGCCTGATGGTGGTGCATGCCGCCGCGCTTCAGGCCGTGGCCCGCAAGGACCCGGAGAAGGCCGTCAGGAACGCCGCTCTGGTCGGGGACATGGGCCGGCAGGCGCTGACCGAGCTGCGGGAGATGCTCGGGGTGCTGCGCAGTGGTGAGGGGCAGGAGCTGCAGCGCCGGGAGCGGGCTGCTGAGCGGGCTGCTGAGCGGGCTTCTTCGGTGCCGTTGGCCGCGGTGGGTGCGGCGGCGGCCGCTGCCGCGTCCCGGGTGGCCGGCGTTGAGGGGTTCTCCTCGGCGGAGGGGCCGTATCTGTCCGAGCTGGAGGAGCTGATCGGGCAGTCGGCGGCCGCCGGGATGGTCGTGAACCTGTCGGTGGAGGGGGAGGTCCGGTCGTATGCGGCGGCGGTCGAGCAGACCGCGTATCGCGTGGTGCAGGAGGCGCTGACGAACGTCCACAAGCACGCGGCGGGTGCGAAGACCCATGTGCGGCTGGCGCACCGGGCGTCGGAGATCGCGATGCAGGTGGAGAACGAGCCGCCGCCGGAGCCCGCGTCGGCGTCGGCGGCGCGGCTGCCGTCCGGCGGAAACGGCTTGCTCGGGATGAGGGAGCGGGTCGCCGCGCTGGGCGGTGTGTTCGTGTCGGGGCCGACGGATGCGGGGGGTTTCCGGGTGTCGGCGGTGATTCCGGCGTCGTAGGGGCCGGGCCGGGTTTGGGCCTGGTGTGATCCGGTTTGGCCCTGGTGTGGCCCTGGTGTGGTCCGGTGTGGTCCGGTGTGGTCAGGTGTGTCCGGGCTGGGGCCGGCGGTGGCCCGGGGCGCGTGTTCAGCCTGCTGTGAGGCGTACCGGTTCTATGCCGGTGATGAGGGCGGACAGGGCCCGGTCGATGTCGGGGCCGAGGTACCAGTCGCCGGTGTGGTCGAGGGCGTAGACGCGGCCGTCGGTGTCGATGGCGAGCAGGGATTCGGTGCCGGTCTCGGTGCCGACGGGGCAGACCTCGGTGTCGAGGGCGCGGCCGAGGTCGCCGAGGGTGCGGGCCATGTGGAGGCCGTGCAGCGGGTCGAGGTGGAGCGCGGCGGGGGCGATCTGCCGGCCGGGGACGGTGGGCGAGACGCGCAGGCCGCCGAATTCGGCCCAGGCCTCGACGGCGGCGGGGAAGACGGCGTGGCGGTGTCCGGCGGGGGAGGCGTGGTCGCGGAGGGTGTCGGCCCATACTTCGGCCTGCTTTATGTTCCACCGCCCGGGTTGCCAGCCGGCGGCGCGCAGTGCGGCGTCGACCGGTACGGCGAAGCGGGACGGGGGTCCCCCCTGCTCGAGCGGAGCCGAGGGCTTGGGGGAGAAGGTGCGGTCGGGGTGCATCTGCCCTTCGATCGTTCGTGCGTGCCGTTCGGTGGTGGTGCGGGGGGTGGGGGTGTGCGGCCGTCAGCTGCCGCCGGCCGCCGGGTCGACGATGCGGACGCCGAAGTGGGCGCTGAGCGCGGTGCAGGCACGGCAGGGGGCGGCGAAGCCGCCGTGCAGGGGGTCGCCGTCCTCGCGGATGCGGCGGGCGGTGAGCTTGGCCTGCTTGAGCGCTTTGCGGGCCTCGCCGTTGGTCATGGGTTTGCGCGCGGCGCGTTTGCTGCGGGCGGTGTCGGCGGCGGCGATGTGCCGGGAGATGAGGATGGTCTCGGCGCAGCGGCCGGTGAAGCGGTCGCGCTGGGCGCTGGTGAGGGTGTCGAGGAAGTCCTGCACGAGGGGGTGCAGCGCCGGGGGTTCCTCGCCGCGGGCGGCGGTGCCGGTGAGGGTGGCGCCGCGGACGGAGAGGGCGGCGGCGACGGTGGGGAGTATGCCGTCACGGCGGTGGCGGAGGGCGGGCGCATGGGCCGTTTCGATGTCGCTCCAGCCGATTCGCGGGTCGCCGGAGGCGCTGGTGTGCGGTCCCGTCTGCGTCACGTTCATGATCGTCGTCCCCTCCCGGGCGTCCCCCCGAAGGACACAGAGTGCCAAATGCCGTGGCTGGTACGGAAGCTGGGGCGGTGCGACACGCCCGGGTCGGGGCAGTGCGTCACGGTGGGGTGACGGCTGGTCACGGCGGGGTTGGCGGCTGGTCACGGCGGGGCGGGGCCGGTGGGCGGTGGCCCGGTGACCGGTGTCGGTGTACCGCATAGGCTGTCGGCACGCCGCGATGCGCGCGGCCGACGCGTTGGAGAGAAGTAGTCGATACGGGCCTTGGTGAGCCGGAGCGGAATGCCGGCTCCCCGTGGGCCGTACAGAGTGCCGCAGGGGGCAACCGCCATGACGACAGGTCGGCTCGGGCTCGGGGTACCACCCGGCCGCCAGGCCGGAGGACAGGCCGCGCCGCCGAACGCGGCCTATGCCGGACAGGTCGTGCACTTCCCGGATCCGGTCCGGGCCGCCCGTCACCCGAGAGGGGTACGGATGGACGAGCACGGTCACCCCGACTTCTCGCCCTACGCGCGGGCGGCCGCGGAGATCGCGGAACCCCCGGAGGGTTTCGGTGTCGACGAGTTGCGGCTGACGGACTACGTCTCGGCGAACGCGGCGCTGGCGGCCTCCGGGCACGAGTTGTGGGACACGGTGCCGAGCGTGGCGACGCCGCACGGCTGGACCTGGCACCACGTGGCGGGCGCCCGGCGCCTGGAGCTGGTCCCGGTGGAGGTGAAGGCGCTGCTGCGCCATCACGGCGGGATCGCGACCGCGAACGTCGACCAGGGCAAGCGGGGCACGCGGCCGTTGCAGGAGACGCGGCCGGCGCACTTCGGCCTGCCGAAGTCGGGTGTCGCGGTGTCGGAGCAGCAGGTGCAGGGCGTCGAGGAGGACCTGGGGTACCGGCTTCCCGGCGCGTACCGGTCGTTCCTGAAGGCGGCCGGTGGTTGCGCGCCGGTCGGGACCGCGCTGGACGCGGAGTTGGGGCTCCTGATCGACCAGCCGTTCTTCACGGTGCGTGAGGAGGCGGCGGTCAACGATCTCGTGTACGTCAACAAGTGTCTGCGCGACCATCTGACCAAGGACTATCTGGGCGTCGGTTTCGTCCAGGGCGGCCTGCTCGCGGTGAAGGTGAGGGGCGGCCGGCCCGGTTCGGTGTGGTTCTGCGCGTACGACGACGTACGTGACGCCGATCCGTCCTGGTCGCAGGCGGAGCGCGTGGAGCGGCTGCTGCTGCCGTGCGGTGCGGACTTCGACGCGTTCCTGTCCCGGCTGGCGGGTTCTCCGCCGGAGTTGGAGACGGTGGCGAACTTGATGGTGGACGGCGGGTTCGCGAAGGCCGTCCCGGTTTCTTCCGGCTCGTCGGTGGGGGAGTGAGCTGAGCGATGGTGACGTTCGCGCAGGCGCAGGAGCGCGCGGAAGAGTGGATCAACGGGGACGTACCGGCGTATCAGCACCGTGAGGTGCGGGTGCGGGAGTTCGAGCTCGGCTTCGTCGTCTGGGCGGAGGACCGCGAGGGCGGGCCGCGCTCGGAGGGCGGTGCGCAGCGGCTGGTCATCGCCCGTGACAGCGGGGAGGCCACGCTGTGGCCCGCGCTGCCGGTGGGTGAGGTGATCCGCCGGTACGAGGAGGAGTACGGCCGCCCGGAGCCGGTCGAGGACGCCATTGCGGCGCCGCCGGCCCGGGTGGACCTGAACCAGACGTCGTTCCTGCTGAGTCCGCCCGAGTGGCTGCAGGAGGCGGCGGACAAGTTGGGGATCCCGGATCGGCGCGCCGGGGCCGGGGCCGGTGCCGAGGCCGGGAGCGGGGCTCCCGCGGCCGGTGCCGGGTCAGGGTCCGATGCAGGGTCCGGTGCAGGGGCCGGGCTCGGTTCCGGGCTCGGTTCCGGTGGTTCCGGTACGGCTGCTGCTTCGTCCGCGGGTGCTGCGGCGGGCGCTTCGCTTCCGCAGACGCAGCCCGGGGTGCCGACGGGTACGCCGGCCGGAGCGACCCCGTGGGCCGGTACGGACACCAACGCCGATGGCGGCGAGGACCGTTCCGTACCGCTGCCCGCGACGGTGTTCGCGCCGCCGCTGAGCGACTCCGGCGACGACGCGCCGCCCGCTGCCACGCCGGACGCCAAGACGGCACTGATGGCAGGCGGCAGCCAACTCCCGCGCACGGCACTTGCACCGGTGCTGGACGACGCCAACGCCGCGGGTGGCCCCGGTTCTTCACCTGGCGCGGCTCCGGGTGTCCACGGCGCGCCCGGGGGCACCACACCGCCGCCTCCGCCGGGCGGGCCGTCGTACGGGTATCCGCAGGGGCCGGATGCCCCGGGTGCCATGGGCGTCCCGGGGACTCCGTCTCCGCCACCGGTTCCTGGCGGTCCGGGGACTCCGCCTCCGCCGCCGTTCCCGGGTGGCCCGGGGACTCCGCCTGCGCCGCCGGGCGGGCCGTCGTACGGGTATCCGCAAGGGCCCGGTCCGGCCGGTTCCGGTGTTCCGGGTGGCGCGGCGGTCCCCGGCACTCCGCCGGCGCCGGCTGCCCCGGGCGGGCCGCAGGCTCCCGGCGGTCCCGCTGGTCCCGGGCGGCCGCTGCCGCCGAACGCCGGTGACATCGCCGACGCCGCGACGAGCAAGGCCGCGCCTCCGCCGCGCCGTGGACGGGGCGGCTCGACCGCGCCTCCGCCGCCGGGTGCCCCCGGGGCACCGGGCGCGCGGCCGGGCGGCGCCCCCCTCTCGCCGCCGCCCGGTGCGCCGGGTGCCGGGGCGGGCGGATACGTGCCGACCCAGCTCGTCTCATCGCTCGGTCCCGACGGCCCCGAAGGTCCTGCCGGTCCGGGCGCACCGGGAACTCCGGGCGCACCGGGAACTCCGGGCGCGCCGGGAACTCCGGGCGCGCCGGGAACTCCGGGCGCGCCGGGAACTCCGGGCGCGCCGGGAACTCCGGGCGTGCCGAACCCGCCCGGCGGTACGCCCCCGGGTGGCGTCCACCACGCCGCCACGATGCTTGCCGACCCGAGCCGGCTCGGCGGCGCACCGCAGCCCCCGGGTGCCCCCGGTGCCCCCGGCGGTCCCGCTGCGCCAGGAGCCGCCCAGGGCGCCGTGCATCACGCGGAGACCATGCTGGCGGCACCGCCGTCGGGCGGTCCCGGCGCGCCCCTGCCGCCGCAGGCTCCTGGCGTGCCCGCCCCTCCGGGCGTCCCCGGCATGCCTCCGGGGGCTCCGCAGCCGATGCCGCCCGGTGCGCAGCCCCCGCCGCCGATGCCCCTCGGCGCGATGCCGCCGCCCGGTCACCCGGTATCCGGACCGCCCGCGCCGGTGCCCGGACCGCCCGCCCCCGGCCTGCAGCCGCCCGTACCGGGTCAGCCCGTGCCCGGCCTGCAGCCGCCCGTACCGGGTCAGCCCGTGCCCGGGCAGCAGCCTCCGGCCTACGGCTACCCCCAGCAGGGGCAGCCCACCGTCGGTCCCGGCTACCAGGCCGTGCTGCGCTACCGCGCGCAGGACGGTTCCGAACAGCAGTTGATCCGGCGTTCCGCGCCGGGCACCCCGCACCCGGAGTGGCAGATCTTCCACGAGCTGCGCGCGATGAACGTGCCGCCGGACCAGGTGCTGGAGCTGCACACGGAGCTGGAGTCGTGTCAGCTGCCGGGCGCGTACTGCGCGCGGATGATCCGTGAGCAGTGGCCGCAGGCGCGGATCACCTCGATCGCGCCGTACGGCACCGACCATGCGAGCCGTCAGCAGGGCATGCGGCAACTCCTCGTCCACCAGGGCGAGTTGCACCAGGTCGCCGATGGGCCGGCCCGCCCGGCGCCGGTGCGTGCGCCGCTGCCGCCGGTGCAGGCCGCGCCGCCGGTTCCCCCGGAGGCGATCGCGCAGGAGCTGGCGGCCGCCTTCGGGCCGGGGGTGTTCCGGTTCGAGCAGGCGGCGGTCTCCCGGCAGGGCGTGCCGCCGGTCGTGGCGCACACGCTGGTGGTCGCGGGGCTGCCGATGGACCTGGGCCCGTTCTTCTGGGCGCAGGCCCAGCCGGGGCGCCCGGTGCCGACGCTGGCGGAGCTGGCGGCCGAGCGCGGGGTGCAGCCGGCGCCGGACGCGGGTTCGTACCTGGTGATGGGCAGCGACTTCGGCAAGGCGATCTGTGTGCAGTACGGCACGGCGCACATCGTGGCGGTGCCCGTGGAGGCGGGGCCGGGCGGTACGTCCGTGCCGCCGCAGTTCGTGAACACCGGGCTGCCGGAGTTCGCCCGCTGCCTGGCCCTGCTCGGGCGGATGTGGCGGCTGCGGTACGGCCTGAACCAGGAGCAGGCGGGCCGCTGGACCGTCGACTTCCAGGCCCAGCTCGCCGCGCTCGACCCGGCGGCGCTCGGTTCGCCCGAGAGCTGGTGGTCGGTGCTGCTGGAGCAGATGTGGGACGGGCTGCTGTGAGGGTCTGACGAAGTTCCGCCGCCGCGGGTGTCCGCCGCCGCGGGTGTCCGCGCGGTATGGGGCCGGGCCCGGTCATATGACCGGGCCCGGCCTTTTTGCGCTCGTCCGCCGAGCGAGAGCGAATCGCGTGTCCGGAGTGTCGCGTTATGAACATTTCTGGTCAATAGCCCAAGATATGCGCCAAATCATCATGTCGCATCCGTTCGGCTGGGTTCCGGCGGAGAGGGGTTCAGGATGAGCAGCGCATCGGTGTCGCCCCAGGAGTTCGTGGTCGTACGGGGGCGTGGCTACCGGCCCGGCCAGGTGGACGCGTACGTGGCGGCCCTCTCCGACGACCGGGACGCCGCCTGGGAGCGTGCCGCCCGGCTGACCGTCCTGGCCAGGAACATGGAGGCCGAGCTGGCCCAACTCCGGGAGGCCGTCGCACAGCTCGGCGAGCAGACCTACGAGCCGCTCGGCGAGGGTGCCCGGCGGCTCTACGAGATGGGGCGGCAGGAGGCGCGGGCCGTACGGGAGGGCGCGCGGCTGGAGGCGGAGCGCCTGGTGGAGGGAGCGCGGGCGCACGCGGACAGCACGCTCGAGGCCGCGCGGGAGTACGCCGACGCCGTACGCGCCGAAGCCGAAGAACGCGCCCGCCAGCGACTCCTCGCGGCTCAGGCGGAGGCCGACGAGCTGCGGATCTCGGTCCGGCGTGAGGCGAAGGCGTCCCGCGGCGAGGCGCTGGCCGCGCTGCGGGAGATGCGGCAGCGGACCTTCGGGATGCTCGGCGAGCAGGCGCGGGAGCATGCCGAGCGGTTGGCCGAGGCCGAGCGGGAGGAGGCCGAGTGCGAAGCTGCCGCCGACGCGGAGCAGGCCGCCCGGATCGAGGCCGCCGAGGCGGCGCTGGCCGAGGCTGCGCGGGCGCTCACCGACGCGGAGGCCGCCGCGCGCCGGGTGCCGGACGAGGCGAGGGTGCGGGCGGCGGAGGTGCTCGCCGCGGCGAGGGTGCGGGCGGAGCGGATCGCGGGGGACACCGAGCGGGTGCTGCAGGAGCACGGCGAGGTGTGGGACGACGTGCGGGCTCAGATGGACACGGTGCAGAGCAGCATCACGGCGCTGACCGGGAGGTCCTGGGCGGAGTAGCGGCCGGGCGACGGCGGTCCGGTCGTACGCGGTCGCCGGGCGGCGGCGGTCCGGTCGTACGCGGTCGCCGGGTCCGGCGCCGCGGCGGCCGCAGGGACGACGGCCACGCGCTCCGGCGCGGGCGCCGCTCAGCTGCTCCTGCGGACCGCCCCCGCCAGGATCCAGCCCTCCACCGCCTCGTACTGATGGCGCTGTTCCTCCGCCTTCTGCCGGCCGGAGGCCAGGGTGCCCAGCCAGCCGAAGAGGAAGCCGAGGGGGATGGAGGCAAGGCCGGTGGTGGTGAAGGGGAAGAAGTTGAAGTCGGCGTGCGGGAAGGCCGCGACCGGGGAGCCGGACACCAGGTTGGTGCCCGGCATCAGCAGCAGGACCGCCAGCGTGCCGCCGATCAGGGTGCACAGCAGGCCCGTTCGGGTGTAGCGGCGCCAGAAGAGGCTGTAGACCAGGGCGGGTGCGATGGCGGAGGCGCCGAGGCAGAAGCTCAGGGTCACCAGCGGCTGGAGGCTGCGGTGCTGGACCAGCGTGGCCAGCAGGATCGTCGGGATGCCCACCGCCAGTGCGGAGAGGCGGGCCAGGGTCATCTCCCGGCGCGCCGGCATCTCCCGCACGCGGGTCGCGAGGACGTCGTGGGCCAGGGAGTTGGCGCAGGCGAGGATCATCCCGGCGACCGAGGCGAGCAGGGTGAGGAAGAGGGCGGTGGTGACGGTGGTGAAGAGGAAGGTGCCGCCCGCCGAGATGTCCGTCCCGAACGCCGCTCGCGAGCCCAGCAGGTACGCCGTGTTGCCCTGCGGGTCGGCCTGCGCGATCACCGCCCGTCCGATGAGCGCCGTGGCGCCGAACCCGACGGCCGTGACGACCAGTACGAACAGCGCCACGCTGGACACCGCCCAGGACATCGAGCGCCGTACCTGCCGTGCGCTGGAGGCGGTATAGGTGCGCATCGTGATGTGCGGCAGGCACGCGCCGCCCAGGACGACCGTCAGCTCGGACGTGATCATGTCCAGGCGGGGGTTGGCGCCGCCCGCGAACTCCAGCCCCGGGTGCAGGAAGGCGGGCCCGACCCCACTCTGCCGCGCGGCCGTGTCGAACAGCGTGCCCGGGTCCCAGTCGAACCGCCGCAGGATCAGTACGGCGACCACCGCACCGGACCCCAGCAGCATCACGATCTTCACGATCTGGATGAGGGCCGTCCCCTTCATCCCGCCGATCGCCGCATAGCTGATCATCAGCACGCCCAGGCCGATCACGCAGCCGGTCTTCAGCGAGTCGCTGGAGAAGCCGAGGACGAAGGCAAGCAGCTGGCCGGTGCCGGCCAGCTGCACCAGCATCAGGGGCACCAGCGCCGCGATGGTCACCGCGCACGCCGTGACCCGCACCGCCCGTCCCGGCATCCGCCGGGCCAGCGCGTCCCCCATGGTGAACCGGCCGGCGTTGCGCAGGGGTTCGGCCAGCAGGAACATCATCAGCATCAGCGACAGCGCCGTACTGAGCGCCAGCACGATCCCGTCGTACCCGCACAGTGCGATCACCCCGCCGGTGCCCAGCACGCTGGCGGCGGAGATGTAGTCGCCCGCGATGGCCAGGCCGTTGCGCATGGGGGACAGGGAGCTGTAGCCGGTGTAGAACTCGTCGAGGTCGTCCCGGTCCGGTCCCGTCATCACGCACAGCAGCAGCGTGACGGTGGCGACGCTCGTGAACGCCAGCAGGGACATCGTCTGCGCCGACCCGCTGAACTGCGTCGTCATCGCGCCGCCTCCCGCTTGGCGTCCAGCTCGGCCTGCTTGCGGATGCGGTCCGCGATCGGGTCGACGTACCGGCGCGCGGTGTGCTCGTAGAGGGCTATCGCCAGCCAGGTGACCGGCAGTTGGGCCAGCGCGAGCAGCAGCCCGGTGGGCAGTCCGTCGGTGGCCTCGCCCGTCATGAAGTCCGGTGCGAAGGCGGAGAGGACGAGGAAGAGGGTGAAGTATCCGAGCGCGGTGAGCGTGGCCACGCGCCGCTGCCGGCGGTAGGCGCTGCGCAGGATCCGCAGGTCGCTGTGGTGGCCGAGCGCGGGCCGCCGCGGCAACCGCTGCCGGGCGGGCTCGGATTCCGGTCCGGGGGGCCGTGGCTGCCAGGGATAGGTCGCGTACGACGGCGACGAAGTGTGCCGGGGGTAGGGGTACGAGGGGGACGAGCCCATTGGGGAGTGGGGGTACGACGGGGACGAGCCGGTCGGGGGGCAGGGGTACGACGGGGACGAACCCGTTGGAGGAGGCGGGTACGGCGGGGACGAACTGGGTGGGGAGTAGGGGTACGGCGGGTGTGATGCGAGCGGCTCGTACGACATCCCAGGCTCCTCGAGTGGCGGCTCTGGCAGGGAGTTGGGGGGTGCGAGTCACGCACGCTACTCGGCGGTGCGGGGATACGCGGCGTTTTGGCCAAACTGGTCGGTCGGTATGCGCTTGTCGCCCCGGAGCGTGCCCGACCTCGGGTGTTACCCGCGTTAACTCGGACTTGTGGCGGGCGTTGCCCCGTCCTTGACCCTGACGCGGCGTGAGGGTGGAGGGTGAGTGGGCCGGAGGGTGGAGGCAACCCTGAGAAGACGTCCACCCTCCGGTGGACGGCCCCTAGGGGTAGCTCCGTACTGAGGGTCGGGGAGGGTTCGTACCGACGGAGGACGAGAGGGCGGGCCGGTCCTCCTTAACCTGGTTTTACGCCGCGGGGGGCGGTGGACGCACCGACGGGGGGTGGGGTTTTCCCCAGCGCAGGACTGCGACGGGCACCAGCGCGCCGCAGGCTCTTGCCGACCACACTCGTCACCGGCAGCACATGACCGGCAGCACATCACCAGCGGCACGTAACGCAACCACTCATCGACATAGGAGACATACCGTGACATCGGCTGTGACCATTCCCAGGCACGGGGGTACTGGAGGGCCTACGGCCGTTGCCGCGCGGGCGCGGCAGGTCGTGAAGGCGTACGGGACCGGGGAGACCCGTGTCGTCGCCCTCGACCACGTCGACGTGGACATCGCCCGCGGCCAGTTCACCGCGATCATGGGCCCCTCGGGGTCCGGCAAGTCCACGCTGATGCACTGCCTCGCCGGGCTCGACACCGTGACGAGCGGCCAGATCTACCTGGACGAGACCGAGATCACCGGCCTGAAGGACAAGAAGCTCACGCAGCTGCGCCGGGACCGGATCGGCTTCATCTTCCAGGCGTTCAACCTGCTCCCGACGCTCAACGCGATCGAGAACATAACCCTGCCCATGGACATCGCCGGGCGGAAGCCGGACAAGGCGTGGCTGGACCGGGTGGTGGAGACCGTGGGGCTCGCCGGCCGGCTCAAGCACCGGCCGAACCAGCTCTCCGGCGGCCAGCAGCAGCGCGTCGCCGTGGCCCGGGCCCTGGCCGCCCGCCCCGAGATCATCTTCGGTGACGAGCCGACCGGAAACCTCGACTCCCGCGCGGGCGCCGAAGTGCTGGGCTTCCTGCGCCGGTCGGTCGACGAGCTGGGCCAGACCATCGTGATGGTCACCCACGACCCGGTGGCCGCCTCCTACGCGGACCGGGTGCTGTACCTCGCCGACGGCCGGATCGTCGACGAGATGTACCAGCCGACGGCCGACCAGGTCCTGGACCGCATGAAGGACTTCGACGCCCGGGGGCGTACGTCATGACCGTCCTGAAGACCTCGCTGCGCAACTTCTTCGCGCACAAGGGACGCATGGCGCTCTCGGCGATCGCGGTGCTGCTGTCGGTGGCGTTCGTGTGCGGCACGCTGGTGTTCACCGACACCATGAACACGACGTTCGACAAGCTGTTCGCGGTGACCGCCTCCGACGTGACGGTCTCGCCGAAGGCCGCCAAGAGCGAGGAGTCCCCGCAGAACGGCGTGCCCGAGTCCCTGCCGGCCGCCGCGCTGACCAGGGCCCGGCAGGCCGAGGGCGTCAAGTCGGTCGAGGGCGGCGTCAGTTCGGTGAACGTGACCGTCGTCAACGACGCCAACAAGAACATGGGTTCCTCGACCGGCGCCCCGACCATCGCCGCGAACTGGACCAGCAACGACCTGAAGTCGATGGAGATCACCTCGGGCCACGCCCCGCGCGGGCCGACCGAGATGCTCGTCGACGCCGACACCGCCGACAAGCACCACCTCAGGATCGGCGACGAGCTGCGCACCATCGCGCAGACCGGTGACTTCAAGGCGCGGATCGTCGGCATCGCCACCTTCAAGGTGACCAACCCCGGTGCCGCCATCGTATGGTTCGACACCCCCACCGCCCAGCGCGAACTGCTCGGTGTCACCGGCCGGTTCACCCACCTCAACGTCACCGCCGCGTCCGGCGTCCCGGACGAGCGGCTGAAGCAGAACGTCACCCGCGAACTCGCCGGGACCGGGTCGTACAAGATCCAGACGGCCAAGGAGAACGCCGACGAGAACCGCAAGAGCGTCGGTTCGTTCATGAACGTCATCAAGTACGCCATGCTCGGCTTCGCCGGCATCGCCTTCCTGGTCGGCATCTTCCTGATCATCAACACCTTCAGCATGCTGGTCGCCCAGCGCACCCGCGAGATCGGCCTGATGCGGGCGATCGGCTCCTCCCGCCGCCAGGTCAACCGCTCCGTGCTGGTCGAGGCGCTGCTGCTGGGCGTCGTCGGCTCGATCCTGGGGGTCGGCGCGGGCGTCGGCATCGCGATCGGGCTGATGAAGCTCATGGGCTCGATGGGCATGGACCTGTCCACCCGGGACCTGACGGTCAAGGCGACCACCCCGATCGCCGGCCTGGTGCTCGGTGTCGTCGTCACCGTCCTGGCCGCCTACCTGCCGGCCCGCCGAGCCGGCAGGGTCTCCCCGATGGCCGCGCTGCGCGACGCCGGCACGCCGGCCGACGGCAGGGCGGGCTGGGTGCGCGGCGTGATCGGCCTCGTCCTGACGGGCGCCGGCACCGCCGCCCTGTTCGCGGCGGCCACCGCGAAGAAGGCGAGCGACGGCTCGCTCGTCCTCGGCGCCGGCGTGGTCCTGACCCTGATCGGCTTCGTCGTGATCGGCCCGCTCCTGGCGGGCGGGGTGGTCCGGGTGATCAGCGCCGTGCTGCTGCGGGTCTTCGGACCCGTGGGCCGCATGGCCGAGCGTAACGCCCTGCGCAACCCGCGCCGCACCGGTGCCACCGGGGCCGCGCTGATGATCGGCCTCGCGCTGGTGGCCTGTCTGTCGGTGGTCGGTTCCTCGATGGTGGCCTCGGCCACCGCCGAGCTGGACAAGTCGGTCGGCGCGGACTTCATCGTCCAGGGCAACCAGCGGATCGTCCCGCAGGCCGAGCAGGCCATGGAGCACTCGCCGGGCCTGGCCCACGTCACCCGCTACAAGCTGCTCGACGCGGTCCTGACCTCGCCGGACGGCAGGACCGACGACCACCCGGTCACGGCCGCGGACCCCTCCTACGCCGACGATCTGCGCCGGACCACCACCGAGGGCACCCTGAGGGCCGCCTACGGCAGGGACGCCATGTCCGTCGGCTCCGACTACGCCAAGAAGCACGGCGTGCACGTCGGCGACACCGTCTCCGTCGCCTTCAAGGGCGGCAGGACGGCCAGGCTCAGGGTCGCCGCCATCACCGGCGACGACACCGCCCTCGACAAGGGCGCGCGCTACATGAGCCTGGCGACCATGGAGAAGTACGTCCCCAAGGACCGCGTCCCGCCGAACATGATCATGTTCGCCAAAGCGAAGGACGGCCAGGAGAAGGAGGCCTACGCGGCCCTGAAGAAGTCGCTGGAGCCGTACCCGCAGTACCAGGTGCGCGACCAGACCGACTACAAGCAGCAGCTGAAGGACCAGGTCGGCCAGCTGCTCAACATGGTCTACGGCCTGCTCGCCCTGGCGATCATCGTCGCGGTCCTCGGTGTCGTGAACACCCTGGCCCTGTCGGTGGTGGAGCGGACCCGGGAGATCGGTCTGCTGCGGGCGATCGGCCTGTCGCGCAGGCAGCTGCGCCGGATGATCCGCCTGGAGTCGGTGGTGATCGCCCTGTTCGGCGCGCTGCTGGGCCTGGGGCTGGGCATGGGCTGGGGCGCGACCGCCCAGAAGCTCCTCGCCCTGGAGGGGCTGAACGTCCTGCAGATCCCCTGGGCGACGATCATCGGCGTCTTCATCGGCTCGGCCTTCGTGGGCCTGTTCGCCGCCCTGATCCCGGCGTTCCGGGCAGGCCGGATGAACGTTCTGAACGCGATCGCAACGGAGTAGCGGGAGCGGCGATCACCGCATACGGGGGTTGCGGGGAGGGAGCCCGGTGTGGCGAAGTCGGCGGACTTCGCCACACCGGGCTCGTCACGTCGGCGCGGCGGCGGGACCGGGGTTGTCCACAGCCCCCACCCGGCAGGTGCCCGGCGTCGTACGCTGGAGGGACCCCCGGCCCGCGGCGCGCGCCGGGCCCTTCGCGTTGCCCACCCCCCGGACGGAAAGCCTCTCCATGAGCCTGCACGGTCTGCTCGACGCCGTCGTCAAGGACCCCGCCCTCGCGGAGGCGATCACCGCCGCCGCGGACGGCAATCGCATGCACGTCGACCTGGTCGGCCCCCCGGCGGCCCGCCCCTTCGCGATCGCCGCCCTGGCCCGCGAGGCCGCCCGTCCCGTGCTCGCCGTGACGGCGACCGGCCGTGAGGCCGAGGACCTGGCAGCGGCCCTGCGCTCGCTGCTGCCCCCGCAGGCCGTCGCGGACTACCCCTCCTGGGAGACGCTCCCGCACGAGCGGCTCAGCCCGCGCAGCGACACCGTGGGCCGTCGCCTCGCCGTGCTGCGCAGACTGGCCCACCCGAGCCCCGGCGACCCCGAGACCGGACCCGTCTCCGTCGTCGTCGCACCCGTGCGCTCGGTGCTCCAGCCGCAGGTCAAGGGGCTGGGCGACCTCGAACCGGTGGCCCTGAGAACCGGGCAGACCGCCGACCTGAACGACGTCGTCCAAGCCCTCGCCGCCGCCGCGTACTCCCGCGTGGAGCTGGTGGAGAAGCGCGGCGAGTTCGCCGTGCGCGGCGGCATCCTCGACGTCTTCCCGCCCACCGAGGAACACCCGTTGCGCGTGGAGTTCTGGGGCGACGACGTCGAGGAGATCCGCTACTTCAAGGTCGCCGACCAGCGATCCCTCGAAGTCGCCGAGCACGGCCTGTGGGCCCCGCCGTGCCGTGAGCTGCTGCTCACCGAGGACGTGCGCGGCCGCGCACGCGCCCTCGCCGAGCGCCACCCCGAGCTCGGCGAACTCCTCGGCAGGATCGCCGAGGGCATCGCGGTGGAGGGCATGGAGTCCCTGGCCCCCGTCCTGGTCGACGACATGGAGCTGCTCCTCGACGTGCTGCCCAAGGGCGCGATGGCCGTCGTCTGCGACCCGGAGCGGGTGCGCACGCGAGCGGCGGACCTGGTGGCGACCTCCCGGGAGTTCCTGCAGGCATCCTGGGCGGCCACCGCCGGTGGGGGCGAGGCGCCCATCGACGTCGGCGCGGCCTCCCTGTGGTCGATCGCGGATGTCCGGGACCGGGCGCGCGAGCTGGACATGATGTGGTGGTCCATCTCGCCCTTCGCCGCCGACGAGACGGTGTACGACGAGGAGGGCGACACCCTCAAGCTGGGCATGCACGCCCCGGAGACCTACCGCGGCGACACCGCGAAGGCGCTGGCCGACACCAAGGGCTGGCTCGCCGACGGCTGGCGGACGGTCTTCGTCACCGAGGGCCACGGCCCGGCCGCCCGTACGGTGGAGGTCCTCGGCGGGGAGGGCATCGCGGCCCGCCTCGACGCCGACCTCGGGGCGCTGTCCCCGTCGGTGGTGCACGTGGCGTGCGGCTGCATCGACCACGGCTTCGTCGATGCGGGGCTGAAGCTGGCGGTGCTCACCGAGACCGATCTGACCGGCCAGAAGGCGGCCGGCCGGGACGGCGCCCGGATGCCGGCCCGCCGCCGCAAGACCATCGACCCGCTGACCCTGGAGGCCGGCGACTACATCGTCCATGAGCAGCACGGCGTGGGCCGCTACATCGAGATGGTGCAGCGCACGGTCCAGGGCGCGACCCGTGAGTACCTGGTGGTGGAGTACGCCCCCGCCAAGCGCGGGCAGCCCGGCGACCGGCTGTACATCCCCACCGACCAGCTGGAGCAGATCACCAAGTACGTCGGCGGCGAGGCGCCCACCCTGCACCGCCTGGGCGGCGCGGACTGGACGAAGACCAAGGCGCGCGCGAAGAAGGCGGTCAAGGAGATCGCCGCGGACCTGATCAAGCTGTACTCGGCCCGTATGGCGGCTCCCGGGCACACCTTCGGCCCCGACACGCCCTGGCAGCGCGAGCTGGAGGACGCGTTCCCCTACGCGGAGACCCCCGACCAGCTGACCACGATCGCCGAGGTCAAGGAGGACATGGAGAAGTCGGTCCCGATGGACCGCCTGATCTGCGGCGATGTCGGCTACGGCAAGACGGAGATCGCGGTCCGCGCGGCCTTCAAGGCGGTGCAGGACGGCAAGCAGGTCGCGGTGCTGGTGCCCACCACCCTGCTGGTGCAGCAGCACTTCGGGACGTTCTCTGAGCGCTACGCGCAGTTCCCGGTGAACGTGCGGGCCTTGTCCCGCTTCCAGACGGACACCGAGGCGAAGGCGGTGCTGGAGGGCCTGCGCGACGGCGCGGTGGACGTGGTCATCGGCACCCACCGCCTGTTCTCCTCGGAGACGAGGTTCAAGGACCTGGGCCTGGTCATCGTCGACGAGGAGCAGCGCTTCGGTGTCGAGCACAAGGAGCAGCTGAAGAAGCTGCGCGCCAACGTCGACGTGCTGACGATGTCCGCGACCCCGATCCCCCGCACCCTGGAGATGGCGGTGACGGGCATCCGCGAGATGTCCACGATCACCACCCCGCCGGAGGAGCGCCACCCGGTGCTGACCTTCGTCGGCCCCTACGAGGAGAAGCAGATCGGCGCGGCGATCCGCCGCGAGCTGCTGCGCGAGGGCCAGGTCTTCTACATCCACAACCGGGTGGAGTCCATCGACCGCGCCGCCGCCCGGCTGCGCGAGATCGTCCCGGAGGCCCGTATCGCCACCGCCCACGGCCAGATGTCGGAGTCCTCCCTGGAACAGGTGGTGGTCGACTTCTGGGAGAAGAAGTCCGACGTGCTGGTCTCGACGACGATCGTCGAGTCGGGCATCGACATCTCCAACGCCAACACCCTGATCGTGGAGCGCGGCGACAACTTCGGCCTCTCCCAGCTGCACCAGCTGCGCGGCCGGGTGGGCCGCGGCCGTGAGCGGGGCTACGCCTACTTCCTCTACCCGCCGGAGAAGCCGCTGACGGAGACGGCCCACGAGCGCCTCGCCACGATCGCCCAGCACACCGAGATGGGCGCGGGCATGTACGTGGCGATGAAGGACCTGGAGATCCGCGGCGCCGGAAACCTCCTCGGCGGCGAGCAGTCCGGGCACATCGCGGGCGTCGGCTTCGATCTGTACGTCCGGATGGTCGGCGAGGCGGTCGCGGACTACCGGCGGCAGCTGGAGATGGGGGAGCCTTCGGCGGGAGGGGTGGAGGAGCCGCCGCTCGAGGTCAAGATCGAGCTGCCCGTCGACGCGCACGTCCCGCACGACTACGCCCCCGGCGAGCGGCTGCGTCTGCAGGCCTACCGGGCCATCGCCTCCGCCAACACGGAGGAGGACATCAAGGCCGTCCGCGAGGAACTCACCGACCGCTACGGCAAGTTGCCCGAGCCGGTCGAGAACCTTCTGCTGGTGGCCGGCCTGCGGATGCTGGCCCGCGCCTGCGGCGTCGGCGAGATCGTCCTGCAGGGCACCAACATCCGCTTCGCCCCGGTGGATCTGCGCGAGTCCCAGGAGCTGCGTGTCAAGCGCCTCTACCCTGGCTCGGTCGTCAAGCCGGCCGTGCACCAGGTGCTCGTCCCGCGCCCCAAGACCGCCAAGATCGGCGGCAAGCCGCTGGTCGGGCGGGAACTGCTGGGCTGGGTGGGCGAGTTCCTGGCGTCGATCCTGGGGTCGTAGGGCTCCTGCCGGAGGTGACGGGGCGCCGCCGGTACGCCCCGCCTGCGCCTTGTACCTCTTCGCCCCCCAAGTGGGCCGCACATCTTCCTGGTTACCGTGGGCACAGGAACGACAGGCCCCGCCCGGGGCGGGGTCGAAGAGGCAAGGGGAGGGATCATGGGCGTAGAGGCGCGCCGTGGTTTCGAGGGGCGGACCAGGCACCAGGGCGGGGTGCGCCCCCTGCTGCGCTGTGCCCTGGCGATGTGCGCCGCCGTGGCGCTCGTCGCCGGGTGCAAGGGCGGTGCCGGCGACGCCGGCCGCTCCACGGGAAGCGGGACGCCGGCACCCGCGCCGGTGTCGGACGGACACGCCGTCAGCCCGCTGAAGAACCCGGACGGGACCAGACCGGGCCTGGCGCCGCTGACGAGCGAGGCCGACAAGGCCGCGGCCCGCAGGCTCATCGGGTCGCTGTCGACGAAGGGGCGCGGGCCGAAGACGGGTTACTCCAGGGAGCGGTTCGGCTATGCCTGGATGGACACGGCGGACGGCGTCCCGTGGGCGCGCAACGGCTGTGACACCCGCAACGACCTGCTGAAACGCGACGGACAGGACGTGCGTTTCCGCAAGGGGTCGAACTGCGTGGTGGTCGCCATGACCCTGAGCGATCCGTACACGGGGCATACGATCCGCTGGGTCAAGTCGCATGCGACCACCGTCCAGATAGACCACGTGATGCCGCTGTCCTACGACTGGCAGATGGGCGCCGCGCACTGGACGAAGGACAAGCGCGAGCAGATCGCGAACGACCCCCTCAACCTCATTCCGGCGGACGGCCCCGCCAACTCCGCCAAGGGTGACTCGGGTCCGGCGACCTGGCTGCCGCCGAGCAAGGGTGTCCGGTGCGCGTACAGCGTGCGGTTCGCCCAGGTCTCCGTGAAGTACGGGCTGCCGGTGACGTCGGCGGACAAGCAGATGATGCTCCGGCAATGCGGCGGTTGACGACGGCGTGACCGCCGATGGCAAGTGAGTCGCCATCAACAAGTGCTCATTCGTGACCACATGAATAACCGTCAGATGAAGAACTGATACGGGTCCTATGACGGACCGGTAAAGACGTTCACAAGTCGCAAAGGGGCGCCGGACAGCAAATCGGTCAGGTTCAGCAAGGGGTAGTCAAGATCTACACAAGATCGCTCTTGATGGTGTCCACAGCTTGTTCACGGAGGGCAAGATCGGCGCGTTTCTGTGTCGTTCTTGATTGCTGGAGTCGAATCCGTGCCTCTGTGGCCGTTCAGCCGCCGCCCACGCCCCACGCGTCCCGTGCGGCCCCTACGTCGTGCCCGTCGCGCGCGGCGCTCCATCGCCGTGGTGGTACTCACCGCACTGGCACTGATGCTGACGACGGATCAGGCCCTCGCCGAGGGCCTGGAACTGGGCCGTGTCGAGCTGCCGAGCATGAGCCTGGCCTCGCTCGCGTCCTGGTTCACCGATCCGCACTGGGGCAAGCTGCCGCACCAGAAGTCCGGCACGGCAGGCGGTCACCGGCACCACGTCTCCGCCGCCGCCACCGCCGCGCACCGCGGCGCCGGCCACGCGCCCGGCAAGGGACGCGGCGAACTGGCCGCCTACCACCCGCACCAGAGCGCCGTGAAGCACGGCCGCAGCGGTGGCGGTGCCTTCAACGCCAGGACCAGCAGGCGTGACGCGAGCAAGTCCTCGCGCATGGCGACGGTCTACGACAACGCGGACGGCTCCACAACCCGGGACGTGTATCAGGCTCCCGTCAACTACCAGGTGTCCAAGGGGAAATGGGCGCCCATCGACGTGGACGTACGGGCCGGCCCGGACGGGCGCTGGCACGAGAAGGCCAACTCGCTCGCCGTCGACTTCGGCACCAGGGCCACCGACTCCGCCCTGGCCTCCCTCGCCCTCGACTCCGGGCACCGCATTGCCTACGCCCTCGAGGGCGCGGCCCCCGTCAAGGGCACCGCGGACGGCTCCACCGTCACCTACCGGCAGGTCCTCGACGGCACCGACCTGAAGCTCGCCCCCACCGCCACCGGCGTGAAGGAGTCGGTCGTCCTGCACTCCGCGGACGCCGGCAACTCCTGGACATTCCCCCTCTCCCTCAAGGGCCTCACCCCCGTCCAGCACAGGAACGGCTGGATCGACCTGCGCAACGGCGCGGGCAGGACCGTCGAGCGCATCCCTCCGGCGTACGCGTACGACTCGAAGGTGAACCGCCGCTCCGGTGACCCGGCCACCACCCACGACGTCACCTCCGAACTGGTCCGCGCCAAGGACGGCTACGCGCTGAAGGTAACCCTGGACAGCCGCTGGCTGCACGACTCCCACCGCGTCTTCCCGGTCACCGTCGACCCCACCGTCGACGACGGCTGGGTCACCACCTACGCCGAGTCCGGCTCCGGCAACAACGTCGACCACTCCTACGAGCAGACCATCAAGGTCGGCTCCTACGACTCGGGCACCCACTCGGCGGTCAGCTTCAACAACCACTGGGACACCGCCTGGGACGGCAGCGGCAACACCGTCACCGAGGCGCACCTGGACATCTTCGACACCTGGGCCGCCACCTGCACCCCCGAGCGCTTCGACGTCGCCCTGGTGACGCAGGCGTGGACACCGGAGTCCGTCACCAGCTACCCGGGCCCCTCGCACGGCGCGTCCATCGGCAACCTGACGCCGAGCGTCCCCACCGCGTGCGCCAACACCGCCGCCGACCGCACCGTCGGTGACTGGCTGCAGGTGCCGCTGTCCACCTCCGCCATCCAGGGCTGGTTCAACGGCACCACCCCCGACTACGGGCTCGCGATCTACGCGTCGACCACCGACAGCCTGCACTGGAAGCAGTTCGGGTCGTTCAACGACCCCGGCGACGGCCCGCACATCCGGGTCACCTACGACGGCAACACCGCACCGCAGCTGTACGAGCAGTTCCCCTCGGACAACGCGGTCGTGGGCACCACCCAGCCCGAGCTGACCGCCTGGGCGGGCGGCGCCAACTCCACCAGCGGCAGCAGCAACCAGTACCTGTTCCGCGTCTACGACGCCACCGGCACCAAGGTCGCCGATTCCGGTCTGGTGGCCACCGGCGACTGGACCGTCCCGGCCGGCAAGCTCGCCTGGGGCAAGTCCTACAGCTGGACCGTCCAGGCCTACGACTCGGCCACCAACCTGTACTCCCCGGCAGACCCCTACCAGCTGTCCGTGCAGGTGCCGCAGGCCGTGATCACCTCCGGTCTGTCGCAGAACAGCAGCGACCACGGCTTCGACGCGTCCATCGGCAACTACACCACCTCCGACACCGACGCCTCGATCTCCACCGTCGGCCCGTCGCTGGACGTCGAGCGCGACTACAACTCCCGTGACCCGCGCTGGACCGGCGCGTTCGGCGCGGGCTGGTCGAGCATCTTCGACTCCCGGGCGACCGAGCAGTACACCGCCTCCGGCGCGGTCTCCAGCGTCTCGGTCACCTACCCCGACGGCTCCCAGGTCGGCTACGGCAAGAACAGCGACGGCACCTTCACGCCCGGCAACGGACGGTTCGCCACCTTCAAGGCGGTCACCGGCGGCTACACGCTGACCGACAAGGACGACACCGTCTACACGTTCACCCAGTCCCTCGGCTCCGGTTCCTACGGTCTGACCTCGGTGACGGACGCCAACGGCCGGTCGGTGAACCTCACCTGGAGCGGCGGACACGTCTCCCAGATGAAGTCGGCGGTCTCCAGCCGCTCCTTGACCTTGACCTGGAGCACCCCCTCGGGCGCCCAGGCCGCGCACGTGGCGACCGTGGTCACCGACCCGGTCACCCCGGGCGACACCTCGACCGCCCAGACGTGGACCTACGGTTACACCGGCGACCAGCTGACCAAGGTGTGCTCGCCGCTGTCCACCACCAAGTGCACCACCTACGGCTACACCAGCGCCTCCGGCTACCGGAACGCGGCCCTCGACCTCGACCCGCACACCTTCTGGCCGCTGTCGGAGACCTCCGGCACCACCGCCAAGGACGCCGTCCTCGACAACGAGGGCACGACCGACGCGACGTACGAGAACGTCACGGTGGGCCAGGCGACCGGCCCGCTCACCGGCTCCTCGGCCAAGGCCGCCACGTTCAACGGCACCAACTCCGACGTCTCGCTGCCGAAGAACCTCGGCAACGACACCAACTCCGGCGCGATATCCCTGTGGTTCAAGACCTCGCAGGGACCCGGCGTCCTCTACTCGTACGCCTCGCAGCCGATCGGCTCCACACAGGCGGCCGGCTACTACACCCCCTCCATCTACGTCGGCACCGACGGCAAGCTGAACGCCGAGTTCTGGTACAGCGGCGGCGTCAACCCGATCGTGTCCTCCGCGTCCGTCGCCGACGGCCAGTGGCACCACGTGGTGCTGTCCGCCTCCGGCAACTCGCAGACGCTGTTCCTGGACAACGCCAAGGTCGGTTCGCGCAGCGGCTCCGTCTCCATCAAGAGCGCCGACGCCTTCGGCAAGAACCAGGTCTTCAACTACCTCGGCACCGGTTTCCTCGGCGGCGACTGGCCCGACGAGCCGCACCACTCGACCACCTCGCCGAACGGTTACCCCACCTACTTCAACGGCTCCATGGCCGACGTGGCCTGGTACAGCCAGCCGCTGGTCGCCGCCGACGTCAACGCGCTCTACACCTACGGCACGCACGGCACCAGCCTGCTCAACAACATCACCCGGCCGTCCGGCAAGACCTTCGCGGCGATGTCGTACGACCCGGACACCACCACGCTGAACCAGCTCACCGACGAGAACGGCGGCGTGTGGAGGCTCGGTACCCCGAGCGTCACCGGCTCCAGCGACACCTACCGCGGAGCCGTACTCGGCGGTGCGCCCTCGGAGTACTTCCGCCTCGGCGAGGCCGCGGGCGCCACGACGGCCGTGGACCAGGTGCGTGGCGGTGACGGCACCTACAACACCGTGACCCTCGGCGGTTCCGGTCCCTTCGGCGACGCCAAGGCCGCCTCCTTCGACGGGACGGCGTCCTCGGTGACGCTGCCCGGCGGATCGGTGCCGGGCTCGGGCGCCGAGTCGGCCGGCATGTGGTTCAAGACCTCCACCGCGGGCGGTGTACTGCTCGGGGCGTCCAAGGACCCGCTGAGCGGCGGCACCACGCCTGGCTCCTACACGCCCGTCCTCTACGTCGGCAGCAGCGGAAAGCTGTACGGCGAGTTCTACTTCTCCGGCGGCTCCACCAAGCCGCTCGCCTCCTCCGCCGCCGTCACCGACGGCAAGTGGCACCACGTGGTGCTCTCCACCTCGGCGAGCAGCCAGTCGCTCTACCTCGACGGCGCCCTGGTGGGCACCCAGAGCGGCACGGCGGCCATGGTCAACCAGCCGTACACCTATGTCGGCGCCGGCTACATCGGCGGGAACTGGCCGGACGAGGCCCACCACAACACCTCGGACAACACCGGATACGCCACCTACTTCAAGGGCTCCATCGCGGAGGTGGCCCTCTACCGCTCGCAGCTGGCCGACGCGGACGTCGCCGGGCAGTTCCAGGCGGCGAAGAACTCCACCGGTCTGCTGCCGGTGAAGACCGTCAACGTCACCTCACCGGCCAACGCCACGCTGACGTACACCTACGACGTCACCAACGGCAACCGCGCGCTGACCGAGACCGACGGCCTGGGCAACAGGACGAGCTTCGGCTACGACACCGCCGGTTTCGAGCACACGGTCACCGACCCCAACGGGGGGATGACGGTCACCGGTCACGACGTGCGCGGCAACGTGGTCTCCTCCACGTCCTGCCAGGACCAGGCCGCGAACAAGTGCAACACCGAGTACTACTCGTACTACCCGGACGACACCACGGCCCAGCTGACCACCGCCGACCCGCGCAACGACCAGCTGCTGACCGAGCGCGACGGCCGGTCCTCCTCCGCGACGGACAACACCTACCTGACGTCGTACACCTACGACTCGGCCGGCAACCAGACCGCCATCACCGGCCCGGCGGTGCCCGGCTTCCCCAGCGGCCGCACCACGACGACCGTCTACAGCGACGGCACCAGCACCTACCCGTCCGCCGACGGCGGCGTGGTGCCCAAGGGCCTGCCGGTGAAGACGATCAGCCCCGGTGGCGCCGTCAACCAGGTGTCGTACCTCAAGAACGGCGACGTGGCCTCCACCACCGACGCCATCGGCCTGGTCACCCAGTACACCTACGACGGCCTGGGCCAGGTCACCACCCAGAAGGTCGTCTCCGACACCTATCCGGGCGGCCTGGTGACGTCGTACAAGTACGACGCCGTCGGCCAGGTGGTCGAGGAGCACGACCCGCAGCTCACCGACCGTGTCACCGGCGCCACGCACGCCGCGGTCACCAGCACGGTCTACGACGAGGACGGCAACACCACCTCGCAGACCGTCTCCGACGCGAGTGGCGGCGACCGGTCGCGCACGCAGACGTGGACCTACGACGGCTACGACCACGTGCTGACCGAGGCCGACGCCAACGCGGCCGAGAACGCCCCCAACGGCAACACCACGACGTACTCCTACGACTCCTCCGGCAACAAGACCAAGGAGGTCACCAGCGCCGGCAACGAGACCCGGTACACCTACGACGACAACGGCAACCTGCTCACGCAGGGTCTGATGTACACCGGCGACCCGACCAGTCCGCAGTCGCCGACCCTGCTCACCGAGTCCTCCCGGGCCTACGACCCGGCCGGACGGCTCGCGTCGATCACCGACGCGATGGGCAACACCACGTCGTACACGTACACCGACGACGGACTGACCGCGACGGTGAAGCGGACCAGCGCCGACGGCAACAGCACCTACGTGCTGGAGTCGGACACCTACGACGCGGCCGGCAACCTGCTGCAGTCCACCACGGACAACGGCGAGACCGTCAGCAAGTACACCGTCGACGCCGCCTCCCGGACCACCTCCACCGAGCTGGACCCGACCGGTGTGGACCGGGTGACCACCGTGTCGTATTCCCCGGACGACCAGGTCGCCACCGAGAACGCCCACGACGCCTCGGGCTACGACCGGACCACCACCAACACCTACGACGACATGGGCAACCTGCTCAGCGAGACGCTGTACGGGGACGCCTCCGGTCACCCGGCGGGCTGGTGGAAGCTCGACCAGACCTCCGGCACCCATGTCACCGACGCCTCGGGCACCGGCAACTCCGCCCAGGCCACGAACGTCACCTGGAGCGACGGCGCCGCGAACTTCGACGGCACCACCTCGTCGGGCATCGCCACGAACGGTCCGGTCCTCGACACCACCGCGTCCTACACCGTCTCGGCGTGGGTCAAGATGAGCTCGCTGCCGACCCACAACGCGGCCGTCGTGGCGCAGACCGGCACCACGAACAGCGCGTTCATGCTCCAGTACAACTACACGCACACCAGTGCGCCGATGTGGAGCCTGCTGGACACCAGCAAGGACGCCGCGAGCCCCTCCTTCCCGGGGGTCTGGTCGACCGCGACGCCATCCGCCAACACCTGGACGCACCTGGTGGGCGTCTACGACGCCTCCAGCGGCGCCATCAAGCTGTACGTCAACGGCACCCTGTCCGGCTCGGGCACCAACACCACGCCCTGGAACGCCACCGGACCGCTCACCATCGGCCAGGACAAGTACGCGGGCAGCGCCGGCGACCCGCTGCCCGGCGCGGTCTCCAACGTGCAGGTCTACCAACGGGCGCTGTCCGGCTCCGAGGTGACCTCCCTGTACGGCAAGGGCCGTGGCGGCGGCACGGTCGGCTCCTCCGACGCGCAGACCACGAAGTACACCTACGACAAGCGCGGTCTGCCGACGTCCATGACGGACGCCGAGCAGCACACCACCGACTACAGCTACGACGAGGCGGGCAACCTCGCGGTCACCACCGCGCCGGCCGTCCAGGCGGAGCCGGACGGCACCACCGCCGCCACCGTCCGCCCGGTCACCACCAGCGGATTCAACACCTTCGGCGAGGGCGTCGAGGAACAGGACCCGAACGGCCTGGTCACCACCACGGCCTACGACGCCGAGGGCAACAAGGTCTCCGAGACCCTGCCGCCGTACACCCCGGCGGGCGCCTCGTCGCCCAACGCGGGCACCACCGTGTACACCTACGACAGCGAGGGCAACCAGACCTCCGTCACCACGCCCGGCGGCAGGACCACGTCGTACCTGTACGACCAGATGGGCGACCTCGCCCAGACCACCGCACCGGACGGCACCAAGACGCACGCCACCTACGACGCCGACGGCGAGCAGCTGTCGACGACGGACCCGACCGGCGCGCAGACCCAGGCCACGTACGACTTCCTGGGCCGGCCGCTGACGCAGACGACGCTGGAGCGCTACCCGTCGACGCGGACGCTGACCAGCACCAACTCCTACGCGGTCACGACCGGGAACCCCTACGGCGCGCATGTCGCCTCCACCACCTCCCCGGGCGGTGTGACGACGGCGTACGGCTACAACCGGGCAGGTGACATCACCTCGGTCACCGACGGCGCCGGCAACACCACCCGCTATGCGTACGACTTCGAGGGCAACCGCTCGAAGACGACCCTGGCGGACGGCACCTACACGACGACCGACTACAACGCCGACGGCGACCCCACGGCCACCCGGTCCTACGACGCGGGCGGCACCAAGCTCTGGGAGACCTCACAGGCCTACGACGGCGTCGGCAACATGACCGCCACCACGGACGCGAACGGCCACACCAGCCGCTTCACCTACGACGCGGCCGGCACCATCACGCAGGAGATCCAGCCGGTCGACGCCTCCACGTCGATCACCACGACCTTCGGCTACGACGCGGCCGGCAACCGCACCCGCTTCACCGACGGCCGCGGCAACTCCTGGCGCTACTCCTACACGCCGTGGGGCCAGCAGGAGAAGGTGATCGAGCCGACCACCGCGAAGTACACCTCGGCGGCGGACTCGACCACGACCTTCGCCTACGACGCGGACGGTCGGATGACGAACGCGACGCTGCCCGGCGGTGTCACGACGGCGATGACCTACGACGTCAACGGCCAGCTCAAGACGATGTCCGGCACGGGCGCCGACGCGGCCACGGCCCAGCGGAGCTTCACCTACGACGCGGACGGCCGGGTGCTCTCGGCGGACACGTCGGAGGCGGGCTCGGCCGGTGCGGTGGACCACCAGGACGCCACGCACGACGCGTTCACCTACGACGACCGCAGTGACGTGCTGACGGCGTCGGGCTCGGCGGGCTCCTCCAGCTTCGCCTACAACAACGACGGCGCGATGACCTCGCGGACGGACGCGGCGGGCACGACGACCTACGGCTACGACACGGCCGGCCGTCTGTCGTCCCTGAACGACGCGGCCACGGGCACGCAGTTGACGTACTCGTACGGGGTGCTGAACGAGGTGAGGTCGGTCAAGTACGGCTCGACCGGCCAGACCCGCACCTTCGGCTACAACAGCGCGCACGAGCTGACCAGCGACACCCTGGTGCAGGGCGCCTCGACGCTGGCGAGCTTCACCTACGGCTACGACAACAACGGCAACCTGACGTCGAAGACGACGACGGGTGTCTCGGGCGCGTCGGCGAACACGTACACCTACGACTGGGCCAACCGCCTCACGTCGTGGAACAACGGCACGAGCACGAAGACGTACGCCTACGACGCCTCCGGCAACCGCATCCGCAACGGCTCGGACGTCTACACCTACGACGAGCGGGACCAGCTGACCTCGGACGGCGTCCACTCCTACGACTACTCGGCGCGCGGCACGATGACGCAGGAGTCGTCGGCGTCCGGCACCGTGGCGTACCAGACGGACGCCTTCGGCGGCCAGGTCGTCGCCGGTGGGCAGTCGTACACGCTGGACGCGCTCGGCCGGAACATCTCCGACCGGGACACGGGGGCCAACTCCACCCGCACCTTCGCCTACTCGGGCGCGGACAACACGATCGCCTCGGACGGCGACAGCACCTACACCTATGACCCGTCGGGCGGCGTCGTCGGCATCAAGCCGCTCGGCGGCGGCAGCGGGGCGCTGGCCCTGACCGACCAGCACAACGACGTGGTCGGCACCTTCACCTCGGGGGCGACCTCGCTGGCGGGCTCGGTGTCCTACGACCCGCTGGGCAAGGTGGTCTCGCCGACGAACACGATCAGCGGCCACCTGGGCTTCCAGTCCGGCTGGACGGAGCCGGGCACGGGCGACGTCGGCACGGCCTCGCGCTGGTACAACCCGGGCACCGGCCAGTTCCTGAACAAGGACAGCGTCTCGCTGGACGCGGTGCCGAACTCGGTCGCGGCGAACCCGTTCGCCTACGTCGACGACAACCCGATGGCGGGCACCGACGAGTCGGGCAACTGCTCCTGGTACGACGTGGTGTGCGGGGCGAAGAAGGCCTACCACAAGGCCGTGCACGTGGTGAAGCACGTGGCGCACAAGGTCTACCACGCGGTCAAGCACATCGCCCGCAAGGTGGTCCACGCGGTCAAACACGCGGCCCACAAGATCGCGCACCGGGTGCGGGACTACTACCACGCCACCGTGCGGGCGGTGCGGCGCGTGTACCACTACGCGGCCAGGCACGTCAGACGCTGGTATCACCGGGTGGTACACGCGGTCCACTCCGCCTATCACCGCATCTCACGTGCGGTGCACCGGGTGGTGCACGCGGTGAAGCAGGCGGCGCACAAGGTCGCGCACGCGGTGAGGAAGGCCGCGCACGCGATCGCCCACGCGGCCAGGACGGCGTACCACGCCACGGTCAAGGCGGTGAAGTCGGCGGCGAAGTACGTCAAGCACCACGCCGCGGCGATCACCTCCTTCGTGGTCTCCACGGCGGTGTTCGCGGGCTGCGAGGCGGTCACGGCCGGCGTCGGCACCATCGGCTGCGCGGCGGCCGCGGGCGCGGCGGGCTCCCTGGTGGAGCAGGGCTTCAAGTGCGCGGAGAACGGCGGCGGCGACTGCAGCGCGGGCGCGTTCGCGGGCTCGGCGGTCGAGGGCGCGATTTCTGGCGCCGTGGGCGGCGCCCTGGGCAGCCTGGGCGGCAAGATCCTGTCGAAGGTCGCCCCGAAGGCGATGAAGGTCGTGGGCGGCCTGTTCGGCAAGGGCGCGACCGACGTCGAGGAGGCCGGGGCCAGAGATGCCACGGAGGAAGCGGCTTCGGCGGCGGAGTCGGAAGGGGCTGGGACAAGAAGCCAGCCAACGCAGTGCCACAGTTTCACCGAGGGCACCCAGGTGCTGATGGCCGACGGCACGACCAAGGCCATCGACCATGTCAAGATCGGCGACACGGTCGCCAACTCGGTGCCTGGGGTCGCCGGCACGGAGGCGCACAAGGTCACCGACGTGATCGTCACGCACACGGACCACGACTTCGTGGACGTGACCGTCAAGGGCGCAGGCAAGTCCGCCGGCAAGCGGTCTGTGACGACTAGTGCGAAGTCCGCGGCCAGGTCCGTGGCCAAGAAGGCGGCCCGCAAGGCGGCGTTCGGCCTGGCGGCCTCGGCGGCGGTGCTGGGCGCCCTGTCGGGCGGACACGGCTACGGCCACGGCCAGGGTGACGCCCATGAGCCGGCGACGGCTCCGGTGGCGGCCGTCAGCACGGCCGACGCTCAGGACGCACGGCTGACGACGACCTTCCACCACCCCTTCTACGACGAGACCCAGTCGGCCTTCGTCGAGGCGAAGGACCTGAAGCCCGGCGACGTCCTCCAGACGCCGACCGGCACTACCGAGGTCACCGATGTCCGCCTGTACCACGCGAACACCACGACTTACGACCTCACCATCGGCACCCTCCACACGTACTACGTGGAGGCTGGGGCCACGCCGGTCCTCGTCCACAACTGCGGGGACGACGACGAACTTCAGGGCGTTGCAAATGAGATGGCCAAGAGGGCCACTGCCTATCAGGCGAAGTCCGGTAGCGATTGGGCCGTCAAGAACGAGACGTCGGCTGTCGTACGTGCCCGCTTCCCCGTGGGCAACGGAAAGTGGGCGGAAGCCAACGTCGTTGCCCACAGTGGTGAGGGGATGACCCTGGAGCAGATTGGAATGGCGAACGACCTCGGGGACATTCCGGTGGAAACCAACTACGAAGGGTTCACTCACGCGGAACACAACGCCCTCAAGAAGATCGATGAACTCGGTGGTGTGCCAATAGCTGGTGGTGCCTCGAGGAGTGTCTGCGACGAGGTCTGTGCTCCATTTATTCGCACCACGGGTGGTAGGATTTCTGGCCAGGTGTATCAACGGGAACGTGGAACAAAGATCAGGACGTTCTTTTGGCCAGGATCGAGACTGTAGAGGAATTCGCTGCAGGTGCCACGCCCGCGCAGGCCGCTGTTTTTGCGGTGGCCTGCGCGGAGCGAGCCGCAGCCATTCTGTTTTGGGTTGTTTCCCAGGATGACCGAGCGGACGACTTGGATGTCTACAAAAGTGCCCTTGACGTCCTCTGGGGCTCGGGAGAACCCATGCCCGAACAGGCTGCGGCAGCCCGTGAGCGGATCGTTGGGCTCCAAGAGCTGACTGTCGGTGATGAGGCAACCGGTGCACGTGCCTTTGCCTACCAAGCTGCAGTGGCCCTGTATACGGCGTTGGGCGTGTATGCAGAGGGCAGGGAGCGGACAATTATGGGCTGCTCGTCAACGCTGAGAAATTTCGCATTCCGGCTTGGTCGACGTTGCGGTGCAGACCTGTTGACGGACGAGAGCGAGTCGCAGCTCCGCGACGTAGCCGACCTGACGAAAACGGTCGATCAGGGATTGCGGCAGGCTGAACTCGTCCGTGAGAGGTCGGTGGTAGTGGGGCGTCACTGGCTGGCTCTGGCGAGCGAGCGGTTCGGCCGAAATCCGGCTTGAATGCCTGAGTCGTTGGTACCTGTTGGCAGACCTGTGCTGAGGAAGGAGCCAGACGGGCGTGGGTGACGAGTAGTGGATTGCAGTGCCCGCCTCGCGTGCGACAGCCTCTCACCTTGCGCCAGACGTTCATCCTTAGCCTCGATCTTTCGTGAGGGTCCGTCGACGGAGTCGGCGGACCCTTTCGATTTTCGGGGTGGGTGGTGAGCAGGTCGGTGGCCCGACTGTCGCGTCGGGTGGGCGCCGGTTCCACTGCCTGCGTCGGGTGGTGCTGTCGTCGGGGCGGGAAGTTTGCTGGTCAGCCCAGGTTGGGCAGGAGGGCGAGGCGTTCGAGGGCGGCCGCGATCTCGTGGGTCCAGGGTCAGTGGCGGGCCAGGCGGAGAATCCTGCGGCGGCCGGTGGTGACGAACTGGGCGGCCGCGGAGAACAGGCGGAACCGCAGGCGGCGGGGTTCCCAGAGCCGGGCCTTGCCGGTCAGGGCGACGATGGGCATCCAGGCCAGCAGGTCGAGTGCGATCTAAACGATCTCCAGCCAGACCTTGTTCTGCGTGGTGTGGTGCAGGGGCAGGTTGCGCGGGCCGGTGGACCGGGCGGCGCGGATCCGGTCCTCCGCCCGGGCCCGCAGCCGGTGACGGAGCTCGAGCTCGGCGATCGGCCGACCGGTGGTGTTGGTGGCGAAGCACGTGAGCCGCATGCCGTCCGCCTCGGTGATCCTCAATTGGGCGCCGGGATGGGATCGTTCCTTGCGGACGATCAGCCGCATGCCGCTGGGCCAGCCGTCCAACAGCTTGCCCGTGAACTCGGCGACCCAGGCGCCGTCGCGGACGTGGCCGTCGGCCTCGACGGCCGGCGTCCAGGCCGGGCCCGGGATCTTCAGCACATTATCTGGCGGGGGCGGGCCGGGACTGGGACCTGCGCTGGTACCGGATCGGCATCCTCACCCACGGGGCCGTACAGGACGACACCTGGATCAAGGCCTGGCGCGCCGAGTACCCGCACGACCCGGTCGCCGCCCTGGTCCACGCCGATGCGCTGGTCGTGCTCGCCGGCGAGGTGCGCGGCGCCAAGCGCGCGAAGCACACCACGGCCGAGCAGTTCGATGGCTTCCACCGGCTGGTGGCCGAGGCGCTGCCCGCCTGCCAGGAGGCCGCGCGGATGGCACCCGAGGATCCCAGCCCTGGGTCGCGCAGATCTCCATCGCCCTGGGACTGGGCTGGTCGCACGAGGCCTTCCGGGCGCTGTGGGCGGAGATCCTGGCGCGCGACCCGTACCACTTCGGCGCCCACTCGGGCGCTCTGCAGTACTGGTGCGCCAAGTGGCGGGGCTCCGACGATCTGATGTTCGCCTTCGCCGAGCAGGCCGCGGCCTCCGCCCCGCCCGGAAGCCTGCTGCCCGTGTTGTGGCTGTACGCGGTCCCGTCTTCGAGCACGAGCACCGGGAGAACGACCGGGCGGTCTACCAGTGGCCGTTCGTGGGCCCGGCCATCGACGCCACGCTGGACGCGGTCGTCCAGGTGCCGCCCGGGCACCACCGGCTGCCCTTTGTGCGGGACCTGCTGGCCAACGCACTGTTCCGGACGGAGCGGTACGCGGAGGCCGTCGAGCAGTTCCAGACGGTCGGCGGCTGCATCGGCAGCGTCCCGTGGAGCTACTCCGTGGACCCCGCCAAGGAGTTCATCCACACCCGCACCAACACCTTCGTGGAATGGGAGAAGGCCGGCCGCCCGGCGCCGCCGTCGCGGGTCGGTCAGCCGCGGAACCCGGCGTAGCCCTTGAGGGCTTGGACGAAGCTGCTGAAGGATCCGGCCGGGAAGGTGAGGGTGGCCCTGGCCGGGGCCTTTGAGTCGCGGACGGCTGTGCGGGTGGGCAGGCTCGCTATCTCGACGCAGTTGTTGCCGTCGCCCTCGCCGGAGTAGGACGACTTCCGCCAGTTGTCGGGAGTGGACATGGGGTGCCTCACAGCTCTTTCGTCAGCCTGTGGATGAAGTCGCGCGAGCGATCGGGGTCGAGTGATACGGCCTCCACTTTACGGAAGCGCGTTCGATAGGCCTTCAGTTGAGCTTCGGAATCGATGAAGACCGAGCCGTGAGGCGCGTCACGCACCACCGTGTCCAGCTTGCGCAGAGGGCCGCCCACATACGTCATGGTGCTTGAGGCTCTGGAGAAGTTGTCCAGGTCGAAGGGGATGACGCGCAGCGTGACGTGGTCCGCTTCGGAGAGCTCAACGAGACGGCCGAGCTGGGCCCGTGACGCGGCGCGGTCACTGACCCTGATCCGCAACGCCGCCTCGTGGATCACCACCTCGTACGGGACGGTGATCTCCTGGCGCGCCAATCGGTGGCGGACGCGCAGCTCAAGCTCCTCAGGTGCGAGTTCGGGCACCCTGGAGGAGAAGATGGCTCGAGCGTAGTCCTCCGTCTGCAGAAGGCCCGGTACGAACAGGACGGATACCTCACGCAGGAACAAGCTGTGGTGATCCAGCTCCGACAGGTCCAGGAACGATGTGGGCAGCAGGCCTCGGAACTCCTCCCACCAACCGCGAGTCCGGTCGGTGGCCATCGCCACCAGGGCGTCGATGAACTCGTCGTCCGTACAGGCGTAGTGGGAGGCGAGGCGGCGGAGTCGCTGCTCGCTCACGCCTGCGAGCCCGGACTCGATATGGGTGATCTGGGCGGGGTTCACACCGAGCAGCGCTGCCGCCTGGCGGGACGTGAGGCCTGCCGCTTCGCGGAGCCTGCGCAGTTCGGTCGCCAGACGCATCTGGCGTGCCGTTGGTTCGCTCCTCAAGGCCCTCGACGCTCCTAGGTTCAACGCGCCCACGAGCGCGACTCTTTCGGCGTCAGATTACGGGATCGACTTGCTGCGTCTCTAGATTTATATCTACCTTCGGTGACGCGACGCACACGCTGCGGAACCCCGGGACCCCGGAAGCGCACCGCTCCGTCCTGCCACGACGGCTGCGGCAGGCCACCGCCCGCATCCGCCGCCCATCAACCGCCAACCCCCGCGCTCATCTTGTGGAGTCGACCCATGCCCGAAACCCCCCAAGCTCCCACCGACCCCTGGGAGTACTGCCTCTACATCCCCAACGACCCCCGCGCCGTCACCGTGAGCCGCCGTACCCTCCGCCTGATCCTCACCATGCACGGTCTGATCCGCCTGACCGACGTGGCCGAACTGCTCGCCACCGAGCTGGTTTCCAACGCCGTACGACACACCAAGGGGCCCGCCGCGCTGCGGGTGCGGTGGGCCGCGGGTGTGCTGCGGATCGGGGCGTGGGACGCCGACCCCGCGCCGCCGGAGCCACCAGTGCCGCTGGAGCAGCTCGCGGACCTGGAGGAGGGGCGGGGTCTGGCGCTGGTCCGGGCGTGCGCCGATCTGTGGGGATGGCAGCCGCTCGCGAGGGAGGGCAACCGGGGCAAGGTCGTCTGGTGCGAACTGGCCGCGGTCTGACCTCGCCGGTTCCTACCGCCCGTACGGGTATCCGTACGCCTGTCCCTGAGCGGGTGCCTGCGGTGCCCCGTACATCGGCTGCGGCGCCCGCGCCCCCTGCGCCGACCGCTGGTCGAAGACTGCGAACAGCAGCAGCGCCGTCGCGACCAGAAAGCAGAGTACGGCGACGGCACCCAGGATCGGGTCGCCGTCGCCGCCGGACGTCATGGCCGCCCACGGGAGTGTCACGCACTCGTAGAAGGCGAACGCGGCGAACGCGCCCCAGTCCGAGCCCCGGCCGCGGCGGATCGCCACGTAGAGGAACGGGACCCAGATCAGCAGGCCCAGCGAGCACCACGGCAGGACCGACCAGGCGATCCGCTGGAACCAGCCGGCCTCCAGACGCTTTTCCATCTCTACCCCCCAAGGCAGTGCAGGGGGCAAGACTAGGCCACGGGGCGCGGTGTGCAGAGACCCGTCAGGACGTCTTCTTCAGGGACGCGACGATCCGCTGCGTCAGCTTCTTCGCCGTCGCCGACCCGTTGTCGTGGCCGTCCGTCGACATCACGCTGACGACGTTCGTGCCGACGCGGGCGGCGACGAGCGTGGTGCCGTTCTGCCAGGCGGTGTCCGTCAGGGTGACGGTGTAGGCCGCGTCGCCCAGGCCGGGTGTCGCCTTCGCGGTGACCTTCACCTTGGAGTGGGTCTGGGAGTCGGTGAAGCCCGAGCAGGCCGAGGCCGTCTTCGCCACGTCCGTCAGGACGCTCGCCGCCGTCGTGCCCCGGTAGGCGTCGATCTCCTGGCCGATGTCCTCGGAGGTGTTCTTGCTGACGTAGTCGTTCTGCGCGAAGGACACCCCGTTGACCCCGGTGATGCCGATCCAGGCGGTGCCGCTCAGCCTGGCGCAGTCGGGCTTGGCCGCGGGGGCCGTCGACGGGGGCGTGTAGGTGCCGCCGGAGTCCCTGGCCCCGCTCGGGTCCACCGCGAAGCCGGAGGCGAAGAAGGACGCCGGGGCGAGCGCCTTCTTCAGCTGGGTGCCGGTGAGCAGGCCGGCGTTGGGGTCCTTGGAGGTGGCCGGGGACGCCGGGTCCTTGGCCGACGTGGCCTCGGTGGAGCCGCAGGCCGCCAGGACCAGGGGGAGCGCGGCCACGGCGAGGACACGGGTGGCGCGGGCGGTGCGGGACGGGATGTGCATCTGAGTCCTTTGAGTCCTTCTGAAGAGGCAAATGAGCCGCGGGTGCGGCTGATCGAGTCAGAGGGGTGGCCAGCGGACCATACGCCGCCCAGTGGTTGCATCGTTCACGTACAGGTATGGCCTTGATCAACAGCCGGTCAAGAGCGGCGAGTTGACGTGCGGAACCGGCGGGTACCCGCCCTCGGTGGTACGAATCTTTTTGCCGATGCTTGAGGGAATCATGGGTTGATCAAGGGGCTCCGTTTTCCGTTCACGGGGGCGCCATCGGTTAGTTTGCGATCCGCTTCGGGCGCCGGGGCGAGGTGTCGGCAGACGGACTCGCGCGCCCGCATCAGGGGGCCAAGCAACGATTTCCAGCGGACGTACGTCGCCCGACCGCCGTCGTACGCCGCTCCACACGCGTGTGCGCACGCGCGCACGCACAGAACATAGGGGTGGGGATGGCCGAGCACCGGCAGTCCAAGAAGCGCAGGTACGTCACGTGGGCGGTGGCCGGGGCGGCCGTCGTCGCGGGTGGCGGGATCGCGGCGCAGACCTCGATGGCCGCCACCACCTGGCCCGCCCAGAAGACCTTCACCGGCCACGCCTTCGACACCTGCACCGCCCCCTCGCTCAGCGCCATGAAGGCCTGGCACACCGGCTTCTACGGCGCCGCCGCGGTCTACGTCGGCGGCAAGAACCGCGGCTGTTCCCAGCCCAACCTCACCGCCTCCTGGGTGAAGTCGGTCAGCACGCTCGGCTACAAGCTCATCCCGATCTACGTCGGCGCGCAGCCGCCGTGCCAGACCAGCTCCAACCCGGAGAAGCTGACCGCCTCCACCGCCGCCACCCTCGGCACCAGCGACGCCAACGACGCGGTCGCCAAGGCGTCGGCGCTCGGCATGAAGGCCGGCAGCGCCGTCTACCTCGACATGGAGCCGTACGACATCACCAACAAGTCGTGCAACGACGCCGTACTGACGTACGTCCGCGCCTTCGACAAGCAGCTGCACGCCAAGACGTACCGGGCCGGTTTCTACGGCTTCACCAGCTCCAGCGCCAAGGCCATCGCCACCGCGACCGACAAGACCGACCTGCCGGGCAACCTCTGGTACGCGCTGTGGGACAAGCAGTACACGACGACCACGGACTGGCCCTGGGGCTCCACGCAGTACACCGACCACAGCCGCGGCCACCAGTACATGGTCAACAGCAAGGAGACGAGGAACGGTTACACCATCACCGTCGACCGCGACGCCTGGGACGGTCCGGTGGCGATCACCGGCTGAACCGGCAGAAGGCAGACAGCGTCGGACGAGAGGGGCGGGACATGAGGATCGGCAGGCCGACGGCGGTTCGGCCGTACGTCGTGCGCGCCGTGCTGGCGGCGCTGCCCGTGGTCAGCCTCGGTCTGCTGTGTCCTGTACCGTCCCTGCTGATCGCGCTGCGGCGGCGCGGCCGGGCCGACTGGTGGGCCTTCGTGGCGTTCAGCGCGGTGCTGGCGGCCTGGGTCGCCGAGCTTGCGCTGACGCCGGAGGACACCCACGGTCTGCTGTTCGCGACCGACCTGCTGCTGATCCTGCTGTCGATGGCCGGGGCTTCGGTGCACGCGTGGAAGGTGTGGCCCCGGCGGACCGGGCGGGGCCGGCTCGGCTGAGACCGCCGCGCAGGCAAAAAGGCGCGGGTGCCTCGAAAGTACCGAGGCATCCAGGCAGGAAGCACGAAAGCAGGGAATCCGTGAGCAAGCAGGTCAGGCAGGTGACCCAGGCGCGTCCGGCGAAGGCCGCGCAGCCGTCCGCGGGAGGGCGGCTCGCCGTGGTGGGGCGGGCCGCAGCCACATGGCTGCGCTCGCTGCGCGGGCGCACCATCGCGCTCGCGGCGGGCGCGGTGGCCGTGGTCGCCGCGCTGGTCGTGGCCGGCGTCCTGCTCTTCCGGCACGACGACCGGCCGCCGATCCCCGACACCCGGGCCCGGCACTACACCGAGACCGACGCCTGCCTGCTCACCGGCAAGGACGGCATCACCGGCCCCACCGCCGCCGACGTCTGGCAGGGCATGCAGGACGCCTCCCGCACGACCCACGCCCGGGTCAGCTACGCCCAGGTGACCGGCGAGCAGAGCGTCGGCAACGCGCGGCCCTTCCTCAACGGGATGCTGCAACGCTCCTGCGACGTCGTCCTGGCCGTCGGACGGCCCGAGGTCACGGCGGCGGCCCAGACGGCACCGCGGTACGCGAAGGTCGGTTTCGTGCTGGTCGGCGGCGGTCGCGGCGGCGGGAACGTGACCGCGGTCGGCACGGGGGACGGACTGCGCGCCGATGTGGCCGCGGCCGTCGAGCGGGCGGTGCGCGAACGGAGCTGAGCGGCCGGGCGAGGGGCCGGGCCGGGCAGGTCGAGGGGCCGGTCGAATGCCTGGTCGAGCGGCCGGTCGAATGGCTGGTCGAGCGGCCGGTCGAATGGCTGGGCGCGGGCGCGCCGGACGGCGGTACCGGAACACCTGGGGAATCGTTGGTCCAATGGGTTGGCCAGAGCTCGGCCGCTGCCTACCATCGATCACCGCAAGACTTTGTGCACCGCCGCACAATCTCGCCTCGGGAGGCTTCCTTGCACCGCCGCCGTCGCACCGCGCTCGTCCTGTCCGCCGCGATCGCCGCGGCGGCCCCCCTCCTCACCGCCTGCGGAAGCGGCGCGCATCCCGGCGCGGCGGCCGTCGTCGGCGGGCAGCGGATCACCCTCGCGCAGTTGCAGAGCAGGGTGAACGAGGTGCGCCAGGCGCAGCGGGCCGCCGTGCCCGACGCGGCGCAGTACGAACAGGCCGTCGCCCGGACCGGCACGCTCACCCGGGACACCCTGCACCAGATGGTTCTCGACCGGGTGCTGGACCGCGCCGCGAGCGACGCCGGCATCACCGTCAGCCGCCGTGAGGTCCAGCAGATGCGCTCCGGCCTGGAGCAGCAGGCGGGCGGCGCGAAGGGGCTGGAGACGGCCTGGCTGCAGCAGTACGGGGTGCCGCCGCAGCGCCTCGACGACAATCTGCGCCTGCAGCTGGAGGCGCAGAAGCTGGCTGCCAGGCTGCACACCGACACCAGCCAGCCGGCCTTCTGGAAGGCCCTGTCCACGGCCTCCGGCGAGCTCCGCATCGACCTCAACCCGCGCTACGGCAGCTGGGACGTCGAGAAGAGCAGCCGCGTCGACGCCAGGACCCCGTGGCTCAGGGACGTCTCGGCGGCGGGCACCCAGCAGCCGGCATAGCGGCGGCCGGCCGGCGGCCCACGCCCTGTGGACAACCGTCGGCCCACGCCCTGTGGACAACTCGTGGGGCCGTCGGCCCCGTGGGTTACGTTCG
Organism: Streptomyces sp. NPDC020801; assembly: GCF_044334385.1. Lineage (NCBI taxonomy): Bacteria > Bacillati > Actinomycetota > Actinomycetes > Kitasatosporales > Streptomycetaceae > Streptomyces > Streptomyces sp. NPDC020801. Next base: position 101,433 of record NZ_JBIRST010000014.1, read on the forward strand.
GAGCGTGAACACCACCAGCTCGACCGCCGCCACCGAAGCCGACGCCCCCGGCCGCATCGTCCTGCTCACCACCAGCCACCGGGTCGCCCCCGGGCTGCTGTCCTGGCCCGCCTGGCAGGCGCTGCGCTCGGCCGGCCGGGTGCTGTGCGCGGACGGGGCGCACCCGCAGCTGCCGTATCTGCGCGAGGCCGGGATAGCCGTGGACGAGGCCGCGCCCACCGCCCGGGAACTGGTCGAGGCGTGCGCCGGCGGGCGCACGGTGGTGGTCGTGGCCACCGGCGAGGGCGAGCCCGCCCTGACCGACGGCCTCGCCCGGCTGGCCGGCTCCGGCCGCGTCGCCATGCCGGAGCTGGAGCTGCTCCCCGCCTCCTACGACCTGCCCGGGGCCCGGCTGCTCGACCTCGTCCAGGTCATGGACCGCATCCGCGCCGAGTGCCCCTGGTCGTCCCGGCAGACCCACGAGGGCCTGGCGAAGTACGGCATCGAGGAGGCGTACGAGCTGGTCGAGGCGATCGAGGACGGCGACCGGGAGGAGCTGTGCGAGGAGCTGGGCGACGTGCTGCTCCAGGTCGTCTTCCACGCCCGTATCGCCGAGGAGGACCCGGAGGAACCCTTCTCCATCGACGACGTGGCCGGCGGCATCGTCACCAAGCTGATCCACCGCCACCCGCACGTCTTCGGCGACGAGACGGCCACCACCCCGGACGAGGTCAAGGAGCACTGGCTGCGCACCAAGGCCCAGGAGAAGCGGCGCACCTCGGTCACGGAGGGCGTCCCCCTCGGTCAGCCCGGCCTCGCCCTCGCCGCCAAGCTGGCGTCCCGGGTCCGCACGGCGGGCCTGGAGGTGCCGCTGCCGAAGGCGGAGGGCGTCGGCTACGAACTGCTGGCCCTGGCCGCCCGCGCAGAGGCGGAGGGCGTCGACCCGGAGGCGGCGCTGCGGGCGGCGGCCCGCACCTACCGGGACGCGATCAGGAAGACGGAGGGCGTGTAACGGAGGGGACTGCAAGGGGCCCGGGCCGTACGGACACACGGCTCCACCGCGCGGGCGCTCCCGGCCCCACCGGCCGGTGCCCCACCGGCCACCGGCCGGCACCGGCAACGCTCCGGGGACGGCGGGTCCCTGGGCCGCGGCCCCGCAGGGACGGGAAGGGCAGGGGCGGCGAGGGCGAGCCCCTCGGTGGGCGACCCGGCGGCTATGGTCGGCCCCATGCATGACCAGCCCCCCACCCCATCCGCCTCCGCCGGCACCCCGCCCGCCCTGTTCACCTGGGAGTTCGCGAGCAACCCCTACCCCGCGTACGCCTGGCTCCGCGAGCACGCCCCCGTGCATCGCACCCGGCTGCCCAGCGGTGTGGAGGCATGGCTGGTCACGCGTTACGCCGACGCCAAGCAGGCCCTGGCCGACCAGCGGCTGAGCAAGAACCCCGCGCACCACGACGAGCCCGCGCACGCCAAGGGCAAGACGGGCATCCCCGGCGAGCGCAAGGCCGAACTGATGACGCATCTGCTCAACATCGACCCGCCGGACCACACCCGGCTGCGCCGCCTGGTCAGCAAGGCGTTCACCCCCCGCCGCGTCGCCGAGTTCGCGCCCCGCGTGCAGGAGCTGGCCGACGACCTCATCGACCGGTTCGCCGGGCGCGGCACCGCCGACCTCATCCACGAGTTCGCCTTCCCGCTGCCCATCTACGCCATCTGCGACCTGCTCGGCGTCCCGCGCGAGGACCAGGACGACTTCCGGGACTGGGCGGGCATGATGATCCGGCACGGCGGGGGGCCGCGCGGCGGGGTCGCCCGGTCGGTGAAGAAGATGCGCGGCTACCTCGCCGACCTCATCCACCGCAAGCGCGAGGCGCTCACGGCCGAGCCCGGCCCGGGCGAGGACCTCATCTCCGGCCTGATCCGCGCCTCCGACCACGGCGAGCACCTCACCGAGAACGAGGCCGCCGCCATGGCCTTCATCCTCTTGTTCGCCGGTTTCGAGACCACCGTCAACCTCATCGGCAACGGCACCTACGCCCTCCTCACCCACCCCGGACAGCGGCAGCGGCTGCAGACCTCCCTCGCGGCCGGGGAACGCGGCCTGCTGGAGACCGGGGTGGAGGAACTCCTGCGCTACGACGGCCCCGTGGAGCTGGCCACCTGGCGGTTCGCCACCCGCCCGCTCACCATCGGCGGGCAGGACATCGCCGCCGGCGATCCGGTCCTGGTCGTCCTGGCCGCCGCCGACCGGGACCCGGCGCGGTTCGCCGACCCGGACACCCTCGACCTCGCCCGGCGCGACAACCAGCACCTGGGATACGGCCACGGCATCCACTACTGCCTGGGCGCCCCGCTCGCCCGCCTGGAGGGCCAGACCGCGCTGGCCACCCTGCTCACCCGGCTGCCGGACCTTCAGCTCGGCGCCGAACCGGCCGACCTGCGCTGGCGTGGCGGACTCATCATGCGCGGACTGCGTACGCTGCCCGTCCGGTTCACCCCGGCGGTATGAGTCCCCGGCGGGCGCAAAGATGACACGCGTTCAACTACGTGATCTTCACGTGATCTGCGCGGCATTAACTTGTGACAAGTGATCGTCACCCGATACGTTCACGCATCAGCGTGGCGCTGAGCTGTACCCGCCGCGCAGGTCACCGCTGTCGCACGAAAGGTCTCCGCATGCTCTCCGGGAACGGTCGTCACCGTCGCCCCCGTCAGGCTCCGGCCCTCCTCGTCGCCGCCGGAGTGACCGGATCCGCCATCGCCATCCCGCTCCTCGGCGCCGGCGCCGCGAGCGCTGCCGACGGCACCACGTGGGACAAGGTGGCGGAGTGCGAGAGCGGCGGCTCCTGGAGCGCCGACAACGGCAACGGCTACTACGGCGGCCTGCAGTTGACGCAGGAGGACTGGGAGAAGTACGGCGGCCTCGACTACGCCCCGAGTGCCGACCAGGCCAGCCGGTCCCAGCAGATAGCCGTGGCCGAGAAGATACTCGACGACCGCGGTCCTGGCGCCTGGCCGACCTGCGGTCTGCTCTCCGGGCTCCGCAAGGACTCCGGCGCGGCGAACGTCGACACCGGCGTGGGGAATGACTCGTCCGGCTCGTCCGGATCGTCGAACTCGTCCGGGTCATCCGGATCGTCCAACCCGTCCGGTGTGAAGGACCCCGGCCTGTCGGACGGCTCGCAGGGCTCCTCCAAATCATCCGGTTCGCCCGGCTCTTCGGCGAACACTTCCGGTTTGCCCGGTTCATCTGGTTCTTCGGGTTCTTCCGGGTCATCCGGATCGCCGACCGGGCCCTCCGGCAAGCCCTCCTCCTCGGCCTCTTCGCCCACAACGGACAACTCGACCAAGTCCGACTCGTCCTCCACTGCGGGTGCGAGCGACTCCGGAACGCCCGGCGCCTCGCCCTCGATGAGCCCCGGGTCCGGCGACTCGGACAACTTGGGGCAGAGTGGTGGTTCTTCGGCGCTGGTGGACACCGGGGCGCTGGGTGGCGGCCGGCATCGGGGCGGCAGTGCCGCCGAGGACCCGGCCGGCAGCCGTACGGCCGCCTCCGCGGGCCGTCACGCCTCGCGCGGCGACGAGGACGCGCGCGCGTCGGTGGAGAGCTCCTACACCGTCCGCTCCGGCGACTCCCTCGCCTCCATCGCCGACTCCCTTGCCGTCCAAGGCGGGTGGCGTGCGCTCTACGCCGCGAACGAGCAGGCCATCGGTGCCGACCCGAACCACATCGTCGCCGGTCAGAGTCTGGATGTCCCGGTCGAAACGACCGCAAAGTAGCGCGAGTTCGCGTCACACTTCGCGCCGAATGTCCCATTCGGTGAAAGTGTGGGATGAGTCTCAGAAGCCCTGATCGTCTTTGAAATTCGGCGGATCGCGTGCCTACGGTCATGACCGCTCGCCACCGCGAGCCCCGGCTGCCGCAACGCCGAATCCTGCCAGCGGCCGTACGGGAACAGTCGTCGCGTCAAGCGCCGCAGGCAGGAGCGGGGGACCCAAGGTAAGTGCCGTGCCGGGCAGTTCGCCGGAGCGGCTAGGGGTGGAGCCGTGCCTCACAAAAGGGGCACGGCCGGGCAACTCAACCGGCCCGAACCCGACAGCTCACCTCGCAGGCGTCGGTGAGGGGATCCATCCATGCTGTTTTCCGGCAAGGGCAAGCACCGCCGTCCCACCGTCCTTCAGCGGTCCACCCGCACCCTCGCGCTCGCCGGTGTCACCGGCGCCGTCGCCGCCGCCCCGCTGATGGCGGCCGGCAACGCCTCCGCCGCCACCGCCTCCGAGTGGGACGCGGTCGCCCAGTGCGAGTCCGGCGGCAACTGGTCCATCAACACGGGCAACGGCTTCTACGGCGGTCTGCAGTTCACCAACTCCACCTGGGCCGCGTACGGCGGCACCGCCTACGCCTCGCGCGCCGACCTGGCCTCCAAGTCGCAGCAGATAGCAGTCGCCGAGAAGGTCCTCGCGGGCCAGGGCAAGGGCGCCTGGCCGGTCTGCGGCAAGGGCCTGTCCGGCGCCGCGTACACCGGCGGCGCCCCCTCCGCCCCGAAGAACTCCACCAAGAGCACCACCACCCGCTCGGGCGGGCAGCAGGCCGCGAACCGCTCCGCCACGCGTCCGGCCCCCAAGAAGACCGTCACCACCCCGACCGGCAAGAAGGTCAAGAAGGGCGACGGCGAGTACAAGGTGGTCTCCGGCGACACCCTCAGCGCCATCGCCGCCAAGCGCCACGTCCAGGGCGGCTGGAAGAAGCTGTTCGAGCTGAACAAGGACATCGTCCAGGACGCCAATCTCATCTACCCGGGCCAGCAGCTGCACCTGAAGTGACAGCCTGCCGGTAGCCCGGCCACAGGCCCCTCGTAGAGGTGGCCTCCGGTTGCGGAGGCCACGTGGGGCTCCCCCCAATCCCCACGGGCTCCCCGCCCCGGTGCGTGTTCCCCCGTACGCACCGGGGCGGGGCTTTTTCATCCCCTCCTGGTCCCGGTTTCCCCCTCTCCCTTTGTTCCGTGCAGGAACAATGTGTACGGTCACCCTGTCCACGGGACGGTCGGTCGGTCGGCCGACGCCCCGCGGCGGTTAGGCTCTAGTCGCAAGGCACACCAGCCCCGCACAACCAGCGTCACATCCACGAAGGAGATGCTCGTGCCGTCCATCGACGTCGTCGTAGCCCGGGAAATCCTGGACTCCCGAGGCAACCCCACGGTCGAGGTCGAGGTCGGCCTCGACGACGGCAGCACGGGTCGTGCCGCCGTCCCGTCCGGCGCTTCCACCGGCGCCTTCGAGGCCATCGAGCTCCGCGACGGTGACCCCAACCGCTACCAGGGCAAGGGCGTGGAGAAGGCCGTCCTCGCCGTCATCGAGCAGATCGGCCCGGAGCTGGTCGGCTACGACGCCACCGAGCAGCGCCTGATCGACCAGGCCATGTTCGACCTGGACGCCACCGACAACAAGGGCTCGCTGGGCGCCAACGCCATCCTCGGCGTCTCCCTCGCCGTCGCCCACGCCGCCTCCGAGGCCAGCGACCTGCCCCTGTTCCGCTACCTGGGCGGCCCGAACGCGCACCTGCTGCCGGTGCCGATGATGAACATCCTGAACGGCGGCTCGCACGCCGACTCCAACGTGGACATCCAGGAGTTCATGATCGCCCCGATCGGCGCGGAGTCCTTCTCCGAGGCCCTGCGCTGGGGCACCGAGGTCTACCACACCCTGAAGAAGGTCCTGAAGAGCAAGGGCCTGGCCACCGGCCTCGGCGACGAGGGCGGCTTCGCCCCGAACCTCGGCTCCAACCGCGAGGCCCTCGACCTCATCCTCGAGGCCGTCAAGGAAGCCGGCTACGCCCCCGGCGAGCAGATCGCCCTCGCCCTCGACGTCGCCGCCTCCGAGTTCTACAAGGACGGCAAGTACCTCTTCGAGGGCAAGGAGCGCTCCGCCGCCGAGATGACGGAGTACTACGAGGAGCTCGTCGCGGCCTACCCGCTGGTCTCCATCGAGGACCCGCTGTTCGAGGACGACTGGGCCGGCTGGAAGGTCATCACCGACAAGCTCGGCGACAAGGTCCAGCTGGTCGGCGACGACCTGTTCGTCACCAACCCCGAGCGGCTGGCCCGCGGCATCGAGGAGGGCACCGCCAACGCGCTGCTCGTCAAGGTCAACCAGATCGGCTCGCTGACCGAGACCCTGGACGCCGTCGAACTGGCCCAGCGCAACGGCTTCAAGTGCATGATGTCCCACCGCTCCGGCGAGACCGAGGACGTCACCATCGCCGACCTGGCCGTCGCCACCAACTGCGGCCAGATCAAGACCGGCGCCCCGGCCCGCTCCGAGCGCGTCGCCAAGTACAACCAGCTGCTGCGCATCGAGGAGATCCTCGACGACGCCGCGGTGTACGCCGGCCGCTCGGCCTTCCCCCGCTTCAAGGGCTGAGCCGCTCAGCCGCCCGGCCGCCGGGCCGCTGAGCCGTTGAGGGTCAAGGCTTAGCCAGTCGTACGTACGTCCCCGTACTCGGTCCCGTACCGTGTCCGGGGACGTACGCACGTGTGAAGGTGGACCCACGGGAGGCGGGGACGATGAGCGTGAAGGACCGCGACCGGTTCTCCACCGCGACCAGGCTCAGGCTGCTCGGCGAGCAGACCGCGGCCCGCGTCTACCGTTCCCAGACCCGTCGGCAGGCCCGCCGTTCCCGCCTCACCGGGCGCGCCGCGCTGCTCGCGCTGGTGCTGTGCTCGATGGTGGTCGCCCTGGCGTACCCGATGCGGCAGTACGTCTCCCAGCGCGCCGAGATCGCCGACCTGCGGCGGCAGAAGCAGCAGGCGCAGGAGCGGGTGGAGCAGCTGCGCGACCTCAAGGCACGCTGGCAGGACGACGCGTACGCCGAGCAGCAGATCCGGCAGCGGCTGCACTACGTGCTGCCCGGGGAGACCGGGTACACCGTGGTCGACCCGGGCGCCGCCAAGCAGACGCGCGCGGAGCTGGGGACGGCCCGCCGGCCCTGGTACGCCAACGTCTGGGACGGGGTCGACAAGTCCGACGCCTCCGACCAGTGAACCCGACAGAGCCACCGCAGAGACACCAGAGAGATCTTCGTAAAGGCATGGAAACTCCCCCGCCGCCCACCACGCGCACCGAACCCACCGACGCGGACGTGGAGGCCTTCAGGCAGCAGCTCGGGCGGCCGCCGCGCGGCCTGCGCGCGATCGCGCACCGGTGCCCCTGCGGGCAGCCGGACGTCGTGGAGACGGCCCCGCGGCTGCCCGACGGCACCCCCTTCCCGACGCTGTACTACCTGACCTGCCCGCGCGCCGCGTCGGCCATCGGCACCCTGGAGGCCGAGGGCGTGATGAAGGAGATGACCGAGCGGCTGGCCTGCGACCCGGAGCTGGCGGCCGCCTACCGCGCCGCGCACGAGGACTACATCCGGCGCCGGGACGAGATCGAGGAGCTGACGGGCTTCCCGAGCGCGGGCGGGATGCCCGACCGGGTCAAGTGCCTGCACGTCCTGGTCGCCCACTCGCTGGCCGCCGGGCCGGGCGTGAACCCGCTGGGCGACGAGGCGATCGCCATGCTGCCCGAGTGGTGGCGCAAGGGCCCGTGCGTGACGGTGCCGGAGGACCACGAGGACCACGAGGACCACGAGGAGGGGGGCCGGTGACCCGGGTCGCCGCCGTCGACTGCGGTACGAACTCCATCCGTCTGCTCGTCGCGGACGCGAACCCGAGGACGGGCGAACTCCTCGAGCTGGACCGGCGCATGACCATCGTGCGGCTCGGGCAGGGCGTCGACCGCACCGGCCGGCTCGCCCCCGAGGCGCTGGAGCGGACCTTCGCGGCCTGCCGTGAGTACGCCGACGTCATCAAGGAGCACGGTGCGGAGCGGCTGCGCTTCGTGGCCACCTCCGCCTCCCGGGACGCCGAGAACCGCGACGAGTTCGTGCGCGGGGTGATGGACGTCCTGGGTGTCGAGCCCGAGGTCATCACCGGCGACCAGGAGGCGGAGTTCTCCTTCACCGGAGCGACGAAGGAGCTGACGGGTCGTGCGGACCTGGTCAGGCCCTTCCTGGTGGTGGACATCGGCGGCGGCTCGACGGAGTTCGTCGTGGGCGACGACCATGTGCGCGCCGCGCGCTCGGTGGACGTGGGCTGCGTCCGGATGACCGAGCGTCACCTCGTGCGCGACGGGGTGGGGAGCGACCCGCCGGCCGAGGAGCAGATCGCGGCGATAAGGGCCGACGTCGAGGCGGCCCTCGACCTCGTCGAGGAGACGGTCCCGCTGCGCGAGGCGCACACCCTGGTGGGCCTGGCCGGGTCGGTGACGACGGTGTCGGCGATCGCGCAGGACCTGCCCGAGTACGACTCGGCGGCCATCCATCACTCCCGCATCTCCCACGACCGCGTCCGCGAGATCACCGAACGCCTGCTGCACTCCACGCACGCCGAGCGGGCGACGATCCCGTCCATGCATCCGGGCCGGGTCGACGTGATCGGCGCCGGCGCCCTGGTCCTGCTGGCGATCATGGAGCGGATCGGTGCACGGGAGGTCGTCGTCAGCGAGCACGACATCCTCGACGGCATCGCGTGGTCGGTGGCGTAGCTCTCCTTTACTACCGATCAGTAGCATTCGGCTGAGCAGGCCGGATAACGTATGAGCGCGTCCCGGGGGCCTTCCGTGGCCCCTCGGTGACGCTCCGCCGGAAAACTTCGTGAAGTTCTTCACAAGGAATTCGGCCCGGTCGTGGGATCGGAAGGGCCCTGTTGGTCCGTTCGGGGGCCCAATGGCCCTTGACGGGGGGTCGGCGAACAGCTCGGCAGGCGTTCCGCAAGGGGCCTTCGGGGTCTTGCCGGGGACCCCCGGGGGATGCGGAGGAGCAGCTCACGCGGCCTTGACAACGGTCCGAACCGGGCGCCGGTTCCCCTCCGTCGCCGTGGCCTCCGTCACTCGGGCCGCGGAGTTTAACACAGGGGCTGCCGGAGCTTGTGAAGGGGCGCACGAGCGACCCCCCTGAGGCGGGTGGATACTCGATGCCATGAGCACCACGGAGCGTCCCAGGATCCTCGTAGTAGGCGGTGGGTACGTAGGCCTGTACGCAGCTCGGCGCATTCTCAAGAAGATGCGCTACGGCGAGGCGACCGTCACGGTCGTCGACCCCCGGTCGTACATGACCTACCAGCCCTTCCTCCCCGAAGCCGCCGCCGGCAGCATCTCCCCGCGTCACGTCGTCGTCCCGCTGCGACGCGTGCTTCCCAAGGCGGAGGTCCTCACCGGCCGGGTCACCACCATCGACCAGGACCGCAAGGTCGCCACGATCGCCCCGCTGGTCGGCGAGGCGTACGAGCTGCCCTTCGACTACCTGGTCATCGCGATGGGCGCGGTCTCCCGCACCTTCCCGATCCCCGGCCTCGCCGAGCAGGGCATCGGCATGAAGGGCATCGAGGAGTCCATCGGCCTGCGCAACCACGTCCTCGAGCAGCTCGACAAGGCCGACTCCACCACCGACGAGGAGATCCGCCGCAAGGCACTCACCTTCGTATTCGTCGGCGGCGGCTTCGCCGGCGCCGAGACCATCGGTGAGGTCGAGGACATGGCCCGGGACGCGGCCAAGTACTACAACAACGTGTCCCGCGAGGACATGCGCTTCATCCTCGTCGACGCCGCCGACAAGATCCTCCCCGAGGTCGGCCCGAAGCTCGGCCAGTACGGCAAGGAGCACCTCGAGAGCCGCGGTGTGGAGGTCTACCTCTCCACCTCCATGGACTCCTGCGTCGACGGCCACGTGGTGCTGAAGAACGGCCTGGAGGTCGACTCCAACACCATCGTGTGGACGGCCGGCGTCAAGCCGAACCCGGCCCTCGCCCGCTTCGGTCTGCCGCTCGGCCCCCGCGGCCACGTGGACTGCGAGCCCACGCTCCAGGTCAAGGGCACGGACTACATCTGGGCCGCCGGTGACAACGCCCAGGTCCCCGACCTCGTCGGCCGCAAGGCGGGCAACGAGAACGCCTGGTGCCCGCCCAACGCCCAGCACGCGCTGCGCCAGGCCAGGGCCCTCGGCGACAACGTGGTCTCCGGTATGCGGGGCTTCCCGCAGAAGGAGTACAGCCACGCCAACAAGGGCGCGGTCGCGGGTCTCGGCCTGCACAAGGGCGTCGCGATGATCGTCATGGGCAAGATGAAGATCAAGCTCAAGGGTCGTCTCGCCTGGTACATGCACCGTGGCTACCACGGTATGGCCATGCCGACCTGGAACCGCAAGATCCGCATCTTCGCCGACTGGACCCTCGGCATGTTCCTCAAGCGCGAGGTCGTCTCCCTGGGCGCCATGGAGAACCCCCGCGAGGAGTTCTACGAGGCCGCCAAGCCCGCCCCGGTCGCCGCCGCGAGCAAGGCGGGCGAGAAGGCCAAGGCCTCCTGACCCCCACCGGTCGCTGAACCAACCGAAGCCCGATTCGGGATCGACCCAGGATCCAACCCAGGACCGATCCGAGACCGATGAAGGTCGACCGAAGGTCAACCGAAGGGCCTCCCGCCATCCGTGGTGCGGGAGGCCCTTCGGCGTTCCCCCGGCCCCGCGGCGGAGAGGGGATGTTTGCCCAGCTGTAACCCCATTGCGGGACTGCGCCGAGGGCGCCTTGGTGTTTACGTGGTGGATGACATTCCGGCGTTCGTCGTCACGGAGGTGTGCGCCATGCCCGACGCCGCGCTGCGGCTCACGAGACTCCTCGAACAGTTGCTGGGAACCCCGCTCGAGGTGCGCATCCGCGCCTGGGACGGCTCCGAGGCGGGTCCGCCCGGGGCGCCGGTGCTGGTCGCGCACAACCGCCGCGCCCTGCGACGGCTGCTGTTCAAACCCGGCGAACTGGGCCTCGCCCGTGCCTGGGTGGCCGGGGACCTGACCGTCGAGGGCGACTTCTACGCCGCCCTGGAACTGCTCTCCGGCCTCATCTGGGAGCGCGGGGAGGACGCCCGCGGCCTCGCCCGGGCCCTGCGCGACCCGGAGGTCCGCTCCGCCGTCCGCGGCCTGGTCAGGCTGGCAGGACCACCGCTGCCGCCCGCCCCGCCCCCCGAGGAGGTGCGCCGCGCCGGCCACCTCCACACCCGGCGCAGCGACAGGCGCGCCATCAGCCACCACTACGACGTCGGCAACGACTTCTACGAACTCGTCCTCGGCCCGTCCATGGTGTACTCCTGCGCCTACTGGCCGGCCCCGGAACCCGGCGCCACCCTCGAACAGGCCCAGCGCGACAAGCTCGAACTCATCTCCCGCAAACTCGCCCTGAGGCCCGGTCAGCGCCTGCTCGACGTCGGCTGCGGCTGGGGCTCGATGGCCATCCACGCGGCCCGTGAGCACGGCGTGGGCGTCGTGGGCGTCACCCTGTCCCAGGAGCAGGCGGCCTACGCGCGCAAACGCGTCGCCGACGAGGGCCTCACCGACAAGGTGGAGATCCGCGTACAGGACTACCGGGACGTCGGCGACGGCCCCTACGACGCCATCTCCTCCATCGGCATGGCCGAACACGTCGGCGCCGCCCGCTACCTGGACTACGCAAGCGACCTGTACGCCCTGCTCAAGCCCGGCGGGCGGCTGCTCAACCACCAGATCGGCCGCCGCCCGCAGCGCGACGAGTCGGCGTACCACGTGGACGAGTTCATCGACGCCTACGTCTTCCCGGACGGCGAACTCGCCCCGCTCGGCACCACCGTCACCCAGCTGGAGCGGGCCGGGTTCGAGGTGCGCGACGTGGAGTCGATCCGCGAGCACTACGCCCTCACCCTGCGCCGCTGGGTCGCCAACCTGGAGGCGAACTGGTCCCGCGCGGTGCGGCTCGCCAGCCCCGGCCGGGCCCGTGTCTGGAAGCTGTACATGGCGGCCTCGGCCCTCGCCTTCGAACGCAACCGCATCGGCGTCAACCAGGTGCTGGCCGTGCGGACTCCCGAATCCGGTGACTCGGGAATGCCGCTGCGCGCCCGTACGTGGGGCGCGACACCGGCCGCATAGCGATATGCCGAAGGGGCCCCGTTCCGCGGCGGAACGGGGCCCCTTCGCCTGCGCCGTCACTCCGACTTGATGGCCTGCAGCATGTTCAGCCGCGCCGCCCGCCGGGCCGGCCACAGCGCCGCCAGGACACCGACCGTCGCCGCCAGCAGCAGGAAGACGGCCATCCGCGCCCAGGGCAGGACGAGTTCGTACGTCGCCATCTTGGTGCCGAGCAGCTCACCGGCCGCCCAGCCGAAGAACACGCCGAGCCCGATGCCGAGGACACCGCCGAAGAGGCAGATCACCAGGGACTCCAGGCGGACCATCCGCTTGACGCCCTTGCGGTCCAGGCCGATCGCACGGAGCATGCCGATCTCCTGGGAGCGCTCGAAGACCGACATCGCCAGGGTGTTGATGACACCGAGGACCGCGACGATCACCGCCATGGCGAGCAGGCCGTAGAGCATGTTCAGCATCAGCGTGAACATCTGCGCGATGCCGTTGGAGATGTCCTCCTTGTCCTGGACCTTGATCGCCGGGTTGGAGCCGAGCGCCTCGACCAGCCTGTCCTTGGTGGTGGCGGAGGCGCCGTCGGCCGTCTTGACCATGACCTGCAGGTCACTCGGGTCGCTCTGGTGCGGGGCGAGGGCGGCGTTGTCGAGCATGATGCCGCGGATCATGTCGTTGCCCTCGTAGACCCCGGCGACCGTCAGACGCTGCTTCTTCCCGTCCTCGTAGGCGACGGTGAAGCCCGAGCCGGCCGTCCAGTGGTGCGACCTTGCGGTCTTGTCGTCCACGACGACCCGGGTGCCGCCGACCGTGAAGGAGCCGTCGTCGACCATCAGGTCGGTGAGCCTGCCGATCGCGCCGCCGTTGACCCCGGTGAGGTACTCGGTCTCGCCCTCGATGCGGGAGGGCGCGTTGCGCAGGGGACTGATGACCGTGACGCCCTCGGCGGCCGCCAGCTTCCGTTCGACGCCGGGGGAGAGGGAGTTGCCGTTCGCCATCGACACCACGTAGTCGGCGCGGATCGCGGCGGAGGCCATCTTGTCGATCGAGTGCTGCAGACTGCCCGCCATCACCGTCATGCCGGTGATCAGTGTCAGACCGATCATCAGCGCGGACGCGGTGGCCGCCGTACGCCGCGGATTGCGCACCGAGTTCTGCCGGGCCAGCTTGCCCGAGACCCCGAAGGCGCGCAGAACCGGTGCGGCGGCCGCGATCAGCGGACGGGACAGCAGCGGGGTCAGCACGAACACGCCGGTGATCAGCAGGACGGCGCCCAGGCCCATGGGAGCCTGCCCGTCGGAGCCGTCCATCGTCGTGGCCGTCAGGACCACGGCGACACCGGCCGCCGAGAACAGCGCGCCCAGTGTGTTGCGCAGCACCAGCGACTTGGTGGACGCCTTCGCGTGCACGCTGCTCATCGCCGCGACCGGCGGGATCCTGGCGGCCCGGCGGCCCGGCAGCCACGCCGCCAGCATGGTGACGAGAACACCGACCGCGAGAGCCGCGGCGACCGTACCGGGCGTGATGACCAGCGGCCCGTCGGGCACGGTTGCGCCCAGGGACCCCATCAGCGACCGCAGCCCCGCACCGATCCCGATGCCCGCGACCAGGCCGGTCACGGCGGCCACCACGCCCACCACGAACGCCTCGATCAGCACGGACCGGGTGACCTGCCGGCGCGAGGCACCGACCGCGCGCAGCAGCGCCAGCTCCTTGGTGCGCTGGGCGACCAGCATGGTGAAGGTGTTGGCGATGATGAACGTCCCCACGAACAGCGCGATGCCGGCGAAGACCAGCAGTCCCTGGCGCAGTCCGCTCATCGACGAGGAGATCATCCGCGCCTGGTCGCCGGCGAGTTGCTGCCCGGTGGTGGTCTCGGTCGTGTCCTTGGGCAGTGCCTGGTCCAGCTGGGCCTTCAGTGCCGCCTGACTGGTGCCGGCCCTGGCCTTGACGTCGATCTCGTCGTACGCACCCGGCTTGCCGAACAGCTTCTGGGCGGTGGCCGTGTCGAACAGGGCGAGGCTGCCGCCGGCGGCGACGTTGCCGTCGTCGGTGGTGAAGATGCCGGTGATCCTCGGGGTCAGGACGGGTCCGTCGACGGAGATGCGCACGGTGTCGCCGACCTGGTACCCGGCCCGCCGGGCGGTCTCGGAGTCGATGGCGACCTGGTCCCGGCCGTGCGGGGCGGATCCGCTCTTCAGCGGGTACCGGGGGTCATTGGTGCCCCAGTAGTTGCCGCCCTGCGACCGGAAGCCGCCGCCGATCAGCTTGCCGTCCTTGTCGGCGATCGCGGTGAAGCCGCTCACGACACCGACGGCGGAGGCGGCCCCCGGCACGCGGGCGCTCTTCTGCAGCACCGACCGGGTCAGTTCGGGAGTCTTGCCGACGCGGTCGCCCCTGCCCTCCTGGTACTTGGCCCCGACGGCCACGTCGACCTGGTCGAAGCCCTTGGCGGAACTCTTCTGGTAGGCGTCGGAGATGGTGTTGGTGAAGACCAGGGTCCCCGACACGAAGGCGACGCCGAGCATCACGGCGAGCACGGTCATGAGGAGCCGGGCCTTGTGCGCGAGTACGTTGCGCAAGGCAGTGCGGAACATGGGTTGTCTCAGTCCAGGTGTACGAGGTGGGGGGTGATCAGCTGGTGCGGCCCTTGGCGTCGAACTGCTTCATCAGGTCGAGGACCGACTCCGCCGTCGGCCGGTGCACCTCGTCCACGATCCGGCCGTCCGCGAGGAAGACCACGCGGTCCGCGTACGCCGCCGCCACCGGGTCGTGGGTCACCATCACCACCGTCTGGCCCAGCTCCCGCACGGAGTTGCGCAGGAAGCCGAGCACCTCGGCGCCCGAGCGAGAGTCGAGGTTTCCGGTCGGTTCGTCACCGAAGATGATGTCCGGCCTGGACGCCAGCGCCCGGGCGACGGCCACGCGCTGCTGCTGACCGCCGGACAGCTGGGAGGGCCGGTGGCTCAGCCGGTCGGCGAGCCCGACCATGCGGATCACGGTGTCCAGCCACTGCTTGTCCGGCTTGCGGCCCGCGATGTCCATGGGGAGGGTGATGTTCTCCAGGGCCGTCAGCGTCGGCAGCAGGTTGAACGCCTGGAAGATGAAGCCGATCTTGTCCCGGCGCAACTTGGTGAGCTGCTTGTCCTTCAGCGAACCGAGCTCGGTGTCGCCGATGCGCACGGATCCGGAGGAGAAGGTGTCCAGGCCGGCCACGCAGTGCATCAGCGTGGACTTGCCGGATCCGGAGGGGCCCATGATCGCGGTGAACTCGGCCTGCTGGAAGTCGACGGAGACCCGGTCGAGGGCGACCACCTGGGTCTCGCCCTGTCCGTAGATCTTCGACAGATCCGTGGCGCGCGCGGCCACGGTGGTGGTCCGGCCGGCGATGGAAGAGGTGGTCACGGGTGGATGCTCCTGACGGGACGACGACGTTCTCGGGGACGCTCTCCATCGTGGTCGCCGATCGGGCCCGTGTAGTCAGCCGCTGTTCCGGTTCCGGGGGCCGACTCGGGTCGGACCGCACCGGCCGGCGTCATACCTGGGGATGACGGCCGTCCCCGAGAGTTGCCGAGGAACGTCCCCTGGAAGAGGGACATCGGGAACAGGTGGAGCCCCCTGGTTCGGACGGTGAAATTCCGTCATTCCGTATACGCGGCCGGCCGCCGCCCGCAAGGCTACTGGCAAGTGCCCACGGCCTCTCCGGCGTCCTGATGCCCCCTCAAGCGCCAATAAAATAAGACAACATGAGTCCACCCGGCCGCGGTCAGGGGCATGCATCCCGATAGGCTCGGAACCTCAGCGCGGAGCCCATGGCCTGCCCGGATGGTGGAATGCAGACACGGCGAGCTTAAACCTCGCTGCCCCTCGCGGGCGTACCGGTTCAAGTCCGGTTCCGGGCACCACTTCGCCTGCACCGCATGGCGCGGGCCACCGTCGGGGGGTACCCCTGCAGTGGCCCGCTGGTTGCAACCCCGGTCGCAGTTCACGGTCGTACGCGGTCATGCAGAACCGAACCTCGCCGCCCCTCGCGGGCGTACCGGCTCAAGTCCGGTTCCGGGCGCGAATCGGCACCTGCGACCCAGGGCGCGGGCCACCGTCGAAAGCGCACGACGATGGCCCGCTGGTTGAGGTTCTGCTTGCTGCCGCCGCCCTCCCCACATCGCATCGCCCAGCCGGTTCGCGGCATCCTTCGTCGGCCTGCGGGTCGCGCCCGTGCGAGGCTTGACCGCCGATCCCGGCGTCGTACACCACGTGATCGCCGGCCGTTCCCGCGGCGGCCTTCCATGGTCGCCCGCTCGACCGCGGACTCGGTGACCGCCACCGGGTGAAGCCTGGTCGGCCTGTGCCCGCTCGGCGCCCAGCGGTGCTGAAAGGTGATTCTGGTGGTGCTGAGGAGTGCCCGCGCGGTCAGCCCTCGTAGACGGTCAGTACCGCGCCGTCGACCTCGATGCGGCGGCCTGCTCGCATGCCGTTGCGGCGGAGTGTCTGCAGGCACTTGTGGAACAGGGCCAGTTCGTCCGCCTCCAGGATGGCGGCGGCCAGGTCGAGGAGTTCGGCGAGGGCCTGGTCGGTGAGTACCTCGGGCAGCTCACCGGACAGCAGGACCACCGCGTCTCCGGCGGGATTGCGGACCACGGCCGTGGTCGGACCGCCATGCACTAACAACACATGTCCCCCCTGGGAGCCCGGGGTCGTGCGGCTCTCGCGCCTCGGGCAGTCGAGAGACTAGCGGCGGATCTCTGCGGTTTTCGGGCCGTCTGGATTCTTTTTCCGAGTTGACGGGAGATCGGGCATCCGGTGTCACCGGACGGTCGGATCGGTCATCCGCTCGGTCACTTGTCCGGTCATTCGCCCGGCCGGTTGCCGGATCGGCCGTCGGGTGATGGCTCCCCGGCCGGGCGCCGTGTCACTTCTCGGGCGAGGAGCGGTCCAGGAGGGACTCCACCAGGGCGGCGACGTGGCGGCGGTCGTCGGCGGAGAGCTTCTGGACACTGGCGATCAGCAGGTCCACCTCGGGATCGGTGGGGCGGGGGGCCTCGCCCCCGGCGTTCGTGGCGGGGCCGTAGACATGGATGCCGCAGGCCTCGGCGGCGGCGCGGCGCACGGTGTCCAACGGAAGCTCCAGCCCCTTGGACAGTCCTTCCAGCGTGGCCGGCTGGGGCATGCGCACCACGCGGTCGGCCGTGGCCAGGTGGTGGACGGTGGAGCGGGGGACACCGCCGCGACGCGCGACGTCGCCGTAGGACCAGCCCTTGCGGTCGAGGCGCTCACGGATCAACTGCTGCAGTGCGTTGGCCACTGGTGGTCACTTCCTGCTCGCCGCCTGGCAATACCCGCGGTAGTCCTCCACGTAGCGCCCGATTCTACGGGCGTCCGCCCCGGCGGCCGAGAGGGGATTTGCGGATGGGGTTGCGCGAGGGGTTCGCGAGGCCCTAGTGTCCAATCTCGTTGGACAGCTCGTCCGACCAAGTTGGACGGAGTCCGGGGGGAACCTGACTCGGTCCGACCGGAAATGCCTATCCCTGAGGGGGAATTGATCATGATGGACGCACACGAGCTCGAGGCCGAGTCCGCGGAGCTGCTGCCGGGTCGCGAGGCCCTCGGTCGCCTGAAGTTCAGCTTCGGCAAGACCGTCAACGTCACCAAGCACGTCGCGAACATCGCGGCCAGCAACCAGTCCGCCGCCCTGAACGACCACTCGCTGTTCTCCGCGGCCGACTCCGGCGCCGGCCAGAGCATCAACGTCGTCCAGTAACACCCGCCGTCACCCGAAGCCACACCTGAACCACCGAAAGGACATCCGTCATGAGCATGGACATGCACGAGCTGGACACCGAGTCCGCGGAGCTGCTGCCGGGCCGTGAGGCCCTCGGTCGCCTGAAGTTCAGCTTCGGCAAGACCGTCAACGTCACCAAGCACGTGGCCAACATCTCGGCGCACAACGAGTCCGCCGCGCTCAACGACCACTCGGCGTTCTCCGTCGCCGAGTCGCAGGCCGTCCAGAGCATCAACGTCACGCAGTAACAGCGGCAGCGCTCGAGGCAGCGCCAGGACGACGCCACGGGGGCGGACCGCGCGGGGGGTACGGCGCGGTCCGCCCCCGGAGGCGACCCCGGGCCCGGGCAACCGGCCGGTTGCCCGGCCCCGGGGTCGCGGGGGGAGAGCGGGGAGGACGGGGGAAGACGTGGGGGGAGACCACATATGACGGTGCTCGGAGACGGGGCGCCGACGCTGCACGACACGGGCCCGGTTCCCGGGCCCGGTGGCTGGCCGGTGACCTACGAGCAGGTGGCGACGGGCACCCTGCCGGTCGTCGAACAGCGGCCGGCACCGCTCGTCCCGCGACTGAGTGCGGGACTGCGGCTGCACGGCGAGTACCAGGGGTCGGGCTTCACCGACCCCAAGTACATCGCCCGCCGGGGGGATGGGCAGGTCGTGCAGCTGTCCCGGCTGCTGTACCTCGTCGCGTCGTCCATCGACGGCGTCCGCGACGCCGAGGTCATCGCCCACCGGGTCAGCGCGCGGTTCGGGCGGGAGGTCAGCGGCGAGAACGTCCGCTATCTGGTCGAGAACAAGCTCGAACCACTCGGTGTGACGGTCCCCGAGGGCCAGGAGAGCGAGGAGGTGGACGCCCCGCGCTCCGACCTCCTGCTCGCCCTCAAGGGCCACCGGGTGATCTTCAACGAGCGCCGCACGGCGAAGATCGCCCAGATGTTCGCCTGGCTGCACCGGCCGGCCGTGGTCGTGCTGGTGCTGGCCTCGGCGGTCGTCATGGACGTCTGGCTGTTCGGCTTCTTCGGGGCGATCGAGCCGGTTCTGGAAGTCCTCGACCAGCCCGTCCTCATCCTCATCGTCTTCGTCCTCACCGTGGCCTCCCTCGTCTTCCACGAGTTCGGCCACGCCTCCGCCTGCAGATACGGCGGCGCCCACCCCGGGTGCATCGGCTGCGGGCTCTTCCTCATCTGGCCGTCGATGTACACCGACGTCACCGACGTCTACCGGATCGGGCGCGGCGGCCGGCTGCGCACCGACCTGGGCGGGGTGTACTTCAACGTCGTCTTCATGCTGGCCATGACCGGGGCGTACTTCGCCACCGGGGCGCAGTTCTTCCTGGCCACGGTCTACCTCGGGCACTTCGAGATCCTCGAGCAGCTGATGCCGGCGGTCCGGCTGGACGGCTACTACATCCTCGGCGACCTGGCCGGGGTCCCCGACCTGTACGGCAAGATCAAGCCGATCCTGCTGGGCCTGGTACCGGGGGCCAGGGGCCGGGCCGCCCGCGAGGAGGTCGCGGGGCTGAAGAAGTCGGCCCGCACGATCGTCGCCACCTGGGTGCTGACGATGGTGCCGCTGCTCGTCGGTGAACTCGGGTACGCGCTGTGGAACCTCCCGCGCATCATCGCCACCATGACGCGGTCGCTGACCGAGCAGGTCGTCGGCACCGGCTCGGCGTTCATGCACGGGCAGGTCGTCGAGGGCCTGGTCGGCCTCATCGGCTGCGTCATGCTGCTGTGTCCGATGGCGGGTGTCGTCTATCTGTCCGTGAAGCTGAGCGGGCGGATCTTCCGGGCCGCCAAGCGCTCCACGGCGGGCCGTCCGGCGCTGCGGGTGGTGGTGTGCGCGGTGGCGCTGGCCGGTCTCATGGGGCTGAGCTACGCGTGGGTCTCCGGGCTGACGCCCCGGCCGCTGCCGAAGCAGCCGCCGATCGCGCCGATTCTGCAGCCCGGGGTGTCCACGCAGGAGCCGCAGCCGCGGCAGGCGTCGACGCCGGGCGGCCCGTCGTCGGGCAACCCCTCGGACGGGGCCTCCGCGCTGCCGTCGGGGTCGGCGGGAGCGGCCGGGTCGGCGGGGCCGAGTGACGGGCCGTCGGGGAAGGCGCCGGGACTCGCGCCGGCTTCTCCGGGTGCGTCGGCCGGGGCGTCCGGGAAGCCGAGTGCCTCGCAGAAGGCGGTGCCGAGCAGCAAGGGCACGGTGGGCGAGCCGGTGCCGTCCTCGTCGTCCGGTGCGGCGGGCGGCGGGCCGGTGACGGAGCCCGTGTCCACGCCGTCGGAGAGCGTGCCGCCCTCACCCTCGGCCAGTCCTTCGCCGCCGCCGGTCAGCGAGTCACCGAGTCCGGTCGCGTCGCCCTGAGGGGCATGCCAGGTCCCCGTCCGACGGGCCACGTCCGCGGACCGGGCGCACGCCCGGCGGTGCGGGCCGGGACCGCCCGCAGCCGCGTGGCACGTACGGCCCGCGGCTACGCAACTTCTCTATCCAGCGCAGGAGATCCGATGAACAGTCATCGCAAATCACGTCCCACCGCCAGTCCGTTCACCCAACGTGCCGTCCGGATCGGGCTGTTCGCCGCCGGTGTCGCCGGGGTGGCCACCGCTGTGCCGGCGCAGGCGGCCACCGCCGCACCGCACACCGCGGTCGCCTCCGACCACGTGTTCAGCCACGCCGACCAGGCGCACCACACGCAGGCCAGGGACTCCTTCACCGTTCGCCAGTACGGCGACGTCAACGCCGCCGCAGCACGCAACCAGGCCAACGCGGTCTCCGCCGGCTGCTCGGCCGACGACGCGTGCCGTTCGGTGGCGCTGTCCTTCCAGATCGTGACGTTCGCCGGGGAGCGGACGCACCTGAACGCCGTGAACCTCAGCGACGCCGCCAACAAGCGGTGCACCGGCTGCCAGACCCTCGCCGGTGCCTACCAGTTCGTGGTGTCCACGCCCACCGCGTTCACGTTCGACGACGCCACCCAGCGGCAGCTCGCCGACATCCACAGCCGGCTCGACGAGCTGACCCGGTCCTCCCTGCCGGCCGCCGAGCTGAAGTCGCGGGTCGACGGGCTCGCCAGCGAGGTCACCGGCGTTCTGCACGACGCGGTCGCGCACGCCCCGAAGGGCGACGCGCAGCCCGCCGTTACCCTGCACCGCCACCTGGACGGCTGGCCGGGCCACTGACCGCGCCGTAGCCGTCCCTCCCCTGGGCCGGCCGCCGTGTCCGCCACCTGATCGAGCGGGCACGGCGGCCGGCCGCCTCATGGGTGGGGACACCACTGACATCGGGTGGGTGCGGGCGAAAACTCGGGGCGGGCCGGTCTGCAAGGACCTGATCGCCCGCTGCCTCGAGGAGGGCGGCCCGCTGCTGTTCCAGGCGGAGGCGCTGGCCGTGGCGGGGGCGGAGAGCGACCGCCCGTCCGTCCGGTTCCGGCACGAGGGGCGCGAGGACGTCCTCGAGTGCGACTACGTCGCCGGCTGCGACGGCTTCCGGGGCGTGTCCCGCAAGGCGGTGCCCGAGCTGGAGCGGCGCCTGGAGACCGCCGACGACTGGAGGCCTCAGCGCGGGCCCATCACCCAGAAGTCGGTGACCCCGATGCGCTCCTACGTCCACGAGCCGATGCGCCACGGCCGGCTGTTCCTCGCCGGCGACGCCGCCCACATCGTGCCGCCGACCGGGGCCAAGGGGCTGAATCTCGCCGTCGGGGACGTCGTCACCCTCGCCCCGGCGCTGGCGCACGAGAAGGAGACCGGGTCCGCCGAACTCCTGGACGCCTACTCCGCGACCTGCCTGCGGCGCGTCTGGCAGGCCGAGCGGTTCAGCCACGACATGACGACGATGCTGCACCGGGCCCCCGGGGCCACCCCCTTCGAGGAGCGCCTGCAGCTCGCTCGCCTCGACCGGATCACCTCCTCGCGGGCCGCCGAGACCGACCTCGCCGAGGGCTGCACGGGCTTCCCGATCGACTGACCGGGTGGCGGATTCGGGCCCGCTGATCTCCGGCCGGTTCCGGACGTGTCGCAGGTTGGTCATGAATGGGACCGCCCGTCGCCGGGAATCACCCGCCCGCGTAGCGTGTTCCGCAGCAGGACGAGGGAAAGATCCTTCCCAGGTACTAGGATCGACCCTTTGCCTTTCCATTACTCTTGAGCCAAGGCCGCGACGCGCGGCCATGGAGGAGTGAGATGAGGAGCAGAAACCCGGTCTTCTCGCGACGGGGGTTCAGCCGCGACAACGGCTACGCGGGCTTCAACACCGCGCCGCAGGCCGGGGGCGCCGCAGTCGGCACGCAGGGCAACCCGTACGCGCAGGGCAACCCGTATGCCCAGCCGAGTGGCAACCCCTACGCGCAGAACCCTTACGCTCAGAATGCCCACGCCCAGCAGGACCTGCAGTACGGCGCGCCGCCGCAGGCCCCGGCCACCACCGGCCGGATGACGATGGACGACGTCGTCATGCGCACCGCGTCCACGCTCGGCACGCTGATCGTCACGGCCGCGCTGGCCTGGGCGCTGCTGCCGGTGGACGACGCCCACATCAACAGGTCGTACGGCATCGGCATCGGCGCCGCGCTGATCGGCATGGTGCTGGCCTTCGTGCAGTCCTTCAAGCGCAAGGCCTCGCCCGCGCTGATCCTGACCTACGCGGCGTTCGAGGGCGTCTTCCTCGGCGTCGTCTCCAGCATCGTCGACACCCGCATCGCCAGCGGCGCGGCCATGCAGGCCGTGATCGGCACGATGGCGGTCTTCGCCGCCGTGCTGCTCGCCTACAAGGCCGGCTGGATCCGCGTCAACCGACGCTTCTACGGCTTCGTGATGGCCGCCGCGCTCGGCTTCGTCCTGCTCATGGCGGTGAACCTGCTGTTCGCGGTGTTCGGCGGCGGTGACGGCCTCGGCTTCCGCAGCGGTGGCCTCGGCATCTTCTTCGGCGTCGTCGGCATCATCCTCGGCGCCTGCTTCCTCGCCCTGGACTTCAAGCAGGTCGAGGACGGCATCGCCTACGGCGCGCCGCGCGAGGAGGCCTGGCTCGCCGCCTTCGGCCTCACGCTGACGCTGGTGTGGATCTACATGGAGTTCCTGCGGATCATCGCGATCCTCAACCAGAGCGACTGACCCACCGGCGCCGGCCGAACGGACCATATGCAAGGGCCCCGGGTTCCACCCGGGGCCCTTGCATACGCTCGGCGCTGCTCCACGCCTAGAGCAGCTTGCGCGCGGCCCTCCTCAGGTCGTACTCGTGGATGATCGCTTTGGCGTGGCCGTACGCAAGGTTGTGCTCATGGCGGAGCCAGCTGAGCCTCTCCTCGAAGCAGAGTGCGGGGCCTTCCTCTACGGTGCGCAACCAGTCGGCGACCTCACGACCGGTGCAGTGGGGGATGCGGGCGAGCAGATTGCGATGGGTCTCTTCGGAGAAGACTTGGGACATCGGCGCCTCCGGACGCGATCGATGAAGCCGGTCCTTCACGTCACCGTGCCTGAGGGTTGGCGTATTGGCAACAGTCCTGCTGCGACGCGTAGTCTCGCGGCGTGGTTGACACGACATCTCTGACCCGGGCAGTGGATCACTTCGCCGACCGTCTCAGGGCGGCGCCGCAGAGCCGGCTGCAGCGGGCGGCCGCTGCGGAGGCGCTGGCGCTGGCCAGGGAGTTCGCCCGGCGGGCCCAGTTGCTGGAGACACCCGGGGCCGAGCCGCGCGAGATGCCGGACGCCGGAATGTTCGCCGCAGCCGACCAGGTCACCGTGGCAGGGCACGACCTGGCGCTCGTACTGAAGAGCGAGGCCGAGGTGGAGGAGGCGGTCCGGCTCGTGGAGGAGGCGCAGAAGCGCGCCGGGGTGTGAGACCCGGTCCGTTCACCACCGTCCGGCGCGTGCGCCGCTCCGTCCGGGCGTGACCCTTCGCTAGAGCGAGGCGATGACCCGGTCCGCCAGGATGTACACGTTCTCCTCGCCGCAGGCGAAGGTGAGCGTGTAGGCGCCGGAGATGCCCGAGCCGCCCAGCAGCACCGGGGACTCGCCCGCACGCAGGGCGGCGGTCAGGCGCTCCGCGGTCTCGCGGTGGCCCGGGGTCATGCACAGGGTCGTGCCGTCGGCGAAGACGTAGACGTCGAGGGTGCCTAGCGGGCCCGGACGGACGTCGGCCAGCTCCACGCGGGACTCGGCCAGCTCCTCCAGTGCGGCGACCGTGCGCTCGTGGTCGCCCACGACCGGGGACGGGTGCGGGGTGAAGTCCGGGTGCGAGGGGTGGCGGCGGCGGGCCGCGGCCAGCTCCGGGGACTCACCGGCGGCGTTGCCCTGGACGCAGTCCTTGCCGGAGAACTCGTCGGCCTCCGGGCCGGGCTCGGTCACCGGCTCCAGGGGCTCCAGGCCGGCGAAGTCGGCCTGGCGGGGCAGGAAGAGCTCACTGTCGGGCAGACCGAGCAGGGAGGGTGCGTCGGCGGCGTCCCGGGCCTCCTGGGCGGCCCAGAACGCCCGGGCCTCGGCGAGCTCCCGCTCCCGCTCCTCGGCGAGTGCCTGGACCACGGCCGCGCGTATCTGGTCGGCGTCCGCATGGCTGCGGGCGGCGGGCAGCAGGGCGCGCGCGGTGGCGGCGTTGTTCTCGGCGAGCTGGGTGTGCAGGGCCGCGACCTGGCGCCGCAGCACCAGGAGGGTGCGCAGGACGGCGACGCCCACGGCGCCGGTGGCGGCCGTGGTGAGCAGCAAAGCGATGGGCATGGCGCTCACTGACGTACTCCCGGGTTCAAGGTCGACCCCCGACTTCCTACATCAGCTTGAAGGGCGGACTATCCAGCTGTCAGTGCGTAACGTCACGAAACGGACAGGAAAGTTGCCCCGGGGCTTCCTGGTGAATCAGTTCTGACCTGCGTAAATCCCCTCCCGAAGGAGATAGGTCACATCCTGGGGGAGATTGGATCACAAAACGGCCCGGAAGCCAGGTGTTTCTTGGATTCCGGGCCGTTCGCTCACACTGCGTGGTAAAGCGGACACTGACGGTCCCTCAAGTCGCCTCAGTGGCGGGGTGTGTCAGCTGTGGCGAGACGGGACAACTGTGACGAAACGCGTCAGCTGAGGCGCTCGATGACCATCGCCATGCCCTGACCGCCGCCGACACACATCGTCTCCAGGCCGAACTGCTTGTCGTGGAACTGGAGGGAGTTGATCAGCGTGCCGGTGATGCGGGCGCCGGTCATGCCGAAGGGGTGCCCCACGGCGATGGCGCCGCCGTTGACGTTCAGCTTGTCGAGGTCGATGCCGAGGTCGCGGTAGGAGGGGATCACCTGGGCGGCGAACGCCTCGTTGATCTCGACCAGGTCGATGTCCTCGATCGTCAGGCCGGCGCGGCGCAGCGCCTGCTGGGACGCCTCGACCGGGCCGAGGCCCATGATCTCCGGGGAGAGGCCGGAGACGCCGGTGGAGACGATCCGGGCGAGCGGGGTCAGGCCGAGCTCGCGGGCCTTGGTGTCGGACATGATGACGACCGCGGCGGCGCCGTCGTTGAGCGGGCAGCAGTTGGCGGCGGTCACCATGCCGTCGGGGCGGAAGACCGGCTTGAGCCCGGCGACGCCCTCCATGCTCACGCCGGCGCGCGGGCCGTCGTCCTTGGCGACGACGGAGCCGTCGGGCAGCGTCACCGGGGTGATCTCCCGCTCCCAGAAGCCGTTCTTGATGGCCTCCTCGGCGAGGTTCTGCGAGCGGACGCCGAATTCGTCCATCTCCTGGCGGGTGACGCCCTTCCAGCGGGCGAGGTTCTCGGCGGTCTGGCCCATCGCGATGTAGGCGTCGGGGATCAGGCCGTCCTCGCGCGGGTCGTGCCAGGTGCTGCCCTCCTGCTCGGCGACGGCGGCGGTACGGGCCTCCGCCTCGGCGAACAGCGGGTTGTGCGTGTCCGGGAGGCTGTCGGAGTTGCCCTTGACGAAGCGCGAGACCGTCTCGACACCGGCCGAGATGAACACGTCGCCCTCGCCGGCCTTGATGGCGTGCAGGGCCATGCGGGAGGTCTGGAGCGAGGAGGAGCAGTAACGGGTGATCGTGCAGCCGGGCAGGTGGTCCATGCCCATCTGCACGGCGACGACGCGGCCGAGGTTGTTGCCCTGCTCGCCGCCGGGGAGGCCGCAGCCGAGCATCAGGTCGTCGATGTCCCGCGGGTCCAGCTCGGGAACCTTGGCGAGCGCCGCCTGGATGATGGTGGCGGTGAGATCGTCCGGGCGAAGGTCCTTGAGGGAGCCCTTGAAGGCGCGGCCGATGGGGGAGCGGGCGGTCGAGACGATGACGGCTTCGGGCATCACGGCTCCAGTGGCGAACGGTCGAGACGGGTGAGCAGGACTCCTTGGGAAGTTACCCGTACGTATGAGCGGGGTCACGGGTATGGCGGTGTGATCCTGACCGCAACTTTCTAAGCGCTTGCTTTGTCCTCCCCGGTGGGCTGCGGCCGGGCCCGCCCACCCCTACGCCGACGGAGTCGCCGGCGCCGGCTGAGGCTCCGGCACCCGGCGCCGCCGCCGCCGCTTGAGCAGTGCCCACGGCCCCCGCGGCCCCGTCGGCATCGCGGCCGTGACCTCCGTACCCGCCTCCGAAGCGGCCTCCGCCGCCGCCCGCGCCACCGGCAGGAACCCCTCCCGCCGCGACACGTCCGGACGCTCCTCCTCCGCCGGCCACAGCCCCAGCGCCGCGCACACCGTCGGCAGCACCGCCATCGCCGCCGTGGCGTAACCCTCCGCGGAGGGGTGGTAGTTGTCCGGGCCGAACAGCTCCCGCGGATTCGCCGCGAACTCCGGGCCCAGCAGGTCCCCCAGCGACACCGTGCGGCCCCCCTGCTCCACCACCCCGATCGTCTGTGCGGCCGCCAGCTGCCGCGAGGCCCGCCGGGCCAGCCACCGCAACGGCTGCTGGACCGGCTCGATCGTGCCCAGGTCCGGACAGGTCCCGACCACCACCTCCGCACCCGCCGTACGCAGCCGGCGCACCGCCGCCGACAGATGGCGCACCGAGCGGGTCGGCGGCATCCGGTGCGTCACGTCGTTCGCGCCGATCATGATCACGCAGATGTCCGGCGGCTGCGCCGGATCGGCGAGCACCAGCGCCAACTGGCGGTCCAGATCGTCGGACTGCGCGCCGGGCAGCGCCACGTTCCGCAGCCGCACCGGACGCTCCGCCACCGCGGCCAGCCCCGACGCGAGCAGCGCCCCCGGAGTCTGCCCGGCCCGGTGCACGCCCTGCCCCGCGGCCGTGGAGTCGCCGAGCAGCATCAGCCGCAGGGCGGGCTCGCCGGGGGTCTCGTACCCATGGCCGTACAGTCCATTGGCGAGCGGCACATGGTTGTCCGTGCCGTTGCCCACATGACGTTTGGCCATCTGCACCTCGGCCAGCAGCAGACCGACGGCGGCCGCTCCGGCCAAGCCGAGCCCCCCGCCCCCGTACGCGGCGCCGGCCGCGATCCGCCGGGCCACCCGCGCCCTCGACATGCTCGTCATGCCCGCCGCCACCTCCTCGTAGCCGTACATCCACTCCTTGCCCCGTACCGACCGTCGTCCAATCTCGACGGGGAGTGAACACCCGGCCCCGGCGCCCCCCTGGCCTTAGGCTGGCGGAACCACCACGACCACCCCTTTTGCAGCAACCGGAGACAACGGTGCAATTCCACGACTCGATGATCAGCCTCGTCGGCAACACCCCGCTGGTGCGGCTCAACAACGTCACCAAGGGCATCAAGGCGACCGTCCTGGCCAAGGTCGAGTACTTCAACCCCGGCGGCTCCGTGAAGGACCGCATCGCCCTGCGCATGATCGAGGCGGCGGAGCAGAGCGGGGAGCTCGAGCCGGGCGGGACGATCGTCGAGCCGACCAGTGGCAACACCGGCGTCGGCCTGGCCATCGTGGCCCAGCAGAAGGGCTACAAGTGCATCTTCGTGTGCCCGGACAAGGTCTCCACCGACAAGATCAACGTGCTGCGCGCGTACGGGGCGGAAGTGGTGGTGTGCCCGACGGCCGTGGCGCCGGAGCACCCGGACTCGTACTACAACGTCTCCGACCGCCTGGTCCGTGAGACGCCGGGCGCCTGGAAGCCCGACCAGTACTCCAACCCCAACAACCCCCTGTCGCACTATCACTCCACCGGTCCCGAGCTGTGGGAGCAGACCGAGGGGAAGATCACCCACTTCGTGGCGGGCGTCGGCACCGGCGGCACCATCTCCGGCACCGGCCGCTACCTGAAGGACGTCAGCGACGGCAGGGTCAGGGTCGTCGGCGCCGATCCCGAGGGGTCGGTCTACTCCGGCGGTTCCGGCCGCCCCTACCTCGTCGAGGGCGTCGGCGAGGACTTCTGGCCGACCGCCTACGACCGGACGGTCGCCGACGAGATCGTCGCCGTCTCCGACAAGGACTCCTTCCAGATGACCCGCCGCCTGGCCAAGGAGGAGGGCCTCCTGGTCGGCGGCTCCTGCGGCATGGCCGTCGTCGCCGCCCTGCGGGTCGCCGAACGTCTCGGCCCGGACGACGTCGTGGTGGTCCTGCTGCCGGACAGCGGGCGCGGCTACCTCAGCAAGATCTTCAACGACGAGTGGATGGCCGACTACGGCTTCCTCGAGGACGAGGGCCCCAGCGCCCGCGTCGCCGACGTGCTGAACGACAAGGAGGGCGGCTCCATCCCCTCCCTCGTCCACATGCACCCGGACGAGACCGTCGGCGAGGCCATCGAGGTGCTGCGCGAGTACGGCGTCTCGCAGATGCCGATCGTGAAGCCGGGCGCCGGCCACCCGGACGTCATGGCGGCCGAGGTCGTCGGGTCCGTGGTCGAACGGGAGCTGCTGGACGCGCTGTTCACCAAGCGGGCCTCGCTGGAGGACCCGCTGGAGAAGCACATGTCCGCCCCGCTGCCGCAGGTCGGCTCGGGCGAGCCGGTCGCCGACCTCATGTCCGTGCTCGGTGTGGCGGACGCGGCGATCGTGCTGGTGGAGGGCAAGCCGACCGGTGTGGTCAGCCGGCAGGACCTGCTCGCCTTCCTGGCCAAGGGCGGAAAGCAGTAGAGCCGTGGCGGACATGCGCCGAACCCGGTGTGTCCGCGGGGAACTTGCGGTGACCTCCGGCTGAGGAGGAGACACGGAAGTGGTACGAGCGTGTCACGTTGCCGCAGCACCCGCTTAACACGGGTCCGGCACATTGGTGGGTGTCGGAAGGGGTGTTGGGGTACCTCCCAGGCGTCAAGCACTGGGGGAGGCTCCCCGCCCCGGCCGGCGCCGAACGGCGCCAAGGACCTCCGGAGCGGCTCCCGGACCTCCATGGACGCCACGGACGCGCAAGCCCGGCCCTGACCCGGCCCGCGTCCCTCGCGGGGACCGCCGTCGTCCCGCCCCCCGGCAACGGGGGTGCGGCGGTCCCCGCGCACACCCTTTCGCGCCATGAGCCGGCGCCGCTCTCGCGGACACGGCTGCCCGCCGTCCTGGTTCCCCGGTCGGCGGTGGCGGCAGTCGCCGTCTTCGTTTCAGCTCTCCCGGTCGCCGTCCTGAGCGGAACGGCGGCGCCGGCCGGTGAAGAGGTCCGGGTTGGCGCGTGCGGCCTGGACGACGTTGACACCGACGATGCCGGCCCAGGCGGCGAAGAGGCCGGGCAGGTGGCACAGGGCGCCGCCGATCGCGGACAGCGGGACGGCCAGCACCAGCGAGACGATGCCGAAGCCGAAGCGCTCCCCCCAGGAGTCGGTGGCCCTCGGCGAGCGGGCGTCCCGGGCAACCGTCATCTGCTGCTCGGCCAGCTGCCGGCGCACCCGGCGCTCGACGGTGCCGTCGATGCGCTGGTCGATCCGCTCCAGGAACGAGTCGACCAGCGAGGACTCGTACTCCTCGCCCAGTTCCCTGCGAGCCTGCAGGGTGGCGTCGAGTTCCTTCTTCAGGTCGGCATCTGGCGCGTTCATACCCGTCATGCCGACCAGGCTAGGGAGCGGGGGAGCCGGCCGCACTGGGGACAGCCCCCCTGTTCCGCGGGGGCGGGCCCGCGCCGGCCCTCGTCGGCGTCACCGGGGCGGCGGTCCGCGACACCCGGCTGTGCCCTTGCCCCGCCTGCATGACTTCATGCAGAGTTCATAGTGACTGAATAGGAACTGGTCGGGGGGTACTCTCCCGGGGCGTCGACGACTTCTGGAGGGGGAGCACGTCATGAGCCTGACCGACAGCCCTGCCGCCCGGCTGCAGGAGCTCTTCGAGGGGCACCGGCTCACGCCGACCCAGCGGCGCATCGCGCACAGCATGGTGCGGCGGGCCGCCGACGTGCCCTTCCTGTCGAGCGTGGAGCTGGCCGAGCTGGCCGGGGTCAGCCAGCCGTCGGTGACCCGCTTCGCGGTCGCGCTGGGCTTCGACGGCTATCCGGCGCTGCGCCGGCACCTGCGCGAGGTCGCGCCCGCCGAACCGGCGGCCCAGGC
The DNA here is from genome assembly GCF_044334385.1 of Streptomyces sp. NPDC020801. Classification (NCBI taxonomy): domain Bacteria; kingdom Bacillati; phylum Actinomycetota; class Actinomycetes; order Kitasatosporales; family Streptomycetaceae; genus Streptomyces; species Streptomyces sp. NPDC020801. The sequence goes on from NZ_JBIRST010000014.1 coordinate 131,556, forward strand.
GGCCTCGTACAACGAGTACCAGCAGGCCGTCGAGGCCGAGATCGAGAACCTCAGGCATCTGGCGGAGGCGCTCGCCGACCCGCGGCCGGTGCAGAGGGCGGGCCGGGTCCTGGCCGCCTCCCGTCCGCTGCCCGTGCTGGGCCTGCGGGCCGCGGCCTCCCAGGCGTACGGCTTCGCGTACTTCGCGGGCAAGGTCCACCCGGACGTACGGCTGCTCAACGAGGGCGGCACGATGATCCAGGACCGCATCGACGGCGCCGTACGGGCCGGTGCCTCGGCGCTGCTGTGCTTCGCGCTGCCGCGGCACCCGCGCGAGGTCGTCGACACGCTCGGCTATGCCCGGGACGCGGGGCTGACCGTCGTCACGGTCGCGGACTCGGCCTTCGCGCCGGTCGCCAAGTGCTCGGACCTGCTGCTGCCCGCGGCCGTGGGCACCGGGCTGGCCTTCGACACCGCCTGTGCGCCGATGCTGCTGGGGCGGGTGCTTCTGGAGGCCATGTGCGACCACCTGCCGGACGCGCAGGCACGGCTGGAGGAGTTCGACGTCACGGCGGCCGCCCGGGGGCTGTTCGTGGAGTGAGCGCCCGTGCCCGCCGCACCAGGTGCGCCGGCCCCGCCGGATGCGCGTGCCGCGCCGCGTGTTCTCAGACTCGTCTCACCAACGCTCGCTAGCCTGCCCGCCCGGACGCAGGTGTGCCGAAGTGATGAGGAGGCGGTCGTGGCACGCGGAGGGCGCGGAGGTCAGGGGCTGGCCCGGGTGGCCGTGGTCGTACGGGCCGGAGCGGCGCCGCTGTGGTGGCTCGGGGTGCTCGCGGCGGGGATCGGTGTGCTGGTGCCGGGGCTGACCGGGCGCCGGATCGGGGTCCTGGCGGGGGCCGCGCTGTTCCTGGTGACCGCGGCCGGCGTGGCGTGCGTGCGCCGCCGGCGCTATGCCGCCCTCGCGCACGGGGCCGCCCGCGCCGGACGGCACGACGTCCTCCAGGACCGCGCGGTCAGTGTCCGCGCCTGGCGCCGGGGGCACCGCTGGTGGCTGCTGCTGGCCTTCGTGGCGGCGCTGGGCGGTTCCTTCGCGCTGCCGGCGGCCGGTGGCATGCTGCTGGCCGGCGCCGGGACCGGGCTGCGGCTGAAGGCCGCCTGGCTGGGGCGGCGGGAGCGGGCCGGTGACGCGCTGCTGTGGGTGCGGGTGGACTGGCTGGACGGGCGCGGCGGACGTCCAGCGGGCAGGCCGGTGAAGGCCTTCCGCAGCACGGGCATCGCGGCAGGCGACGCGGCCCCGGGCGGGGCGCGTCGCCGTACCGCGGCGCTCGTCTAGCGCTGCGACCGGAAGGGTTCACCGGCTCGCGACGCCCGGCACGGCACCTCGCCGCGTTGTCGGCTCACCCGAGTACGTCCAGTACGCGGGCGACGCTCCGCCTTGCGATGCACCGCACCGGACGCCGCGGGCTCTCCGGCAAACCCTTCCGGCCACAGCACTGGCGGGGCCGGCCGACGGGGGTGGAAAGCCGGCCCGGGGAGGGGATCAGACCTCCAGGTCCTCCTCGATCTTCTTGAGCTGGTGGCGGGCCATGGCCAGGTTGGCCCGTTTGGCGTCCAGCGCGAGGTAGAGGAAGAGGCCGTTGCCGCCGCGGCCGCTGATCAGGCGGATCAGGTGGTACTGGTCGGACAGGGTGATCAGGATGTCCTCGATCTGTCCCTTCAGGCCGAGGTGTTCCATGGTGCGCATCTTGGACCTGACGACGTCGGTGTTGCCGGCGGCGGCGACGTTCAGGTCGAATGTCTTGCTGCCGCCCATCGTGCCCAGCGCCATGCCGCTGGTGTAGTCGACGAGCGCGACGCCGGTCGCGCCCTCGATGGAGGCGAGGCATTCCTTCAAGCATGTCTCGGTGTTGGCCATGGCCGGGTCTCCTTGTTCTCTCAACTTTCGGTGGTGGAAGGCGCGTTGGTGCCCGTAGGGCGGGGCGCGCGCGTGGTTCTGGTCCGTGGGGTGGTGGTCCTGGCCGCCGGTTTCGCGGCCCTCGCCGACGCCCTGCCAAGGCCCCGGTCCGTCGCATCGGCGTCGACCAGCTCGCCGATGCGGGTGCCGGCCCGGCGGCCCTCCAGGTGCAGACGGCCGACGTTGACGCGGTCCTGGGCGAGCAGCGTCAGCACGGCGGTACGGCCCGCCGCGTAGGTGGCGACATAGCCGTAGACGCCGCGCACCAGCAGTTCGCGCAGCTCGCCCTGGCCGGTCACGTCCGCCATGCGTACCGCGACGCCGAGTGCGGTCGCGGTGAGGGCCGCCACGCTCTCCGGCTCCACGCCAGGGGTGTCGTGGGCCAGGACGAGGCCGTCGACACTCGCGGCGAGTGCGCCGGTGAGCTGCGGGACGCGGGCCCGCAGCCGGCGGAGCTCGTCGAGGATTTCGGGCTCGGCTGCCATCCGGTGTCTCCTCTCAAAGGGCCTCCAGCGCATCCCTGAGCCTCTTCAGCAACGTGACGTGGGGGTCGGTGGTGTGTGCCAGCCGGTCGGCCAGGCTGGGGGCCGGTGCGGTCTCCACGTACACCGGTTCGGGCGCCCGCTGTGGTGCCACGAGGCCCGCGGCCACCAGGCGCCGGACGTCCACCAGGGTGTGGAACGCCTGGCGGCCCAGGTCGCGGGCCAGTTCCGTGGCCGTGCTCATGCCGTCGATCCGGTCAAGGAGCGTGAGCTGGCGGACCGTGAGCTTCGGCGCCGCCGTCGCGTACGTCCGTACCAGCGGGGCGCTGTCCGGTGCCGGGTCGGGCCAGATGCGGTCCAGCAGGTCGCGGCGGCGGATTGTCTCGCGCTCCAGGACGGAGACCGGGACCGGCAGTACGGGGCCGAGCCGGTGGGCGACGCCGTAGCGGAAGCGGCCCGGGGTGCTGCTCGGGGCGAGCGCGAAGTAGGCGGCGTCGTAGAGTGCGCCCAGGTGGCTCAGCTGGAGCGCGCCCTCGGTCAGATGGCCGCCGTCCAGCAGGAGGCGCGCGGCGCCGTGCCGGTCGTCGGCGCGCAGGACGGCGTCCTGCCAGAGCTCGGCGCGCAGCGTGCCGTGCGCGGTCAGCAGGATGTCCAGGCCGGGGGCCAGCGGGCTCTCGGCGTGCACCACGTGGCCCTCGTCCAGGTAGAGGGTGCCGCGCTCGCGGACCAGGACGCCGGTGGCCTCTTCGGCGGCGAGCCGGGTCAGCATCGGCGAGACGCCGCCCCAGGTCCGCTCCGCGGCGGCCGCTCTGTTCCGCACCGGCAGCTGGGGCGGGGGAGGGGTGTCGACCACGGTCATCCCAGCACCAGCCGCTCGGCCATCTCGCCCATCCGTATCCGGGCCAGGGCGAGGTTGCCCTCCGCGCGGGCCAGCCACAGGTGCAGGAAGACGCTGCTGTCGAAGGAGGTGTCCACGAACCGCAGCAGATGGTAGCTGTCCCGGTTGCTGACGATCAGGTCCTCCACCGGGGGCCGCTCGCCGCCGGGGTCGTCGGCGGAGGCGAACGCCCCGTGCTCGGCGGCCAGCCGGGCCAGTTCGGCAGCCTCCGCCGCGGTGGTCTCGTGGTCGCCGCCCGGGGACTCCCCGACAGTGCCCAGGGCAAGTCCGCTCGTCCAGTCGACCAGCGCGGCGCCTCTCGCACCGGGCAGCCGCATGGCTTCCAGTAGGCACTCGTCGATTCCGGGCACCGTTGTTCCCCTCCCGCCTGGGGTTCGGCTGAGTGATGCCGACGCTACGCACCGTGTGCGCAAGGAGCGAGGGTTACGGCATTTTCCGGTGGAACATGCGACCGAGGGGCTAATGTGGGTCAACTGACTCGGGTTTCACACCAGTTGCACTGGGTGTTCCCGGCGTGCCTCAAGGGCGCTCAGGCGTCCGCAGGGTGGTGAGCGCCGACGCGTGCGCCCCTCCGGCCTCTGCCACGATCTCCTCGGGCGGCTGCGGCTCGCGTACGGTCGCGAAGGCGACCCCGCCCGAACGGTCCGGGACGTAGCCGTAAATGCCGGGCCTCGGCAGGGAGTTGTAGGCGTAGTGGTGCGCGAAGTAGTACGCGCCGGTGTCCAGCGCCGCCGCGTGGTCGCCCGGTTCGAGCAACGGAAGCGCGCGGGCCTCGGCGAGCAGGTCGCCCGCGAAACAGGCCGGCCCGGCGACGTCCTGCACCACCTCGGGCCCGGCCTTGGGCCGGCCCTTCGCGTCGTACGCGGCCAGCCGCAGCGGCCATGCGCCGGGTGCGTAGACCGTGCGCGTGGCGACCTGCACGCCCGCGTGCGTCACGGCCACCGGCCGCCCGCCGGCGCTCTTGGTGTACTCCACCCGCGCCACCACGGTGCCCTGCTTGGCCAGCAGCGACCTGCCGAATTCGGTCACCAGCCCGTACCGCCCGTCGAACAGTCCCGGCACCACCTCGCGCAGCAGCCGCGCGTACTGCGCGTAGGTCGGCGTGGTCGCCTCCGAGGCGAAGTTCACCGGCAGCCCGCCGCCGATGTCGAGGGTGTCGACCTGCCGCCGCCCGGCACGCGCGTTGATCTCCTCGGCGAGCGCGTACGTCCGGGCCACGCCCTGCGCCATCAGGGACAGAGGGACGCCCTGCGAGCCGGAGTGGGCGTGCAGCCGGGTCAGCCACGGCCGGTCGAGGTACGCCCGTACGACCCACTCGCGCGCCCCCTCGTCACCGAGCGCCACCCCGAACTTCGAGGTCGCCGTCGCCGTCGACAGTGCCTCGATGGCACCCGCGCCGACCTGCGGATTGACCCTGATGCCGAGCGGCGAGCGGGGACGGGCGCGCCCCACGAGGGCGTCGATGCGGTCCAGCTCCTGCGGGTTGTCCGCGTTGATCGCGATGCCCAGCGCCAGCGCCTCGCGCAGTTCGGCCGGCGTCTTGGCGGGCGAGTCCAGCACCGTACGGGCCGGCGGCACCCCGGCCGCCCGGGCCAGCGCCAGCTCGCCCGGGCTCGCCACCTCCGCGCCGATGCCCTCCTGGTGCAGCAGCCGCAGCACGGGCACGAGCGGGGTCGCCTTCACCGCGAAGGCGTGCAGCACCGGCGTCCCCGGCGCCACCACCGCGTCGAACCCCGCCCTGAGTGCCGCCGCCGACTCCCGGATGCCCATGACGTCGAGCAGGCCCACGATGGGGGTCTCGGGTCCGAGCAGCCCCTGCTCGACCGCGGCCCGCACCGCTTCGTCCCGCCGGGCGGCCCGCTCGCCGTCCGCCCCGCCCGGCCGGTGCCCGGCCGTTCCGGCCGTCCTGTCTGTCCTGTCCGTCCTGCCCATCCCGTCGCCGTAACCGTTGCCCATCCCGTCGTCCCTCGTCCCGTCGCCGCCGGCAGCCATGCATCCAGCCAAACACCCACCGGGGACGTGTGTCGGCCCGCCGACGTATTGACTAGTTCTATTCAGCGGTCCAGGATGTGAATAACCGCAACAACATTCCGCCGGGAGCAATCCGCTAGGAGGCAGACCATGTCAGGACCCCGCCCCGTACGAGCGCCGCGCGGTACGGAACTGAGCGCCCTGGGATGGCAGCAGGAAGCCGCCCTGCGGATGCTCCAGAACAACCTCGACCCCGAGGTCGCCGAGCACCCCGACAAGCTCGTCGTCTACGGCGGCACCGGCAGGGCCGCCCGCGACTGGCGCTCCTTCGACGCCATGGTCCGCACGCTGAAGACCCTCAAGGCCGACGAGACGATGCTCGTCCAGTCCGGCCGCCCGGTCGGCGTCATGCAGACCCACGAGTGGGCCCCGCGCGTACTCCTGGCCAACTCCAACCTCGTCGGCGACTGGGCCAACTGGGAGGAGTTCCGCCGCCTGGAGGCCCTCGGCCTGACCATGTACGGCCAGATGACCGCCGGCTCCTGGATCTACATCGGCACCCAGGGCATCCTGCAGGGCACCTACGAGACCTTCGCCGCCGTCGCCGCGAAGAAGTTCGGCGGCACCCTCGCCGGGACCATCACCCTGACCGCCGGCCTCGGCGGCATGGGCGGCGCCCAGCCGCTCGCCGTCACCATGAACGACGGCGTCGCCATCTGCATCGACTGCGACCCGCGCGCCATCGAGCGGCGCATCGAGCACCGCTACCTGGACGTGAAGGCCGACTCCCTGGAGCACGCCCTCCAGCTGGCCACCGAGGCGCGCGACCAGCGCAGGCCGCTGTCCATCGGCGTGCTCGGCAACGCCGCCGAGCTGGTCCCGCAGCTGCTCGCCATGAGCGCCCCCATCGACATCGTGACCGACCAGACCTCCGCCCACGACCCGCTGTCGTACCTCCCGCTCGGCGTCGACTTCCAGGACATGGCCGCGGCCGCCGCCAAGGACCCGGCCGGATTCACCACCCGGGCCCGCGAGTCCATGGCCCGGCACGTCGAGGCCATGGTCGGCTTCATGGACGCCGGAGCCGAGGTCTTCGACTACGGAAACTCCATCCGCGGCGAGGCGCAACTGGCCGGTTACGACCGGGCGTTCGCCTTCCCCGGCTTCGTCCCCGCCTACATCCGGCCGCTGTTCTGCGAGGGCAAGGGCCCGTTCCGCTGGGCCGCGCTGTCGGGCGACCCGGCCGACATCGCCAAGACCGACAAGGCGATCCTGGAACTGTTCCCCGAGAACGAGTCCCTGGCCCGCTGGATCAAGATGGCCGGCGAGCGGGTCCACTTCCAGGGTCTGCCCGCGCGCATCTGCTGGCTCGGCTACGGCGAGCGCGACAAGGCGGGCGAGCGCTTCAACGACATGGTCGCGAGCGGTGAGCTGGCCGCGCCGATCGTCATCGGCCGCGACCACCTCGACTGCGGCTCCGTCGCCTCCCCGTACCGCGAGACCGAGGCCATGCTCGACGGCTCCGACGCGATCGCCGACTGGCCGCTGCTGAACGCCATGGTGAACGTGGCCTCGGGTGCCTCCTGGGTGTCGATCCACCACGGCGGCGGGGTCGGCATGGGACGGTCCATCCACGCCGGGCAGGTGACGGTGGCCGACGGCACGCAGCTGGCCGGGGAGAAGATCCGGCGAGTGCTCACCAACGACCCAGGCATGGGCGTGATCCGGCACGTGGACGCCGGGTACGACATCGCGGAGTCGGTGGCGGGCGAGCGGGGGGTTCGGGTGCCCATGCGCGAGGGTGACGAGGCGTGACCTTCCACAGCATGTGGGCGGAGCTGCTGCCGATCGGCCGCAGCTCCGCCTCCGGCGGCTACCGCCGCTTCGCCTGGACCGGCGCCGATGCCGAGTGCCGGGTCTGGTTCCGGGAGCAGGCCGAAGCCCGCGGGCTGGCGTACGAGGTGGACCGGAACGGGAACCAGTGGGCCTGGCTCGGGGACCCGGCCGCCGGGGATGCCGTGGTGGCCGGGTCGCATCTCGACTCCGTGCCGGACGGCGGGGCCTTCGACGGGCCCCTCGGGGTGGTGTCCTCCTTCGCCGCGCTCGATGAACTGCGCCGCAGGGGAGCGCGGTTCACCAAGCCCCTCGCGGTCGTCAACTTCGGCGACGAGGAAGGCGCCCGGTTCGGACTCGCCTGCGTCGGATCCCGGCTGACCGCCGGGCAGCTCACCCTCGAGCAGGCGCACCGGCTGACCGACGGCGACGGGGTCACGCTGCCCAAGGCCATGGAGGCCGCCGGGTACGACCCCGAGGCGATCGGGCCCGACCCCGAGCGGCTGGCGCGGATCGGGGCCTTCGTCGAACTGCACGTCGAGCAGGGGCGTGCCCTCGACCTCACCGGTGACGCGGTGGGGATCGCGAGCGCCATCTGGCCGCACGGACGGTGGCGGTTCGACTTCCGCGGCGAGGCCAACCACGCCGGCACCACCCGGCTGGCCGACCGGCGCGACCCGATGCTGTCGTACGCCGAGACCGTCCTCGCCGCCCGGCGCGAGGCCGAACTCGCCGGTGCCGTCGCCACCTTCGGCAAGATCGCCGTCGAGCCGAACGGCGTCAACGCGATCCCCTCCCTGGTACGCGGCTGGCTCGACTCCCGCGCCGCCGACCAGCAGACCCTCGACACGGTGGTCACCGGCATCGAGAAGGCGGCCCGCGAGTACGCCGCGGCGCACGGCATCGACCTCGACATGGTCCGCGAGTCCTTCACACCCGTCGTCGAGTTCGACCACGCCCTGCGGGACGAACTCGCCCGCATTCTGGGCACGGACACCGATCTGAGGGTGCCGGTGCTCGGTACCGGAGCGGGACACGACGCCGGAATCCTGTCCGGGAGCGTCCCGACCGCCATGCTGTTCGTGCGCAACCCCACCGGTGTCTCGCACTCCCCGGCCGAGTTCGCGGCCGAGGACGACTGCGTGGCCGGGGTGCGCGCACTCGCCGACGTACTGGAAGGGCTGGCCTGCACGTGACCTCCACCGAGCGGACGCGGACGTACTGGCTGGAGCATGCCTGGCTCGGCACGAACGTCGAGCCAGGCGTGGCGCTCGATGTGCGCGACGGCCGTATCGCGGCCGTCCGCACCGGCGTGCCCGCCCCGCAGCCCGGAGCCGAACCCCTGCGCGGCCTCACGGTCCCCGGCCTCGCCAACGCCCACAGCCACGCCTTCCACCGGGCGCTGCGCGGCACCGTCCAGGTGGGCTCCGGCACCTTCTGGACCTGGCGCGAGGTCATGTACGCCACGGCCGACCGGCTCACCCCGGAGAGCTACCACGCGCTCGCCCGCGCGGTGTACGCCGAGATGGCGCTGGCCGGGATCACGGCGGTGGGCGAGTTCCACTACCTCCACCACGCCCCGGGCGGCTCCCGGTACGCCGACCCGAACGCGATGGGCGAGGCCCTGATCGAGGCCGCCGCCGAAGCCGGCATCCGCATCACCCTCCTCGACACCTGCTACCTGTCCGCCGGCTTCGGACAGCCGCCCAACACCCACCAGCTCCGCTTCTCCGACGGGACGGCCGAGGCCTGGGCCGAACGCTGTTCAGTTCTCAAGGAACGGGATCACGCGCGGATCGGCGCCGCCGTCCACTCCGTACGGGCCGTGCCAGCGCGGGAGCTGGCGACGGTGGCGCGGTGGGCCGAGGAGCGGCGGGCCCCACTGCATGTGCACCTGTCCGAGCAGACCGCCGAGAACGACGCCTGCCAGGAGGCCCACGGGTGCACCCCGGCCCGGCTGCTGGCCGACCACGGCGTCCTCGGCCCGCGCACCACCGGCGTGCACAACACCCACCTCACCGACGAGGACATCGCCCTGCTCGGCCGCTCCGGCACCGGGACGTGCATGTGCCCGACCACCGAACGGGACCTGGCCGACGGCATCGGACCCGCCGTCGCCCTCCAGCGCGCCGGCTCCCCGCTCAGCCTCGGCTCCGACAGCCACGCCGTCATCGACCTGCTCGAGGAGGCCCGCGCGATGGAGCTGAACGAGCGGCTGCGCACCCGCGCCCGCGGGCACTGGACGGCCGCCGCCCTGCTGCGGGCCGCCACCGCCGACGGTCACGCGGCCCTCGGCTGGAGCGACGCGGGGAGCCTGGCCGCCGGCGCCCTGGCCGACTTCACGACGATCGCGCTGGACTCGGTCAGAACTGCGGGAACGCTGCCGCGACTCGGTGCCGAGACGGCCGTATTCGCCGCCTGCGCGGCGGACGTGCGCCATACGGTCGTGGGTGGCCGGCATGTCGTACGAGACGGCGTCCACGCCCTCGTACCCGATGTGCCGTCAGCGCTGTCGGACGCCATCGGAGCCCTGCGCGGCTGAAGCCCGCCGTCATCCCTGAGGACACGGACACCATGAGCAGCACCGTCATCACCAACATCGCGACGCTGGTCACCAACGACCCCTCCCTCGGCTGGAGGTCCCCCCGCTCGAGCAAATTCGAGAGTGCCGGAGGATCCCCGCTCGGCCTGATCCGGGACGCGGCCGTCGTCATCGACGGCGACCGCGTCGCGTGGACCGGTGAATCAAGCAAAGCACCCGCCACTGACAATCGGGTCGACGCCGCCGGCCGGGCGGTGATCCCGGGCTTCGTGGACTCCCACTCCCACCTGGTCTTCGCGGGCGACCGCACCGAGGAGTTCAACGCCCGCATGTCCGGCCGGGCCTACAGCGCGGGCGGCATCCGCACCACCGTCGCCGCCACCCGCGCCGCCTCCGACGAGGAGCTGGAGGCCAACCTCACCCGTCACCTGGCCGAGGCGCTCCGCCAGGGCACGACCACGTTCGAGACGAAGTCCGGCTACGGCCTCACCGTCGCGGACGAGTCCCGCGCCCTGCGCATCGCCGCCCGCCACACCGACGAGGTCACCTACCTCGGCGCCCACATCGTCCCCCCGGACTTCGCCGAGGACCCGGCCGGCTACGTGGCCCTGGTCACCGGCGAGATGCTGGACGCCTGCGCCCCGCACGCCCGCTGGATCGACGTCTTCTGCGAGAAGGGCGCCTTCGACGGCGACCAGGCCCGTGCCATCCTCACCGCGGGCCGGGCCAGGGGCCTGCACCCGCGCATCCACGCCAACCAGCTCTCCTACGGCCCCGGCGTCCAGCTCGCCGTCGAACTCGACGCGGCCAGCGCCGACCACTGCACCCACCTGACGGACGCCGACGTGGACGCCCTGGCAAGCGGCGACACGGTCGCCACGCTCCTGCCCGGCGCCGAGTTCTCCACCCGCGCCGAATGGCCGGACGCCCGCCGTCTCCTCGACGCCGGTGTCACCGTGGCCCTGTCCACCGACTGCAACCCGGGCTCGTCCTACACCTCGTCCGTGCCGTTCTGTATCGCGCTGGCCGTGCGGGACATGGGGATGACCCCCGACGAGGCGCTCTGGTCGGCCACCGCCGGGGGAGCGGCGGCGCTGCGCCGCACCGACATCGGCCGCCTCACCCCGGGCACCCGCGCCGACCTCGCCGTCCTCGACGCCCCCAGCCATGTCCACCTGGCCTACCGCCCGGGCGTCCCCCTGGTGACGCAGGTCTGGCGACGCGGCGTGCGCGAGGTGTGATCCAGGGGCCGTCCCGCCCCTGACCTCCGGCCCCACCCGGCCAGGGGTCAGACGGCCCCCGCCCGCCACCGCTGCTCAGTCCCGCCGGTCAGCGGCTCCAGGGACAGCGAGCCGTCGGAGTGCGGGGTGAGGGCGGTCTCGATCGCGATGGCCGGGCGGATCACGCCGTCCGGGTCGACGGTGAACGTCAGGTTCTCGCCGTTCCTGCTGTACACCGAGTCGCAGCTCCAGATGCCGACGCCGTTGTCCACCGAACCGCGGCTGTCCAGACAGAAGTCCGGGTCCGCGGCCGACTGCACCACCCCGCGCGCGGAGTCGACCCGCCAGCGCTGGGTGGCCGCGGAGCCGCAGGGCGCGGTGACGACGTCCGTGCCGTTGTCGAAGTCGCCGGCCACGTCCAGGCAGCGGCCCGAGGCGACGTTCACCACCTGTGCGTAGGCCGCGCCCGGCGGATACGTGGGGGACGGGCTGGGGGTGGGCGCCGGCTCCGGCCGCGCCGTCCGGGTGGGACGCGGCGTCGGCCTGGGGGACGGCGGCCGGGAGGTCGCGGACGGTGAGGGCGCCGGCGGGGAGGGCGCCGGCGGGGTGCCCGGCACCGTCGCCGTCACCGTGACCCGCGGGGGCGCCGAGGGCGTGGCCACCGCGCCCGCCGAACGCTGGTGCTGCCCGCCGCCCCCCGAGGTGAGCAGGAAGAGCAGCAGCGGCGCGAGCGCCGTGCCGAGCGCTGCCGAGGCCAGCACATAGCGGCGCGACGGGGGCCAGGCGACGGCCCGCACGCCGGTGCGGCGCGTGCCGCCTTCCGGACGCGGGGCGGCCGGCTGCTGTGTGATGTACGCCATGCCGCCCCAGGGCAGCAGGCCCTCGGCGAGCGCGGCGCGCGGGTGGTCGCGCAGGGCGGACTGCTCCTCGAACGCGGCCGTGCAGTGCGCGCAGTGCGCCATGTGGGCGTGCAGGTCGGCGCTGGAGCGCCGGTTGCCCGGTCGTACCGACTCCTCGATCAGCCGGCGGAAGTCGCCGCAGTGCGGGTCGTCGGAGGCGGCCAGGCGGGTCCGCAGACAGGCCTGGGCCATCACCTGGAGGGCCTGCGCAGTGCCGTGGACCACGTCCTCGCGGGTGAGGCCGAGGTAGACGGCCGTCCGCTCCTCGGGCTCCTGCTCCACGACGCCGTACCAGATGAGGCCCTGGGCCCGGACCGGCAGCGACTGGAAGGCCGCGAGCAGGGGCGGTACGGGGCCCTTCACGCCCGCCGTGTTCAGGACCAGCAACAGCCCTGGGTCCAGGCCGCCGGACCGCTCGTCGCGGGCCCAGGACGCGGCCAGCCGCGTGGTGAGCAGCAGTAGTTGCAGCCGCACCGGGACACCCGGGTCCACGCCGCGCGCCGTCTCTCGGGCGGCGTGGGTGAAGGACTGCGCCGCGAGCTGCCGGGCCGCCGACTCGCCCGGCGCGCACTGGCGTGCGTAGGCGAGCACAAAGGGGTGATGGCGGGCGCGCAGTTCCTGCAGCGCCGGATAGACGGTCGGCGTGTCGGCGCGCAGCAGCGAGGTCAGCCGCGTGTCGGACGCGCTTGCGTACGCCCCGCCGCCCGCATACGCCCCGCCGCCCGCGTCCCCGGTCTCGACGTCGTCGTCGGTCCCGTCGGCCCGCGCCATCCACCCGCCTCCTCGCACCCCCGGCCGGTCACAGGGAGTTCTGACGTACCGGTCAGTTCGGGGGGTGACCCTAGTGGCGGACGGGGGAGCGGGAAAGAGGTTTCCCCGGGTAACCAGGTGTGCGTCCGGCTCCTGTCAGGGCCCCGGACGGACACCTCGTGTCACACCGGTCATTCCTCGGCCGCCCACGGTCACTCCTCGACCGTCAGCCCCTTGCGCAGCCGCACCAGCGTTTTGGACAGCAGCCGTGAGACGTGCATCTGGGAGATGCCGAGCTCCTCGCCAATCTCCGACTGGGTCATGTTGGCGACGAACCGCAGGGACAGGATCTGCCGGTCCCGCGAGGAGAGTTCGGCGATCAGCGGCTTCAGCGACTCGACGTACTCGATGCCTTCGAGCCCGTGGTCCTCGTAGCCGATGCGGTCCGCGAGGGCGCCCTCGGAGTCGTCCTCCTCGGGCTGGGCGTCCAGCGAGGACGCGGTGTACGCGTTGGAGGCCGCCATGCCCTCCACCACTTCGTCCCTGGACAGGCCGAGGTGCTCGGCGAGTTCCGTCACCGTCGGGGCGCGATCCAGCCGCTGGGCCAGTTCGTCGCCTGCCTTGGCGAGGTCGAGCCGCAGCTCCTGCAGCCGGCGCGGGACGCGCACGGACCACGAGGTGTCGCGGAAGAAGCGCTTGATCTCGCCGACGATGGTTGGCATCGCGAAGGTGGGGAACTCCACACCACGCGAGAGCTCGAAGCGGTCGATGGCCTTGATGAGACCGATCGTGCCGACCTGGATGATGTCCTCCAGCGGCTCGCTGCGGGAGCGGAAGCGGGAGGCGGCGAACTTGACCAGGGCGAGGTTCAGTTCGACGAGCGTGTTGCGGACGTACGAGTACTCGTGGGTGCCTTCCTCGAGGGACTCCAGCCGCTCGAAGAGGGTCTTGGACAGGGCCCGGGCGTCGTCCGGGGCCACTTCGTCGTACGGGGGGATGTCCGGAAGTCCGGCCAGTGCGGCGGCCCGACCGGCCCGCTCGGCGTGTACGTCGCGCAGCTCGATGGGATCCAGGTGCTCCGTGGGGGATGCCGACGTCGCCCTCTGGGTATGCGATGCGTCGAGCCGGGGTGACATGATGTCCTCCATCGTTCTCGGCATATGGCTGCCGAAGCCAGTTCGTGCACTGCGGTGTGCGGCGCCTCCAAAGCCGGCCGTGTCGGGTACGTGTCTCTACTAGCCCTACCCGCTTTCCCACAGCCACCGCAAGTGCGTTATGTGGGAGTATGTCCGATTGTGTGCGGTTGTTCGGGTGTCGGAGTGGTGAGGGAAGGCGTAGTGTTCGAGGTCGTCAATCAGCAGCCAAGACCCCGGGAGAGAGAGACGGCATGGACCGCGGGACGGTCGGCAGCGCACAGTCGGGCCGGCTTCTGGTGGAGGTGCGGCAAGAGGGCTCCAGTGCCGTCGTGACGCCGGCGGGTGAGCTCGATCACCACACGGCCGACCTGCTGCGCGAGCCGCTGGAGGAGTGCCTCGACAAGGGGCGCTCGCGACTGGTGGTGGACTGCTCGCGCCTGGAGTTCTGCGACTCCACGGGGCTGAACGTGCTGCTGGGCGCGCGGCTGAAGGCGGAGGCGGCCGGGGGTGGCGTGCATCTCGCCGGAATGCTGCCGGTGGTGGCGCGAGTGTTTGAGATCACAGGGGCGGACGCGGTCTTCAGTGTGCACGACACACTCGAGGACGCACTGGCCGACGAGACCGGCTGAGCCGGGCCCCGGGCCGACGACGTGTCTCCTCCCTGTTTCCGTGACCGGCACGCGCCGGGCGTCGCGCCCGGTGTGCCGAAAACAGTGGTGTTCCGCCGGATCGGTCGGGCAGGAGACATCCTGAACGGAACGGCCGTCGAACCGGGAGCCGGAGACCCCTTGAACGACGTCTGTGCGGGTGTACCGACCCTGTACGCATGTAGTGACTTCTGAATCGTGAATTGGTGAATCGGTGAGGTGAAGCGCTGATGAGCACCACCCGGCCTTACTCGCCGGGCGACCGCGGCCCGGAGCCCAGCGGCGCTTCCGGGGCGTCCGAGGGGGGCGTGCCTGCGGCCGGGGCGTCCGCGGGGGAAGCGGCAGCCGTGCCGGCGGCTGCGTCGGGGGGTCGTCAGGTCCGCAGGCTGAGCTTCGACGGCGAGAGCGGCGTCGTGCCGCTCGCCCGCGACTTCGCCCGCCAGGCGCTGTACGCGTGGGGCTGGCTGCCCGCCGCGACCGCCGACCAGCGGGCCGCCGCCGAGGACGTCCTCCTCGTCGTCTCCGAGCTGGTCACCAACGCCTGTCTGCACGCCGAGGGCCCCGACCGGCTGGAGATCACCTGCGACAACAAGGTGATCCACATCGAGGTCTCCGACCGCGGCACCGGCCAGCCCGCCCCGCGCACCCCGCACCGCGCCGGCCGTCCCGGCGGCCACGGCATGTTCATCGTCCAGCGCCTGTGTCTCGACTGGGGTGTGATCCGCACCCCCGGCGTCGCCGGCAAGAAGGTCTGGGCGGAACTGGGAGCGCCGGCCTAGTCCAGGGCGGCACGGCAACCGACCGGTTGAAGAACTCTTCCATCGTGGGCGAGGCCGTCGCAAGGAGCGGCTGAGGCTGCCCGGTGCGTGTGTACGCGGGGCGCGTCGAGCAGACGGCCTCCTGCGGCTGCGGCAAGGCCGGGAAACCACCCGGCTGGGCGACCAGCGAGGCCGGCTTCCTGGCCTTGCCGGTCACTGAAGGGCCGACGAGGACCTGCTACGGCGCGGCGGTCTTGTTGAAGCCCTTGTCGAGGTAGGGGTACTGGTCCACGACGAAGTCGTCGTGGCGCAGACGGGCGATGCCGCCCTTGTCACGCCAGACCTCCTCGGAGGAGCCGAAGGAGAATCCGCCGAACTCCTGGTGGGTCTCGTTTGTGTAGACCCGATAGCGCTGGCCGGGCTGGATGACCGTCCCCGGGGGGAAGGCGTAGACGTGCCCGGTGGTCTTGCACTCCACGACCCAGCCGGTCAGGTCCTGGGGCGCGCCGCCCTTGTTGAAGATCTCGACGTATTCGTCGGGCTGACCCGGGCCGGTTCCCAGGTAGCGCAGGTCGGAGATGATCACGTCCGGCTCGTCGACGGTGAACATGCAGACGACCTCGGCGTAGTTGACTCCGCCCTCGGGGCTGCGGAACTGCCGGACGATCCGGCCGTTGCGCTTGAACCCGCTCAGGACCGCCCGGTACTGCTTCCCGTCGACCGTGACGGGCCGGGGGTGGACGAAGGTCTCCAGGTCGACCAGATCATCATCCGCGGGACTGCTGTTGGTGCTGTTGGGTGTCTCGTAGTGATGGAAGGTGAAGTCGAGATCGGTCGTACTGCCGTCCTGGAACACGATGTTGATGGCGAGCTTGACGTCGAACCGGTTCGGGTTGACGTGGATGGGGAAGTTGCGGTGCACGAAGGTGCCGATGACGAACTCGGTGCCGTCGAGTTGGACGTCCGCGGCCGAACCGCGGAACTGGTACCCGCTCTGGTTGCCGCTGGTGCCCCACCTGATGTCCGGGGTGCCCGCCCCGGTGATCTGGGAGGGGTCCAGGGTGGTGGAGGGGAAGACGCCGGAGGTGACGACGGTGTTCATGGTGTCCGACTCCTGCTCTTTCAGTCCTCGTCCTCGATGACCTCGGCCTTGAGCCTGGCCGGGGGCGCGGTGCCGATTTGGGCGACGCCGTCGGTGCGGCGGCCGGGCCTGGCACCGTCGACCGCCTGGAGACCGCAGGTGTAGACGATGAGGTCCTTGTCCTCGTCGCTCGTGTTCAGGTGCACGTGGTAGGTGAAGGTCAGCGTGCGCCCGTCCTCGCTGACCTTGGTCTGCACGGGCGGCAGGTTGCCGCCCGTGGTCTGGTCCATGCGCTTGTACTGGGCACCCACCGTGCCGTTCCAGCGGAATCCGGTGGGGGCGGTGAAGACGTGCTCCCGTTCGCCGGCGTCGACGGTTTCGCTCCAGTTCGGCGTACGGACGCAGATGTTGATGGTGGTGCCGAGGCCACCGGGGGCGTCCTCGACCCCGCCTTCCTGCCACACCACGAGGTCCAGCTTCTGCGCCCGGCCCTGTTCGTAGCCCCAGTCGTAGCCGTTCGCATACTGGTCCTTCTCACCGCGTGTGCCGTCGCGCGGCGGATCGGCGTAGGGGCGTCCGGCGAGCGCGTCGGCGCGTCCCTGTTCCTCTCCCTGTTTGTAGGCTTCCTTCTTCGCGGACTGCACGTCAGTGGCCATCTCCGAGTCCTCCTGGGGCTGTGGTCGAAGCGTGCGGTGAAAGGGACGTCCTGGCGAGGATCACCCGGCCCGCAGGCGACGGGCAGGTCCTGGCGCCGGATGCCGCCCGGGTTACGGAGCACGGGACGCCATGGGAGCGGTGTCCGGGAGGCGGAACGCAGGATGCCGCCGGCGGCTTCGGCCGGGGCGTTGCGCAGCCAAGTGGCATGCACCGGGCCGTCATCCGCGTCCATGGTTAGCCCGGACCTGTGGGCGGTATGCCGCTATTGCACCATTTGGGAATGCGGGATCGATTCTGCGTCATCTGTTCGAGTGAAGCTGAGGTATGCGGGGGCGCACAGATGCGGAGCGCACCAGCCCCGTGCGTGCTGAAGTAGTCGGCGCCCGCGGCCGTCTGCCACGGCCGGACACCGCCGCCCGTCCCCAGTGGCTCCTTCACGGGGCGTTCCCGGCGGCTCCTCCCTCGTGCGAGTGGAGCGCTCGGTGCGCTGCTCCTGAGGGTGTGGCCCGGCCGGTATGCAGGGGGTGTCAGCGACGGCTCGGAAAGGAGACGGACATGCGGGTGACGATGCCGTGGAAGGTGAGAGACGCCGGCCAGACGCCGCTGCGGCGGTGCCGGGTGGTGACGGCGTGACGGCGCAGGCCGCGGCCCGGACGCGGGAGCCGGTCTCCCCGGACGGGCACGACCCGCTGGTCACCGTGGCGGGAAACGGCACCGCCGGATTCTCCGGGGACGGGCGGGCGGCGCCGGAAGCGCAGTTGGCGTTCCCCGCGGATGTGGCCGTGGGGCAAGGGGCCGTCTTCATCGCCGACCATGCCAACCACCGGGTCCGCCGGATCGACGGCTCCGGCGTGCTGACGACGGTCGCCGGGGACGGAACGCGGGGCTTCGCCGGGGACGGCGCGGACGCGGTGCGGGCCCGCCTGGGCTTCCCGGCCGCCCTCGCGGTCGACGCTGACGGGGGTGTGTTCATCGCCGACGAGGTGAACCACCGGATTCGCCGGATCGGCCCCTCGGGCGTCATCGACACCGTTGCGGGAGACGGCTCCCGCGGCGGCGGCGACGACGACGGCGACGGCGGCCCCGCGGACCGGGCCCGGCTGGACGCCCCCTGTGCCCTGGCCGTGGACGGCGCCGGATCGCTGTACGTCGGCGAAGCGGGCACTCCCAGGGTGCGCAGGGTCGGCGGGGACGGTGTCATCAGCACGGTCGTCGAGGCATCCGGACGACGGTCCGGACGATCCGGTGTGGCCGACGCGGGCGGGGCGTTCCTGCCCGCGGGTCTGGCGGCCGACCCGTCGGGGCAGCTGTATATCGCCGACCCGGTGGGCCGTCGGGTGCTGTTGCTGGGCACGGACGGGACTCTTCGGGTGCTGGCGGGACCGCCGTGCGGGAACACCGGCACCACGGCGGTCGACTGGAGTGCCCCGTGCGCCGTGGCGGTCGACGCCCGGGGAGCCGTCTACGTCGCCGACATGAACGGACACCGAGTATGGCGGCTGGCCGGCGGAGTGGCCCGCGTCGTCGCGGGGCCGGACCCGGCTGCCGGTGCGGCGGCGGAGGCCGGTGAGGCGGCAGAGACCGCCGGCGACGTCTCGCCGGCCTATCCGTGCGGTCTGGCCGTGGACCCGGCCGGGCGACTGCTCGTGGCGGACAACTTCCACCACCGGATCGCCGCCCTGCCCCTCACCGCCGCTCCCTCCCAGGCCGCCGAGCCGGAACCGGACGAGGAGCCGGAGCAGGGCGAGGAGCCGGAGCAGGGCGAGGAGCCGGAACCGGGCGAGGAGCCGGAACCGGGCGAGAAGCCGGAACCGGGCGGCGAAGCCGAAGGCGCTCAGGACGCAGACCGGGCTGCCGCCGCGGCGACGGCCGCGCGACTGCTGGTACGCCAGGAAGTCGGGGTGGAAATCCCGCGCGGCGGCAGCGAGTTGGTCCACGTACGGGTCTCGTCCACCGATGCCTGGGCCCCCGGGCGGGTGGAGCACCGCTTCACCGCTCCGACGGGTCTCGTCTTCGACGGCCGGGTGACGTGCGCGTACTACCGCGTTGACGGCTCCGTGGTCGCCGCTCCGGAGCCGACGGCAGCGGTGCGGGAGGCGGGCAAGTCGCTGTCCGTGACGGACGAACCCCGATTGAACACTCCCGGCAATCCGGCGGCGGCCCTGGTGTACACCCTCGGCGTACGGGCCGGGACGGATGCCGAGCCGGGCCGGTACACCGACGGACGAGCGGTGATCGCGGGCCAGCCGGAAGTGCGACTGAAAGCAAGCGTTCTCGGGGACGACGAGGACTGACGAGAAGGCCGGCGCGAGACCTTGAGCCGTCTGTGGCGGAGTGTCCGCCACAGACAGCCCTTTGCGATTTCAAACCTCGAATACGGAGGTGAACGTTTCTGTGCTCCCAGGTCACTCCCTTGAACGTCGCGAAGTGTGATAGCTGGGGAACCGTGCGTTAGCTTTCGAAACGTGTCCACGCCGACCCTCACGAGGCTCGGGCCCCCGGGCCCCTTCCCTCACGCCCCGCTCACCCATCCACTCGACCGCAAATGGCTGCACTACGCGTTCCTGTCCCGGTGCGGCCGGCAAGCCCTGATCGCCAACCTGTCCGTCCTGGGGTCCGCCAGCGGCGTGGTCTTCGCGGATCCGGGCGGTCCGGCCACCGGGCGGCGCAGCGGCACCGGCACGGCGGCCGAGGGGCAGCACATGGCGATCCTTCTCGTCTACGAGGAGGGGCACGGCTGGAGTTCGACGCAGTTCAACGCCGAACAGCCCGAACTGCCCTGGTCCGCGTTCCGGTTACCGCATCCGCGCGGTGAGTCCGGCGCGTTCCGGGTGGCGGCCCGGTCGGCGGCGCCGGCGGCCGATGTGCGGCTGACCCGGACCAGCAGGCCGTGCACCTCGCAGTGCGCGCCCTTCGGCGAGGACGAGCACCTGCGGTGGCAGTCGGAGCCCGGCGTCCTGGGCGAGGGCACCCTGCGGCACGGCGACGGCACGGTCACGGCGACGGACCTGCTGGGCTACCACGAACGGGTGCGCGGCCGGTGGTCCTGGCCCACGCTGGGGGGCTGGGTGTTCGGGTTCGTCAACGACCCCTCCGGCCCTTCCGGTGCCGCTCCGCCCTCGGCGGTGGTCTTCACCCTGATCCAGCCCGCGCGGCCGGCGGACGAGGCCAACGGATCGGTGATGCTGTGGCGCGACGGGCGCATGGTGCGTCACTTTCCACGCCGCAACCTGCGGGTCGCGGTCAGCGGCAGCCTGGACCGCGACCGGGTGGTGATGGTGCCGCCGCTCGCGGAGGTGCTGGACACCCCGCCGATGGCGGCGGTCCCCGGCCGGTTGCTGATCACCGCCCGGCTCGGCGACGACCGTCTCGTCCTCGACTTCCGCTCGTACACGGCGGGACGCATCGCCAATCCGTCCGAGACGAGCCTGCACCCGTTCAGCGTGCACGAGACCCTCGGCCCGTGCACGGTGGAGGGCCGGGTCGGCGGACGCCGTATCGGCTTTCGCACGGAGGGCATCGTGGAGTTCGCCGGTGGTGCCCATGACTGAGACCGTGCCCGCGTTCACGGGTGCCCGGCTGCTGGACGAGACCGTCGCCGCCTTGTCCGACCGGGCGCCGGCCATCCTCGCCGCCGCCGCCGACCAGCTGCGCGGCATCCGGCTCGGCCTGCACTTCAACGACGGCAGCCACGCCACGCTCGCCGCGCAGCACAGCCGTCTCGTCGTACACCGGGACCGTTGCCCGGATCCCGACGTCGAGGTCGCCTTCGACAACCGGGCCATGAACCTGCTGTTCGACCTCCAGCGACCACCCGTCGACCAGGTACTGCCCGACAGCCTCGACGTCCGCGGCTCCCAGGAGCACACCCTCGCCGTGTGGCGCGCCTTCACGCTGTTGTCCCAGCGCGCGGCGGGCCTGCGCAGCATGCAGGAACTCTGGGGCACCTACCGCGAACAGGCCCCCCAGCTGTGGGGCAGTGCGGCACCCGCCGCCCAGGAGCCGGCCGCCGCGCCGGTCGACTGGACTGCGCTGGACTTCCTGGCCCGGCGCTCCCCCGAGGACGCCCACGCACCGCCCGCGCTGATCGGCGGCACCACCGTCAGGGCCCCGCGCCTGCTGTGGGACGGCCGCACCAGCACCAGCTGGTCGCTGGAGGACACCGTCCGCGACGCGGACCTGATGGAGACCATGCGCCGGTGCCGGGCCCGCACCAACGAGGAGATCGAACGGCTGCTGCCGGACCGCGAGCCGCGCGCCGAACTGTACGACCTCATGCGCTCCTACCCCGCGCGGCAGGGCAAGGGCCTGCGGCCCACCCTGACCATCGCGGCCTGCGCCGCCTTCGGCGGACGCCCCGAGGACGCCGTACGCGCCGCCGCCGCGCTGGAGCTGTTCCACAACGGCTTCCTCGTCCACGACGACATCGCCGACGAGTCCACCCATCGGCGCGGCCTGCCGACCATGCACGAGGAACACGGCCCGGGCCTGGCCGTCAACGTCGGCGACGGGCTGAACCTGCTCGCCGTCGACGCCGTCCTGTCCAACCTCGAAACACTCGGCCTGGCCCGCACCCTCGGCCTCATCCACGAGGCGATGCACATGTGCCGGGAGTCCATCGAGGGCCAGGCCATGGAACTGGGCTGGATCCGCCACGAGACCGTCCCCGGGGCCGACGACGCCTACTTCACGATGAGCACGAAGAAGACCGGCTGGTACACCTGCATCAGCCCGTGCCGCATCGGCGCCGTCTGCGCAGGCGTCACCGACCCGGCCGTACTGGGCCGGTTCGACGAGGCGTTCCGCCTGATCGGCATCGCCTTCCAGATCCAGGACGACATCCTGAACCTGGTCGGCGAGGAGGCTCTCTACGGCAAGGAGCCCCTCGGGGACCTGCTCGAAGGCAAGCGCACGGTGATGCTGATCCACCTCTTCCGCACCGCGTACGCCCACGAGCGGCCCCGCCTCCTCGACGTCCTGCGTCAGCGCCGAACCGACAAGACACAGCAGCACGCCGAGGAACTCCTCGCCGCCATGCGGCGGCACGGCTCCATCGAGTACGCCACCGACCTCGCCGACCGGCTCGCCGCCGAAGGCATCGCGCGCTTCGAAGAAGACCTGCGCGTCATCCCCGAGAACGAAGGCAAAGCCGTCCTGCGGCAGATCGCCCACTACGTCACCTCAAGGCCACTGTGACCACCACCACGACCACCCCACCACCGGCCGACCCCACCGCCGCCGGCCCGCTGACCCCGACCGACCAACGGGCCTTCGCCTTCCTCGGTCAGGTCAACAGCTGTCTGCGCCAGTGCCTGTGCACCCTGGCGCGGCACGGCGTGGCCCTGCGCGGGCGCGAGCCCGCACGCGCACGCGTCCTGCTCGACATGGTCCGGCCCTGGCCCCTCTGCAAGGGCGGCCAGTTCCTCTTCGACCTCATGGAGTGGGAGGACCTCATGGTCGACGGCGACCCCCCGCCTCTGATGTCCGCCGAGCGGGTCGTCTCCGCCTGCTCCCTGCCCGTGCAGTGGCTCGCCGCCTTCACCGGGCAGGCCCCCACCGCGACGAAACTTATCCCCGGCCAGCGCACCGCCGCCGCCCTCGACCTCCCCCTGCGCCTGCTGGCCACCACCGCCCGCGCCGCCCTCCAGGGCGCCGCGCAGGACCTCACGGACCTGCTCGGCACGCCCGCTCCCCAGGACAAGACCGACGACGACCCCGGACACGCCGCCGCCCCGGACGCCGACCCCGAGGGCACCGATGACGAACTGCCGCCCCTGGAAGCGGGGTTCTACCTCTACGAGGACATCGTTCTCGGCGCCCTCGTCGTCCTCGGCCCGCTCCTGGCCGAGCACGCGCCCATCGCCACCGCTCCCCCGACCCAGCTCAAGGCGTCCGTCTTCGGCACCGACGGCCCATGAGCGAGCCCACCCCCCGAGCCCGCCACCGGCGGATCCGCCCGGGCGGACACACCCACCCACGGAAGGCAATCCATGGCCACGCAGACCCAGGCACCCGTTGAGCCGGGAGCCGAGAACAAGCTGTACATCCTCCAGCAGGGCATCGTCGAGGACGCGCCGGGAGGGGTTCCGGCCCACCTCAGCTTCGGCATCCTCAGCACCGTCCCGTCCCCGGTGAACCCCGGCGACGTCACCTTCACCCTCAAGGCACCCACGGGCTTCGTGTTCACCGGCTGGCTGTCCTGGGCCTACCACGACGTCAGCACGCTCCAGGCGAAGGGCAACCTCAAGACCACCCAGGGCACCCTCGCCGACACCGGCCGCACGCTGACCTTCACCCACAACCCGTACCTGTCCACCAACCAGGAGGCTCTCGGCTTCGCGGCCCAGGTCACCGCCGTCGACGGCGCGACGCCGGGCCGCTACACCGACGGCGAGCTCCGGGTCGGCGCCGCCAACCCCGTCAAGCTCAAGGGCCGCGTCCTCGACCCCGACGAGGACTGATCCTCCACTGACGAACCAGCCCATCGGTGGCTCCGGCGCTCGGTTGCAACCGCGTGTGCGTGACGATCACGGATTTCGTGCGTTGGCACGACTGTGCGCTGATGGGCTGACGGTTGGGCGGGTCGAGTCGTGATCCGAGGGGACAGCCGGTCTCCATTCCCGGTTCGCCCACCGTTTCGGCAGGTCGGAGCCCCGTGAGCGGGCGCTGGACTACCTGACCGGGCTGCTCGCGCCGCTGGAGAGGAAGAACGGGTGGACACCGGCCGGGCAGGCCGGGCAGCAGCGCCCGGACGGTGTTCGGCGCCCGCTCGACCACTGCGAGTGGGACGACGTTCGCAAACCGAGGCCACAACCCACATGTGCGGTTGCGGTACTGCGCACCCTGGGGATACCCACGGTCACCCTTTCGCCCGGACTTCCCCTGCCCCCCGTCCACGCGTCGGCTCCCATGGGCGGTCCCCGCGGATCGGGTGTGTCCCGTGTCTTCCCTCGGCAAGGCCCCGGGCGTACCTTGACGGCCGATCTGATGTGCCGTCAGGAACGAGGTGGACCGTGTCGTACCAGAAACGAACCGCCGTGCTCGCGTCCGCCGCGGCCCTGGCGGCCGGTTCGGCGGTGCTGCTGGCCGCCCCCGCGGCGCGGGCCGACGTCGTGAACGTCGACTACCGCTGCCAGACGCCGATCGGCGTCAAGAGCGCCGTCTCGCCCATCGACATCAAGGGCGTTCGAAGCGGCACCGGCTACCGGATCACCATGTCCTGGCAGAAGGGCGTCTCCTCCAGCCCGGTCGAGCTGGGCAAGGGCGCGATGAACCCGAGCGCCACCATCGGGCTGGGCGGCGCGGACGGCGGCACCGTGTCGGTGACGGGCCCGGCGAACCAGGCCGCCATCCCCGCCAACACCCCCATCAAGATCAATGACTTGAGCGGCACCTACACCCCGCGGAAGACCGGCAAGGTCACCTTCACGGCGGGGATCCTCACCATCAAGGCCCTCGGTACGACGACCACGTGCACCCCCACCAACAACCCCGGACCGTCCCTCACCCTCGCCGTCACGGCAGCGGGCGGCGCGGGTGCCCGGGGCACCTCCGGCGGCTCGTCCGGAACCACCCGGAACGGCGCCGACTCCGGCGGCAGGCTGCCGCAGACCGGCCCCGGGGACTCGGCCGTCGCCCTCGGCACCCTCGGCGGCACCGTGCTGCTCGTGGGCGCGGCGGGCGCGCTGTGGCTGAACCGGCGCAACCAGGCGGCCCGCGTGCGCCGCTGACAGCCGTAGGTACGACCGCCGGAGCCGCCGATGCCGTCCACCGCCCGCGCCCTTTCCCACCTGTCGCACCTGTCCCTCCAGCCCTCTGCGTCCTCCCGGTCCCACCTGTCTCTCCGGTCCTTCCGGTCCTTCCGGTCCTTCCTGCCCTTCCTGATCCTGCTGACCGCCGCCCCGGACGCGACCGCCGCCCCGGCCGCGACGGCCGCCCCGGCCGCCCCGGCCGCCTGGGGGTCACCCCTGCCCGGACCGCACGGTGGATGGTCCCTGGCGCCCTCGGGCGGCGGACGCCCGTCCTTCTACGCCGAGGGCACGCCCGGCACGGTCCTGCGGGACACGGTGTCCGTGACCAACCGGGGGACGCGACCGGTCACCGTACGGCTGCGTGGCACCGGTGTGCCGGTCGCCTTCGCCCGGACCGAGGTACGGGTGCCCGCCCGCACCCGCGCCGAGGTCCCCTTCACGGTGACCGTCCCGGCGAGCGCCGCGCCCGGCGACCGGTCCGGCGCGATCATCGCGTGTGACGGTGACGGTGACGGTGACGGCACCGCCGGGGGTCTTGGCCGGGAGGCGAGCGTGCGGCTCCGGCTGCGGGTCGGCGGACCGGCGCTGGCCGCGCTGACCGTCGAGCACCTGGCCGTGCGGGGCGACCGCATCACCTACGAGCTGGTCAACCGGGGCACCACGGTCCTCGCCCCCCGCCTGGCCGTGCACGCGGACGGCGTCCTCGGCACGGTCCTGGACCGCGCGCCGCGCGCCCTGCCCGTCACCCTGCCGCCGGGCCGCCGTCTGGGGCTGAGCGAGCCGTGGCCGGACCGGCCCGCGCTGGACGCGGTCGCCGTACGGCTGACGGTGACCGCCCCGGGCGGGGCGCACGACACTGCGGGCGTATCGGCACGGTTCGTGCCGTGGGGGCCGGTGGCCGCGGGCAGTGGCGGGGGCGCGGCGCTGGCCGGCGGCGCCCTGTTCGCCGTACGACGGCGCAGGCGTCGCGGCGCGAAGGGCGACGGCATCGGCGGACCCCCGTGCACGGAGGCCGAGTTGACGGGAGCTCCGACGTGAGCGGCAGGCCGCGGAGTCCGGCGCTCGGGGCGCTGCTCATGCTGTTCGCACTGTTCGGGCTGCTCGTGCCGCCCCTCGCGGGCAGCGCGGCGGCCGCCGGCGGGCCGAGTGTGACGCTGTCCAGGTCCCAGGCGGGAACCGGCGGTTCGATCACCGTCACCGGCACCGGCTGGCGGCCGCGCACGCTGCTGATGCTGCTGATCTGCGGGCAGTCCGTGCCGTCCCGGGGCGTCATCGGCGGCACCAACTCCTGCGCCAACGCCGACGGCCGGGCCGTCACCACCGACGCCCGGGGCCGCTTCGCCCGCAGACTGCCGGTGGCCGAGCCGCCGGTGCCGTGTCCGTGCGTGGTGCACGTGGCCACGGTGACCGGCGCGAAGGCCGGCGCCGACGCGATCTTCCAGGTCGCCGGGCACGCCGTCGAACCGCTGCCCGCCGAGCCGGCCGGCGGCGGACGGCTGTCGGTCCTCAGCGACGCGAACCTCGACGGCTCCAGCGGGCTGCTGACATGGTTCGGGGCGCCGCCCGCCCGCACCCTGGTCCTCACCGTCGGCAACGTCGGCTCCGGGACCGTGCACAACCCCGTCTTCCAGATCGGCACCTCCCACGGCGTGTTCGCCCCGCAGTGGGAGGACCAGCAGTGGCGCGGCACGATCGCCCCCGGCCACAAGGCCGAGATCAGACTCCCCGTCGAGCTCTCCGCGGGGGCGCACGGCGACTACACCGTCTCCCTCGAGTACGGCGGGAGGGTCCTGGTCGAGCAGCCGTGGGGTGTGGGCCGGCCCTGGGGCGTGACGCTGTTCTGGGTCCTGGCGGCTCTGGTCGTGCCGGCCGCGCTGTTCCGCGCCGGGATGGCTCTCGTGGACCACGTCCGCCCGCATCGCCGACACCGCCCGCACCTGCCGGGTGGTGCGCGGCAGCGCGCCCCGCGCCGGCCCGGCCTCGCCCTGCGCCTGCCGCGGTTCCGTGGCACCGAGAACGGCTCCACGACGACTTCGACCCTGCCGTGGTTCACCCCGGACTCCGATCCGGGCGCGGCCGGTCGGCTCTCCGCACCGCACGACGACACCCCGACGAGTCGTACGGGTCCCACGGGTCCTGCGACTCCGACCAGGAAGGGACCCACGTGAGAACGCGAAGGAGAGTCACCCCGCCCGGCGGAGCGCCCCGGGGGCGCAGAGCGGGCGCGGCGGGCGTCGCGCTGGTGCTCGGCGGGGCGGGCGCCCTGCTCGCCCTGGCCGCCGGGCCCGCCCAGGCCGCCGAGGTCTCGTACCGGACCGAGTGCATCCCGCCGCCCATCTCGGGGCTGCCGCCGGTCGAGGGCACCACGAAGGTGCAGATCACGGCGCCCGCCGAGGCGAAGGTGGGCGACGAGGTCACGATCACCTGGAAGTTCCTCCAGGCCGCGTCCAGGAACCCGGACGTCCTCGATCTCGGCAAGGACACCGTCAAGCCGACCGGCACCCTCAAGGCGGCCGGCGCGCAGACGACGGCCGTCGCGATGGAGGGCCCCCGCTCCAACCCGCCCATCCCCAAGAACAGCGACATGAAGCTGTCCGACATGACGGGCAAGCTGAAGCTGACCGCCGCGGGCGAGGTGACGCTGACGCCGGACGCGTACGGCATCAACGTCAACAAGCCGATCTCGACCGACACCAAGTGCTCCCCGAAGGAGACCGTGCAGCCCGCCGCGACGATCAAGGTGACGGACGGAAGTGGGGGACCGGGCGGGCCGACCGGATCGCCGAACCCGACCTCGACGCCCACCCCGACACCGACATCCACGCCGTCACCGAACCCCACCGGGACATCCGGCGGCAGCGGCGGAACGGGTACCGGCGGCGGTACCGGCACGGGAGGCACCGGCGGCCGGACGGACTTCACCGGCAAGGAGGTCCAGGTGCCGTACCAGTGCAAGACGCCCATCGGCGACAAGAACGCGACCTCGCCCGTGCAGATCGACGCCCGCAGGACCGGCGGCGCCTTCGACCTCACGGTCCAGTTCAAGAAGTCGGTGATGAACAGCCCCGCCGACATCCCCAAGGGCTCGGTGAAACCGTCCATGGAGGTAGTCCTGGGCGGCGCCGACAAGGGCACGGTCCATGTGGAGGGCCCGGCCAACGCCAAGGCCATCAAGTCGGGCGAACCCATCGAGATCCCGGATCTGACGGGCACCTACAAACCCGGCGCGAGCGGGAAGTCCACCCTCTCGCCCGGCGTCCTGACGATCAACGCCCTCGGCACGACGACGACATGCACACCCGCCAGGTCCGAGGTCTCCCTCACCCTGGACACCACCCAGCAGGCGGGCGGTGCCTCGGGCGGGGGATCGAGCGGCGGTACGTCGTCCACGCCCGGCAGCGGCGGTACGGCTCCGGGCGGCGGCCTCGCCCAGACCGGCGCCGACGGCCACGGCGCCCTGAAGGCCCTGGGCCTGGTGGCCGGCACGGCCATCCTGCTCGGCGGCGCGGTGTTCACGCTGCTGCCGGGACGGCGGACCCGGTAGTCCGGCACCCGGGAGAACGCCGGAGGGCCATCGCACCCGCACGGGATGCGATGGCCCTCCGTCAAGCCGGGGGTCGTACGTCAGTGCACGTCGCCCATGAGCTCCCGGACCTTGCGCCGGTACATCCACACCGCCGCGCCGGCGAGCACGGCGAGGCCGGCCTGAAGGGCCACGATGCCGGTCTTGTTGAGGTCGACGCCGGCGATGGAGAGCAGGCCGGTCGTGGCGTCACCGGCGGTGACGGCCAGGAACCAGACGCCCATCATCTGCGAGGCGTACTTCGCCGGCGCCATCTTCGTGGTGACCGACAGACCCACCGGGGAGAGGGTCAGCTCACCGACGGTCTGCACGAAGTAGATCGCCACCAGCCACATCGCGGCCGCCTTGTGACCGCCGTCGGCGATCCCCAGCGGGGCGAGGAAGAGGAAGAAGGACGCGCCGATCAGCACCAGGCCCATCGCGAACTTCACCGCGGTGCTGGGCTCCTTGCCACGCCGGGCCAGCGCCAGCCACGCCCAGGCGAAGACCGGGGCCAGGGCCATGATCATGACCGGGTTGACCGACTGGTACCAGGAGACCGGGAAGTTCCAGCCGAAGATCGTGTTCTTCGCCGAGGAGTCGGCGAACAGCGACACCGTCGAGCCGCCCTGGTCGTAGATCATCCAGAACACGGCCGCCGCGACGAAGAACCAGATGTACGCGGTCATCTTCGACTGCTCCGCGCGGTCCAGCTCCCTGTCCCGCTTGATCCGGGCGATGACCAGGACCGGGATGACCAGACCGGCGATGGTGATCGGAACCAGCAGCCAGTTCAGGGTGTAGACGCCGGAGAAGCCGACGATCGCGTAGAAGACGACCGCGACGCCCGCCCACAGGGCGGCCTTCATCAGGGTGGCGCGCTTCTCCCCGGCCGACAGCGGGGTCGGCACGATGTCGGAACGGGAGTCCAGGTGGCGGGTGCCGAGCAGGAACTGGGCCAGACCCAGCGCCATGCCGACCGCGGCGAGCGCGAAGCCGAAGTGCCAGTTGACGTTCTCACCGACGGTGCCGATGACCAGCGGGGCGGCGAAGGCGCCCAGGTTGATGCCGATGTAGAAGAGGGTGAAGCCACCGTCGCGGCGCGGGTCGTCCGGGCCGTCGTAGAGGTGGCCGACCATCGTGGAGATGTTGGCCTTCAGCAGACCGGAGCCGATCGCGACCAGGCCGAGACCCGCGAAGAACGTGCCGGCGCTGGGCAGGGCCAGGGTGAGGTGGCCCAGCATGATGATGGTGCCCGCGACGGCGACCGTCTTGCGGGGGCCGAGGACACGGTCGGCGAACCAGCCGCCCGGCAGGGCGAGCAGGTACACCAGGGAGAGGTACACCGAGTAGATCGCGGTCGCGGTGGCCGCGTTCATGTGCAGGCCGCCCGGTGCCACCAGGTACAGCGGGAGCAGGGCCTTCATGCCGTAGTAGGAGAAGCGCTCCCACATCTCGGTCATGAAGAGGGTGGCCAGGCCGCGGGGGTGGCCGAAGAAGGTCTTCTCGGAACCGGGGGTGCCCGGGTGGACCGAGTCCTTCGTCAGGCTGGACGCCATGGTCGTTCCTTGCTGGTCGGGACGCGCTGCGATGAGCGGGTACGCGCCCGGTGGGGGAGGCGGCCGGGCACCGGCAGGACCGGACGTCCACCCCACGCCCAGGGGGAGTCCGCTCCGGGTCACGGAGCGGCGGACGGCGGTCACCGGGATCCACGCCCCCACCCGCGTCGTCGCGCGAACGGGGCCCGGCCCTAGGTCGTTCCTTGCAAGGCCGGTCACGACCGGCCTCGCACACAAAAGGGACCCTCAGCGTCAAGTGAGCGCCGAAGGTCCGCTGTGTGCTACAGGCGTTCAGGTCACCATACGGCAGGACAGTGCCGGATATGGAAGGACTTGAGACACGGATCACAGGGAGAGGGGGAACCGGGGCCGACCCTTCGAAGGTCCATTCAAGGATCGCACCCCCTGGTCATTGGTCCGGACCACAGCGTGGGGAAGGCCGGTGAAAGTTCCGTGGCCGCGGGCCGGAAGGTAAGAGCGCCCGTCGTCGATCACACCGCAGCACCCCCCGGCAGGCGGCACGGGCGGACTACCATCAGCTCATGACCCGTGTACTGCTCGCCGAGGACGACGCGTCCATCTCGGAGCCGCTGGCCCGCGCACTGCGCCGGGAAGGTTACGAGGTCGAGGTGCGTGAGGACGGACCCACTGCGCTCGACGCCGGAATGCAGGGCGGCGTCGACCTGGTCGTGCTGGACCTCGGCCTGCCCGGCATGGACGGCCTGGAGGTCGCCCGCCGGCTGCGCGCCGACGGCCACACCGTGCCCATCCTCATCCTGACCGCGCGCGCCGACGAGGTGGACACCGTCGTAGGACTGGACGCGGGCGCCGACGACTACGTCACCAAGCCCTTCCGTCTCGCCGAACTCCTCGCCCGCGTCCGGGCCCTGCTGCGGCGCGGCGCCGCCGAGCCGCAGCAGCCGCCCGCCACGCACGGTGTGCGCATCGACGTCGAGTCCCACCGCGCCTGGATGGGCGAGGAGGAACTCCAGCTCACCGCCAAGGAGTTCGACCTGCTCCGGGTGCTGGTGCGGGACGCGGGCCGGGTCGTCACCCGCGACCAGCTGATGCGCGAGGTCTGGGACACCACCTGGTGGTCGTCCACCAAGACCCTCGACATGCACATCTCCTGGCTGCGCAAGAAGCTCGGCGACGACGCGGCGAACCCCCGGTACATCGCGACCGTGCGCGGCGTGGGCTTCCGCTTCGAGAAGAGCTGAGCAGGAGCGAGCAGCCCCGCCGCCCGGGCCTTCGTCAGGTAAGAGGACATGCGCCGTCGACTGATCCAGTCCACGCTCTCCGTGGTACTCGTCGTGATCGCCGTCTTCGGCGTCTCCCTGGTGATCGTCGAGACCCGCACGATCAGCAACAGTGCCCAGGAACGGGTCGACTCCGAGGCGCTCAGGCTGGCCAGCATCGTCGACAGCCGGCTGCTCGGCGCGGAGACCGTCAACGCGGAGATCCTGCACGATCAGGTCGCCCCGGGTCAGTACGCCGTGGTCGGCATCCCCGGGCAGAAGCCCATCGAGGTCGGCACCAAACCGGCCGGCGACGTGATCCACTCCACCGCCAGGGGCGAACAGGGCGAGACCGTCCGGATGGAGGAGCCCCGCTCCTCGGTGACCCGGGAGGTCGGCCGCACGCTGCTGATCATCGGGCTGGTGGCGCTGCTCGCGGTGGTGGCCGCGGTGCTGCTCGCGATCCGCCAGGCCAACCGGCTCGCGTCCCCGCTCACCGACCTCGCCGAGACCGCCGAACGCCTCGGCTCGGGCGACCCGCGCCCCCGTCACAAGCGGTACGGCGTCCCGGAGCTGGACCGGGTCGCGGACGTGCTGGACGGCTCCGCCGAGCGCATCGCCCGCATGCTGACCGCGGAGCGACGGCTGGCCGCCGACGCCTCCCACCAGCTGCGTACACCGCTGACCGCGCTGTCCATGCGGCTGGAGGAGATCACCCTCACCGACGACCCGGAAACGGTGAAGGAGGAGGCGAACGTCGCGCTCACCCAGGTCGAGCGTCTGACGGACGTGGTGGAACGACTGCTGACGAACTCCCGCGACCCGCGCACCGGCTCCGCCGTCTCCTTCGACCTCGACGAGGTCATCCAGCAGCAGATCGCGGAGTGGCGCCCCGCCTACCGCAGCTCCGGCCGGGCGATCGTCAGCTCCGGCAAGCGGCATCTGCAGGCCGTGGGCACGCCGGGCGCGGTCGCGCAGGTGCTGGCCGCGCTGATCGAGAACTCCCTCATGCACGGTGGCGGCACCGTGGCGCTGCGCACGCGCGTGACCGGCAACCAGGCGGTCGTGGAGGTCACCGACGAGGGCCCCGGCGTCCCCGCCGACCTGGGCGCCCGCATCTTCGAGCGCACGATCAGCGGCCGCAACTCCACCGGCATCGGCCTCGCCGTCGCCCGCGACCTCGCCGAGGCCGACGGCGGGCGCCTGGAGCTGCTCCAGGCCCAGCCCCCCGTCTTCGGCCTGTTCCTGTCCCGCACCCCACCCCTGAAGAAGCCGGCCGACGACGAGCCGACGGTCCGCTGACCGCCACCCGCGGAACACGGCAGGTCAACCAGGTGAGGACGGCCTCGACCGGATCCTGGCGACGCGTCTTCCCGAGGGCGTCCCGCCCCGGCGGCCGGCCGGGGACGTGACGGAGCCGCCGGGCGTCACGTCCGAGCCGTCAGCGGAAGACCTTGGGGCGCGGCTTCTTGGACTCCGCCGCCAGGATCGACTCCGCGTTCGCCAGGGCGTCACGGACCGGCAGGGTGCGGAAGACCCAGGTGCGGTACGACCAGAAGCGGAACAGGGTCGCCACGGCGATGCCGAGGAACTTGAAGACGTTGCTCTGCAGCGGGCTGTCCCA
This sequence comes from Streptomyces sp. NPDC020801, assembly GCF_044334385.1. Taxonomy (NCBI): domain Bacteria; kingdom Bacillati; phylum Actinomycetota; class Actinomycetes; order Kitasatosporales; family Streptomycetaceae; genus Streptomyces; species Streptomyces sp. NPDC020801. The sequence continues at coordinate 164,097 of NZ_JBIRST010000014.1, forward strand.
GCCGAAGCCGTACGTCGCCAGGTACAGCACGCCGTTCTCGATCACCAGGCCGACCACGCTGAACAGCAGGAACAGGGTCAGTTCCTTGGTGCGGCCGCTCTTGTCGCGGTCCCGGTAGGTGAAGTAGCGGAAGCCGATGTAGTTGAAGATGATCGCGACGACGGTCGCGATGACGCTCGCCCGCACGACCTGGAGGCCGGTCACATGCCGTACCAGGTTGAACACCAGCAGGTTGACCAGGAGCCCCGCCCCGCCCACCGCACCGAACTTGGCGATCTCGCGCCAGAGCTGCCTGATACGGCGGCGCAGCGCGCCGCCCGGCGCCGAGTCAGGCGCCGATCGAGGCCCCGAGGAACCCTGTCCCATGGCCGTTCAGGCCCCCGTCCGGTCGGTTTCGTCAACCACGCCATGCTAACCAGCGCCCCGCGCCCGCGCCCGTGGACGGGCCATGAGGTGCGCAACAGGTCGGAAAGAGTCCTGGAAAAGGCGGGAAAGAGACATCGAAACGGCCGGTGGGAATCCCCGGTGGGAGCGTCGCGGAGGCGCGCGATCCGGCCGCGGTGGCTCGGCCGATACCCTAGGAGCGTGACGTTTCCGGTAGTCGGCATGGTCGGCGGTGGCCAGCTCGCTCGTATGACACACGAGGCGGGCATCCCGCTGGGCATCAGGTTCAAGCTCCTCAGTGACACCCCTCAGGACTCCGCGGCGCAGGTCGTACGTGACGTCGTCATCGGCGACTACCGCGACCTCGAGACGCTGCGCGCCTTCGCACGGGGCTGTGACGTGATCACCTTCGATCACGAGCACGTCCCCACCGAGCTCCTGCGGGCCCTGGAGGCGGACGGCATCCCCGTGCGCCCCGGTTCCGACGCGCTCGTGCACGCCCAGGACAAGGGGGTGATGCGCGCGAAGCTCGACGCGATCGGCGTGCCGTGCCCGCGGCACCGGATCGTCACCGATCCGGCCGATGTCGCTGCGTTCGCGGCGGAGGGCGACGGCTTCCCCGTCGTCCTCAAGACCGTGCGCGGCGGCTACGACGGCAAGGGCGTGTGGGTGGTGGACTCCGTGGAGGAGGCCGCCGAGCCCTTCCGCGCCGGGGTTCCCGTCCTGGCCGAGGAGAAGGTCGACTTCGTCCGGGAGCTGGCCGCCAACGTCGTACGCTCCCCGCACGGTCAGGCCGTGGCCTACCCGGTCGTGGAGTCGCGGCAGGTGAACGGCGTCTGCGACACCGTGATAGCCCCGGCCCCCGACCTGGCCGAGGAGCTGGCGCTGCAGGCCGAGCAGCTGGCCCTGAGCATCGCCAAGGAACTGGGCGTCGTCGGCCACCTCGCCGTCGAGCTGTTCCAGACCCGCGACGGCCGCGTCCTCGTCAACGAACTGGCGATGCGCCCGCACAACTCCGGCCACTGGTCGATGGACGGCGCGATCACCTCCCAGTTCGCCAACCACGTCCGCGCCGTCCTGGACCTCCCGCTGGGCGACCCGCGCCCGCGCGCGAAGTGGACGGTCATGGTGAACGTCCTCGGCGGCGACTACCCGGACATGTACTCCGCGTACCTGCACTGCATGGCCCGCGACCCCCAGCTGAAGATCCATATGTACGGCAAGGACGTGAAGCCCGGCCGCAAGGTCGGACACGTGAACACCTACGGCGACGACCTGGACGACGCGCTGGAGCGCGCGCGTCACGCAGCCGGCTACCTGAGAGGCACGATCACCGAATGAGCCCCGCCCCCCCGTCGCCCGGCCACCACCCCGCAACGAGCGCTGACGCGCGCCCCTTTCCTCTGGTGGGCATCGTCATGGGGTCGGACTCCGACTGGCCCGTCATGGAGGCGGCCGCCAAGGCCCTGGACGAGTTCGAGATCCCGTACGAGGTCGACGTCGTCTCCGCGCACCGCATGCCCCACGAGATGATCTCGTACGGCGAGCACGCGGCCGAGCGCGGACTGAAGGTGATCATCGCGGGCGCGGGCGGCGCCGCCCACCTGCCCGGCATGCTCGCCTCCGTCACCGCGCTGCCCGTGATCGGTGTGCCCGTCCCGCTGAAGTACCTGGACGGCATGGACTCGCTGCTGTCGATCGTGCAGATGCCGGCCGGGGTTCCGGTGGCGACGGTCTCCGTCGGCGGTGCGCGCAACGCCGGTCTGCTCGCCGCCCGCATCCTCGCCGCCCACGACGAGGAACTCCTCGGCCGGATGCGGGAGTTCCAGCAGGACCTGAACGACCAGGCCACCGAGAAGGGCAAGCGGCTGCGGGCCAAGGTCGAGGGCGCGGGCGGCTTCGGCTTCGGCGCCGGGAAGTGATGCCGATGGCCTCGTCGTCCGCTCTGGACGCGGCCCGGGAACTGCTGCGTGAGTTCCCGGTCGTGGACGGTCACAACGACCTGCCGTGGGCCCTGCGCAAGCAGGCCCGCTACGACCTCGACGCGCTCGACATCGCCGCCCACCAGAACGCCCGCCTGCACACCGACCTGCCCCGCCTGCGCGAGGGCGGCGTCGGCGCGCAGTACTGGTCGGTGTACGTGCCGGCGGACCTGCCCGAGCCGGTGCCGGCGACGCTGGAACAGATCGACTGCGTACGGCAGTTGCTCGCCCGTTACCCGTCGGACCTGGCCCCCGCCCTGACCGCCGCGGACATGGAGGCGGCGCGCGGGGAGGGCCGTATCGCCTCCCTGATGGGCGCCGAGGGCGGCCATTCCATCGCCAACTCGCTGGGCACCCTGCGCGGGCTGTACGCGCTCGGCGTCCGCTACCTGACCCTCACCCACAACGACAACGTGGCGTGGGCGGACTCGGCGACGGACGGGCCGGGCGTGGGCGGCCTGTCGGCCTTCGGCCGTGAGGTGGTGCGGGAGATGAACCGCCTTGGCATGCTGGTGGACCTCTCCCACGTGGCCGCGACGACCATGCGGGACGCCCTGGACGCCACCGGCGCTCCGGTGGTCTTCTCCCACTCCTCCTCCCGGGCGGTCTGCGACCACCCCCGCAACATCCCGGACGACGTGCTGGAGCGGCTGCCCGCCAACGGCGGCATGGCGATGGTGACGTTCGTGCCGAAGTTCGTCCTGCAGGCGGCGGTGGACTGGACGGCCGCCGCCGACGAGAACATGCGCGCGCACGGTCTCCACCACCTCGACACCACCCCCGAGGCCATGAAGGTCCACCGCGCCTTCGAGGAGCGCACCCCGCGCCCGATCGCGACCGTGGCCACCGTCGCCGACCACCTCGACCACATGCGCGAGGTCGCCGGTGTCGACCACCTCGGCATCGGCGGCGACTACGACGGCACGGCCTTCACCCCCGACGGCCTCGGCGACGTCTCCGGCTATCCCAACCTGATCGCCGAACTCCTGGACCGCGGCTGGTCGAAGACCGACCTCGCCAAGCTGACCTGGCAGAACGCGGTACGGGTGCTGGGCGCGGCGGAGGACGTGGCTCGCGACCTGCAGGCCACGCGGGCGCCGTCCAACGCCACCATCGAGGAACTCGACGGCTGACCCCGCCGAGACGGGTCCGGCACTCAGCAGGCGCAGAGGCAGAACGGGTGCCCGGCGGGGTCCGCGTAGACCCGGAAGCTGCTGCCGCCCTGCTCGGCAAGTGGCTTCGCCCCGAGGGCGAGCACGCCCTGCTCCGCGGCGTCCAGGTCCTCCACGACCAGGTCCAGGTGGAACTGCTGCGAGTGGTCGGCCGCCGGCCACTTCGGCGGCACGAATCCCGGTGCCGCCTGGAACGCCAGCGACTGTCCGCCCGGCACCTTCAGATCCACCCAGTCGCCCTCGCCCTCGACGGCCCCGCCCAGCACCCCGGCGTAGAAACCGGCGAGCGCGCGCGGGTCCGGACAGTCCAGGACGACGACACCCAGCTTGGCCAGTGCCATGACTTCCTCCCAGTGACGGATACGGTTACCGATAGGAGCGGATAACCAGTAACGGTTACTGCATGCTCCCGTATAGGAGGTAACCACGCAACCGGATTCGCGAGGTACCGTCGCTGGCATGAGTGAGAGATCGCCCGCGCCCGGGGGCCTGGCTCTGGTGGAGTCCCTGGTCAACACGCTGGACCTGGAGACGCGCGCGGACTCGCTCGGCACCGCTGACGGCCGTGCGCGCTTCGGGATCACCGAGGCGGAACTGCCTCAGGCGCGCGAGCTGCGCGAGTCACTGCGGGCGACGCTGCTCGCCCACGCCGGCCACCCGCCGCACCGCGCGGTCACGCCCCTGGGCGACCTGCTGGCCGGGGCCCCGCTGCTGGTCGCCGTCGACGAGGCGGACGGCTCCGCGACACTCGCCCCCGCCGACACCGGTCCCCTGCTCTCCCGCGTCGCGGCGGCCGTCGCCCGGGCGCTCGTCGAGGGCACCTGGACCCGGCTGAAGGCCTGCGAGGCGGTCACCTGCCACTGGGCCTACTACGACCGCAGCCCGGCCGGCCGCGGCCGCTGGTGCTCGATGCAGGTGTGCGGGGCGCGCGCGAAGATGCGGCGGTACCGGGCGAAGGACGCGTGATCCACAGCGGGTTCATCGGCGCGCGACCCGCGCGGTGGTGCAGAATGCGTGCAGGCGCCGGTTCGGCCGACTGAGCCTCGGCCGAACCGGCGTCACCCGTCCCATCGCCGCGCGCGGGCGGCCTACGCGGTCGGACGCCCCATCGCCCGGTACGTCCAGCCGGCCCGCCGCCACAGCTCCGGGTCCAGCGCGTTGCGCCCGTCCAGCACGGCCCGTGCCGCCACGACCTCGCCGAGCTGTGCGGGGTCCAGCTCGCGGAACTCCCGCCACTCGGTCAGATGCAGCACCACGTCCGCACCCCTGACCGCCTCCAGCGCGGTGCCGGCGTACCCGAGCGTCGGGAAGACCCGGCGGGCGTTGTCCATCCCCTTGGGGTCGTAGACCGTCACCTGGCCGCCCTGCAGGTGGATCTGGCCCGCCACGTTGAGCGCGGGCGAGTCCCGTACGTCGTCCGAGTCCGGCTTGAAGGTCGCGCCGAGCACCGCGACCCGCTTGCCGAGGAACGGCCCGCCGCCCAGCGCCTGCCGGGCCAGCTCCACCATCTGACCGCGCTGGCGCATGTTGATGGAGTCGATCTCGCGCAGGAAGGTCAGCGCCTGGTCGGCGCCCAGCTCACCGGCGCGCGCCATGAACGCCCTGATGTCCTTCGGCAGGCAGCCGCCGCCGAAGCCGATCCCGGCGCGCAGGAACTTCTTGCCGATCCGGTCGTCGTACCCGATCGCCTCCGCCAGCCTGGCGACGTCGCCGCCCGCCGCCTCGCACACCTCCGCCATCGCGTTGATGAAGGAGATCTTCGTGGCGAGGAAGGAGTTCGCGGAGGTCTTCACCAGCTCGGCGGTGGGGAAGTCGGTGACGACGAAGGGGGAGCCCTCGGAGACCGGCGTGGTGTACACCTCGCGCAGCAGCTTCTCGGCCCGCTCGCTGCGCACGCCGACCACGATCCGGTCCGGGTGCAGGGTGTCCTGCACGGCGAAGCCCTCGCGCAGGAACTCCGGGTTCCAGGCCAGCTCCGCGTCCTCGCCCGCGGGCGCCAGCTCCGCGATCGTCCGGGCCAGGCGGTCGGCGGAGCCCACGGGCACGGTCGACTTGCCGACGACGAGCGCGGGAGCGGTCAGGTGCGGGGCCAGCGAGGTGATCGCGGACTCGACGTACGACATGTCGCAGGCGTACTCGCCGTGCTTCTGCGGGGTGTTCACACAGACGAAGTGGACATCGCCGAACGCGGCCGCCTCGGCGAAGTCCATGGTGAAGCGCAGCCGCCCGGTCGAGCCGTCGATCCCGGCCACGTGCCGGCGCAGCAGCTCCTCCAGACCGGGCTCGTACATCGGGACCTCGCCCCGCTGCAGCATCTCGATCTTCTCGGGGACGACGTCGAGACCCAGTACCTCGAACCCCAGCTCGGCCATGGCCGCGGCGTGCGTCGCGCCGAGATAGCCGGTGCCGATCACTGTGATCTTGAGGCTCATGGGTGCTCCAGGGGGGATGATGGTAATGCGCTGCCCGAGCATATCCGGGGCACGCGGGGGTCCTTCGCCGGGCGATGTCCCCGCTGTCGCCAAGCTCACGTATCACCGGCCTGGGCGGCCCTCTAAAATTTGAGTTACTTAACGGTAATTAGCGTCAGTGCGTCTTCTTTGGAGTGAGAGACCTTGGCCGGATCGGCTGACTTCGACCTGTACCGCCCGTCCGAGGAGCACGACATGCTCCGCGACGCCGTCCGCTCGCTGGCCGAGGCGAAGATCGCGCCGTACGCCGCCGCGGTGGACGAGGAGGCGCGCTTCCCGCAGGAGGCCCTCGACGCCCTGGTCGCCAACGACCTGCACGCCGTGCACGTGCCCGAGGAGTACGGCGGCGCGGGCGCGGACGCCCTCGCCACCGTCATCGTGATCGAGGAGGTGGCCCGCGTCTGCGCGTCCTCCTCCCTGATCCCCGCCGTGAACAAGCTGGGCTCGCTCCCGGTCATCCTCTCCGGCTCCGAGGAGCTGAAGAAGAAGTACATGACCCCGCTCGCCAAGGGCGACGCGATGTTCTCGTACTGCCTGTCCGAGCCCGACGCCGGCTCCGACGCGGCCGGCATGAAGACCAAGGCGGTCCGCGACGGCGACCACTACGTCCTCAACGGCGTCAAGCGCTGGATCACCAACGCGGGCGTCTCGGAGTACTACACGGTGATGGCCGTCACCGACCCCGACAAGCGCAGCAAGGGCATCTCGGCGTTCGTCGTCGAGAAGTCCGACCCGGGCGTCTCCTTCGGCGCCCCGGAGAAGAAGCTCGGCATCAAGGGCTCGCCGACCCGCGAGGTCTACCTCGACAACGTCCGCATCCCCGCCGACCGCATGATCGGCGCCGAGGGCACCGGCTTCGCCACCGCGATGAAGACCCTCGACCACACCCGCATCACCATCGCCGCCCAGGCCCTGGGCATCGCCCAGGGCGCCCTGGACTACGCCAAGGGCTACGTCCAGGAGCGCAAGCAGTTCGGCAAGCCGATCGCCGACTTCCAGGGTGTCCAGTTCATGCTCGCCGACATGGCCATGAAGATCGAGGCCGCCCGCCAGCTGACGTACGCGGCGGCGGCGAAGTCGGAGCGTGTCGCCGGCGGAGCTGGAGAAGGGGGCCTGACCTTCCAGGGCGCCGCCGCCAAGTGCTTCGCCTCCGACGTCGCCATGGAGGTCACCACGGACGCCGTCCAGCTCCTCGGCGGCTACGGCTACACCCGCGACTACCCGGTGGAGCGCATGATGCGCGACGCCAAGATCACGCAGATTTATGAGGGCACGAACCAAGTTCAGCGGATCGTGATGGCAAGGAACCTTCCCTAGCAGGGTTTTTGCAGGTCAGGAGCTGTTTCGAAGCTCCGGTGGGACGCCCCTGGCTTTCTGTCCGTTGCGGCCTGATCAGGGCCGTTCCTGGGCGTCGTGCTGGGGGAATCCTGGGCAGATGCCGGGCTGAAAACGCTACTGACCTGCACAAACAACACAGCCCCCGGCGCGACGCCGGGGGCTGTTGTCGTACGCGGATCAGGCGACCTCTGATGCCTCCGTCGGGTCGTCGGCGCCGGGCGTCAACATCGTCGCGATGGCCGCCCGGCCACGCTGCTCGGCCCCTTCGAAGACGTAGTGGTAGTGCTCCCTCAGCACGTCCGTACTACTGTGGCCCATCCAGTCGGCCACGTCGTTCTCGGGGACTCCGGCGTACAGCAGTCGCGACCCGTAGTAGTGCCGGAGTGAGTGCGCCTTGCAGTACTTCACCTGTCCCTTGCCCAGAGCCTCCATCCAGATCTTCGGGTAGAAGTACGACGCGTAGAGGTAGCCAGTCCGCGTGACGTTGGGGAAGAGAAGTCGCTCCGGCCCCCATACGCCGTGGTTCTTGATGTGCCGCCGTAGCTCGAAGGCGACGTTCGGCGGGAGGGGGACGGTACGCCCTGGCTCACCTTCATCACGAGCCTTGATGTGCCGACGCTGGATCGCGCTGTTCTTGCCCGACTCGGTGTCTCCGTCCTCCGCAATCTGGAAGTCGACGCGAAGCGTCTCGGTCTTGAAGTCGATCTGATCACGGGACACCGCCATGGCCTCACCCAGCCGCAGGCCGCACCCGGCCATGAGCCACAGCATCGCGCGGTATCGCGGAGGAGCGGCATCCAGCATCGCAAGAACTTCCCGCGTCGTGAGCCGCCTTGCGGTGCTCTTCTGCTCCCGGATCTCCTTGGCGCGGCTGCCCGCGCCCTTGACCTTCTTGCACGGGTTCCGGCCGACGATCTCGTTGACGACAGCCCAGTCCATCATCCCGGAGAAGAACGAGAACCGCTGACGCCGTGTGCGGGCGGACAGCTTCCGGTCCTGCTCCATCCACAAGAGCCACTGCTCAACATCAGCGACCTTCAGGGACACGATGGAACGGGCCTTGAAGAACGGCTCAATGGTCGTGTTGAGGATCGACCGGTACTGCTTCTTGGTGCTGTTCTCCAGCTTCCTTTGATTCGTCCACTGCTCCCACACGGCCGTCACGGGTTGCTTGCCCAAGCGGTCGTCCAGGTAGGTCCCGGCGTCGAGTTCCTGTTCCTTGCGCTTGCGCTGGTCATCAGCCCGCTTCTCGGTCTCGAACGTCTTCTGCCGTTGCTTGCCGTCCGGGTCGTACCAGAACGTCGTTCACTTCTTCGGGTCGTCCTTTGACCGCGCGACCCATGCCCTTGCCACTGAAGCGGCCCCCCTCCTGCTGCTGTCGACGTACGGGCCCACCCCGCCGTCGCGCCGGTCACTCCCCGACGTTTCAAGTTTGCGCACTGACCACCCTGGGTTGTCAACACAGGGTGGAACACCCTGGGTGTGCTAACTTGAGTGATATGGAAGCGGATGACAGCGGGTTCGAGATCACCCAGAGGCAAGGCGCCTGGGTGGTCCACATGTGGTGGCCCGTAGGGCCGATCAGCGGGGGGCCGCAGCGGATCACCATCGAGCCGGCCGAAGATGCCCCTGCTCGTGAGGTGGCACGGGGTATCTCGACCACTGTCCTGCGGAGGCTCGACGTGGTCGCCGCGTTGGAATTGGCCAAGCAGGCTCCCGAAGCTCAGCGGACGTTGGAGGAACTGTCAGGGAAGGTGAATGAGATGGGAGAGGCGGCGGGGCTCGCCCTGGAGGGCGAGGGCGTCTCAGAGCGGTACTTGACCTTGCTTGTAGCCACGTACACCGTCATGGCGGATTTTGGGGCTCCTGCGCCCATTCCATGGCTAGCCCGGCTCATCGGCCGCCGACCTGAGACGGTGAAGGATCACCTGAAGCGGGCCAGAAGGGACGGCTTCCTGACCACAGTTGCCGGTAAGGCGGGTGGAGAGTTGACGGACAAGGCCAAAGCCATACTTGAGAAAATGGCTGAAGCAGGTAGCCAACACGGCTGAACGCACTTCATACGCATTGAGCCCCCGAGGGTCTTCGGGGGCTTTCTTGTTTCTTGGAGGATGAATGGCGCAACTGAGATTGATGACCGTTGACGACGTGGCCAACTACCTGAGTAAGCCACGCTCCTGAGTGTACGGCAACTGGAAAGCCGAACAGATTCCGTTCCGGAAGGTGGGCCAGTCCCTCCGGTGCCGACCCGCCGACTTGGAAAAGTGGCTGGACGACCAGAGCTGAATAATTGCAATACGCGAACGCCCCCGAGGAATTTCGGGGGCTTTTTGATTGCTGAGAGGACTACGTGACTAGAACGATCCCGCCCCACAGCGACTCAGCCAGACGGAAACTGGAGTGTCAGGCGGATGCACTTCTGGAAGCGGCAGGAGAAGAGAAGTGGGGGGCGTGGCCGGCACTCTGGCCGCAGCGGGAGGAGGCGGAGTTCGAGCGAATAGCGGCGGCGCATACCGGGATGGTTCCTTTGCGGTGGGTTCCCGTGGTCGCGGCATTGCCCAACTTCGACCCAGAGTCGATACGTCGAGACCTGGAATGCCTCATGCAGGAACGCCCAGGCGCGGAGGAACCCGACCACTATGGCGAACTGCTCTCACTTCTCTCCCAAGCCGAGGATGCCGGTGCACAATACGGTTCAGGCTTCACTGTGGAGCGCCGGAGCGACCCCCCTGATTCCTGCCAATGGCCCGGATGCCGTGAACCTCTGTATGCCTCGCAGGCACCACGGAAGCGTGGGCGCCCGCGTAAGTACTGTCAGGCTCATCAGAAGGACGCCAGGGCCCGTACACGGCGTTCGCGATATGCCGGAATCCAAGTGGGGCTGAACAGGAACCTCGTGTACGGCTTCGACGGCCTGGAGGAACAGGATCTCTCGGGCTACCGGGAGCTGTGGGGCCAGATCAACACCACCGGAAGGTGACCGCATCAGGGCGGCCCCCGTCTGTGTCGCATTTATTCAGAACAGTGGAGGAGCGATCCTCTGGGGCCATGCACACTCGGCGGTGTGCCTCTGGCACGGCCTACACGGCCGGGCAGTTCCCAAGTCGTTACGGGGCTCTAAGGAACCCAACTTTCAGACCAAGGACGGAGGCCGGTGGCGACCCGTCGCCTCCCTCCGCAACCGAACCAACTCTCAGGAAGTGAACGCAGCATGAGCGCCCCCCATTTCCGCGCGATGAGCACTGGCCGACTCAGGGACGTTGTGGCCTCTCTCGCTCCTCATGTGGAGTGGTCTCCGATCGGTCTGCTCGGTGGCCTCCTGTGCGTGTTCTCCGCCATGCTGCCGGAGACCCGAGTTCAGCGCGGTTCCGGTTCCATGCCGCTCATGCTTCACGTCCTGCTGTGCGGTGGCACCGGTGAGGGCAAGGGGCAGTCGTGGGGTATCGCCTCAGCAGTGGCCAAGGACGCGAACAGTTCTTTCATGAGCGGGCACGTCATCAATGGTGTGGTCGGCGGAGCCGGTCTCATCCAAGCCGTGGCCGACCGCGACGGACATGCGCTCATCGTGGACACCGAATACGCCCGCGTCCTGCGGGCGGGGCGTCGGCAGGCGAACCTCTCTCAGGTGCTCCGTGATCTGTGGGACGGGGCAACGGTCGCCACTTCTAGGGCCAAGGAACCGGTACAGGTCGATGATCCGCGTGTGGCAATCATGGGTCACATCACGCCCGAAGAGTTCCGGGCCAGCATGAGCACAACGGAACGCGACGGCGGGTCGTACAACCGGCTGTTGATCCTGCCCGTTGCCCAGGTCCAGTGGCTGAGCGAGCGCGAGCAGATGCCCCGGCATCTGACCCCGGAAGCTGGGGAAGCGATGGCCCGCGCAGTGCGGCACAGTCAGCGGGCCGGTCTGGTCACCCTCTCCGAGGATGCGTACGAGGTAGCCGACATCATCCGGCGGGACCTGCTCACAAAGGCCCGTGAGTCCGAGGGGTTGAAGGCGTTCGCTGCCCGCTGCAACGAACAGGTACGCCGCATCGCAGCACTGTTCGCGCTCTTCGATCTGCGGTCGCAGATCACGGCGACCGACCTGGAAGCGGCGGCGTCACTTGTCACGTACACCATGGACTCGGTGGAAGAGATCGCCGGGGGCGAGTCTCCGAAGGGGAAGCGTCAGCCGCTCAGCCTTGCTGAGAAGGTCCGGGCCAGGATCGAACTTCATGGAGGATCGGCCACGTCCTCGCAGGTGCTCCCGTACGTGGGAGCGACGGCCGCTGAGGTCCGAGCACTTCCGGAAGTTGTGGTGACTGTAGAACGGTCAGGCAAGACGGGTCGGCCGGCCACCGTTTTCACACTCCGCGGTGACGATTCCGAGTCCGAGCCAGAACCGGTTTCCCATTCTTCCGCCCCCATGCCGGCCGCAGCAGATCGGGAGGCGCAGCGGCCCACCGTGGTCCGCCTGGACGTCTACCGTCCGGAGCCGAACCGTGCCCCGGAGCCTGCGCCGGAACCGAAGCGGTCGGTTCGCCCACCGGTTTCCGTGGCCGAGCGGCCCGAACCGCTCGAAGAGAACCCGTTCCGCGCACTGCTCTAGCAAACAAAGTCAGCCCTCGGAACCACTTCCGGGGGCTTCGTCCGGCATCTGGCAGGTGGCGCCAGTCGACGTCTACACCGGCTGGATGGGTGCCCTGGTGAGCGAGTACGTGGTGAAACCGCACCGATGAGAGGGCGCAAGCGTCCTGCGAGCAACCGCGCGGTCCGGGCAGGGACTGAGAGTCCGGTGTTTATACCTTGCTCGCGACCACCATGTAGTTCTCGGCCTCCAGATCGAACGTGCTCAGTTCCGTCTGGAGCCCGACCCGGTGCAGCTCGACTTCGAGTTCCTCGTACCGGTAGGGCCAGCAGGACAGCAGTTCCGAGCGGACATGAACCAACCCGGTCGTATCAACTTGCGCGATCGCAATCTCGATGTGGTGCTCCGCCTCCCAATGCGGCGCAATCTCCCAGCGGTAGACCACGATGGCATCGCGACCGTTCCGGCGGACGAGTCGGTCACTGATGTCCAGCCGGGAGCCTCTGGCCCTCACGAGTTCCCAAGTACGGGAGGTGAGTACCAAGCGCCCGCCGGGACGCAGAAGCCGTGACATCGACTCCAGAGCAGCAACCCTGCCTCTCGCGCCCACGGCATGGTGCAGCGAGTTGCCAACGCAGAACACCATGTCGAACGTGTTGTCCTGGAAATGGTCGGGCAACTCTTCCCAGTTCGCCCGTACGGCCCGGATGGATGCCCCGAACTCCTCAGACAACTCTGCAGTCCGACGAACCATCGTTTCGCTGGCGTCAGTTGCGACAACCCGCATGCCACGACCGGCGAGGCCAACCGCCAACTGTCCGGTTCCGCACGAACAGTCGAGGACGTGAGCGTTCGACGGCAGGAGATTGAGGACGTCATCGAACGACGCAGCGAACTCGGCTGGAGCCAGCTTTGCATCCGAGATGAGCCACTCGTACACCTCGGCAAGCGCGTTATAACCCGTCACAACTACTACCTCCGTCACGCGGCAGACTCACGGCAGGACGTCAGTTCATCAGCGGAGCAAGCCGGGCACCAATGGTTTTCGCAAGGATGGCTCTGACGGTGTTTGTGGGTTGTCAGTTGTCCGTCTGAGTGGATGTCATCGGCTGGTTAGCTGAGAAGTTGTTCGTGAGGTAACTCTGCGCCGCAGCCGGCCAGCACGGACAGCAACAGGAACCGGGACACTCCCCGTCACGCTGAGCTGCAGCCGGCCAGCGCGGAGCGTGAACAGAACCGCGCAACGGGTGTCCAGCTTGACGCTTACCGACCAGCACCCAAGCCTGCGCCGGAACCGAAGCGACCGGAACCGCTCGGGGACACGAATCCCTTCCTTGCGCTGCTCTAGGCAAACCAAGCAGGCCCCGTCCATTCGGACGGGGCCTTTCACTGTTTCGACTACGCGACTGGGCAGGCCGCTCCAGGAAGCGCACGATTCGGGGAGCACGTCACCACTGCCAGGGACAGATACGAGGGACGTTCCAGATAGAAGCCGTACGACACATCAGCGCCCGAGTGCAGGTGTTCGGCAGCAGAGACCACCAGGCGGGCTAGGCGGGTGGTGTCTCGGTCCCGTTCCGCCGCGAACCGGGGCGCGTACTCGGCCAGCCGCTCACCGAGCCAGGTTGCAGCCTCCTTGGCTTCCTCCCATGTGCCACGAACGATGGAACGGGGCTTGATCAGCCAGTACGCCGTTTCAAGGGGCGGCAGGTCGACGGTCGGGAACTCCGCCGCGACCTCCCGGTAACGCTGGATCAGTTCTGGCCTGCTTCCGGCCGGGGGCGGCTCAGGATGTGGAGGTCGCCGCAGGGCCTCATTGTCGAAACGCTCTTTCGGGCCGGTCCATAGATAGCCGTGGTGGTGCACCAGTCGTTCCGTTCCGAGGAGTGCCAGCCGGGCCCGACCCAGGGACAGGAGGACCCGGCCCGGCTGGCGGGAGGGGGAGGCTCAGACGTTCAGGCCGAAGCGCGCCAGGTCGATACCGGCCGCGTCCAGTTCCTCCGTGGTGAACCGCAGCGGTTGGGCGTCCGGCCGCTTGCTGTCACCCAGAGCCCAGGCGTCGTCACCGATCCGCGCCAGGGTCACGCACCCTTCGGTGCAGGGGCCGCCGCATGCCTTCACGAACGACGCCCCGTTGATGTCGAGCGCGTACAGATCACTTCCGTCCAGCATCACTGCACCTTCCTGCTCAACTGATCACGGCCATGACTGACCGTCGCCGCCCATACCGGGCGGGAGTTCAGGGATTCCACCGCAGGGGTGGTGTCTCACTCGGCGCGAACGACCATGGCGAACGAGGTCCGGATGCGCCGGAAACCGGCGTGCCCGGACCGGCCCGTGTGGCTCATGCACTCCACGTCGACGGAGGCCGAGTCATCGGCGGGAGTCGCTTTCCAACCGCAGTGCAGACACTCGGCCTCGAACGTCACGTCCGTGTCGGGATGCTCGGTGATCCGGTGCATGACGTACCGCATGGCCGCTCTGACGCTCACAGCCCACCCCTACGGCTCCGCGCGTTGGCTGCGGCGACTCTGCCGCTCAGTCCCGCTGACGGGCTATTCGGCGGGGGCTTGTAGTCAGGACACTTCGGGCTCCCGCACTCACACCGAGGCCAGTGCAAAGCCGAACTCGGCGCCAGGTCCGCGCCTTCGGGGCCAGGGTCGCTCTTCTGCACCATGAGCACGCCGCCGACGCCGAACGCTCCGGAGAGACGGGAGAGGAACTGTCGGGCCTCACTGCTGCCCAGATGATCAGCCGCTTCGGTCCTATGTGCCTTGCTGTCGCTCACCATGGCCCCCATCTTCGGCGGCCCACGATTGCGCCTCTAGCCTGTTTCCTGTTCCCGCAAAAAGTCGTTGCGGATGCTTTCGATCAGATCCCGCATTTCGTCTCCGGCCAGCGCGGCTCGCGCGAATCCTTCGAACTTATCAACGTAGAGACTCACATCTCGCGGGTCCGTAACGACGACTTCGGCATGGACGGTTTCAACTGTCACCATGCGGTCGTCACGGATGACGAAGGCATGATTTGCTATGTCATGTTGCTGAATTCGCAGAGGGACTATCCGGATGTCCACGTGGGAGAGCCGCGAAATGGAGACGATGCGATCAAGCTGAGCGGCCATCATCTGCGGTCGCACGATGCGCCAGCGCAGAACAGGTTCGGTGATGATGAACCGGAGCGACTTTGCGTTGTCGTAGAGAACCGCTTGCCGTTCGAGTCGCCCATTGATCGTTCGCGTGAGTGCGTCTTCACTCAGATTGTGCCGTTGCAGAATGGCCCTGATGTACTCGGGCGTCTGGAGCAGGCCCGGAACGAGCGCGGGTTGAAACAGCCGCAGTACAGACATCTGGGCTTCCAGAGCCTTGGCGGCCTGCTGGCCCTTGTGGACCCCGATTCGCTTGAGCAGGCGCCACGCCGTCGCTTCCGTCGCTGACGCGCGTGCGGCTTCCGCGTACTCCGCTTTGACCTCGTCCGAGACACCGATGGCGGTCAGGATGCGCTCTACGTCCGTCGCGCTGGGTGCCAGCTTCGCATTCTCGATCTTGGACAGCTTGGACGGAGACATGAGGGCGCTGCGGGCCACCGCTTTGGCTTCCTTGCCGGACGCCACTCGCAGCGCCCGCAGCGCGGCTCCAAGCTGTGCTCTGTTCACGTCCCGTACTTGGCCCACCATTCGGTGAACGGTTCCGCGTGCGCGAGAGCCGCATCACGGTACCGCGTGAATTCCGCTGTCCGTTCCGGCGGTAGCACTTCCGATCCCAGGTACTTTCCGCTTCCGTCGTAGTTCATCACGGCCACGGATTCGGAGTCGAAGAACCAGAAATCCGGAACGTTCTCCAGGGGGTTGGGTTTGTCGGTGATGTCGAGGATGAAGAACTCTTCACCCCCGCTCACATTCTTGTGGTAGCCCCAGCCGAGTTCGAACCTGAGATAGTCCGTGAGCGGGCGGGACAGGATATGGACCCGGTATACCCGCTTCCCCTTCTCGGTGTGCGAGCGTAGTTCTTCGATCCAGCCTGCGTTGTAGTCGTCTGGCTGTGTCTCCCCGGCCAGGAATGCCTGATAGGCGTCGACGCTCCCGGACTTGCTGTAGTCGTCCAGGGTCTCCAGCCGGAATGCCTCGCGTTCGAATGCCTCGAAGAGGTCGCCGAGGGTCCTAGATGAGGTTGTCACGGATGGCCTTCTGGATCAGTTCCATCGGGATCTCGACCAGGGTTTCGTGCGCGGGAATCTGAAGCCCGTGGTCGGTCGGCGTCTCGCCCTGTACCAGGAAGGTGCCACGATCCGTGGCGTAGATCGTCGGGCAGTCCTTGATGTCGCACGTGCTGACCAGCTTGGTGACCTTCATGGTCTGGGTTCCCCTCTCCCGTGCCGCTGCCAGTACCCCGCCTCTGGGTTGATGCTCCCGAGGGCTGTGCGCACCGGTCAAGCGATCACGGTTGACGGAACGGGAAACCGCGTAACTTGCGTCGGGCTTGCTCGTATACCGCGCGACTGGCGGCGGAGCCTCCAGCGCGTCTCGGGCCTGCGCAGACTGTTGACGATCATGGGGAAATGCTGGGGAGACCCCCTCTGGGAGGGGTCTTCGTGCAGGTCAGGGTCGTATGACCTGTAAAGCACCCAGATTTATGAAGGCACGAACCAGGTCCAGCGCATCGTGATGGCCAGGAACCTGCCGTAACCGGCGCGAGGTACGACCGACGCGGCCCCCGGCGTGATGCCGGGGGCCGCTGTCGTCAGCCGGTCCCGTGCTCGGCCGTGGGCAGCGCGGGGCGGTCGCAGCGGCGTCCGGTGCCACTCGAACGGACGTAGCGGATTCTGTGCTTCCGTCCGATGGCGCGGGGCGGCGGGCGGGCGTACGACGGTATGGCGCGGGGCCGCCCCGAGGCCCCGGTGTCCACCAGGAGGAGCCATGACCCAGCCCGGAACCATGACCGCCATGAGCAAGGAGATGCAGGACTGCGTCGAGGCCTGCATGAGCTGCCACAACATCTGCGAGGAGGCCATGAGCTCCTGCATGCAGATGGGCGGCCAGGCGCAGATGCAGATCATGCGCGCGCTCATGGACTGCTCCGAGATGACCCGCATGTGCGCGGACATGATGATGCGCCGCTCGCCCATGGCGCCGGAGTTGTGCGCGATGTGCGCCAAGGCCTGTGACATGTGCGCGGAGGCGTGTATGTCCATGCCCGACGACAAGATCATGATGCGTTGCGCCGAGGCGTGTCGCCGCTGTGCGGACATGTGCCGCACGATGGCGGGCGCCAGGACGTGATCCGAGCCCGGCGGCACACGGCGGAGCCCCGCGGTGCGTGAGCGGCCGCGGGGCTCCGTTGCGGTGCTGTGTGTCGCCGGTCCGGTCAGTTGCCCGTGACCGTGACCTTCTGGTCGTTCTTCAGCTCGTCCACCAGCGTCTTGACCTTCGCCTTGTCCCAGACGAGGTTGCCGCCCGTGGATCCCGAGATCGGCATGTTCATGGAGACGCCGTCGCCGCCGCTGACGCCCTTCATCGCCCAGAACATGGAGGCCAGGTCCCACAGGCTCATGTCCTTGTCGACGGTGAGGGAGTCCAGGCCCGCGCTCATCGTCGGGTAGAGCTTGAACGGGTTCAGGACCGTCGAGGGGGTGGCGACCTGGTGGGCCAGGGCGGAGAGGAACTTCTGCTGGTTCTTGGTGCGCTGCAGGTCGCTCGCCGCGAAGGCGTGCCGGGTGCGGACGAAGGCCAGGGCCTGCTCGCCGTTGAGCGTCTGCTTGCCGGCCTTGAAGTCGGCGCCCGAGTACTTGTCCTTGAAGGGCTGGTCGATGGTGATGTCGACGCCGCCGACCGCGTCCACGATGTTGGCGAAGCCGGCGAAGCCGATCTCCACGTAGTGGTCGATGTGCAGGCCGGTGTTGTACTCGATGGTGCGCACGAGGAGCGTCGGGCCGTCGTAGGCGTAGGCGGCGTTCAGCTTGTTCGGGCCGAGCGGGCCGCGGATCTTGCCCGACTCCGAGCCGCGGAACTGCGGGATCGTGACGTTCGAGTCGCGCGGCAGGGAGACCAGCGTGTCGCCGTTGTCGCCGACGTGCAGGATCATCATCGAGTCCGTGCGCTTGCCCTCGGCGGACCCGGTGTGCAGCTTCTTCTTGTCCGCGTCGGACAGCCCGGCGCGGCTGTCGGAACCGACGATCAGGTAGTTGGTGCCCTTGCCGGCCTCCGGCCGGTCGATGACCTTGGACAGGTCGACGTCGCGGTGGAGCTTGGAGTCGGCCCAGAAGTAGGTCGCGACCGAGGTCACCAACAGCACGGTGATCAGGGTTATCGCGGTCCACTTGAAGCGGCGGCGCCAGTTCGGCGCGGGGCGGGCGCCGCGGGTGTACCCCTCGCCCGGTCCGGCCGGGCCGCCGGGGCCGCCGTAGACCTGTCCGGTGTTGTAGCCGCTGTCGTACGCGTCGCCGTAGCCGTCCTGGCCGCCGCCGTAGCCGCGGCCGTCGACGTACGACGGCTGCTGCGGGACTCCGTACGGCGGCGCCGAGGGGCCGGGGCCGCCCGGGCCTCCGTAGCCGCCGCCCTGCCCGGGCGGTACCGCCGGGCCGCCGCGCCGCACCTGACGCATCACGCGTGCGCCCTCCGGCTGTGCGCCGGCACTGCCGCGTCCGTACCGGGATCCGCGGTTGTTTTCGGACCACCCCTCGGGCCAATCATTCATGGGCCCCAGTGTGCCGGGCCCGACGGTGTGCCTTACAAGCCCCGTCGGAAAATAAGGTCACGGCTGTTGCCAAGCTGACACAAATTCCCCCGCTGTTGCCTCGGCATAAGGTGGAGGCCATGACAGACCAGGCCACCGCCGCGGAATCCGAAACTCCGGATATCCCGGGCAAGCCGACCTCGGCGTCCCGGACCACCCTGAGCCACATCATGACCCACAACGACACCAACCTCCTGGGGACGGTGCACGGCGGTGTGATCATGAAGCTGGTCGACGACGCGGCGGGCGCCGTGGCCGGCCGGCACAGCGGCGGGCCCGCCGTCACCGCGTCCATGGACGAGATGGCCTTCCTGGAGCCGGTCCGGGTCGGCGATCTGGTCCATGTGAAGGCCCAGGTCAACTGGACCGGCCGGACCTCCATGGAGGTCGGCGTACGAGTCCTGGCCGAACGCTGGAACGAGTCCACCCCGCCCACCCAGGTCGGCTCCGCCTACCTCGTCTTCGCCGCCGTGGACGCCGACGGCAGGCCCCGCGTCGTGCCGCCGGTGCTGCCGGAGACCGAGCGGGACGAGCGCCGCTACCAGGAGGCCCAGATCCGCCGCACCCATCGTCTGGCCCGCCGCCGCGAGATCATGGAGCTGCGGGAGAAGCGGGCGGCGGAGGGCTTCGAGGACTGAGCCGCGTCCCGGCCGGTGGCCGCCCGCGGGAGCTCAGGCGCAGAGCACCTCGTCGCCCGTCACCACCGCGGCGGCCTGCTGCGCCGGGTCCTGCACCCGCACCTTGTGCACCTGCCGGAAGTCGCTGCCCGCGACCACCCTGAGCATGGCCCCCTGTCCGGGCACCGGCCGCAGTTCACTGCCCGGCAGGGCGGCGGCGAGCGACTTCGCCGAGCGGTCCCACCGGGGGTCGTAGAGCACGGCGGTGCGCTTCACGGCGCGTTCCTCGGCGTCGACGGGTGCGCCCGTGGTGCGGAACCCCGCCGCCGCCAGCGCCTTGTCCACCCGCTTGCCGAGTCCGGCCTTGCCGGTGCCGTTCTCCACCTGGACCCTGATCTGCTGCGGGGCGACCTCCACGGCCGCCGGAAGGTCCGGTTGCCGGGGCCGGTGCACGGCCAGCGGGTGGTCGTCGCGCAGCGCGCGGAAGAGCTGGTCCGCCTTGGCCTGGTCCCACTTCACGGTCGAGCCGAGCCCCTTGACGGCGAAGGACGTCTGCGCGATCGGGACGGTGGTGAACTCGGAGGCGGAGGGGGAGAAGTTCCGCATCGCCCGCCCGAGGTCGAGCAGCTCGTCCGTGTGGAAGCCCCGGTCCGCCCGCACCGAGCCCAGCACGGTCCGGGTCACGTCCCGGAACCTCATGGGGTTCAGCAGCACCCGCGAGGAGGTCGCCCGCTCGATCAGGGCGGCCAGGAAGCGCTGCTGGCGCTTCATCCGGCCCAGGTCGCTGGCGCCATCGACGTGCCGGGAGCGGACGTACTGCAGGGCCTGCCCCCCGCTGAGCGTGTGCGTGCCGGCCGGCAGGTCCAGGCCGGTGTAGCTGTCCTTGAGCGGCTCGCTGGTGCAGATCTGCACGCCGCCCAGGACGTCGACCGTGCGCATGAACGTGGTGAAGTCCACTTCCAGGTAGTGGTCGATCTTGAGGTGGGTCATGCCCTCGACCGTGCGTACGGTCAGGTTCGGCCCGCCTTCCGCGTAGGCCGCGTTCAGCTTGATCGGGTGCGGTCCGCGCGGTTTGCCCGTGGTCCGGCCGGCCTGGGCGGGAAGCTCGGCGTAGGAGTCGCGCGGCAGGCTGACCACGGTGGCACGCTCCCGGTCCTGCGACAGATGCACGATCATCATGGTGTCGGTGCAGTGGCAGGGCTGCCCGCCCAGCCGGTACCTGCGCTTCTCCTGCTCAGTGATCCGGTCCCGGCCGTCGGTGCCGACCAGCAGGACGTTCGTGCCGTGGCCCGCCCGCGGGCGGTTCTTCATGTCCTTGAAGGGGTCGACCCGCTCGATGTCGGCGTCCAGGCTGGAGACCACCGCGTGCCCGATCCCCGCGGAGGCGAGCACCACCACCGACAGCGTGGTCGCCGCCCGCATGGCCCAGCGCGGCCTCCGGCGCGGTACGGGCGCGTACGGCACGCGGGCCGGCCGCGACGGGGCGGGGGCCTGCTGCGGCCGGCGCTGCGGCGGGGCGGGTGGCCGGGACGAGGTGGTGGACATGCAGGGACACCTCCGCATATGGCGTGGGTGGGCACCGTGAGCACCGTAGGCCCATACGATCTGCTGCCCGGTGAAGCGGCCCCCGCGGCGCGCACCGGTGTCGCCCGTTTGCGTTAACGTGAGCACCGATGAACGCCAAGCCCGACGTGCGGCTCCCCGCCGTGTCTGTGATCATGCCCGTCCTCAACGAGGAGCGGCATCTGCGCGGGGCCGTCGAAGCGATCCTCGCGCAGGAGTACGACGGCGAGATGGAGGTCGTGATCGCCCTCGGTCCATCCACGGACCGCACGGACGAGATCGCCGCCGAGCTCGTCCGCGACGACCCGCGCGTGCACACGGTCCCGAACCCCACCGGCCGCACCCCCGCCGCACTCAACGCGGCGATCAAGGCCTCGCGCCACCCGATCGTGGTGCGCGTCGACGGCCACGGGATGCTGTCGCCGAACTACATCGCCACGGCGGTCCGGCTCCTGGAGGAGACCGGCGCGCAGAACGTCGGCGGCATCATGCACGCCGAGGGCGAGAACGACTGGGAGCACGCGGTGGCGGCCGCGATGACCTCGAAGATCGGCGTCGGCAACGCAGCCTTCCACACGGGCGGCCAGGCCGGCCCGGCGGAGACGGTCTACCTGGGTGTGTTCCGCCGCGCGGCCCTCGAACAGCAGGGCGGCTACAACGAGGAGTTCGTCCGCGCCCAGGACTGGGAGCTGAACTTCCGCATCCGCGAGGCGGGCGGCCTGATCTGGTTCTCGCCCGAGCTGCGCGTCTCCTACCGCCCCCGCCCGAACATCAAGGCCCTCGCCAAGCAGTACAAGGACTACGGCCGCTGGCGGCACGTCGTCGCCCGCTACCACGAGGGCTCCATCAACCTGCGCTACCTCGCCCCGCCGACCGCCGTGTGCGCCATCGCTGCGGGCTTCGTGGTGGGCGCCGTCCTGACCCCGTGGGGCCTGCTGGTCCCCGGCGGCTATCTGGCGGCGATCGCGACCGGTTCGTTGCCCGCGGGCAAGGGGCTGCCGCTGCGGGCCCGGCTGCGCATCCCCGTGGCCCTGGCCACCATGCACATGTCGTGGGGCTGGGGCTTCCTCACCAGCCCGAGGTCGCTGGCGAGGAAGGTCATCGCGTCGCGGCGGCCGGCGGTCCTCGCCGCGGCCGACTGAGCGTCCGCACGAACGGGCCGAGCATCGCGAAGGGCCCCTCTCGCCCGGAGAGGGGCGCCTAGCGTCGCCGGTACGGCTGGTCCGGCCCGTACGGCTACCAGCGGTAGGGCGCGTACACGTCCATGCACTGCTGGGTGTCCGCGCCGTTGATGGCGTCGGAGTTCTGCGGGATGTCGCCCGCCTTCGGGGCCGTCTGCTTCGGGTAGGTGGAGCCCGTGCGCCAGTCCGCGCCCACGACGACGGTGACGCCGGAGACGTCGGTGGACTTCTCCACCGCGCTCGCCGGGATGCCCAGCACCTTGGCCACGCGTTCCGCGTCACCCTTCAGTTCGGCGCTCGGGTAGCGGACGACCGTCTCGTCCGCGGACGGTGTCACCGATGCGTCGGCGGCTGCCTTGGTGAACCCCTTCTGCACCAGCACCTGGCTGATGTCGGTCGCCCGGCGGGACACCGGGCCGAGGGTGGCCGTACGGGTGCCGTTCTGCACCGTGACGCCGATCTGGCCGTCCGGGTCGGCGGTGTCCGAGGAGGCCTGCGCCTGGTCCGTGGTCTTCTGCGCGCCGGAGCCCGAGTCCTTGCCGTTGGCGTCGAAGGGCACGTCGTCGCGGAGCATCTTCCACATCTTCTGGGCGTTGGCGGCGTCCGGCACGACGTGGTCGCGGTTCTGCGCGTCCTCGACCCACGGCATGGTCGTCATGGTGATGCGGTCCGTCGGCACCGTCTTGAGCTGCATGCCGAGGTCGTACAGCTTCTTGACCGTGCCGATCTCCTCGGACACCTGCAGCGACTTCGTGGCCGCCTCGGCCAGGTCCATCAGCCGGCCGGTGCCGGTGAAGACGTTCTGCCCCTTGAGTTCGCGGATCATCGCGTTCAGGTACATGTGCTGGGCCCTGGCCCGCAGCGGGTCGCTGCCCCAGGCGTGCCGGGTGCGCAGCCACTGCAGGGCCTGCTTGCCCTTCACCTTGTGGGTGCCGGCCGTCAGCTTCAGTCCCGAGCCACCGGGCACGCCCGGCAGCGGCCGGTCCCACACGTTCTGCTTCACGCAGACGTCGACGCCGCCGATGGCGTCCGCCATCTGCACCACGCCCGCGAAGTCGATCGTCATCCAGTGGTCGATGTACACACCGGTGAGGTTCTGCCAGGTGGCGAGCGTGCAGCCGGCGCCACCGCGGGCCAGCGACTCGTTGATGATGGTGTTGACCGGCGGATAGACCTTGCCGGTCTTGGGGTCCGTGCACTGGGGGATGTCGACCCGGGTGTCGCGGGGGATACTCACCACGGCGGCGCTCTTGCGGTCGGCCGACAGGTGGATGAGCATCTGCACGTCGCCCAGCGGCGGATTGCCGCGGTTGTCCCGGCTGCCGCCGAGGGCCACGTTCGCGTCGGAGTTACGGCTGTCGGAGCCGATCAGCAGGATGTTCATGGGCGTCTGGCCGGCCGAGTTCGGCTTCGACTTCTGCGCCTCGGAGTCGCCGCTGCTGCGCTGGCCCTTGCGTATGTTGTTGTTCAGGTGCTCGTAGTAGAGGTATCCGGCGCCGGCCGTCCCGAGTATCAGGACCGCCAGCGTCGTCGCGGACCAGCGCAGTACGCGCCGCTTGCCTCCGCCCCGGCGCCCCCCGCCGTGCCGGTGCCCGTTGCCGTCGCCTCTGCCTGGGCCGTCGCCGTCCGGTGCGGTCTCGTCCTCCTGCGGCCGTCCGTCCGTCCAGTCCACACCTCGAGTGCGCCGGACGCCCGGTCGCGTCCCCTCCCCGCGCACACTGCTCTGCGTCATGTCCCCTGCCTCCCCACCCTCGCGCCGCCAAACGGGCCTGCCATACGTCTTGTTAGACGCACAACAGGCCCGTCAGGTCACTTGGCGCACTCAACCTTGTCCGCTGTGGACTTGTCGACGTCCGGCGCCTTCGTCGGAGCGGTGAGCGGCACGCCCGCGCCCTTGAAGTCCTTGCCCAGCGTCAGCGTCATCGCGGGCAGGCCCTGGGAGTTGGTCACGCTCTTGCCCGGCTTCAGCGCGGACCCGGGCAGTCCCATGATCGCGGCGAGTTTGCGCGCCTGGGCGGCCTGGTCGGGCGCGTACTCCAGCGTGGTCCTACCGAGTTCCTGAGGCGCGTTGCCTGCGTTCTCCGACTTGAGCACGCCCTCATCGTTCTGCAGCCAGGTAAGAGTTTCCTGTGCGCTGCCGGCGGCCGCCCCCCCGTTCATGACGCGGACCCGCACCTCGGAAGCGGCCGACTGGGTGCCCTTGAGACGGGCCGCCTCGGCGTCCTTCTCCTTCTTCTTGTCGTTCTTGACCTTGGTGAAGGAGACGTCGTTCCGCACCGCCTGGAAGACCTGCTCGGCCGGCGTCCTGTTGAGGACGACCGTCGCGTGGACCTTCTCCGCCGGGTTGTCGACCACCGGCACGGTGGTGAAGGTCAGGTTCTTGGGATCGAGCTTGCCGAGCTCCAGACCGAGGTCCTTCAGCTTGCCGATGCTCTTGATCTTCGAGTCCACGGTCAGCGCCTTGGTGGCCGCCTCGGCCACGTCCACCATCTTCGCGGGGTTGGAGAGCGTGGAGTTGGACTTCAGCTTCCGCATCAGCGCGCTGAGGAACTGCTGTTGCAGCGTGATCCGGCTCAGGTCGCCGCCGAAACCGACCGCGTGCCGGGTGCGTACGAAGGCCAGCGCGGTCTCGCCCTGGATGTGCTGCATGCCCTTCTTCAGATTGAGGTGCGAGTCCTTGTCCTTTATGTCCTTGCCCAGACACACGTCGACCCCGCCGACCGCCGTGGTCAGTGTCTTGACCGCGTTGAAGTCGGCGACCATGAAGTCGTCCGGGGTGATGCCGGTCAGCTCGGTGACCGTGCGCATGGTGCAGCTCGGCGTACGGCCGTCCTGGCCGAGGCTGGTGTTGAAGCGGACGTTCGGCGTGCCGGGGATGACCTTGGTGCTGCCGTCGGGCTGCTGGGTCGGGCAGTCCGGGACGTTGACGATCAGGTCACGCGGGATGCTCAGCGCGGTCGCGTTGGAGCGGTCCTTGGAGACGTGCAGCAGGATGTTGGTGTCGGCGTGACCGACGCTGCCGGAGTCGCCGTAGCCGGTGTTGCCCTTGCCGGTGCGCTTGTCCGTGCCGATCAGCAGGATGTTGATGGCCTTGTCCTTCTGGAAGCCACCGGTGCTCGCGCCGTCGTCGGAGACGGCGGTGATGTTGTCGTTGAGGTGCTTGATGTAGAGATAGCCGGCCGTCGCCGCCGCGAGCACGACGAAGGCCATGGACCCGCCGGTCCACAGCAGCACCTTCTTCGCCCTCGACTTCTTCTTGACCGGCCGGCGCCCACGCCGTCCCGGCAGCGGCTCCTCGGGCGCGGCGCGCCTGCGGCGGGGGTGCGGGACCTCGGGGCCGGGCGCTCCGGGGGCGCCGGGCGCTCCGGGGGCGCCGGGCGAGCCGGGCGACCGGCGGCCCGGCGTGGCGGCCCGGTACGGCGCGGCACCGTCGGCGCGCGTGGCGCCGCCCGTGCCGCCGTTGCCCCGTGGGGGCCGCGGGCCCGGTCTGCGCGGCCCCGGGACCGCCGACTGCGGAGCGGAAGGAGCCAGTCGCAGCTCGTATTCGCCGGTGTTCGGATTGAGCACCCACTGGTCTGCGGGATCGATGTTGTCCGCCCGCCCACGGCCTTGCGCGTCCACGGTTTACCGAATCCTCCGTCGGGGCCACGCGGCGCCTTCCCCCCCAGGCGCTCAGATCTGGTTCACGCAGTGCACGACCCAAGGGTCCTCGCGGTCGGGTGCACCGGGTCGCTCACACTATCCGGCCGGTTCGGCATTGAGCGACGCCGGTGACAAATTCCACGTCCCTACAACTGGGCAATCCGCCCATTTCTTTGGACAAAAGTTCGCCTTTGGCCGCGGCTTTACCCGCAGAAGTCCTCGGCGGCGGTGTTGCCGCGGTACGTGGGGGTGGGGGAGGGCGGGTTCCCGGAGCCCCGGACCCGCTCGCCGTCGTCGTACGCGCCCGGAAAAAGGTACCGAACGTAGTCGTGCGACTGCGCAGACGAATCATCTCCCGGCCCCGATTCGGGCCCTGAATCGGGACGCGTGGAACCCGCGTAAGCCGAATTGCCGCCGTTTGCTCCCAAATCCCGTGGAACTTCGCCGGCGACCTCCACCGGCTGGTCCCTGCGCAGCCGGGCGAACAGTTTCTCGGCCTCCGGTTCCACCAGCTGGTCGCGGTTGGCGTTGTAGACGTACGACTCCCGCGGAACCGTCAGGAACCGCACCCGTTCGGTGGGGATGTCGCGCAGCCCGCGCACGAGTTGGTAGAGACCGCGCAGACTCGCCAGGTCCGGGTCGGTGGTCAGGGAGGACGTGGCCGCGTCCAGGACCGGATACAGCTTCACCGGGTTCAGCAGGACGTCGTCGCTGCGCACCTTGTTGACGAGGGCGCCGAGGAACCGCTGCTGGCGCTCCATCCGGTCGGTGTCGCTGCCGTTGCCCAGCGACTTGCGGGCCCGGACGTAGCCGAGGGCCTGCTCACCGTCGAGCGTCACCCGGCCCGCGGGCAGCCGCAGCTTGGCGGCCTTGTCGTCGACGGGTTCCTTCAGGCACACCTCGACGCCGTCGACCGCGTCGACCATCTCCTTGAACCCGCTGAAGTCGACGACCACGTGGTGGTCGACCCGGACACCGGTGAGCTTCTCGACGGTACGGATCGTGCAGGCCGAACCGCCCATCGCGTAGGCGTAGTTGAACATCGCGAACATCGGCTCGGTGCGGCTGCCGTCCGGGCGGCGGCAGCTCGGCACGTCCACCATCAGATCGCGGGGCAGGGACACGGCGGTGGCGCTGCGCCGGTCGGCGGCCAGGTGCAGCAGGATCACGGTGTCGGACCGCTCGGTCCCCGAGTCCCGCCCGTACTGCCCGTTGTCGTCCCCCGCGCGCGTGTCCGAGCCGATCAGCAGGATGTTCTGCGCGCCCTTGACCAGTGCGGTGGGCCGCTCCTTCTCGTACCGCCTCAGCTCGGCCGCGGCCGCCTCGTCGGCGGTGATGTTGCCGCTGAGCTTGGCGTAGACCGCCCACCCGATCCCCGCGGCCCCCAGGACCAGGACGCCCATCCCGAGCGCGGTGCCCCGCAGCCAGCGGCGGCGCCGGCGTATGCGTCCGGTCGCGACGGCCGACGAGCCCAGGCCCGGCCCCATGGCCCCGGCACGGTCCTCGGCCGGTCCGTCCGGGACGTCGCCTGCCCTGCGGGTCACGTCTGAGACCACCCCTCATGCCGTACGAGCCTGCGGTGCTGCTCCTACGACCATGGCCCGGAGGGGGCCAGGGGGGTGGGTGGTGCTGGGCCGAACGGGTGAGAACGGGGGAGTGGGCCGGCCGCGGTGGCCTGCGGGCCTGGGCACACCCGCGCCGCTCACCTCGCCGTCGCCGTGACCCGTTCGGTCTCGATGCGCTTGGCCAGGGCGTCCGCGCCCAGCTGGTCCAGGTTCCGGCACAGGACCACCGAGCCGCCGGCGGCCAGCGGTGCGTAGAGCCCGGCGCTGAGCCCTTCCCAGGTGTCGTACGGCAGCGCCGACAGCAGCCGGGAGCCCGGGCCCGTCAGGTCCAGCGCCGGCGCCTCCGCCCGGGCCCGCTCCACGACCTCCGCCGCCGTGTACTCCGCGCCGGCCACGATCAGCGCCGAATCCTCCGGGTCCACCGGGGCGAACGGCGCGAACCGGTCGCCCTGCCCCGGCACCTCGACGGCGTAGTCGGCGAAACCCTGCGGCGGCTCGGGGAACCGCCCGCCCAGGGGCCGCAGCGCCAGCGCGATGCGCTCCCCTGAGCAGGCGCGCGCCACCTCCAGCATGTCCGGCCCGCTGACCACGACGTCGGCCGCCCCCGGGTCCCCGCCGACGTCCGCGACCACGCCCACCGACGCGCACGCCAGCAGCCACACCGCCGTCTGCCAGTGGGCGGGCAGCAGCAGCGCGACCCGGTCGCCGGGGCCGGTCGCGAGGTCCCCCTGAAGGAGGTTGGCGGTCTTGGCCACCCAATTGGCGAAGGTGGCCACGGACAATTCGACGCGTTCGCCCGTGGCGTCGTCGTAGAAGGTCACCAGCGGGCGTCCGGGATCCGCGGCGAGCGCGGAACGCAGCAGGTCGGCAGGGGTGCGGTCGGTGGCGTTCACCCGGGCCAGGGTACGCGCAGCCGCACTCGGGCACCGCGCGGCGCCGCCGCCGGGCCTCCGGACGTCCACCGGACAGCGATCGGAAGGCCACCGGTTCGGCGGAACGGAAGCCGACGGACCGTCAATTTCCCAATGGACAGATATGTATGAGTATGTCCAAGATCAGGGGCATGCGTCGATACGGATTCCTTGCTTCCTCGATCGGTGTCAGCTGCGCGGCCGCCCTCGCCTTCGCGCCGGGCCTCCCCGCAGCCGCGGCGACGGCGGCGGGAGCGGAGCCGGCGAGCGTGGCGTCTGCGTCAGGGGCGTGGGCCGCCGGGCAGGCGCCCGTCCCCGGCGGCACCCAGTCCCTGCCCCTCGTTCCCCTCAACCGCGACAACCCCGCCGACGGCGCCGTCCCCGAACAGGGCCTGTACCGCCCGGACGTACGGCGCTTCTCGCTGGTCGGCGTCATCTGGGACGACCCCGACACCGAACTGCATGGCAGCGTCCGGATCCGTACCCGCTCCGCCACCACCGGCGCCTGGTCCGGCTGGCAGGACGTCGACACCCACAACGCCGACCACGGAGCCGACCCCGGCACGGCCGAGCGGATCTCCGGGCACGTCCGCGGCGCCACCGCACCGCTGTGGGTGGGCGACTGTGACGGCGTCGACCTGCGCGTCCGCGCCGACGCCGGGGACCGCGGCCGGGGCGCCGCGCCGGTCGCGCTGCCCTCTGGCCTGCGCCTCGAACTCGTCGACCCCGGCGAGCAGCCGCCGGGGGCCGGTCCGCAGCCCGGCCAGTCGGCAACCGGTGACCTGGACGAGGAGGCTTCCGCAGCCTCCGCCGCCACCTCCGCCGCCACCTCCGCCTCCGCCGTCAACGCCGGCCTCGCCCCGCTCGGCTCCACCGAGATGCCGGCGCTCGACCGCGAGGACAGCGAGCGCGAGCTGCTCGCCCTGCGCGGCGCCGAACTGACGGCAGGACAGCGCGCAAAGCCGTACATCGGCCCGCGCCCGCGCATCGTCACGCGCCGCGGCTGGGGCGCGGACGAGTCACTGCGCGACCCGGGGTTCGTCTACACGAAGAAGGTCAGGGCGGCCTTCGTCCACCACACCGCCTCGGGCAACAACTACAGCTGCTCGCAGGCCCCCTCGGTCATCCGCGGTATTTACCGCTATCACGTCAAGAGCATGGGCTGGCGGGACATCGGCTACAACTTCCTCGTCGACAAGTGCGGGAACATCTACGAGGGCCGGGCCGGCGGCGTGGCGAAGCCGGTACTGGGTGCCCACACCCTCGGGTTCAACAGCGACACCGTGGGAATCGCGGTCATCGGCTCCTACGGCAACTCCAAGCCCGCCGCGGCCGCCGTGACGGCCATCGCACGGCTGACCGCGTGGAAGTTGGGCCTCTACGGCATGAATCCGCTCGGAAAGACATATCTGAAGTCCGGCGGTGGCAACCTCTACCAAAAAGGAAAGAACGTACGTCTGAACGTGATCTCCGGCCATCGGGACGGCTATGCCACCGACTGCCCCGGACGGCAGCTCTACGGCAAGCTCGGCTCGGCCCGCTCGGCCGCGGCGCGCTACCAGGGCCGCTGAGGACGGAGCCGGACACAGCCGCACGCAGCTGCACGAGGGCTGCATACACTGGCCGGCCGAAGGAAAGATCGGCCGGTCCCGGCAGGAAGCAGAGACGACAGGTGACAGAAGCGATCCTCCTGGTCGGCGGCAAGGGCACCCGGCTGCGCCCGCTCACGGTGCACACCCCCAAGCCCATGGTGCGGGCGGCGGGTGTGCCGTTCCTCACGCATCAGCTGGCGCGGGCGAGAGCGGCGGGCGTGGAACACATCGTGCTCGCCACGTCCTATCTGGCCGAGGTCTTCGAGCCGTACTTCGGCGACGGCTCCGCGCTCGGGCTCCACCTCGAGTACGTCACCGAGGAGGAGCCCCTGGGCACCGGGGGCGCCATCCGCAACGTCGCCCCGCGCCTGCACTCCGGCCCCGACGAGCCGGTCCTGATCTTCAACGGCGACATCCTGACCGGGCTGGACATCCGGGCGCTGGTGCGCACGCACGAGACGACGGGCGCGGACGTCTCGCTGCACCTGACGAAGGTGACGGACCCGAGGGCCTACGGCCTGGTCCCCACCGACGGCACCGGCCGCGTCCTCGCCTTCCTGGAGAAGCCGCAGACCCCGGAGGAGATCGTCACCGACCAGATCAACGCGGGGGCGTACGTCTTCCGCCGCTCGGTCATCGACTCGATCCCGCAGGGCCGCCCGGTGTCGGTCGAGCGCGAGACCTTCCCGGACCTCCTCGCGGCCGGCGCCCATCTGCAGGGCATGGTCGACTCGACCTACTGGCTGGACCTCGGCACCCCGGCCGCCTTCGTGCGCGGCTCGGCGGACCTGGTCCTCGGCCGTGCCCCGTCCCCGGCCGTCCCCGGTCGCTGCGGCGACCGCCTGGTCCTGCCCACGGCGGTCGTCGCCCCCGACGCCAAGCTGACCGGCGGCACGGTGGTGGGCGAGGGGGCGTTCGTCGCCGAGGGCGCGCGGGTCTCCGGCAGCACGATCCTGCCCGGCGCCGTCATCGAGCCCGGCGCGGTCATCACCGACTCCCTCATCGGCACCCGCGCCCGTATCGGCACCCGCTCCGTCCTCACCGGCACGGTCATCGGCGACGGCGCGGTGGTCGGCGCCGACAACGAGCTGCGGGACGGCGTGAGGGTCTGGTGCGACGCGCAGATCCCCGCGGGGGCGGTCCGGTTCTCCTCGGACCAGTAGCGGTGCGGTGGGCACGGGGCACCGTCCGCGGAACTGCCGCCCACCCACCTGAAGGCCGGGCGTGCCGGGCACGGCCGGCGCCGGTGAGCCGTCCCGGCCGCCCGGCTCGACGCGGCCCGCCTCACAGCCGTCCGATGTTCCCCTTCGGCATCCGCGGCGCGCGCCTGGGCGGAACCCGCCCGCTCAGCAGGATCAACCGGGCGGCCCGATGCCGCTGGCCCGCATACGGCTCGAGCAGGCGCAGCATCTCCGCATCGTCCGCGTCCCGGTCCCCGGCCAGGGCGAACCCCACGATCCCCGGCAGATGCAGATCCCCGACCGTCACCGCGTCCGCCGCCCCGTGGCTGCGCTGCACGGTCTCCGCCGAAGTCCACGGCCCGATCCCGGACACCAGCTCCAACCGTTCCTGCGCCGCCGCCGGAGACATCCGCACCGCCTCCTCCAGCCGCGCCGCGACCCGCACGGCCCGCAGCACCGTGGAGGCCCGCTTGTCGTCGACCCCGGCCCGGTGCCACTCCCACGACGGGATCAGCGCCCACGTCCGTGGCGCCGGCATCACGTACATCCGCCCGGGCGCGGGCCCGGGCGCGGGTTCCCCGTACTTCCGTACGAGTACCCGCCAGGCCGCGTACGCCTCGACCGTCGTGACCTTCTGCTCCAGGACCGACGGGATCAGCGACTCCAGCACCAGCCCGGTCCGGGTCAGCCGAAGTCCCGGCCGCCGGTGCCGCGTCATCGCCAGCAGCCGGTGCCGCGGCCGGAACGCGGACGGATCGTCGGCGGCGCCGAGCAGGTCGGGCAGCTGCTCCAGCAGCCACTCGGCCCCCGGCCCCCAGGCCTGGCCGCACACCTCCCCGCCGCGCGCGAACACCCGTAGCGTCCCGGGCCCGAGCGGCGTGCGGCTGGCCCGCCACACCGACCCGTCGGGCATCACCCGGAACGTCGGATCGCCCGGCCCCCGCCGCAGCGGCCCGAGCACCAGCCCCAGGTCGAGCGGCTCCTCCGGTGCCCACGTCCGGGCCCGCCCGGGCGCGGCGGCCTGCCGCGGCACACCCGCGGCGGGCACGGGGAGATGACCACCGCGCACGGTTGCACGTGTGGGCCGTGGAGCGAAGCGTCCTGCCACGAACGAGATCCCAGGAGTGTCGGAAGTACCAACGGGGCCCTACGAGCGTAGGCGGTCGCCCCGCGCGAGGGGCCGTATCACCGCACCTCGATGAACGCCCCCGCCTCCCGCTCCGGCCGCGGCCCCGGCGACTCCGCCGGGTGCCCGACCGCCACCGCCCCCATCGGATCCCAGGTCTCCGGCAGCTCCAGCACCTCGCGCACCACGTCCCGGCAGAACATCGTCGAGGACACCCATGCCGACCCGAGCCGCTCCCCGGCCAGCGCGACCAGGAAGTTCTGCACCCCCGCCCCGGCGGCGACCACGAACATCTCCCGCTCGGCACCGTCCCGCCGCGCGTCGCCGTAGGTGTGGGAGCCGTCCATGACCAGGCACGGCACCACCAGATACGGCGCGCTGCGCAGCACGTCGCCGCGCCGGATCCGCCTGGCGACGGACTCCTCGCTCTTGCCGTCCCGGCGCAGGTCCGCGACCCAGGCGTCCCGCATGGCGTCGAGCAACCGCGTCCGCGACCCGGCGGACTCCAGCAGTACGAACCGCCACGGCGTGGTGTGGTGCGGCGCCGGCGCGGTCACCGCCGCGGCCACCGCGCGCCGTACCGCGCCGGGGTCGACGGGCTCGCCGGTGAAGGACCGTACGGTGCGCCGCTGGGTCACCGCCTCCCGCACGGCCTCTGAGGTGCCGAGCCGGAACATGTCGTCGTGCGCGTCACGCACCATGGCCCTCGCGCCCTCCCCACGGTCCGCCGCCACCAGGTGCGCCAGCCCGCGCACCACGGCGACGGGCAGTCCGGCCGCCTTGCCCTTGACCAGGTCGCCGGCGGCGGCGAGCTCGTCGGCGGTGGCGACGACGGTCGCGCCGAGCGGGTTGCCGTGCGCGTCCGTGCCGCCGCGCAGGTCGTCCAGCACACGCAGGCCGGCGGCGCCGATGGCGACGTCCGTGAGGCCCGCGCGCCAGGGCCGCCCGAAGGTGTCGGTGACGATCACCCCGACGGTGACGCCGAGTGCGTCCCGCAGGCCGTCGCGGATCGCCCGCGCGGAGGCGTCCGGGTCCTCGGGCAGCAACAGGACGGTGCCGGAAGGGGTGTTGGAAGCGTCGACGCCGGCGGCCGCCATGACGAGCCCCTGCCGGTTCTCCACGATCCGCAGGGGTCCGCGCCGGGCCACCACCCGCACGGTCTCGGCGTCGATCGCGGCCTCCCGGTCGGCCGCCTCGACGACCCGCCCCTCCGCCTTGGAGACGATCTTCGACGTGACGAGCAGGACGTCCCCGTCGGCCAGGCCGGGTTCGGCACCGGCGATCAGCTTGGCCAGGTCGTCGCCCGGCGCGACCTCGGGAATCCCGGGCACGGCCCAGACCCGCAACGCGGGCGCGGCCCCGTCACCCGGGGCGTCCGTGGACGGCGTGCCGGTCACGCTCCCCGCACCTCCTCGGCCAGCGCGAGCGCCTCGCGCGCCATCTCGGCGGCCGCGTCGACGTCGGTCATCATCAGCGGCACCGCCCGGCACCGGATGCCCGCCGCCTCCACCCGCTCCACGGAGCCGGCGTCCACCGTGTCGACGAGCCAGCCGTCGAGCAGCCCGGAGCCGTAGTGCTCGGCCACCGCGGCGGCCGTGGACTCCACGCCCACCGCCGCCAGGACCTTGTCCGCCATCCCGCGCACGGGCGCGTCCCCGACGATGGGGGACAGACCGATCACCGGCACCCCGGCGTCGGCGATCGCCTCCCTTATACCGGGCACGGCCAGGATGGTGCCGACGGAGACGACGGGGTTGGACGGCGGGAAGAGGATGACGTCCGCCTCGGCGATCGCCTCCAGCACTCCCGGCGCCGGCTTCGCCTGCTCCGCGCCGACCGGCACGATGGCCTCGGCCGGCACCGACGCCCGCAGCCGCACCCAGTACTCCTGGAAGTGGACCACCTTGCGCTCGCCGGAGCCCGCGGCGGAGCCGCTGTCGGGGACTGTGACGGCGACATGGGTCTCCACGCGGTCGTCGGTCATCGGGATCAGCCGCACACCGGGCTTCCACCGGTCGCACAGCGCCTCGGTGACCGCGCTCAGCGGGTATCCCGCGCCGATCATCTGGGAGCGCACGATGTGTGTGGCGAAGTCCCGGTCGCCGAGCCCGAACCACCCCGGTCCGACGCCGTACGCCGCGAGCTCCTCCTTGAGGTGGAAGGTCTCGTCGGCCCGGCCCCAGCCCTGCTCCTCGTTGATGCCGCCGCCGAGCGTGTACATCACCGTGTCCAGGTCCGGGCAGACCTTCAGCCCGAAGAGGTGTATGTCGTCGCCGGTGTTGCCGATGACCGTGACGTCCGCGTCCGGCACGGCCCGCTTCAGACCGCGCAGGAACCGGGCACCACCGATGCCGCCTGCCAGAACCACAATCCGCATGGAAACAGTCTTGCAGGCGGGTACGACACCGCGGCACACGATTGTCCGCGTACGACGTACGTCCTCGCGGGCGGGCCTCACGCGCTGACGGCGTCCACCGGGTCGTGCGGGGCGCCCGCGCACCGGGCGGCGGTCGCGGCACGCCCGGTCGCCGACCGGGGGTGCATGGGCATCTGGGTCAGGCCGGGGAAGTACACGTGCAGGGTGACCGCCGGCTCGAGTGCGTCGTTGACGACCTCGTGCACGTACCCCGGCGCGAACACCCGCTGCGCGCCCGCCTCCAGCGCCCGCGTGCCCTGCTCCGTGCGCTCGGTCAGCGTGCCGTCCAGGACGGTCAGCACGCCGGAGGACGGGCCGTGGTCGTGCCGCCCGCTGCCCTGCCCGGGCACCCAGGACAGCAGCCACACCTCGTAGCCCGGGCCGGTGCGCAGCCGGTGGTACCAGCGGGTCGTCGCGTCGTAGCGGACCAGGTGCTGCCACTGGGCGCGGTCGGCTGCGATGGAGCGGGCCAGGCCCACGAACTCGGCCACGGTGGCCGGGTGCTCGCGCGGGGTCTGGAGGAGGTGCGGGACCTCGAGGATGTCGCCGGCGATCTGGAGGTCGCTGTCGCTGTTCATGGGCGGGGTGGTTCCTCAGTGAAAGAAGGTCAGAGGGGAACGGGGCCCGGACCCCGAGGGCCCGGACGGCGGCTGGAGCGCGCGTGTGCGCGTGGCTCAACAGCGGCCGGAACAGCAACAGCTACAGCGAGCGCGGGCAGCACCGTGGGACCCGGCGGTGCGGGTCGTGGTGGATGCCGAGTTCGCGAGCATGCCCACAAGGACACCGGTTCACACCTTCAGTGTCAACTCGGCGCCCGGAATGTGGGACACGTTTCACCTCATCCGGTTCACCTCCCAGATGAAAGGTTTGCTCATGGGGAGACCGGGACACATGGCGCACATGCCGGGCGCGCAACCCCCGTTGCGATCTCGTGATCCGACTGTGATCCGGTTCGTTTCGGTGCGCGTGTCGGAACGAGATCGAAGCCCTGGGCGTCCTTCCCTGTGGGGGCTCCGTGGGGGGCTCCGTGAGGGGCTGGAGGTCCTGGGGCCCCGCGTGCGTGTCAAGGTTTATGCCGATTTGAACACTTTCCGCATGGCCTTGGTTCCGCAGAGTGAATAAGGGGCCCAATAGCAGATCTCGGCTTGACTCGCCCGGAGCAGCACACTTGTAATTTCACTCGTGTCGTTCAGCCGGAATCGGTAACGGCTACATCACGGGGACGCGAAAGACAGACGAGGGGCGCACATGACCGAGCTGGTGCAGCAACTGCTGGTCGACGACGCGGACGAGGAACTCGGCTGGCAGGAGCGCGCGCTGTGCGCCCAGACCGACCCCGAGTCCTTCTTTCCCGAGAAGGGCGGCTCCACCCGCGAGGCCAAGAAGGTCTGCCTCGCCTGTGAGGTCCGCTCCGAGTGCCTCGAGTACGCCCTGGCCAACGACGAGCGCTTCGGCATCTGGGGCGGTCTGTCCGAGCGCGAGCGACGCCGGCTGAAGAAGGCGGCCGTCTGACCCGGCACCGCACCCGGACGCCCGGCACGATCCCCCCACGCAAACGTCACGAACGGCCCGTCGCAGGTGGGTTATCCACAGGCGACGGGCCGCTGTGCTGGCCAGCCAGTAGTGTGGTCGCTCGTCCGAGACGCCCCGCTGCCCCCACGGGGCACAGGCGTCGACAGCCATCCACCGAACCGGGGCCGTATCTCGATGTCCGTGCCCAGCCATACGGCAGCCCACTACGGCGTCGCCGCCGCAGCGCCGTCCGACCACGCGCGCGCGACGGAGTTCGACCCGACCCGCCCGCCGGAGTTCCCACGGCATGTGGTCACCGCCGTCCTCGTCTCGCACGACGGCGCCCGCTGGCTGCCCGACGCACTGGCCGGCCTGCTCGGCCAGGAGCGCCCGGTGCAGTACGTTGTGGCGGCCGACACCGGCAGCGCCGACGACTCCGCCCAGGTGATCACCGACGCCCTCGGCGCCGACCGCGTGCTGCACCTCGCCCGGCGCACCGGCTTCGGCCAGGCCGTCGAGGAGGCCACCCGCACCGCCCCGGTCCTCACTCCGGACGATCTGCCGTACCTCAAGCGCCCCAGTGGCTGGGACCCCGTCACGCGCTCCTGGCGCGACGACGCCTACGACCTGCCCGAGCTCCCGCACGGCGAGCCCGTGCAGTGGCTCTGGCTGCTGCACGACGACTGCGCTCCCGAACCCGACGCCCTGGCCCAGCTGTTGCGGGTCGTCGACGACGAGCACGAACTCGGCCGCGACGACGTGGCGGTCGTCGGCCCCAAGCTCCGCGGCTGGTACGACCGCCGCCAGCTTCTCGAGGTGGGCGTCAGCATCGCCAACTCCGGCCGCCGCTGGACCGGCCTGGACCGCCGCGAACAGGACCAGGGCCAGCACGACCACGTGCGGCCCGTGCTGTCGGTGTCCACCGCGGGCATGCTGATCCGGCGCGACGTCTTCGAGCAGCTCGGCGGGTTCGACCGCCGGCTGCCCCTGATGCGCGACGACGTCGACCTGTGCTGGCGCGCGTCCGCCGCCGGCCACCGCGTCCTGGTCGCCCCCGAGGCCGTCGTACGACACGCGGAGGCGGCCTCCCGCGAGCGCCGCACCGTCGACTGCGTGGGCCGCACGGCCGCATCCCCGCACAAGGTCGACAAGGCCGGTGCCGTCTACACCCTCCTGGTCAACACCCGTACGGCCGCGCTGCCCTGGGTGCTGCTCCGCCTCGTCCTCGGCACGCTGCTGCGCACCGTCGCCTACCTCGTCGGCAAGGTCCCCGGACAGGCCGTCGACGAGATCCGCGGTCTGATGGGCACGCTGCTGCGCCCCGAGCGGATCATCGCCGCCCGCAGCCGGCGAGGCCGCCCCCAGATCGACAAGGCCGAGCTGCGAGCCCTGTTCCCGCCGCCGGGCGCCACCATCCGCGCCACCGTGGAACAGGTCGCGAGCAACCTCGTCGGGCGCTCCGACCCCGAGGTCTCCTCCGCCGGCCGGCACGGCGGCGCCGTCGAGTCCGGGCCCGGCGGTGACGACGCCGACTATCTGGAGATCGAGCAGTTCGCCCGCCTCAAGCGCATCGCCCGCAAGCCCGGCCCGGTGCTCTTCCTGGTGCTGCTGGCCGTCTCCCTGGTCGCCTGCCGGGGCCTGCTGGGCGGTGGCGCGCTCGCGGGCGGCGCCCTGCTGCCCGCCCCGGCCGACTCCTCCGAACTGTGGTCGCGCTATCTCGACGCCTGGCACCCGGTCGGCGCCGGCGGCACCCCGTCCGCGCCGCCGTACCTGGCCATGGTGGCGATGCTGGCCTCCCTGCTGTTCGGCTCCACCGGCCTCGCGGTCACCGCGCTGCTGGTCGGCTCCGTGCCGCTGGCCGGGTTCACGGCGTACTTCGCCTCCCGCCCGCTCGTCGAGTCCCGCCTGCTGCGCGCGTGGGTGGCCGTCGTCTACGCCTTCCTGCCCGCCACCACCGGCGCGCTGGCCGGCGGCCGGATCGGCACCTCGGTGCTGGCCGTGCTGCTGCCGCTCATCGCCCGCGCGGGCATCGCGGCCGGCGGCCTGGCCCATGCCCCCGGCGCCCGCGGCAGCTGGCGCGCCACCTGGGCGTACGCGCTGCTGCTGACCGTCACCACCGCCTTCACGCCCATCGTCTGGCCCGTCGCGCTCGTCCTGGGCGCCGGCGTGCTGGCCGTGCGCCGGGGCGACATCGTGGCCTACGGGCTGCGGTTCCTGGTCCAGCTGGGCACCCCGCTGCTGGTGCTGGCGCCCTGGTCGCTTTCACTGCTGCCGTTCGGTTTCTTCAAGGAGGCCGGGCTGCAGTACGGCTCCTCGGCCGCCTCGGCCCTGGACCTGCTCGGCGCCGGTCCGGGCGGCCCCGGCACGGTGCACGGGCTGATGCTCATCGGCATCGTCCTGGCCGCGCTGGCCGCCCTGCTGCGCTCGGAGCGCCGGCCCGGGATCTGGGCCGCCTGGTCGGTCGCCCTGGTCGGCCTGCTCTTCGCCGCCCTGTCCAACGGCTCCACCTGGGCCGGCCCCGCCACCCTCGTCTACGGCATCGGCCTCCTGGCCGCCGCCGCGGTCGGCGCCGACGGGGCACGCGCGCGCGTGGCCGAGCAGAGCTTCGGCTGGCGCCAGCCGGTCGCCGCGCTGATCGCCTTCGCCTCGGTCGCGGGCCCCCTGCTCGCCGCCGCAGGATGGATGATCCGCGGTGCCGACGGCCCCCTGGAGCGGCGCGACCCGGTGCAGGTGCCCGCGTTCGTCGCCGAGGAGAGCGGCACCCGCGACCAGGCCCGCACCCTGGTCCTCGACAGCGACTCCACCAGCCATGTCGGCTATGTGCTGGTCCGCGGCTCCGGCGCCCGCATGGGCGACGCCGAACTGGCCGCGGCGGACGGGGAGAACGGCAGGCTCGACAAGGTCGTCGCCAATCTCGTCGCCGGTTCCGGCGCCGACCAGGCCGGCCAGCTCGGCGGCTTCGCCGTGCGCTACGTCCTGGTCCACAAGGGCGCGCCCCGCGAGGTCGGCCGCGTCCTGGACGCCACGCCCGGGCTGACCCGGCTCAGCCAGCAGGACGGCAGCGCCCTGTGGCGGGTGGACCAGGAGGTCTCGCGCGCCGCCGTCGTGCCCGCCTCCGGCTCCGGCACCGCCCTGCCCATCGCCGCCGGCCCCGTCGAGATCCACACCACGATCCCGGCCGGCCCGGCGGGCCGCGTGCTGCGCCTGGCCGACTCGGCCGCCGCCGGGTGGACGGCCACCCTGGACGGCAGGCCCCTCACCCGCACCACGGTCGACGGCTGGGCCCAGGGCTTCCAGCTTCCCGCCACCGGCGGGAGGCTGGACGTCGCCTTCGACGACCCGGCCGGCCACACCGCCTGGCTGTGGACCCAGGGCGCCCTGGCCGTCGTCCTCGTCGTGCTCGCGCTGCCCGGCCGGCGCCGCGACATCGACGACGACCTGCCCGAGGAGCAGCCCGTCCCCGCGCAGGCGGTGGCCGGCGAGGGCCGCCGGGCCCGCCGGCTGCGCGCCCAGGCGGAGGCCGAGGAGGCCGGTCAGCAGGCCGGTCAGGAGGGGCCGCCGCCGGGAGAGGACACCGGGCGTCCCCCTGCGGAGGCGGACCCGGCCGCCGTACCGCAGCAGCAGTCCTACGGGGAGTGGGACACCACCGCGTACGCGGGAGCGGGCGCCGAGTACGGCGGCTACGGCACCGACCAGTACCAGGGCGCCCAGCCCCAGCAGTACCCGCAGGGTGCCTACGACCAGGCGTACCAGGCCGACCCGTACCAGGGCGGCCAGTACGACCCTTACGCGTACGGCGGCCAGGCGCCGACGGCCCCCTACGACCAGACGTACCACCAGGGGTACGAGGAGCCGTACGACCCGGCACAGCACCACCCGCACGGCATCGGCAGTGAGCGCCCCGACGGGAGCCAGCAGTGAACCGCACGACCCTGTCCCTGATGGCCGGCGCGACCGCGCTGGCCGCCGTCACCGGATTCGCCGCGCTGAACACCCCGCACGCGGCGGGTGCCGGCACCACCAAGGCGGCCGCCCAACTGCCCGTCGAGCGCACCACCCTGGTGTGCCCGGCACCGAGCAGCTCCGACATAGCCGACACCTCGTACACGTCCTTCACACCCGTGACGAAGGGCACCGACAACACGGGGAAGGCCCAACTCCAGGCGGCCGCACCGGAGTCGGCCACCTCGAACACCCCGGGCACGGGCAAGGGCAGGACAGGCGGCGACGCGAAGAAGAAGGCCGCCAAGCCCGTACTGGAGCCCAAGGTCCCCGGTACCCCGGTCACCGGCGAAACCTCCGGCGCGGACGCGCCCGCGCTGCTGGGCACCGCCGAGGGCAAGTTCGCGCCCGGCTGGACGATGCAGGCCACCACCGAGGTCGCCGCGGGCACCGGCCGCGGGCTGCTGGGCGTCAACTGCACCGCTCCGGACACCGAGTTCTGGTTCCCCGGCGCGAGCACCGCCACCGGCCGCTCCGACTACGTCCACCTGACCAACCCCGACGACTCCGCCGCGGTCGTGGACATTGAGCTCTACGGCAAGGACGGCGCCGTGAAGTCGTCGGTGGGGGAGGGCATCACGGTCGCTCCGCACTCCAGCGAGCCGATCCTGCTGTCCACGCTCGCCGACGCGGCACAGGACGACCTCACGGTGCATGTGACCGTGCGCAGCGGCCGGGTCGGGGCGACGGTGCAGGCCCTCGACGACAAGCTCGGCGGGGACTGGCTGGCGGCGTCCACGGACCCGGCGGCCGGCCTGGTGCTGCCGGGCATCCCCAAGGACGCCACCTCGGTACGGCTGATCGCCTTCACGCCGGCCGACACGGACGCCGACCTGAAGGTGCGGCTGGCCTCCCCGTCCGGGCTGATCACTCCCGCGGGACACGAGACGGTGCATGTCAAGGGCGGTATGACGACCGCCGTGGACCTGGGCGACGTCACGCGCGGGGAGCCGGGTTCGCTGGTGCTGACATCGACGTCCCAGTCGGTGCCGGTGGTCGCGGCCGTGCGGGTCGTACGGGGCAGGGGCGACAAGCAGGAGACGGCGTTCGTGCCGGCGACGAGCCCCGTCGGGACGCGGGCGACGTCGGCCGACAACAGTGCGAAGGGCTCCACGCTGTCGCTGACGGCTCCCACGGCCGCCGCGCAGGTCAAGGTCACCGCGTCGGCGGGCAGCGGGGGCGGCACGGCGGTGTCGAAGACGTACACGATCAAGGCGGGCACGACCCAGGACATCGCCCCGCCGGTCCCGGCCGGCCTGAAGGGCACCTACGCCCTGACGGTGGAGCGCCTGTCCGGCGGCCCGGTGTACGCGGCTCGCACTCTCACGGCGACGCAGGAGGGCGTGCCGGGCTTCACCATCCAGACGCTTCCGGACGACCGGGGCACGGTGTCGGTGCCCGAGGCGGACGAGGAACTGTCGGTGCTGCAGAAGTAGCGCGGGTCCGCCCGCCCGGGTCCGCTCGCCCCGGGCCTGCCTCGGGGGTCCGGTCGCCCTGGGCCTGCCTCGGGGGGGGCCGGTCGTCCCGGGCCTGCCTCGGGGGTCCGGTCGTCCCCGCTCGGTCCTGGTCCCCTGGCAGTTCCCGGCCGGTCCCGGGTCCCCCGGTCAGTCCTCCCCGTACCGGGGGTCCACCGTCTCCGGGGTCAGCCCCAGCAGCTCGGCCACCTGCTCGACCACGATCTCGTGCACCAGGGCGGCGCGTTCGTCGCGCCCCTTGGTGCGGATCTCGACCGGCCGCCGGTAGACGACGACCCGTGCGCGGCGGCCGTCCCGCGCGGGAACCGTCCCGCCGAGCGGAACGGCCTCGTCGCTCCACGCCGGCCCCGGCCCGTCCAGTCGCGGCACCTCCAGCACGAGGAAGTCGATCTCGGCCAGCTGCGGCCACCGGCGCTCCAGACGCTCCACGGAGTCCTGCACCAGGTCCGCGAACGCCTCGGCGCGGCTCGCGGCGAGGGGCACCTGGGGCGGTGCGATCGGGCCGCGCATGCCCCGGCCGTGGCGATCACGACGGCGGGGCCCGGGGCCGGCGGCACGGGGCGGTACACGGTTGTCCATCACTGGTGAAGGGTAGTCCTCGCCGCCTCCGCCTGCCCGGTCCCGTGGGGCATCCCGGACACCGTGCCGTGGCATGCGCGCGTGTGTCGATCGATGACCATTCCAGCCAAGCTCGGGCTCGATTGCGTATCTCTCCGAGA
The DNA here is from genome assembly GCF_044334385.1 of Streptomyces sp. NPDC020801. NCBI lineage: Bacteria > Bacillati > Actinomycetota > Actinomycetes > Kitasatosporales > Streptomycetaceae > Streptomyces > Streptomyces sp. NPDC020801. Next base: position 206,250 of record NZ_JBIRST010000014.1, read on the forward strand.
CTGTCGATATCAAGGTGTTTGACGTTGTTTGTACCCAGTCGTGACCTGAGCAAGAGCTGTCCAAGATCTCGGCAGCTTGCGTCCCTGCAGGTCAGCAAGGTGTGTCAGAAGGGGTGTGTGGGCCGTTTCACAGCACGACACGGTGGAGTGACCTGGTGGAGAGTCGTCGCGGCCCGCTCAAGAGTGCGGTACCGTCCAACGTCGTGAGCCCTGTACGTCGCTGTTCGCGCACCGCTTGCGGCCGTCCCGCCGTAGCGACGCTGACGTACGTCTACGCCGACTCGACCGCCGTCCTCGGCCCGCTCGCCACCTATGCCGAACCCCACTGCTACGACCTGTGCGCCGAGCACTCCGAGCGCCTCACCGCGCCGCGCGGCTGGGAGGTCGTCCGGCTCCTCGACGGCTCGGCCCCCGCCCGCCCCAGCGGCGACGACCTTGAAGCGCTTGCCAACGCCGTGCGCGAGGCGGCCCGGCCCCAGAAGCGGGCAGCCGAGGCCGGTGGCGGCGGGGTGCGCGGGGCGGACCCCATGGAGGTCGCCCGCCGCGGTCATCTGCGGGTGCTCCGCTCTCCGGACAACTGACAAAACCGTTCGCCACACCCGCTCCGGCGGACGTCGTCCCGGCCCGGGAGTCACGGAGTGCCGAAGGCTCGGTTGCCGCGCAGCGCACCGCAGGCAGAAACGGGTAGTTTGGCGTCACCGCACAGGACATTCAGGAAGGTTGGCCGTGGCTGCTGATCTGTCGCAGATCGTGAAGGCGTACGACGTACGCGGGGTGGTCCCGGACCAGTGGGACGAGTCGCTTGCCGAGCTCTTCGGTGCGGCCTTCGCCGAGGTGACCGGTGCCGGCGCCATCGTGGTCGGGCACGACATGCGGCCCTCCTCGCCCGGCCTTTCGGGTGCCTTCGCGCGCGGGGCGGCCCGGCACGGCGTCGACGTCACCGAGATCGGGCTGTGCTCCACGGACCAGCTGTACTACGCCTCGGGCGCGTTGAACCTGCCCGGCGCGATGTTCACGGCCTCGCACAACCCGGCGAAGTACAACGGCATCAAGATGTGCCGGGCCGGCGCGGCCCCCGTCGGCCAGGACTCGGGCCTGGCGCAGATCCGTGAACTCGTGGAGCGCTGGCGCGAGTCGGGCGCCCCGGAGCCGGCGGCCGAGCCGGGAACGCTCACGCGGCGCGACACGTTGGAGGACTACGCGGCGCATCTGCGCTCCCTCGTCGACGTGGCCTCCATCCGCCCCCTGAAGGTCGTCGTCGACGCGGGCAACGGCATGGGCGGCCACACCGTTCCGACGGTCTTCGCCGGCCTGCCCCTCGACCTCGTCCCGATGTACTTCGAACTGGACGGCACCTTCCCCAACCACGAGGCCAACCCGCTCGACCCGGCCAACATCGTCGACCTGCAGAAGCGGGTCCGCGAGGAGGGCGCCGACCTCGGTATCGCCTTCGACGGCGACGCCGACCGCTGCTTCGTGGTCGACGAGCGGGGCGAGCCGGTTCCGCCGTCCGCGATCACCGCGCTGGTCGCCGCCCGCGAGCTGGCCAGGCACGGCGGCAAGGGCGTGATCATCCACAACCTCATCACCTCGTGGTCGGTCCCGGAGGTGGTGAAGGAGAACGGCGGCACCCCGGTCCGCACCCGCGTGGGTCACTCCTTCATCAAGGCGGAGATGGCGAAGTCGGGCGCGATCTTCGGCGGCGAGCACTCCGCGCACTACTACTTCAAGGACTTCTGGAACGCCGACACGGGCATGCTGGCCGCCCTGCACGTCCTCGCGGCCCTGGGCGGCCAGGAGCGCCCGCTGTCGGCCCTGGTGGCCCAGTACGACCGCTACGTGGGCTCCGGCGAGATCAACTCCACCGTCGACGACCAGAGGGCCCGCCTCGCCGCGATCAGGTCCGCCTACGTGGACCGCGCGGACGTCACCCTCGACGAACTCGACGGCCTCACCGTCACGGCCGCCGACTGGTGGTTCAACGTCCGCCCCTCCAACACCGAACCGCTGCTCCGGCTGAACGCGGAGGCGCGCGACGAGGCGACGATGACCAAGGTGCGGGACGAGGCCCTGGCGATCATCCGAGGCTGAGGGTTCAAGGCTTCAACCACCCGGTGGGGCCACCGCGGCGGGACGGCGGACGACTCCGGCCCGGCACCGCCACCCGGCCCCCACCGGCGGTACCCTGACCAGGCACGTCCGAACACCGCCCACGCACCCCGTCCGCCCCGAAGGGAACGCCCATGCCGCTCGAAGCCGGCCTCCTGGAGATCCTCGCCTGCCCGGCCTGCCACGCCCCCCTCAAGGAGCAGGACACCGAGCTGATCTGCACCGGCCAGGACTGCGGCCTGGCATACCCCGTGCGTGACGGCATCCCCGTCCTGCTCGTCGACGAGGCCCGCCGCCCCGAGTAGACGAGGTCCGCCGCCCACACGACCGCCGCGCCGCACGACCGAGACCCGGCGACCGGACCCCGATCGGAGGCTGCCGCCCATGCTCGACGAATCGCTGCTCGACGCCCCGGAGAGGCTCGCCCAGGCCGACCGCCGCGGACTGCTCCGCGGCGCCGCCGAGGCCGGCGCCCGCGTCAGAACCGCCGCCCGGCACGCCGCGGAGGCCGGCGTGGGCGACCTCAAGCCCGACGGCCGCCCCCGCGCCGTACTGATCGCGGGACCCGGCGCCGCCGCCACCCACGCCGCCGACCTGCTCGGCACGCTCGCCGGTGCCGGCAGCCCCGTCATCCGGCTGGCCCCCACCGGCGTCGCCTCCGCCTCCGGCGCGCTGCGCTGGGAGCTGCCCGGCTGGGCCGGATCCGTGGACCTGCTGCTGATCGCGACCCCGGACGGCACCGAGCCGAGCCTGTCCCTGCTCGCCGAGCAGGCCTATCGCCGCGGCTGCACGGTCGTCGCCGTCGCCCCGGCCCGCACCCCGCTGGCCGAGGCCGTCGAGGGCGCCCACGGCCTGTTCATCCCGATGGCGACGGCCCCCTACGACCACGACGAACCCCTCGCCGGGTCCGCCCCCGGCGTCCTGTGGGCGCTGCTCACCCCGCTGCTCGCGCTCCTCGACCGCATCGGCCTGCTCACCGCCCCGCCCGACGCCCTGGAGGCGGCCGCCGACCGGCTGGACCACATCGCCGAGCGCTGCGGACCGGCGATCGCCACCTACAGCAACCCCGCCAAGACACTCGCCGCCGAGCTCGCCGACGCGCTGCCGGTGATCTGGACCGAGGGTGTCTCGGCCGGTCCCGCCGGCCGCCGTTTCGCCGCCGGGCTCGCCGAACTGGCCGGCGCCCCCGCGGTCGTCGCCGAACTTCCCGAGGCGCTCGCCGCGCACAGCGCCCTGCTCGCCGGCCCGCTGGCCGCCAGCGCCGACCCGGACGACTTCTTCCGCGACCGCGTCGAAGAGGCACCCGCCATGCACGCGCGCGTGGTGCTGCTCCGCGACCGCCCGCTCGGCGGCCTCACCGCCGCCCCCGCCGCCCGTGACCTCGCTCTCAGCCACGACACGCCGATCAGCGAGCTGGAGCCGGAGCCCGGCGGCGAGATCGAGACCCTCGCGGAACTGATCGCCGTCACCGATTTCACCGCCGTTTACCTGGCGCTCGCCTCGGGGGCCTGATCTGTTCCCGACGCCCCGGCCGCCGGTGCAACGGCGTACGGCGCCCTCCGCCAGGAACCGTCCGGAACAGCAGAGAGAAGCGTATGGACCGCCTCGACAACACCGTCCGCCCCTACGCCTGGGGTTCCACCACCGCCATCCCGCACCTGCTCGGTACCGAACCGAGCGGTGAGCCGCAGGCGGAGATGTGGATGGGCGCCCATCCGGGCGCGCCCTCGCGCACCGGCGGGCGCGGCACCCTCGCCGACGTCATCGACGCCGACCCGGAGCGGGAACTGGGCGCCAAGGCGGTCGCGAAGTTCGGCCCGAAGCTGCCCTTCCTGCTCAAGATCCTCGCCGCCGGCGCTCCGCTCTCCCTCCAGGTGCACCCCAACCTCCAGCAGGCCAAGGAGGGTTACGCCGACGAGGAGAGCCGGGGCATCCCGGCCGACGCCCCGCACCGCAACTACAAGGACGCCAACCACAAGCCCGAACTGATCTGCGCCCTCACCGAGTTCGACGGCCTGTGCGGCTTCCGCGCCCCGGGCGAGGCCGCCGAGCTGCTCGCCGCCCTCGGCGTGGACTCCCTCAAGCCGTACGCCGACCTGCTGCGCGCCCACCCCGAGGACGCGGCCCTGCGCGAGGTCCTCACCGCGATCCTCACCGCCGACCGCGAGGAGATCTCCCACACGGTCACCGAGGCCGCGGCCGCCTGCGACCGCCTGGGCGGCGACTACGCCCCCTACGCCGGCCTCGCCCACCACTTCCCAGGCGACCCCGGCGTCCTCGCCGCCATGCTCCTCAACCGCGTCCGCCTCCAGCCCGGCGAGGCCCTCTTCCTCGGCGCCGGCATCCCGCACGCCTACATCAGCGGCCTCGGCGTCGAGATCATGGCGAACTCCGACAACGTCCTGCGCTGTGGCCTGACCCCCAAGCACGTCGACGTCCCCGAACTCCTGCGCGTCGTCCGCTTCGAGGCCGGTGACCCCGGCGTCCTGCGCCCCGAGGCCGCCCCGGACGGCGAGGAGGTCTACGAGACCCCCATCGACGAGTTCCGTCTGTCCCGCTACGTCCTTCCCGAGGGTGCCGCCCCCCACGACCTCACCCTCGGCACCCCACAGATCCTGCTCTGCACGGCCGGTTCGGTACGGGCGGGCGAGCACCTGCTGACCCCGGGGCGGTCCGTGTTCGTCCCGGCGGGTGAGCAGGCCGAAGTCGCCGGGGCCGGCACGGTCTTCCGGGCCACGGTCGTCGTGTGACGTCCACCGGACCGCCGTTGCGGTGACCTGACGTACCGCCGCCGGGCCGGGCTGCGACAATGGCCCACCGGCAAAGGACGGGCAAAGGCCGGGACCGGAACGGGTACCTGGGACACGGGTACGGACGAACGGTACGGACGAAGGCGAAGGGACAACGCGAACACATGAGCGCGTCAGGCGGCACCAGGGCGATCGTGGCGGCACTCGGCGCCAACCTCGCGATCGCGGCATCGAAGTTCGTGGCGTTCGCCTTCAGCGGCTCGTCGTCGATGCTCGCCGAGGGCGTGCACTCGGTCGCCGACTCCGGCAACCAGTTCCTGCTGCTGATCGGCGGCAAGAAGGCCGAGCGCGAGGCGACGCCGCAGCACCCCTTCGGGTACGGCCGTGAGCGCTACATCTACGCCTTCCTCGTCTCGATCGTGCTGTTCTCCATCGGCGGCATGTTCGCCATCTACGAGGGTTCCGAGAAGATCCGCCACCCGCACGAGATCGAGCACTGGTACTGGCCGGTGGGCGTGCTCGTCTTCGCGCTCATCGCCGAGGGCTTCTCCTTCCGCACCGCCATCAAGGAGTCCAACGAACTGCGCGGCAAGCTGTCCTGGGCGCAGTTCATCCGCCGTGCCAAGGCGCCCGAGCTGCCGGTCGTCCTCCTGGAGGACTTCGGCGCGCTGATCGGTCTGGTCCTCGCGCTCGGCGGCGTCGGGCTGGCCCTGCTCACCGGCGACGGCGTGTGGGACGGCATCGGCACCGTCTGCATCGGTGTCCTGCTCGTCCTGATCGCCCTGGTGCTGGCCGCCGAGACCAAGTCGCTGCTGCTCGGCGAGGCCGCCGGCGCGGACGTGGTCCAGCAGATCGAGGCCGCCACGGTCGACGGCGACTCGGTCACCGGCATCATCCACATGCGCACCCTCCACCTCGGCCCCGAGGAACTGCTCGTCGCCGCCAAGATCGCCGTCCGGCACGACGACACGGCCGCCGAGGTCGCCGCCGCGATCGACGCCGCCGAGGACCGCATCCGCACCGCCGTCCCCATCGCCCGCGTCATCTACCTCGAACCGGACATCTACAACGAGGCCGAGGCCGCCAAGGGCCCGGACCGCGAGGCGACGCCGGGCGGACCGGCCCCGCGCGCCGGCGGCCACTGACCCGCCACGACCACGGCCGACGGGGCCCGCCGATCGCTCGGCGGGCCCCGTCCTCGTTCACACCGCCGTGGGCCACGGCGGCACGGGCGGCGCCGCCTTCCTCGGCCGCGTGGCCACCGCCCCGACCCCCAGGCCGAGCCCGACCAGCACCGCGACGGCCCCGGCGAACACCGCGGCGCCGATCAGGAACGGCACGGCGCGGCTGCCGAGGACCCAGCCCCGGACGGCCGAGACGGGCACCGTCCCGCCGTGGTCGTCGGCGAAGAAGCGCGAGTCCCTCGAGTTGGCCCGGTGGTCGCCCAGCAGAAACAGCCGGCCCTGCGGCACCCGCACGTCGTACGCCTTGTGCGCCCCGTCGGCGTCGCCGTCCTTCACATACGGCTCCTGAAGCGGCCTGCCGTTCACGGTGATCCGCGCCCGCGTCCCCTCATCGGTGCAGCACACGACGTGGTCGCCGCCCACCGCGACGACCCGCTCCATCACGTCGGTGCCCAAGGCGTAGCGGTCCGGCGCGGAGAACATGACGACATCGCCGCGCCGCACCTGCGTACCGTCCACACGTTCGAAAAAGACCCGGTCCCCCGGCTCGTACGTCGGCGACATGCTGGAACTGCGCACGACCGCCCCACCGTAGGCCTCCTTGCCGTACACGAACGCGCCGAGCCCCAACAGCAGCCCCGCAAGTCCCACCACCAGCGCCGCCCTCGTAAGTGCCCGCACTCCGCCTGCCCTCCGTCCCTCCCCGCGCGGCCCGTCCGCGGCGCAGAGGGTAGCGAAGTGTCCGGAGGCGGACTGGGGCACCCGCCACCCTCCGGTGTAGCTTGGGACGGAGCCAGACGTCGCTGCTGATGGCGGTCGGGCGGCCCCACGACGGGCCGACCGAGGGAGAGAGGGCCTCCGACGGACTGCGCTGCGCGTACGCGGGCATGCCTGTGTCCTCCTCGGGCACCCCTGTGTCCGCCGCCGCGCAGGTCAGCCGTACCCACCTCGACCCAACCCCGAGGAGCAGCCCGTAATGACGACTGTCGAGAACCGACAGGACTTCAAGGTCGCCGACCTGTCCCTGGCCGAGTTCGGCCGCAAGGAGATCACCCTCGCCGAGCACGAGATGCCTGGCCTGATGGCGATCCGCGAGGAGTACGCCGAGCGGCAGCCGCTGCGCGGCGCCCGGATCACCGGCTCCCTGCACATGACCGTCCAGACCGCCGTCCTGATCGAGACCCTGGTGGCCCTGGGCGCGCAGGTCCGCTGGGCCTCCTGCAACATCTTCTCCACCCAGGACCACGCGGCCGCCGCCATCGCCGTCGGAGCGAACGGCACCCCCGACAGCCCGCAGGGCATCCCGGTCTTCGCCTGGAAGGGCGAGACCCTGGAGGAGTACTGGTGGTGCACCGAGCAGGCGCTGACCTGGCCGGGCACCGCCACCGGCGGCCCGAACATGATCCTGGACGACGGCGGTGACGCCACCCTCCTCGTCCACAAGGGCGTCGAGTACGAGAAGGACGGCAAGGTCCCCTCGCCCGACACGGCCGAGTCCGACGAGCACCGCGTCATCCTCCAGCTGCTGACCCGCACGCTCGCGGAGAACCCGCAGAAGTGGACCCAGCTGGCGTCCGAGATCCGCGGCGTCACCGAGGAGACCACCACCGGCGTGCACCGCCTGTACGAGATGCAGCGCGACGGCACCCTCCTCTTCCCGGCGATCAACGTCAACGACTCCGTCACCAAGTCGAAGTTCGACAACAAGTACGGCTGCCGGCACTCCCTGGTGGACGGCATCAACCGCGCCACCGACGTCCTGATCGGCGGCAAGACCGCCGTCGTCTGCGGCTACGGCGACGTGGGCAAGGGCTGCGCGGAGTCCCTGCGCGGCCAGGGCGCCCGCGTGATCATCACCGAGATCGACCCGATCTGCGCCCTGCAGGCGGCGATGGACGGCTACCAGGTCACCACGCTGGACGAGGTCGTCGAGACCGCCGACATCTTCGTCACCACCACCGGCAACAAGGACATCATCCTTGCCGCGGACATGGCGAAGATGAAGCACCAGGCGATCGTCGGCAACATCGGCCACTTCGACAACGAGATCGACATGGCCGGCCTCGCCAAGATCCCCGGCATCGTCAAGGACGAGGTCAAGCCGCAGGTCCACACCTGGACCTTCCCTGACGGCAAGAAGATCATCGTGCTGTCCGAGGGCCGCCTGCTGAACCTGGGCAACGCCACCGGTCACCCGTCGTTCGTGATGTCCAACTCCTTCGCGGACCAGACCCTGGCCCAGATCGAGCTGTTCACCAAGCCCGACGAGTACCCGACCGGCGTCTACGTCCTGCCCAAGCACCTCGACGAGAAGGTCGCCCGTCTCCACCTGGACGCGCTCGGCGTGAAGCTGACCAAGCTCCGCCCCGAGCAGGCCGCGTACATCGGCGTGGAGGTCGACGGCCCGTTCAAGGCGGACCACTACCGCTACTGACCGGCCACCGAGTCGCACCCCGCGTCTCGCCCAGGTCCTCAGAGGCAGGCCCCCGCACCCCCGTGGCGGGGGCCTGCCCCTTTGGCCGGACCGGCGGCCGTCACGCACGCCGGACCCACTCGCCGAGGCGACCGGACGAGCCCGGACCAGCCCCTCAGAACCCAGGACCCCAATGCCCCGCGGCCGTTATTCGCTGCACGATCCGCACGATCACACCCCCTTCGCGGAAGAGCACTTCCAGTGCGCCCCCGGACCCTCCGGCTGGCGCTATGTCTCCCAGGTGACCACGGTCTCGGGCGACCACCGCGGCAGCGTCGATCTCGCCCTCGACGAGCTCGGCCGCCCGATCCGCCTCGAACTGCACGCGGGAGGCTGGCAGGTGCGCGGTGCCGCCCTCGACGGCGTCACCTGGGTCCGCACCGACCCCGCCGGTGCCCATGCCACCGAAGGCAATGTGCGCGCCCACGCCTTCACCGGCACGTCCCCCGCGTTCCTCGTCGCCACCGCCCGTCTCCTGCGCCTCACCCCCTCCGCCTCCGCAACACGCGTACGACTCGTCGCCCTCACTGATCCGGTCCTCGCTCCGCGCACCGTTGACCAGTCCTGGGCCCTGGTGAAAAGAGAAGCACACGGCACTGACAACGGCCCCCTGACCGTGGACGAATACCAGGTCACAGCCCTGGACACGGGAGAACAGCACGCCGTGCACATCGCCGGGGACGTGGTCCTGTCCGCGCCCGGAATCGAGCTCGAGGAGCTCCGGTCGCCGCCGTCGGACTTCGGCTCCTGACCCCGGCTCCGGCGGGGGAGGCCGGCCGGTCTACGCCGGCGGAACGAACCCGGTGGCGGGCCGCTCGGCCGGCCCCGGGTCCCGGGGAGCCGGGTGGTGCGTGCCGCTGCCGCCCCCGTACGCCGGCGATTCGGGCCGGGCCGCGGCCCCCGGACCGGTGACCGGCGGCACACCCGGTGCCTGCGGCGCCGGGAAGCCGTGGTCCGCGGCCACACCGACCGCCGGACCACCGTCGTTGTGAGTGCTGGTGCTGGTGCTGGTGCTGGTGCTGGTGCTGGTGCTGGTGCTGGTGCTGGTGCCGTTCCCGAAGGCCCGCCGGGCCTCTCGCGCCTGCCGCTCCTGCAGCACCGCCGCCAGGTACATGGCCGGCGGAACCCCGGGCGGCACCGGAGTCCCGGTACGGGCCGAGAGATCGGCGGCCAGCCGCTGCGCCATGCCCCAGCCGACCTGCGGATCCAGCTGCTGCATCCGCGTCAGGTACTGCCGGACCGCCAGCCACAGCCGGTCGGGCACCGCCGACAGGTCCAGAGCCGTGAAGCGTCCGGCCAGCCAGGGTGGCGGCGGAGGCACGAAGCCAGCCTGCCCGGTCGGTATCCGTTCCCGCACGACCAGGGTCCCCGCGAAGACGTCACCCAGCCGACGCCCCCGCGCCGACACCAGCGAGGCGATGCAGGCGACCACCCCGAACGTCATCAGGATCTCGACCACGCCGATCGCACCGCGCACCAGCGCGTGCCGGAAACGGATCGGCCCGCCGTCGTCCCGCACCACCCGCAGCCCGCAGGCCAGCTTCCCGAGCGACCGCCCGTGGCTGAGCGTCTCCACCGCGATCGGTCCGCCCACCAGCACGAGCAGGAAGGTGGCGATCGACAGCGCGATCTGCGCCGCCTCGTCCAGCGAGGCCGTGGCGGCCACCAGAGCCACGGTCACGGCGATATAGACCGCCATGGCCACGGCAAGGTCCAGCAGCACGGCCAATGCCCTGCTGGGCACCCTCGCCGGGCGCAACTCCAGCGCCACCGCCTCGCCCGTCACCAGCTCACTCACGCCGCCGTCCTTCCCCTGGCCTGCCCCGAGAACGGCCAGTCTGCCAAGCTGAGGGCATTCGCGCCGCAGTACGACAAGCTGACACCGCCAACGAGCAGTCGCACCAGTCGAATCAACAGCCGAGGAGCAGGCAGACACGATGGACCTGGACGTCTTCGTCTCCGCCCACCGAGCCGAGTGGGACCGCCTCGACGCCCTGCTCCGCCGCCAGCGCCGCCTCACCGGCACGGAGGCCGACGAACTCGTCGCCCTCTACCAGCGCACCGCCACCCACCTCTCGCTGATCCAGTCCAGCGCGCCGGACCCCCAGCTCACCGGAAGGCTCAGCCAACTCGTGGCACGCGCGCGCAGCGCCGTCACGGGAACCCGCCGCGCCTCATGGCGCGATGTCACGCGGTTCCTGCTGGAGGGCTTCCCCGCCGCGGTCTACCGGGCCCGCCACTGGTGGGTACCCACGGCACTGCTCTCCACCGTCATCGCCGCTCTCCTGGGATGGTGGATCGGCACACACCCCGAAGTGCAGGCCACGATCGCCGCCCCCGGCGAACTGCGGCAGCTCACCCGCCCCGGCGGCGAGTACGAGACCTACTACTCCAGCCACCCCGCGGCCGCCTTCGCCGCCCAGGTGTGGACGAACAACGCCCAGGCCGCCGCCATGTGCCTGGTCCTGGGCATCTTCCTGGGGCTGCCGGTGCTGTGGATCCTCTTCGAGAACATGCTCAACCTCGGGGTCGGCATCGGGCTGATGTCCTCGGCCGGGCGGCTCGACACGTTCCTCGGTCTCGTCCTCCCGCACGGCCTGCTCGAACTGACCGCGGTCTTCGTCGCCGCCGGTACGGGACTGCGCCTCGGCTGGACCCTCGTCGACCCGGGCCCGCGCTCCCGCCGCACGGCGCTCGCAGAAGAGGGCAGGGCCGCGGTGGGCATGGCGATAGGCCTCGCGCTCGTGCTCTTCGTGTCCGGCGCGATCGAAGGCTTCGTCACCCCGTCCGGCCTGCCCACTTGGGCCCGCATAGGGGTCGGGATCCTCGCCGAGCTGACCTTCCTCACCTACGTCTACGTCCTCGGAGGCCGCGCGGTACGCGCCGGCGACACGGGTGACGTGGCGGCGGTCGAACGCAGCGCGACCGTGCCGACCGCCGCCTGATGTGCGTTCGGGGTCGCTGAGCTGCTAGTCTCCTCTTCGCCCCACCGGAGCCGTTGACACGGAGCGGGTGGGGAGGTAGATTCGAACAGTTGCCTGGAACTGGGGTTAGTCCAGATGGGCGACAGAGAGCATCTATCCGCTTCCAGAAACGTTGATTTCTGAGAAGCCCCTCCCGATGAATCGGAAACCACGGCCGGTCGGACCGGCTCCAGGGTTCTGATAAAGTCGGAGCCGCCGGAAAGGTAAACGCGAAAGCGGAAACCTGGAAAGCGCCGAGGAAATCGGATCGGAAAAGATCTGATAGAGTCGGAAACACCGAAGGGAAGCGCCCGGAGGAAAGCCCGAGAGGGTGAGTACGAAGGAAGCGTCCGTTCCTTGAGAACT
>NZ_JBIRST010000015.1:0-217113 GCF_044334385.1 Streptomyces sp. NPDC020801
GCCGGCGCAGCCCTGAGGATCCGGTCCGGCCTCGTCCCGGGTGCGGGGCGTCTTGGACCTGAACCTGCCCACCAGCCGCCCCGGCCGACCGCCCCCCCCCGCCCCCCCCCCGGGGGGGGCCCCCCCCCCCCCCCCCCCCCCCCCCCCCCCCCGCGGCCCCCCCCCCCCCCCCCCCCCCACCACACACCCCTGGATCAGTCCCGAGCCCCCAGCAGGTGGTCCATCGCCAGCTGGTCGAGCCGCTCGAAGGCCATGCCACGCGCGGCGGCCGCCTGCACGTCGAAGTCCTCGAAGGCCGTGCGGTCCGCCAGCAGCGCGTGCAGACCGTCCGCGGCGGTGGGCTGTGCGAGCTGGTCGAGCCGCGAAGCGCGCAGCGCCTCCTGCACCTCCGGGTCGGCGCGGAAGGCGGCCGCACGCTCCTTCAGGATGAGGTAGTTGCGCATGCATCCGGCCGCCGACGCCCACACGCCGTCCAGGTCCTCGGTCCGCGGCGGCTTGAAGTCGAAGTGGCGCGGTCCGTCGTAGCCGGCGCTCTCCAGCAGGTCGACAAGCCAGAAGGCGGCTCGCAGATCACCGGCCCCGAAGCGCAGGTCCTGGTCGTACTTGATGCCGGACTGGCCGTTGAGGTCGATGTGGAAGAGCTTGCCCGCCCACAGGGCCTGGGCGATGCCGTGCGGGAAGTTGAGGCCGGCCATCTGCTCGTGGCCGACCTCGGGGTTCACGCCGTACAGCTCCGGGCGCTCCAGGCGCTCGATGAACGCCAGCGCGTGCCCGACGGTGGGCAGGAGGATGTCACCGCGCGGCTCGTTCGGCTTGGGCTCGATGGCGAAGCGGATGTCGTAGCCCTGGGCTGTGACGTACTCGCCGAGGAGGTCGAACGCCTCCTTCATACGGTCGAGGGCGGCGCGCACGTCCTTGGCGGCGCCGGACTCGGCGCCCTCGCGGCCGCCCCAGGCCACATAGGTCTGCGCACCCAGCTCGACCGCGAGGTCGATGTTGCGGATCGTCTTGCGCAGGGCGTAGCGGCGCACGTCGCGGTCGTTGGCGGTGAACGCGCCGTCCTTGAAGACGGGGTGCGTGAAGAGGTTGGTGGTGGCCATCGGCACGGTCATGCCGGTCGCGTCGAGCGCCTGCCTGAAACGCTTGATGTGCGACTCGCGCTCGGTGTCGGAGGACCCGAAGGGGATCAGGTCGTCGTCATGGAAGGTCACTCCGTGGGCGCCCAGTCCGGCCAGGCGCTGCACCGTCTCGACCGGGTCGAGGGCGTGGCGCGTGGCGTCGCCGAACGGGTCCCGTCCCCGCCAGCCGACGGTCCACAGGCCGAAGGTGAACCTGTGCTCGGGGGTGGGCCGGTAGTTCATGCCGCGGCTCCTTGCTCGCTTGCGACTATTTCGTCATGGCGATTTACAAATTAGTATGCCGACGCATCCCTGGGAAGGGACAAGATGGTCCCGACCGGGGCGATACTCGGGTCACCACGCCCAGGAGACCGAGAAAAGACCAGGTCAGATCCCGCGATCCGCGGAAAGAGGGAGAGCCGATGTCAGCAGCCGAGGGTCCGCTCGTCGTCGGTGTGGACTCGTCCACGCAGTCCACCAAGGTGCTCGTCGTCGACGCGGCCACCGGACAGATCGTGGCGAGCGGCCAGGCGCCGCACACCGTCACCTCCGGGGCGGGCCGCGAAAGCGACCCGCACCAGTGGTGGGACGCCCTGTGCGCGGCGCTGCACCAGTGCGGGGACGCGGCGCACGAGGCCGCCGCCGTGTCGATCGCCGGCCAGCAACACGGGCTGGTCACCCTGGACGCCCAGGGCGCCCCGGTGCGGCCGGCCCTGCTGTGGAACGACGTGCGCTCGGCCCCGCAGGCCCGCCGCCTCGTCGAGGACCTCGGCGGCCCGAAGACGTGGGCGGAGCGCACGGGCAGCGTGCCGGGCGCGTCCTTCACGGTCACCAAGTGGGCGTGGCTGGCCGAGCACGAGCCGGAGGCGGTGCGGTCGACGGCCGCGGTGCGCCTGCCCCACGACTACCTCACCGGGCTCCTGACGGGCCTGGGCACCACCGACCGCGGCGACGCTTCTGGCACGGGCTGGTGGGCGTCCGCCACGGAGGCCTACGACGAGGAGGTCCTCGCCCACGTGGGACTCGATCCCGCACTGCTGCCCCGCGTAGTGCGCCCCGGCGAGGTGGCGGGTACCGTGCGCGACAGCCATGAGCTGCCGTTCTCCAAGGGCACCCTGGTCGCGCCCGGCACCGGCGACAACGCCGCCGCCGCACTCGGCCTCGGACTGCGTCCCGGGACACCCGTACTCAGCCTGGGCACCTCGGGCACGGTGTACGCGGTGGCGAAGCACCGCCCGGCCGACCCCTCCGGCACCGTGTCGGGCTTCGCCGACGCACGGGGTGACTGGCTGCCACTGGCCTGCACGCTCAACTGCACGCTCGCCGTCGACCGCATCGCCGCCCTGCTCGGCCTGCACCGGGAGGGCGTCGACCCCGGCACCACCGTCACCCTGCTCCCCTACCTCGACGGCGAACGCACCCCGAACCTGCCCAACGCCTCCGGGCTGCTGCACGGACTGCGCCACGACACCACCGCCGGGCAACTGCTGCAGGCCGCCTACGACGGCGCCGTCCACTCCCTGCTCGGCGCACTGGACCTGGTCCTCGACGAGGACGCCGACCGCACCGCACCGCTGCTGCTGATCGGGGGCGGCGCCCGCGGCACGGCATGGCAGCAGACCGTTCGGCGGCTGTCGGGACGGCCGGTGCAGGTGCCCGAGGCCAGGGAACTGGTCGCACTGGGCGCCGCCGCCCAGGCGGCGGGGGTGCTGACCGGAGAGGACCCGGCCGCGGTCGCCCGCCGCTGGAGGACCGCCGACGGGCCGGTACTGGAGGCCGTGGAGCGGGACCAGGAGACGCTGGCCAGGATCTCCGGGGTACTCTCCGACGCGGCCCCGCTGCTGGAGCGGGGGACGCGGACCCGCTGACGGAGCCCGCGGGCACCCGCCGACCGACACCGGGCGCCGGACATCCGCCGCCGGACACCGACCGAGGACGACTCAGGCATGACCGCACCGTTGCACGAGGCCCACCCGGCCGGTCCCGGGCGCTCGCTGCCCGACACCCAGCAGGGCATGCGCCGCCGCAACCTCGCCCGGGTCATGCACACGGTCGGCGCCCAGGGCCCGCTGTCGAGGGCGGCGGTCGCCTCGCGCATCGGCCTGACCCGTGCGGCGGTGTCGACCCTCGTCGACGAGCTCGTCCGCACCGGGCTGCTGGAGGAACTGGGTCCCGAGCGGCCCGGCCGGGTGGGCCGCCCCGGCTCGGCGCTCGCCGTCAGCGGCCGCGGCCCCGCCGGGGTCGGTGCGGAGGTCGGCGTCGACCACCTCGCTGCCTGCGTGGTCGATCTGCGCGGTCGGGTACGAGCCCGGGCCGTGCGCCACGGCACCAATCGGGGACGCCGCCCAGAACCGGTGACGAAGGACCTCACCGCGCTGATACGCCGGGTCGTCACCGAGGCGGAGCAGCAGGGTCTGTGGGCGGCCGGACTCGCCGTCGCCGTGCCCGGACTGGTCGCACGGGACGGCCGTACGGTCGTCCGGGCTCCCAACCTCGACTGGCACGACACCGACCTCGGTGCCCTGCTGCCGCCCGGGTTCCCCGTGACGGTGGACAACGAGGCCAACTTCGGCGGGCTCGCGGAACTCTGGCTCGGCGAGGACACGCCGCGCGACTTCCTGCACGTCTCGGCGGAGATCGGCATCGGTGCCGCAATCGTGGTCGACGGACGGCTGCTGCGCGGAACGCGCGGCTTCGCGGGCGAGTTGGGTCATGTGCCGGTCGAACCCGAGGGGCCCGCCTGCCCGTGCGGCGGCCGCGGCTGTCTGGAGCAGTACGCGGGTGAGGAAGCGGTCCTGCGGGCGGCCGGCCTGGAGCCGGGCGAGGACCGGGTCGGGCTGCTCGCCACCCGGGCCGCCGCCGGGGACGAGAACGTACGGCGTGCGCTGCACGAGGCGGGTACGGCACTCGGGGTGGCACTGACGGGCGCGGTCAACCTGCTCGATCCCGAAGCCGTCGTGCTGGGCGGCGCGCTGGCCGGGCTCGCGCCCTGGCTCCTGCCGTCGCTGGAGGCCGAGCTGGCGCGGCGGACCGCCGGGCCCGCCTGCCCGGTGTCCGTCTCGAAACTGGGCCCCGAGGGCCCGCTGCTGGGTGCGGCGCACGCGGTGGTGCGGGGCGTTCTCGACGACCCCGCGGCGGTGGCCCAACGCGCCCAACACGCCTGAGCCCCGGCCGCGACGGTCCGGCTCCCGGCTCGCAACTCACCTGATCACAGGCTCACTTCACCCGTTCGAGTGGCCGAGTTCTCCACAATCGTGGGCCCATCCGCCGAACCCCGCCGCGCCCTTCTGCCCAACCGGCAAGCGCCGTACCGTGATTCACGCGAGGCGCTCCCGTCATGCCGGTCGGCGGCAGGCGCGTCGGGGTGGACAAGGGGGTTCACATGATGGCCTGTCTGTTCACCGCGGCGTGTGTCGCCGAGCCGGCGCGGGAGCAGACGCCGATGACGACCGTCACCATGCCGCAGAACGGAGCTGTGCAGCGATGAGCGACCCCCGCACCCTGACCGTGCGGCCCGAACCGGGCGAATGCGCCTGGATGTTCGGCGGCGCACCGCCCGTGGCGTTGCATCGCCCCGGGCACGGTCCTCGACCTCTGCGTGGCGCGCTCGCCTCCCCCGAAACCGCCGCTGCCGGAGACCGGGTGGATCTGGCAGCTGGACCGGGCGCGGCGCACCGCGCTCTTCCAGGCACACGACAGCGACATCCGGGCCGAGCTGCCGAGCGACCCCATGCACGGCACGGTGGGCGTGGCACCCGCCAATTCGGAGGTGCGCTCGGCGCTGGTGCCCGACACGCACGGCGGAAACGCGGAAACGCGGACACACCCGAGATACGTGCCGGCATCACCTGCCACCTCGGCGTGAACGTGGAAGGCGCTCTGCTCAGCCTCGGCGACGGACACGCCCGGCAGGGTGAGGGACGGCTTCAGCGAGCTGGACGCCTACCAGTTCGCGGCCCAGGCCGTCGAATCGCCCTTGGCCAACGTGTGCGACACCAACTACACGTGCGTGGCCAAGCTCCGCAAGGAGTGGCTGCCGGTGCGCGACACTCACCGCGGACTGCACGCACGGCTGCTCGAGACGGTGGCGGTACTGCGGGACCGACCACCGTGCCCTCCGCCCGCGAGCATGCCCACACACGCACAAGACGACCGCACAAGAGGACCACACAAGAGGACCGCACAAGAGCCCCCCACGAGAAAGGCCATCGCCCATGGACCGGGCCAGACCCCTTCCCAGCCGACGACGGATCCTGAAGGGCGCCGCCCTCGCCGCCGTCCCCTACGCGTTACTTCCCGCCACGCGGGCCGGTGCCCATCCCCAGACCGTCGACTACCCGCCCGCCGAAGGGCAGCCGGCGAGCAGCTCCAACTACACCGCGTCCGACCGGCCCACCAGCTACTCCATCGACCGGGTAATCATCCACGTCACGCAGGAGGCGTACGCCAGCACCCTGGCCATCTTCCAGAACCCGCAGACGGAGGTGTCCGCGCACTACGTCGTCCGGTCCGCCGACGGGCACATCGCGCAGTGCGTCCGCGAGGCGGACGTCGCCTGGCACGCGGGGAACTGGGACTACAACACGCACAGCATCGGCATCGAGCACGAGGGGTGGGTGGACAAGCCGGCCTACTTCACCGACGCCCTGTACGAGCAGTCGGCGAGGCTCACGGCGGCGATCTGTGACCGGTACGGCATCCCCAAGGACCGCGCGCACATCATCGGGCACTACGAGGTGCCGGGCACGGACCACACCGACCCGGGACCGAACTGGGACTGGGTCCGCTACATCAGACTGGTCAACTTCGCCTGACGGCCGCGACGTGGCCGGACGGCAGCCCGGCTCGGTCTCTCACGGGCCGCCCTGTCCAGCGGCCTCGCCGGATCGGGCCTCGTCTGAACGAGCCCCGCCGGGACGAGTCCCGCGCGGCCCGGCCTCGCCGGACCGAGTCCCGCCGGGCCGGATCCCGCGCGGCCCGACCTCGCCTGGCGAGCCCCGAAAAGGCTGGCCTGTCGAGGTGGGCCTGTTGAGATGGGCCCCCGGGCCCGGCCGGGGGCGGGTCCTGCCGGGGGAAGTCCTTCCGGGCGGGGAGTCCTTCCCGGCGGGATGCTCATCATTGGGGCGAACCTCGTCGAAGAGGTTGTCCGGGCGCACACTCGGCGTGACGATGTCCCCCAGTCGCATCGCCGTCGGAGGCCGCATTGACCGATCCGTGGGTGGCCCTGGAGCCGGGGGCCGACCCTGCCGAGCGTGTCCGGGCACTGCGCCGGGCGCACGAGACGTTCACCGCGGTGGGCACGGTGCCGCGACCGGTGCGTCCGGTGGTGGCCGACTCCTGGCGGCGTTCCGCGCGGGCCGGTGTCGGACCGGACGGCACCGCGAGCGTGGAGCTGGCGGACGGTGACCTCGGCGCCTACCGGGCGGAGCATCCACTGGCACCGGTGATGCCGTTGTTCCGGGAGCTGCTCGGCACCTTCGCAGCCGATGGGGAACATCTGCTCGCGGTGTGCGACACGCACGGCCGGCTGCTGTGGGTGGAGGGCCATCCGACGACGCAACGGCGGGCCGGGCGGATGAACTTCGTGCCGGGTGCCCGCTGGTCGGAGTCGGCCATGGGGACCAACGCGCCGGGTACCGCGGTCGCCGTGGACCGCCCGGTGCAGGTGTTCGCGGCCGAGCACTTCATCCGGCGGGTCCAGCCCTGGACGTGCGCTGCGGCCCCGGTGCACGATCCGCGGACCGGGCGGGTGCTCGGCGCCGTGGACATCACCGGCGGAAACGGTCTCGCGCACCCGCACAGCCTCGGTTTCGTGCAGGCGGTGGCGCGCGCGGCCGAGTCCCAGCTGGCACTGATCGCGCCGCGCGGGCCCGCCGCCGGCACGCCGGAGCTGACCGCGCTGGGCCGCGACGAGGCCCAGCTCCTGGTGGGTGGTCGCGGCATCCGGCTGAGCCGCCGGCACAGCGAGATCGTGGTGCTGCTGGCCCGCCACCCGGAGGGCCTCACCGGAGACGAGCTGCTGTGCGCGCTGTACGAGGACGAGTCGGTGACACCCGTGACGCTGCGGGCCGAACTGGCGCGGCTGCGCCGGGTGCTCGGCCCGGGTCTGCTCGCGTCGCGCCCCTACCGGCTCACCGTTCCGGTCGGGTCTGACGTGACCGTCGTCGAGCGACGGCTGGAGACGGGAGCGGTCGCGGCCGCCGCGACGGCGTACGGGGGCCCGTTGCTGCCCGCCTCGCAGGCTCCGGCGGTAGTGCGGCTGCGGCAGCGCCTGGCCGACGGACTGCGCGGCGCGCTGATCGCCCGCCGCGACCCCGACCTGCTGGCCGACTGGGCACACGCGCCGTGGGGCGAGGAGGACCTGGAGGTGTGGCAGGCCCTGGCCGCCGTACGGCCGACCGCGACGGTCCGCTCCCGGCTTGCCGCGCTCGAGGCGGAACTGACGGCGCCGGGCGGTTGGCGCGGATGGGGACCCCCGGCGACGCGCTGACCGCTCCGTGGCGGCAGGCAGCCACCACCACCAAGGCCTGCGTCTCGGGCCCGCCTGCGTCTGCACCCGGCCCCCGTCCGGCTCCCGCCTCCATCGCTGCTCCCGCCGCCGCCTGCGTTCCGCCCCCGCTGCCGCCGCCACCTGCGTTCCCGCCCCGCTGCTGCGCAACCTCGTTGCAACGTGTCCCTTCCTAGCCTCGCGCCGAGAGCTGCCCAACGGCGGGCAGCGCTGCTGAGGGAGGCAGACCAGGATGACTCGTTACGCGGCGCCCGGCACCGAGGGTGCGATCGTCTCCTACCAGGCGCGCTACGACCACTTCATCGGCGGCGAGTACGTGCCGCCTGCCCGGGGGCAGTACTTCGAGAATCCGTCGCCGGTGAACGGGCAGCCGTTCACGGAGGTCGCGCGTGGGACCGCGGAGGACGTGGAGCGGGCGCTGGACGCGGCGCACGCGGCCGCCCCGGGCTGGGGCCGGACGTCGGCGGCCGAACGCGCCGGCATCCTGCGGAAGATCGCCGACCGCATGGAGACCCATCTCGAGCCCCTGGCCGTCGCCGAGAGCTGGGAGAACGGCAAGCCGGTCCGCGAGACCCTGGCCGCCGACATCCCGCTGGCCATCGACCACTTCCGCTACTTCGCGGGGGCGATCCGCGCGCAGGAGGGCTCCCTCGGCGAGATCGACGACGACACGGTGGCGTACCACTTCCACGAGCCGCTCGGGGTGGTCGCACAGATCATCCCGTGGAACTTCCCGATCCTGATGGCTGCCTGGAAGCTCGCGCCGGCGCTCGCCGCGGGCAACGCGGTGGTGCTCAAGCCTGCCGAGCAGACCCCCGCCTCCATCCACTACTGGATGAGCCTGATCGCCGACCTGCTGCCGCCCGGTGTCCTGAACATCGTCAACGGCTTCGGTGTGGAGGCGGGCAAGCCGCTCGCCTCCAGCCCCCGGGTGGCGAAGGTGGCGTTCACGGGTGAGACGACGACGGGGCGGCTGATCATGCAGTACGCCTCGGAGAACATCAAGCCGGTCACGCTGGAGCTGGGCGGCAAGTCGCCGAACATCTTCTTCGACGACGTCTCGGCGGCGAACGACGACTTCCGCGACAAGGCGCTCGAGGGCTTCACGATGTTCGCGCTCAACCAGGGCGAGGTGTGCACATGTCCGTCCCGGGCGCTGATCCAGCGCGGCCACTACGCGGAGTTCGTGGAGGCGGCGGTCGCGCGCACCGAGCTCATCAAGCCGGGCCATCCCCTGGACACCGAGACGATGATCGGCGCCCAGGCCTCCAACGACCAGCTGGAGAAGATCCTCTCCTACTTCGACATCGGCCGGCAGGAGGGAGCGCGGGTCCTCACCGGCGGTGAACGCATCGAGCACGATGGGGAGTTGAAGGGCGGGTACTACGTACGGCCGACCATCTTCGAGGGTGACAACCGCATGCGGATCTTCCAGGAGGAGATCTTCGGGCCGGTGGTCTCGGTGACCTCCTTCGACGACTTCGACGACGCCGTCAAGATGGCCAACGACACGCTGTACGGCCTCGGCGCCGGCGTGTGGACCCGGGACATGAACACCGCCTACCGCGCCGGCCGCGCGATCCAGGCGGGCCGCGTCTGGACGAACTGCTATCACGCCTACCCCGCGCACAGTGCGTTCGGGGGCTACAAGCAGTCGGGTATCGGCCGCGAGACCCACAAGATGATGCTGGACCACTATCAGCAGACGAAGAACCTCCTGGTGTCGTACTCGCCGAAGAAGCTGGGCTTCTTCTGACTTGGTCTTCAGTGTGCGGCGGGGTCGTGGGGTGGTCGGCTTCTTCGTTCGCTGTTGGGCCGGCTGCGTCTGGCGAGGTGTGTGCACATCGTTGTCCACCGTCAGCGAAAGGACGTCGCTCACCGGCATCGGTTCCGGCACGGCCCCGCGGTTTCGCCCGCGCTCGGCCGCCGGTGAGTCATCCGGGCGCACCTCGGAGTGGAGGGACAGGAAACGGCGCACATCCACGGACGCGGAGTGCGCCCGGCGGCGCCCTCCTGTGGCCGTCGTCAGGCGCCTCCGGGAGCGCGGAAGGTAGTTGCACTGGACGCAGCTCATAGCGCTTCTTCCACCAAGCGCACCTATGAGCCGCACGACAATGCAGTGCCACGAACAACCCCCGGGCGAGGTGCACGCACTCCGGGAAATTCTAGTTTCGTATATTATGCGACTTTTGTGAACTCCCTTGTCACCGGCTCACGTTACGCAGCTAGCTAGGTGCTGCGCCCGCTTCCGGCCCGGGTTCCCATGAGCCCTGGGCAGACCGACAGCACACCGGGCAGGCTCCGGGGCGTCGGTCAGGGAAGTGGTCGGGAAACCGCACGTGAGGAGTAGTCGTGAAGAAGGCATATGAGGCACCGACGCTCGTTCGGCTCGGCACCTTCCGGAAGGAAACGGGGCTCCTTCAGCGCTCCGGCAACGACCGGCTGATCCTGAGCAAGAACTGACGTCCGACGGTCCTTGACCCGACGTCATGACTGAACTGCACGAAAGTGCGGGGACGGGCCCCGGCGACGCGCACTTCGCGGTCTTCACCGACCACGTGGACGCGGCCGCCGTGGCCCGCTCCTTCACCCGCCCCAGAAGCCGGATCCTCGCGCATGCGTCGGGCCGGCCCTGGCTGGTCGGCCAGTGGCACGACGACGAGGTGGTCTCGGCGAATGCCGGAGGTGCCGCCCTCGCCGTCGTCGGCTGCTGCCCCATCGACGCCGGCGAACTGCGGCGGCGGGCCGCACGGTTGCGCGATCTCGCGGAGCTCGACGCGCTGGCCCGCTCCCTCCCCGGCAGTTTCCACCTCGTCGGCGCCCGCGACGGACAGATCAGGGTTCAGGGCACCGCCTCCGGACTGCGACTGGTCTTCCACGCGGAGATCGACGGCGTGCGGGTGGCCGCCACCCGCGCCGACACCCTCGCCGCCGTCCTGGGCCTCGACCCCGACGTCGAGGAGCTGGCCGTAAGGCTGCTGTGGCCCACCCCGTATCCGCTGTTCGAGACGTCCCTGTGGCGTGCGGTCACCGCCGTTCCTCCGCAGGACGCCGTGATCGTCGCCGCGAACGGGCGCACCGTACGGCACACCCGGTGGTGGACACCGCCGGAGCCGGTCAGGCCACTGGCAGAAGCGGCGCCCCTGATCCGGAAGGCACTTCAGGAGGCCGTCGGCGCGCGTACCCGGCAGGGCGGCGTGGTGAGCTGCGACCTGTCCGGCGGCCTGGACTCCACCTCCGTCTGCTTCCTGGCCGACCGCTCCCCCGCCCGCGTGGTGGCCAGTACGTGGCCGGGACGCGATCCGGCGGACACCGACCTGTACTGGGCCGAACAGGCGATGGGGCACCTCCCGGACGTGGAGCACGTGGTGTGGGACGCAGACGCGTCGCCGCTGGTCTACGAGGACCTTCTCGGCATCGGCGACCTCCTCGACGAGCCCACCATCGGTGTCATGGACCGCTCCCGGGTCCTGCATCATCTGCCCGGCCTCGCTGCACGCGGCAGCCGGTTGCACCTGACCGGCATCGGCGGCGACCACGTGGCATGGTGCTCGGAGGCGTACTACCACCGGCTGCTGCGCGGCCGTCCGCTCTTCGCCCTGCGCCAGTTGCGCGGGTTCCGGGCACTGTGGCAGTGGCCGCTCGTCGGCACGGTCCGCGCTCTCGCCGACTCCCGGCCGTACGGTAAGTGGCTCGCCGACGCCGCCGGCCAACTGCGTGGCCCGTTGACCCCGTCGGTCGCGACGGGTCTCGGCTGGGGCATGGCCCCGCGCCTGTTCGACTGGGTGACTCCCGACGCCGAACGGATGGCCCGTCGGGCACTGCTCGCGGCCTCGGCGACGGTCTCGCCGCTGCATCCGGACCGTGGCCTGCACACCGACCTGGAGCAGATCCGCTCGTGCACCCGCGTCATCCGGCAGTGGGACCGGATGGCGGCCCGCGCCGGCCTGCCGATGGCCTCTCCCTTCCTCGACGACCGCGTCATCGAGGCGTGTCTCGCCGTACGTCCGAGCGAGCGCGTCACGCCCTGGGCGTACAAGCCCGTCCTGAGCGCCGCGATGCGCGGGATCGTGCCCGGGGCGTGCCTGCGGCGGGCCAACAAGGCCACGGCCTCCATGGACGCCTCCAACGGACTGCGGGAACACCGTGCCGACCTGCTGGCCCTGTGGGAGGACTCGCGGCTGGAGGAGCTGGGCCTGGTCGACGGCGCGGAACTCCGCCGCCTCGCCCGGCGGCCCGCCTCTCCGGGACTGTCCGACGCCATCCTCTACTCCACGATCGCCGCCGAGGTGTGGCTGCGGGGACTCACCCGCAACCGCACCCATGTCCCACACCCCTGACCCCATCCCCACGTCAGAAAGGTCTCCACATGCCCCTGCGGTTCGGCGACAACGTCTCCACGGCCGAGACCGACTACGGCACGGTGCTGCTGGACGAACAGGGCGGCGCCTACTGGGAGTTGAATCCGACCGCCACCCTGGTCGTGCGGACGCTGCTCGACGGCGGCGAGGCGTCGGACGCGGCCGCCGCCCTGGTCCGGGAGTTCGACATCGACCAGGCTCAGGCCCTACGGGACGTCGAAACGCTCGTCCGGGAACTGCGTGGCTCGGGGCTCGCCTCATGACGACGCCCAGCGCGCTGCAACGTCCCACCGGTGTTCCCGTGGCCCGACGCCTGGCCGCCCGCCTCGTCCTGCTCCCCGCCGTCGCCCTCGCCCTTCTACCGCCCCGCCGGATCCGCACCGTGCTCGGCGTCCTGCGGCGCGGCGCCGCACCCGCCACCACCGCGCAGGCCCAGAACGCACGCGACGCCATGTGCGCCGCCAGCCTGCGCTGCGCCGGACCGAAGGGGTGCCTGCCGCGCTCCCTGGGGGCGGCCCTGTTGTGCCGAGTCGGCGGAACATGGCCGACCTGGTGCACGGGCGTACGCGTCGTCCCGCCCTTCACCGCGCACGCCTGGATCGAGGCGGAGGGCCGTCCCGTCGGCGAGGGTGTGCCGGAGGGCTACTTCGCCCGACTGGTGGCCGTCGACCCGCTGCGCCGCCCGACGCACCGATGACCGGCACGACGGTCCGGGACAACGGCAGGCCCCCGGCCGACGAGGGTGACAGGTCCACCCGGGCGGCGGTGGCAACGATGTACCGGCTCACCGCCGGGCACCGGAGCGCCGTCGCGGTCGCCACGGTGCTGACTCTCGTGGGTTCCGCCCTGGCACTGGCCCAACCGCTCGTCGCCAAGCACGTCGTGGACGCGAGCGGGCGCGGGCAGGTCGTCTGGCCCCTGCTGGCACTCCTCTGCGCGCTGTTCCTCACCGAAGCGGCGACGGGAGCCGCGGGACGCTTCCTGCTGGAACGGATGGGAGAAGGTGTCGTACGGCAGCTCAGGCGCGGGCTGGTGGGGCGGCTGCTCCGGCTGGAGATGAGGGAATACGAACGGCACAGGGGCGGCGACCTCATCTGCCGGGTGACGGCCGACACCACCCTGCTCCGGGAGGTCGTGTCGCAGGCCCTCGTCGATCTGGTGACGGGAAGCCTTGTCGCCGCCGGGGCGATCGTCCTCATGGCGTGGCTCGACCCCCTGCTGCTGCTCCTGGTCGCCGTCACCGTGGCCGCGGCGGCCCTGGTCGTGGCCTCGCTGCTCACCGGCATCAGGTGCGCGTCCGAACAGATGCAGGACTCGGTCGGTGCCATCGCCGCCGACCTGGAACGCGCCCTCGGCGCCCTGCCGTTGGTCCGCGTGCACCGCGCCGAGGAGCGTGAGGCGGCGGCCATCGGCGCACGCGTCGAGGCGGCCTACGGCGCGGGGGTACGCACCGCGAAGCTCGCCTCTGTCATGAGCCCCGCCGTCGAACTCGCCGTGCAGGGCTCCTTCCTCGTCGTCCTGGTAGTCGGCGGCCTGCGCGTCAACGGCCGGGCCGGCTCCCTCGGCGACCTCGTCGCCTTCCTGCTGTACGCCTCGTACCTCGTCCTGCCGCTGTCCTCCGTCTTCCGTGCCGTGGGGCTCATCCAACGCGGGATGGGCGCCTATCAGCGCATCGACGAAGCACTCCGTCTGCCTGTCGAGCCCACCGCACCGCGGATCACGGGAGTCCGCACGCAGCCACCCCGGCCGGCCGTGCCGTCCGCGACCCCCGCACAGCCCGCTCTCGCCCTGCGCGACGTCCGCTTCGGCTACGCCCCGGACCGGCCGGTCCTCCGCGGCGTCTCGTTCGCCGTCGAGCACGGGCAGCACGTCGCCCTGGTGGGGCGGTCCGGAGCCGGCAAGAGCACGGTGTTCGCCCTGGTGGCGAGGTTCTACGAGCCGGACGCGGGCGACGTGCTCTTCGACGGGCGGCCTGCGACCGAACTCACCCGTGCCGCATGCCGCCGACGCATCGCCGTCGTCGATCAGAACACTCACGTCGTCCACGGCACCCTGCGCGACAACATCGCCTACGCCGCGCCCGACGCCACGGAAGCGGAGATCCGGCGCGTCACAGAACTGGCCCGACTCGAAGAAGTCGTCGACCGGCTGCCCGGCGGCCTGGCCGCCGTCATCGGTGAACGAGGCAGCACGCTCTCCGGCGGCGAACGCCAACGCGTCGCCCTCGCCCGCGCGTTGCTGGCGCGCCCCGCGCTGCTCCTGCTGGACGAGCCCACCTCCCACCTCGACGCGATCAATGAGTCGGCGCTCACCGCCGTCATGAAGGACGTCGCCCAGGAGTGCGCCCTGCTGGTCATCGCCCACCGCCTGTCCACCGTGCAGCACGCCGACCACATCGTCGTACTGGACGACGGCCGCACCGCCGCAAGCGGAGGCCACGAGGAGTTGCTGGCCTGCAGCGCCCTCTACCGCGAACTGGCCGCGAGCCAGATGCTCCGGCCGGGCGGGAAGCCCGGCAGCGGCGGCGGAGCGGGGACGGCCGGTTGAGGCCGTGTGGAACGCGGTGGCCGCGCTGCCCGCGGACCCGGCCGCCTCGAACCGCTGCTCGAGCAGGGGCGAGGCGACGAACGGGCGGCAGCGGGCCCTGCGCTCGCTGTGCGCGGAGATGCCCGGATGGACGGCGGGTCTGCCCGGTCGCTGCGGGCCGATGCCGTCGCCGGGGGGCCGTGAGCGGGACTGCGAAGCCGATCCGCGGCCGGCCGACCGCCGGCCCGCTGCGGGAGCGGGCCGGGCAGCGGCGGTGGGGGGTGGCCGAGGAAGGCCGGATCACTGGGCGAAGGGCACCCGTGTCCAGCTCAGGACCTGCTTGGTGCTCGGGTCGACGGTCACCTTGAGCCAGTTGTTGACGTTCGTGGACCCGTCGACGGTGACGCGGCTGAGGTTGGACGCGGGTGTGGAGAGGCCGTAGAAGCGCAGCCATGCCGAGCCGGTGCCGAGCGGCTTGTCGCTGTTGTAGACGTGGCTGTCACCGTTGAAGAGGTACACCGGTCCGTGGAAGGCGGCCGCCTCCTCGGCGATCGCCTTCACGATCGGCTGGAAGGCGTAGTAGTCGGCGAAGGAAGGATTGGTCACCGTCGGGTCGAACATGTCGGCCTGGGTGAGGAGGACCACGGCCCTGTCACGGTGGCGCCTGGCGGCCGCGAAGGTGTCCCGGACGGTCTGCACAACGGCGGACGTGCGCCCCAGGACCTCGGCGGCCTGCTCCGGTGTGGGGGCGGTGTTGCCCGTCCACGGGGCCATGCTGTTGTTGCTGCCGACGATGTGAACGGCGGCGAAGGCGACGTCCGCCCGGGTGTAACGGACGTTCTCGGGGTAGCCCTGGTCGGCCTGCGAGGTCACCCGCGCGCTGTCCTGACCCAGGGTCCGGCCCGGACGGGGAAAGAAGACCTTCCGGATCTCGGCCAGCCGCTCCAGCGGGTTGTACCCGCCGTTGTTGGGCCGGTGGCAGTCGGTCCACTCGTTGTCGCCGACGGTGTACACCAGCGGGTCGCGGAACTTGTCGAAGTCCGCCTTGATCTGCTGGAAGTAGGCGTCGCTGCAGACGGTGGAGCCGTTCTTGATGTCGCCGAGGTGGTCGACGAACCGCACGTCGCGGTCGGCGTTGATCTGCTCGACGACGTTGGGGAAGTCGGCGATCTGAGCGTCCCCGTACGGGATGTCGCCGATCACCGCGAAGGTGTACTTCTCGTGCCCGTACCCGGCCGACGCCGGCTCGGCGGACATGGCCAGTGTGAGCGCACTCAGGGCAAGCGCGGCGGATGCCGCGCGGCGCCATGGTCTCATCTCGTCCTCCTGTGGTGTGCGAGCCGCAATGTCCTGGCTGAGCGTTAACTCGCGCCCCGGGAAGGGTGGAGAGAGGATGAACAGGCACCGTACGGCGGCCGCGGGCACAGGAGCGGTGCACGCAGGCCGACTTCGGCACGGTCACCGCGAGCAGAGGGACGAACCGATCACCGGGCGACGGCTGATCGCGCTCGTCGGCGACCTCACCGTGGCCGGGCGTCCTCGTCCGGTTGGGACGTACCGCCGGTTCCTGCTGAAGTGGCCGTGCGACGAACCGCCGCACCGTCATCGCTGTGTACCGGACGGTGACGGCCGGTGCACGGGGACGAGCGACGCCGCCCCGGCGGTCAGGCGGATGCGGGCACGGTCCCGGCCCTGGGGTCAGCGGCGGCGCACGACCCGGCGTACAGGCCCGTCCGGCCACCCCACCGGCCGCCCGCTACGGGGAGATTCGCCTCGGGTTGCCCGCGCCCTCGTTCAACAGGACCGTCGATTCCCCGTCCAGACGGTGCCCCGCCGACGGCCGGGCCGGTGAGGCTCTAGAGGATGCCGCGCTCGCTCGCCCGCGCCAGGGCCTCCACGCGGTTGCGGGCGCCCAGCTTCTCCAGCGTCCGCTGGAGATAGGTCTTGACCGTGTTCCGGCTCAGGCCGAGTACGTCGGCGATCTCCGGGTTCGTCTCGCCCATCGCCACCCTGCGCAGGATCTCGTACTCGCGGCAGGTCAGGCCGCTCTCCTTGAGCCTTCGGTTCAGCAGCACGCTGAGCAGGTGGTCCGGACTGGTGCGGACCACCCGCTCCCCGGCGTTGACCCGGCGGACGATGTCCACCAGATCCGACCGCTCCGCGTCCTTGACGACCACGGCGTGCGCCCCGGCGTCGAGTGCCTCCTCAAGGGCGGCGTGCTCGGGATAGGCGGTGAAGATCACCACTTTGACGCCGGGAACGTGGGTCCGCAGCGCCCGGACGACCTCAGGGGCAAGCATGTCGGGCAGACGCAGGTCCAGCAGGACCACGTCCGGCACCAGCCGCTCGGCCTCGCTGATCGCCTCCCGCCCGGAGCTGGCGTACCCGGAGACGGTGATCCAGGAGGCGTTGCCGAGCGCCATGGCGACACCGTCGCGGACGATGGGGTGGTCGTCCACGACCAGTACGCGCACCGTCGGCTCGTTCACTCCGGCACCCACATCTGGACGGTCACACCGCCGTCCTCGTTGCCGCCGACCGTGACCCGGCCGCCCACCCGTTCCAGGCGTTCCGACATGGTGGACAGGCCGATGCCCCTGGAGGAGCCGCCCTCCGGGGGCAGACCGGCACCGTCGTCGGCGATGGTCACGCAGACACCCCCGGACAGGGTGAACACGCTCACCACGACGGAACGGGCGCGCGCGTGCTTCTCGACGTTCAGCAGCGCCTCCCGCGCCGCGTCGGTCAGTGCCTTGATCCGGCCCGGCGCGAGGGCCGGCACCTCGGTCACCATGATCAGCCGGGCTATCACTCCGGTGCGCTGCTGGAAGGCCCTGCAGTCACCGCGCAGCGCGACTCCGAGAGCGACCTCCTCCGGTGGCGCGTGCAGCGCGCGCAGGGACACGCGCAGTGCGGCGGCCGCCTGAATCGCCTGCTCCTCCAGGTCTCCCAGACGTGCCGACACGGCGTCCCCGGCCGGCAGCTCCTCGGCCAGCGTGCGGATTCCCGTGCCCAGGGAGAAGAGCATGGCTCCCACGGTGTCGTGCAGGTCCAGCGCGAGTCGGCGCCGTTCCTCGTGTACGGCGACCTCTGCCGCGTGCCGGGCACGCTCCGCCACGACAGCGGCCGCCGCGGCCCGGCTCGCGGCCTGTTCCAGGGCCTGGGTGGTCCGGTCGCCGAACAGGGAGGTCTCCCGATTCGATCCGTAGAGGACGCCCAGGAGCCGGTCGTCGTGGATGACGGGCACGGCGATCATCGCGCCGAGCCCCTCGGTCTCCGCCTGTGCGTTGAAGTGGTGGGTGATGGTGTCGGAGCGTCGATAGTCACTGACCCAAAGCGGCCGGCGGCGGAGCATCACCTGCCCGCCCAGCCCGCACCCGGCGGAGACGACCAGGCCGTCCACGGCGGGCGTGCGGGCGTGGACGACGTGCCCGAGCACCAGCCGGTCGGCCCCGTCCGGTTCGCCCACCCACGCGACGTCCACCCCGCTCAGCTCGGGAACGTCGTCCACGATCCGGCGCATGGCGACGGACTGGTCGAGCAGAGCGAGGACCTGGCTGTATCCCTCGGTGAGCTCGAACAGGACACTCGGCAGCGGCCGGTCCCGGCTCCCGTCTGACACGTTGGTCATGGTAGGTCGTCTCCCGCCGGCGGACCAGGAGTGTGCGTACGCACTCCGGGCCCACATCCTCCCCCGCCGCCGGTGCCCTGACCATCTCCGAATGGAGACCTCCGAAGTCATACCTCCCCCTGGAGCTACCCGCGCCCCGGTGCGGCGCCCAGGATCACGGCACGAGCCGCAGCGGTCGGTGACGTGACGGAGCCGCGCACCGACGTCGACACCTAAGGAACACCCACGCACATGCCCAGCCGCCACCCCGTTCCCAGCACCATGCAGGCCGTGCCCCTGCTCGTCCGAAGACTGCTGGAGAACGGCATGAAGCTGCACGGTGGCAGTGAGGTCGTCACCGCCACCGACAACGGCACCCGCAGTGCCGACTACGCCCGCGTCGGCCGCAACGCCGCCGCGCTCGCCCACGCGCTGGCCGGCCTCGGCGTAGGGCCCGGTGACCGGGTGGCCACCTTCATGTGGAACAACCAGGAACACCTGGAGGCATACCTCGCCGTGCCCGCCATGGGCGCCGTGATCCACCCCCTGAACATCCGTCTCTTCCCCGAGCAGCTCACCTACATCGCCAATCACGCCCAGGACACGGTCGTCATCGTCGACGGCTCCCTCCTGCCGGTCTTCTCGGCGCTGTTGCCCGGCATGCGCACGGTGCGGCACGTCATCGTCAACGGGGAGGCGGAGTCCGCGCTGATGCCCGACGCCCCGGTGACCGTCCACGACTACGGGCGGCTGCTGGAGGACCGGCCCGAGTCGTACGACTGGCCGGACCTTCAGGAGAACCAGGCGGCGGCCATGTGCTACACCTCCGGGACCACGGGCAACCCCAAGGGCGTCGTCTACAGCCACCGCTCGCTGTACCTGCACTCACTGGGCATCAGCCTTCCGGACCTGATGAACATCTCCGCCCGGGACCGCCTGCTCGCCATCGTCCCGCAGTTCCACGCCCAGGCCTGGGGCCTGCCGTACGCGGCCTTCCTCACCGGTGCCTCGCTCGCCATGCCGGACAGGTTCCTGGCTCCCGCGCCGCTCGCCCGGTTCATCGCCGCCGCCCGCCCCAACAAGGGTGCGGGCGTGCCCACGGTGTGGCAGGGCCTGGCCGACCACGTCCGGCAGCACCCCGGGGCCGACATCTCCAGCCTCGAGGAGGCCGTCGTGGGCGGCTCCTCCTGCCCGCCCTCGCTGATGCGGACCTACGAGGACGAGCTGGGCATCCGGCTGCTGCACGCCTGGGGGATGACCGAGGTCTCGCCGCTGGGCGCGCTGGCCCGCGCCCCCGAGGGCACCGACGGCGAGGAGGCCCTGCGCCACCGCCTCAGCCAGGGTCGCTTCCCGGCACCGGTGGAGGCCCGGCTCATCGGCCAGGACGGCGCCGTCCTGCCCTGGGACGGCCGGAGCGTCGGGGAGCTGGAGGTCCGCGGCCCGTGGATCACCGGCTCCTACCACCTCGACGACGACCCGGAGAAGTTCCACGACGGCTGGCTGCGCACCGGTGACGTCGGAACGATCAGCGCCGACGGCTTCCTCACCCTTACCGACCGGGTCAAGGACGTGATCAAGTCCGGCGGGGAGTGGATCTCGTCCGTCGAACTCGAAAACCACCTCATGGCGCACCCGGCGGTGGCCGAGGCATGCGTCGTCGCGGTCCCGGACGACAAGTGGGGGGAGCGCCCCCTGGCCACGGTCGTGCTCCGGGACGGCAGCACGACCGCGCTCGACGAACTGCGGCGCTTCCTCGCCGGCAAGGTGGCCGCCTGGCAGCTGCCGGAGCGCTGGGCGCTTGTCGAGGCGGTGCCCAAGACCTCGGTCGGCAAGTTCGACAAGAAGACGCTGCGCAAGCAGTACGCGGACGGAGAGCTGGCCGTCGACGTCATCTCGTGAGCGGCGCCCCGTCCGGAACCATTCATCCACTTCCCGAGGAATTGTCATGAGCCGCATGACCCCGCCCCCCGAAGGAGATCCTCAGTCGGTGTCGGCCCTGTATCTGAGCCGGCTCGATCACGAGTCCCTGTATTCCGACGCGGAGCTGCTCCGGGCCATCGCCGAGACCGTCGAACGGGTCGGCGGACGGCAGGAGCTCGCCGGCCGGTACGCCGAAACGCTGCGCGACGAGGCCGCGGCGGGCGGTCGCCGGCGCGGCGAGCGGCACAGGTGGGCCCTTCGCATGGCGCGGGAGCTCGCCCGCGACCCGGCCGGTGTCGACCACCGGCTCGTGCCCCGGGGGGCCGGCGGCCCGGGCACCGCACCATCGAGAGGGACGTCATGAGCCCGGCGTTCCCCCCGCCGCCGTCGCGGGGGCCCGGCCCCTGGCAGGAACCCGATCCCCGGCAGGAACCCGATCTCCGGCACAGACCCGATCCCCGCCCGGGTTCCGGTCGCCCGGACGGGCCCGGCCCCAGGCAGGGCTCCGGTCCCAGGCAGGGCTCCGGTCCCTGGCAGGGACAGGGGTCGTCGGGAGAATCCGGCCCCTGGATCCGTCCCGCAGCGTCCTGGGGACCGATGGGACCGATGCCCCCGCCCCCTGCGCACCCCGCCGCACACGGGGCACCGGCCCCGTCCGTCCCCGAGCGGCACCAGGCCGATCCGGACCTGCTGCGGCTGCGTGCGGCACGCCGGCGCCCGGTCTTCACCGTCGCGGGCGGCGTCATCGCGCTCTACCTGCTCAACGCCCTGCTGGCCAGCGAGGCGCGCGGCGTCATGGCCGTACCGATCGCCGGGCCGCTGAACACCGGGCTGGCCATGAGCTTGCTGCAGTGCCTCACCACCGTCTGGGCGGTCCGGTGGTACAACCGCCATGCCAGGACCCGCTTCGACGCCGACGGCCCGCGTCTGCGGGACCGGCTCGAGTCGCGGGAGGATGCGCGATGACCACTGCCGCGCCATCGGCCGCAGCCGGCTCGTTCCCGGTGTTCGTGGTCTTCGCCGCCTTCGTGGCCAGCGCGCTGTTCCTGGCCCTGTGGGTCACCACGGACCGGGTCACCCCGGGGGACTTCTATGTCAGCGACGGCCGGCTCACGCCGAGGCGCAACGGTACAGCCCTCTTCGGTGACTACATGTCGGCCGCGACCCTGCTCGGCTCCCCCGGGGTGGTCGCGCTGGCGGGGTACGACGGCATCTCCTATCTGCTGGGCCCGATCGTCGCCTGGGTGGTGATGCTCCTGCTGATCGCCGAGCCGTTCCACAGCACCGGGCGCTACACGATCGGCGACAGCCTGGGGCGGCGGCTGCGCCCTCGGTCCGTGCACCTGGCCGCGGGAATCGCCGCCCTCGTCATCTCCCTGGTGTACCTGATCGCCCAACTGGTCGGCGCCGGGGCGCTCGCCGCGCCGATCCTCGGTCTGGACGGCACCGGTGCACGGCAGATCATGGTCGGGGCGCTCGGGATCCTCATGGTGCTCTACGTGCTGATCGGCGGCATGCGGGCGACGACGGCCGTGCAGCTGGTCAAGGCCGTCCTGCTGCTCGGCGGGGGCGGCTGCCTGGCTGTCCTCGTGATGTCGCGATACGGCTGGAACCCCTCGGTCCTGCTGAGCCGGGCGGCGGACCACAGTGGTCTGCAGGACGCCTTCCTGCGGCCGGGCGTGCGTTACGGCGACGACACCGTGGGCCGGCTCGACTCGCTGAGCCTGCAACTGGCGGTGCTTGTGGGAGCCGCGGGGCTGCCGCACCTGCTCATGCGGCTCGGGGCGGTACCCACCGCACGCGCGGCACGCGGATCTGTCACTTTGGCGACCTATCTGACGCTGGTGTTCTGCCTGGTGGGCGGTGTGCTGGGTTTCGGCGCGGTGGCCGTGCTCGGCCGCGGCGCCATCACGGCCGACAGCGCCACGGGCAACTCCGCCGTCCTGCTCCTGGCCGAGCGCCTCGGCGGGGCGTTCCTGCTCACCGTGATCTCCTGCGTCGCCTTCACCACGATCCTCGCGGTGGTCGCCGGGATCGTCCTGGCCGCGTCGACCGCGCTGGCACACGACCTCTACCAGGTCGGGCTGCGGGCCGGCAGGGCGTCGGAGAAGAGCGAACTCCTGGTCGCCAGGGGCGGGGTGCTGCTGATCGGGGTCACCGCCACGGGACTGTCCATGTACGCCCAGGGCCAGAACATCTCGTTCCTGGTGGGTCTGGCCTTCGCCGTCGCGGGGTCCGCGATCCTGCCGGCGCTGCTGTACCACCTGTACTGGAGGGGCTTCACCACCAGGGGAGCGCTCTGGAGCGTCTACGGCGGACTGCTCTCCTCGGTGCTGCTGGTGCTGCTCTCCCCCGCTCTGTCCGGAGGCCCTGCCGCGCTGCTGCCGGACCTGGACTTCGCCGTCTTCCCGCTCAGCAACCCGGCGCTGGTGTCCATCCCGCTCGGCTTCCTGTTCGGCTGGCTGGGGTCCGTCCTCGACCGAAGGGAACGGGGCGGGGCGGAGTACGCCGAACTGGAGGAGCGGGTCCTGCTGGGGACCGGACCGGGCCAGTCCCGTGGAACCGGCCCATGACAGGTGGACCGCTGAGCCGCTGAACCGCCGTGACCGATCCGTCGTCCCCCCGCCCGCCTCGGACGGGGGGACGACGCATGCGTCAGGGGCCGGGCGTCTTGGCGGACGGGAGCCCGGTCAGCAGGCGGTGCGCCTCCAGCGCGAGGTGGATCTCGCTCGCTCCCACCGGGTCCGCGGGTGAGCGCCCCGTGAGTTCCAGTACGCGCCGCAGACGGTGGGTCACGGTGTTGCGGTGGCAGTACATCAGGGCGGCCGTCTCGGTGGCGGATCCGCCCGAGGCGAACCACCGGCTGAGCGTCTCCAGCAGCACGTCCCTTTCGTGCGGCGGGAGTTCGAGAACGGGGCTGAGCACCTCGCGCACCGCGTGCCGGGCCGAGTCCGGGGCGCTGACCACCATCAGGCGGATCGGTGAGTCGCCGTAGGAGACCACCTCGCTGGCGCCCGGCTCGACACAGGCGGAGGCGAGCCGCGCCTGGCGGAAGGCGCCCGGCACCTGCTCCAGGCCGTGGAAGAGGGTACTCACCCCCACCCGCCCGGCGCCCCGCCGGCGAATGAGTTCCATGGCCTGGGCAAGGCCCCGGGAAGACCGCAGCGAGAGCAGCCCCACCTGCGCGTCCTCTTCCAGGCGCCAGACCGACCAGATGCCGAGGGCTCGCAGCGCGCCCTCCACGTCGTGCAGCGCATCCTCGTCCGCCGGACGTCCCCCGGCCCCGCACTCGGCACTCACCACGGCGAAGACTCCGCGTTGCGGCAGCCGCAGCGCGTCGGCGCACTCCCACAGGTGCGTGCCCTCGTCCAGCCTGCCGTCGAGCAGCGCGGCCAGCAGCAGGCTTCTGACCTGCCGGTCATGGTGGGCCCTTTCGGTCATGGCCTCGCGGTAGGCCGACGCCACCGCGTCGGTGAAGGCGTCACTGACCGACCAGACCGCCGTGGCGACCTGCGGCATCTCCCGGGTGACGTTGTCCCCCGCCTCGGTCAGGACGCACTCCCACAGGAACCGCCCGGCGAGCCGGTAGGCGTGCGTCACCGCCGACAGCGGCACCCCGTGCTCGGCCTTGAAACGGCCGGTGTCGTGCGGCACACGCAGATCGAGAGCGTCCCGGCCCAGCTGGGTGACCATGGAGTGCAGGTTGTCCGCGCAGGAGGTGCGCAGTTGGTCGTGCTTGACATGGCCGTGGTCGCGGTAGGCGTCCTCCTCCTGCGTGATCCGGTAGGTGAGGAGGTCGGCGAACCGGTCGATCCCGGGCAGCAGCACATCGACCAGCCCGCGCAGGCCGTCGTGCGTTCGCACGCCGTCGTCCTTGCGCAGGCCATCGTCCTGAGAGATGACAGTCATTCGGGCTCCCGCAGCGAGGTGAGCGGGACCGCCGTGCGGGCGGTCCCACCACGTCGGGCCAGTGGCCCGGTACCGGCCGGGCCACTGGCAGCGTAACCACGCATCGTGGCGGTGGCGAGAGGCCGCCGGCGTCAGACGCCGTCGACCGCCTTGCCGCGGATGAGGTCGGCCGCCCGCTCCGCGATCATGATCGTCGGTGCGTTGGTGTTGCCCCGGACGACGGCCGGCATGACGGAGGCATCGACCACCCGCAGCCCCGCCACCCCGTGCACGCGCAGCTCGTGGTCGACCACCGGGCCGATCGCGCAGGTGCTCGTGGGGTGGTACAGGGTCTGCAGCTCTCGCCGCGCGTACGCCAGGAGGTCGGCGTCGCTGTCGGACGCCGGCGTCAGGAAGTCCGCCCTGCGGTGCTCCCGCAGGGCAGGCCGTCCGACGATGTCCAGTACCAGCCGCAGCGCGCGGAGCGCCGTGGCCCGGTCCTCCTCGGTGGTCAGGTAGTTGTGCAGGATGCGCGGCTTCGCGCTGGGCAGCGCCGAACGCAGCAGGACCCTTCCCCGGCTGGTGGGAGCGAGCAGCACCGCCCCGATGTGGAAGCCGTGGTCGGTGGCGGCTCCCAGCCCCTCCTGGTGGAACAGCGCGGGTACGGCGTGGATCTGCACGTCCGGGGCGTCGAGACCGTCGGTGGTCCGGAAGAACCCGCCGCCCTCACCGACGTTCGAGGTGAGGGGCCCGCGCCCTTCGGTCTCCAGCAGCCGCAGGTTCTCGGCGGTCTCCGCGGTGAGCAGGGACTCGGTGTCGGTGAGGTGGACGACCGCCAGGTGCGGATGGTCCTGAAGGTTCTCGCCCACCGGCAGGTCCACCCTGGGCGTGATGCCGAGAGCCGCGAGTTCGTCGGCGGCACCGATCCCGGAGAGCATGAGCAACTGCGGTGAGTTGTACGCGCCCGCCGAGAGGACGACCTCCCGTTCGCACCGGAGCTCCTGCGTCGACCCGTCCCGGTCCACCTCGACCCCGACGGCCCGTTCCCCGTCGAAGAGGATCCTGGTGCACTGCGCTCCGGTGAGCACGGACAGGTTGGGCCGTTCCCTCGCGGGCCTCAGGTAGGCGACGGCCGTACTGCACCTGAGGCCATCGCGCTGGGTGAGCTCGTAGTAGCCGACGCCGTCCTGCTCGGGGCCGTTGAAGTCCGGGTTGAAGGGGTGGCCCGCCTGCCGCGCCGCACCGACGAAGGCGTCGACGAGGGGGCTGCGGGAGCGTCCGGGGCTGACCGGGAGCGGGCCGCCGGCGCCGTGCCACTCGGAGGGCCCGGCGTGGTGGTCCTCGGAGCGCAGGAAGTACGGCAGGACGTCGTCCCAGCCCCAGCCCTTGGCTCCCGCGGCGGCCCATGAGTCGTAGTCCCGGCGGTTGCCGCGGATGTAGATCATGGCGTTCATCGAGGAGGAGCCGCCGAGCATCCGGCCGCGCGGCAGATAGCGGCGGCGGTCCCCGAGACCCGGCTCGGGTTCGGTCAGGTAGTCCCAGTCGTACTTGCTGCGGAACAGCTTCGAGAACGCGGCCGGAACGTGGATCTCCTGCGCGTCGTCGGCCGGGCCGGCCTCCACGAGCAGGACGCGTACGTCCGGGTCCTCGCTGAGCCGGGCGGCGAGCACACAGCCCGCGGATCCCGCACCCACGATGATGTAGTCGTACATGGTGTGTCCTCTCTCGTGCGGCCGGTGGCCGACGGGCGGTCAGTGCTGGATGGCCTTGGTCTCCAGGAACTCCTCGAAGCCCAGCCGTCCGGCCTCCCGGCCCACGCCTGACTGCTTGTAACCGCCGAAGGGGGCAAGGGGGTTGAAGGCTCCGCCGTTCACGTCGACCATTCCGGCCCGGATCCGCCGGGCAACGGCCCGCGCCCGCTCGGGGTCACCCGACCACACGGCTCCGGCGAGACCGTAGGGCGTGTCGTTGGCGATGGCGACGGCCTCCTCCTCGGTGTCGTAGGGAAGGATCGACAGGACGGGTCCGAAGATCTCCTCACGGGCGATGGTCATGTCGTTGGTGACGTCGGTGAAGACGGTGGGGGCGACGAAGTAGCCGGGCCCGTCGTGCGGCGCGTCGGTACCGCCGGTGAGCAGGGTGGCGCCCTCGGCGACACCGGCCGCGATGTAGTCGCGTACACGCTTGAGCTGGACGTCGGAGACCATGGGGCCGATCCGCGTCTCCTCGTCCTGCGGGTCTCCGACGCGGTAGCCGCGCGCCACCTCGGCGGCGATCCGCCCGGCCTCCTCGAGCTTGTCACGGGGAACGAGCATGCGGGTGAGGGCGATGCAGGTCTGGCCGGAATTGAGGTAGCACTTGGCCACTCCGTCGGTGACCGCGGCCTCCAGGTCGGCGTCGTCCAGGATGATGTTGGGCGACTTGCCGCCGAGTTCGAGCGCCACCTTCTTGACGGTCTCCGCCGCGAGCGCCGCCACCCGGCGGCCGGCCCGGGTCGATCCGGTGAAGGAGACCATCGCCACGTCGGGGTGGTCCACCAGCGCCTCACCCACCGTCGGCCCGTATCCGGTCACCACGTTGAACACTCCGGCGGGCAGTCCCACCGACTCGGCGATCTCCGCCAGGAGCATGGCGGACAGGGGAGCGACCTCGGAGGGCTTGAGCACGACGGTGCAGCCCGCGGCCAGTGCGAGCGCCACCTTCAGCGAGACCTGGTGCAGCGGAAAGTTCCACGGCGTGATGCAGCCGACGACCCCTACGGGCTC
This sequence comes from Streptomyces sp. NPDC020801, assembly GCF_044334385.1. NCBI lineage: Bacteria > Bacillati > Actinomycetota > Actinomycetes > Kitasatosporales > Streptomycetaceae > Streptomyces > Streptomyces sp. NPDC020801. The sequence goes on from NZ_JBIRST010000015.1 coordinate 26,697, forward strand.
GCGGACGACGTGGGAGTTGCCGATCTCCTCGGGCCCGAAGTCGAAGCCGCTCGCCAGCTCGGCGGCGTGCCCGAAGGTGAACACGGGCAGTCCCGACTGCAGTACCCGGCTCTCCTGGACGGGGGTGCCGACCTCGCTCGCCACCAGGCGCGCGATCTCCTCCGCGCGCTCCTCCAGCGCCTGGTGGATCCGCCGCAGATGGTCCGCCCGGACCTGGGGGGAGGCCTGGGACCACGCCTCGAACGCCCGGGCGGCGGCGCGCACAGCCCGGTCGACGTCCTCGGGGGTACCGGCCGGAACCGACCCGATGACACGTTCGTCCGCGGGGTTGACGACCTCGATCACCTCGGGGTTCGGCACCTGCGTCCACTGCCCGTCGATGAAGTGCCCGCTGTATGCCTTCATGGCTGCGCTCCTTGTGAACCGGATGTTTCCGGGGCAGTGTGCGCGAGCCGTTACGGCGGGGTCGATGGAGCGGTGAAGCCGGATCTGGCCGCCCGATTGTGCATCCGCACAGGGGGGACGCCCGATGCGTCCGTACCCCGGAGCCGGGCCGGCCCGCGTTGACACTCTGACATTCTGTGCAACTATTGTCAGCGTGTTGGAAGAGGAGCGACTCAAGCTGATCCTGGACGCGGCATACACGTGCTTCACCCGGCACGGCGTCAGACGCACGACCATGGACGACATCGCACGGCAGGCGGGCATGTCCCGCCCCGGCGTCTACCAGTACGTGCGCAACAAGGAGGACGCGTTCCGCCGCCTGGCGGCACGCCTGCTCGACGACGCCCTGGCCGAGGCGCGTGCCGCGATCGGCACCCGGGGAGACCTGGGGGCCAGGCTGACCGCGGCGTTGGAGGCAAAGCTGGGGCTGGCCATGGGGCTGTGGCGCGACAGCCCCGCACACGCCGCCGAACTGCTGGGGGCCGACACCCGTCTGTCGGCCGAGCAGGTCGAGGCCTACAACACCGCCATGCGCGACCTGATCTCCACCGCCGTCGCCGCAGACCACCCGGACGCGGACGCCGTCGAGGTCGCCGAACTCCTGCTGGCCTTCACCCGTGGGCTGGAGGCCGACCTCTCGGACGCCGAGGCGCCGGTCCGGCGCCTGCGCCACGGTGTGGCGCTGCTCATCACCGGCCTGGGCCGCACGGACAACGGCGGGGACAACAGCAAGGACAACAGCAGGGCCAGCCGCACGGACAACCGCACTCACACCCCCGGCAGGGAGCCGTCATGACCACCGCCGTACTGATCACCGGAACCTCCTCGGGCATCGGTCGCGCCACCGCACTGCGACTGGCGCGCCGCCCCGAGCTGACCGTCTACGCCACCGCCCGGCGTCCCGGCACCCTGACCGACCTGGCCCGCGCGGGAGCCCGCGTTCTGCCCCTGGACGTGACCGACGAGACGTCCATGGCGCAGGCCGTGGAGGCGGTCGAGGCCGACCACGGCTCGGTGGGCGTACTCGTCAACAACGCCGGCTACGGCGAGTACGGCACCGTCGAGGAGACCGGTCTGGACGGCGTGCGGCGGCAGTTCGAGACCAACGTCTTCGGCCTCGCGCGGATGACGCAGCTCGTCCTGCCGGGCATGCGCCGGGCGGGTGCAGGCCGGATCATCAACGTCGGTTCGATGGGCGGGCGGATCGTCTTCCCGGCCGGCGGCTACTACCACGCCAGCAAGTACGCGGTGGAGGCCCTGACCGACGCCCTGCGCTTCGAGGCCGCGCCGTTCGGCGTCAAGGTCAGCCTGATCGAGCCGGGCCTCATCCGCACCTCCTTCGGCGGCACCGCGGCCCACACCCTGGCCGGCTCCGCCGCCCCAACCGGCCCCTACGCCGCGCTGAACGCCGCCGCCGACCAGCAGATGTCCGAGTCCTACGGCTCGAGGATCCTGTCCGCGCCGCCCGAGAGCGTCGCCAGGACCATCGAACGTGCCGCCACCGCCGCCCGGCCCAGGACCCGCTACGTGGTCACCCCCGCCGCGAGGGCCCTCATCCACTCCCGGCGCCTGTTCGGCGCCCGCGCGTTCGACGCCTTTCTCCGGGTGCAGTTCAGGGCCACCGCATGACCACAGGGCGTCCGCCGCACGGCGACGGCCCCGCTGGGCCGGTACGGCGAAACCCGGCCTCCCGGCTCAAGTGTGATCGGCGGGTTCCCCGGGGGACACCGGTCGTCCCGGCGGCTTCGCCCGGTGCCGGTTCAGCCGCACCAGCAGGATCTGGAGCGCGGCGAGAACCGCGAGTGCGACGGCCGCCGTCCGGGCCGGGTGCCGGCCCGGCAGCCGCTTCCGGCTGCCACGGTGACGGACGATCAGGATCCTCGTTCCGGCCGGCCCGGCGTCAGGGCCAGCCGCAGGACGTGTGGCCAGTCGGCCGGGGGTCTGGTCAGGGGGGCGGGGGCGCGTTGCCGGGGGACGCGGACCCGCAGGGCGCCCCGGGCGATCCGGCAGACGACGGGGGCGGGCAACAGCACGGACTCGCCGTCGACACCGGCCGGGATCGTGTCCGTGCCGGCCTCGACGACCACTTCCGTCGCGGTCAGCCGTGTCACGGCCGGCGTGTGCGGGCCGCGCAGCAGCCCGGCCGCCCGGGCGGAGCCGTCCACGCGGACGCCGAGGACGCCCAGTTGGCCGGAGTCGAGACGCTCCCTGCGTCCGAGGTGCATCGAGTCGACGCCGCTGAGGTAGGGGTTGTTGCTGACCAGCAGCGCCTGCAGGCCGTCGACGCGGGTCTCCGGGCCGGCCCGCATCCGCAGCCTGGGCGCGGCGGGGCCGGTGAGCAGGTCGGGCAGTGCCTCCAGGATCGTGCGCATCTTCTCGTCCCGGTAGGCGGGATCGCCCACCACGGCCGCGTACGTCCCGAACGAGGCGTTGTTGACGAACACCCGGTCCCCGGCGAATCCCAGGTCGACGCGGATCTCGTGGGCGTCGGCGAGCGCCTCCAGGGCGGTGGCGGGATCATCGCGGTCGAGGCCGAGGGCCAGGGCGAAGTGGTTGCGCGTACCGGCCGGAATCACCAGGAAGGGCAGGTCGTGCCGGGCCGCGACCTCGGCGACCAGTGCCTGGGTGCCGTCCCCGCCGGCCACGGCCAGCAGGTCGGCACCGTCGGCCACGGCGCGCCGGGCCAGTTCCGCCACGTCCTGGTGCCGCCCCGGCTCCAGCAGGACGACCCGGGCACCCGCCGCCCGGGCCTTGTCCGCCAGCTGGAAGCGCTCCACCTTGCCCCCGCCGGAGCGCGGGTTCATGAGGATCCAGGGGTGGCGTGGCACCGTGACGGAGGGCTGCCGCGCCCGGCCGTGCCCGGTGCCGGGGCCGTCGTGGGCCTCGGGTGTCAGGGCGATCCGTGCGGCCGCCACGGCCAGTGCCAGCAGGCCCAGGGACACGCAGGCCGGTGCCAGCATGCCGTACGCCGCGTACAGGGCGAGGACCGCGAGCGGCACCGCCACCAGCAGCAGCGTGCCCACCGCCCGGGCGGCTCCGGTACGGGCCAGGGTCCACCACAGCGCCATGAGGGTGAGGGCGGCGCCCGCCATGCCGATCAGCAGCCAGAACACGCTTCGCAGACCCGCGGCCGCGAGCGGGACGAGCACGCCGGCCAGCAGGGCGAGCAGGGCGAGGCGGGCCCACGCGGCGTGCGTTCCGCGGCGCTCCGCGGGACGCCCCGAGGTCCCCGTGCCGCCGTTGCGCCCGCCGTCCGGCCCGCTGCCCGGCCCGGCCGGGCCCGTGCCACGGGCCCGGCCCGGGCGGGTTGCCGCCCGGGCCGGGCCGGATGCCGGTTCGGGTTCCCTCACGGGGCCCGCGGCGTGGACTTGGACGTGGTGGGCATCTCCTCCGGCCGCATCACGCACAGGGCCCAGATGATGAACCCGGAGAAGGCGATCATCACCACCGACCACACCGGGTAGTACGGCAGGGACAGGAAGTTGGCGAGGATGATGAGCCCGGCGACGGCCACGCCGGCCACTCGCGCCCACATCGCCGCCTGGAACAGCCCGAGGCTGACGATCACGGCCAGCGCCCCGAGGATGAGGTGGATCCACCCCCAGCCGGTGAGGTCGAACTGGAACACGTAGTTGCGGGTGGTGACGAAGACGTCGTCCTGGGCGATGCCCATGATGCCCCGGAAGATGTCGAGCACTCCGGCGATCATCAGCATGACGGCTGCGAAGGCCGTCAGACCGGTGGCCCAGGCCTGCTTCGCCGTGTGCGGACGTGCGGTGTGGGTCGATGCCATCTTCTGCCTCGTTTCGTCTCGTCCGGCGTGCTCAGCGGCGGCCGGGGGTGGAGGTGACGGAGGTGTCGGGGGTCTCGGGGGTGGAGGTGACGGAGGTGGCGCGGCCGCCGGGGGTGGCGTCGGACAGGATCATCGCCTTGGCCCGGGCGAACTCCTCGTCCGAGATGTCGCCCCGGGAGCGCAGCTCGGACAGCCGGGCCAGCTCGTCGACGTGGGACCTGCCGCCGCTCGCGGTCTCCCGGACGTAGGTGTTGAAGGCCTCCTGCTGCTCGCGCGCCTGCGCGATCTCCCGCTGGCCCATGCTCTTGCCGCGGGCGATGACGTAGACGAAGACGCCGAGGAAGGGCAGCAGAATGCAGAACGCCAGCCACCCCGCCTTGCCCCAGCCGCTCATGTCGTCGTCCCGGAAGATGTCGACGATGACCCGGAAGAGCAGGACGAACCACATGATCCACAGGAAGAACCACAGCATCGTCCAGAAGGCGCTCAGCAGCGGATAGTCGTACGCGAGGTTCATCTGCGTGCTCATTTCTCTCCTCCGTTCCGGGCCTTCGCCCGGCTGCCGCTCTCTGCCGTTCTCAGCGTGCGCACGGCAAGGGCCGCGCGCCTCACCCGAGGCGGGTGAGCGTGGTTCACGATGGCGCGGGACGGGTGTCGTCGGAGCGCGCTGCCGGGGCCTGGCCGGTGGCGGACGCGAGGACCGCCAGCAGGAACAGGACCACCACGACGACCAGAAGCACCAGGGCCACCACGGCCGCCGTCGGGTAGTTCCACAGGATGAGGGTCAGGGCGCCCGCCCCGATCACGACTCCGGTGGTCCACGAGCGGTGGGTGTCCAGCCAGTGTCCCGTCGGACCGGTGTGCACCCCGGTGCGCTCCAGCGCCCGTCCGGTGGCCGTGGTGCCCCGTTGCAGCAGCGAGCGAGCGCCGCGCGCCGCGCGCCCGGGGCCGTACAGGTACGCGGCCAGGGCGATGATCACGGCGGCGACCAGCAGGGTGCGCGCGCTGTCGCGCAGGAAGCGCAGGAAGGTGTCGAAGACCGCCGAGGCCGCGTCGGGGGGCAGCGTGGCGGGCGGGACGCTGTTGAGGTAGATCTGCCGTACGACGGCCAGGGCGATCAGCAGCACGATCATCATCACGCCGATGCCCGAGGCCGTGACCAGCAGCATGAAGCGGTGGGCGGGGGCGGTCCAGACGGCGGCGGCGGCGAGGACGACGGTCAGCACCGGCAGCCAGATGCCGAGGATGTTCAGCAGGCGCAGCGCGCTCTGGGCCTTGGTCAGCTGCTCGGTCTGGAACAGGGTGATCGTCCGGTCGGGGGCCGGAATGGCGGAGGCCTTCTGGAAACCCGCGTCGACCAGCCGCTGCTTGACCTGGTCGACGACGACCCCGATGTCGAGCTCCACCTTGTCGCCCTGGGCGCGCAGGGCGCCGCTCTGGTTGCCGGTGAGCATGTTCACCACCGCGGCGTGCGCGCGCCGGTTGGCGTTCGTCCACACCTGGGCGAAGGCGTCGCTGGTGACGACCTTGCTGACGGTGCGGTGCACCACCTCGGTGACCGCGCTGCGCAGTGGACCGGCCAGTGCGGTGGAGGCGTCCACGACCTTGGGCGGCGCCCCGGCGTTGGCGAGTGCCTTGGTGAGCGACGCCGTGATGGCCTGGACGTCGATCTCGTCGACGACCCGGTTGGTCAGCCGGTCGACCACGACGTTCTGCACGGCGGGTTCGGTGGCCAGCGGCGCCACCGTCTGCACGTAGCGGCCGGTGTCGAAGACCTGCGAATGCACCCATGCGGCGACGACGGCCAGCGGGGCGAGGACGAGGGTCAGGATCAGCAGCACCGAGGCACCGACCCGCCGCGCCCGCCTGTGGCGCACGTTCGCCGCCCGGCGCAGCCGCTCGTACTCCTCGCGCTCCGCGGCGGTCAGGGGTGCCGCGGATTCCGGGGTACCGCCGCTGCCGGACGGTACGGGGTCTGGGGTCGAGGCCATGGGTCCTCCTTGGTCGTGGTGCGACCGGGGCGGCCACCCGGCGGTGCGGCGAGCGAGGTCTCGGACGGCGGCGGTTGCGGGGCGAGCGGCGGGATCCGACCACGGCAGTGGCCGGCGACGCGCTCAGGCCGGGGCGGTGGGCCCGGACGGCTGCTCCGCGCGCGCCCTGCGCAGCGCCGACCGCCAGGCGAAGGCGACGCCCAGCTCGACCAGCCCCAGCAGGACGAGCCACAGGCCGAGCAGCCGGGTCAGTACGACGGCCGACTGGGTGGGCAACGCCAGCACCACGATCCCCGCCACGATGCCGAGCGCCGCCATGCCGAGGACGAAGCCGCGGTGGGACATGTCCTTGGCGCCCAGGGCCGTGTAGGCGGTGAGCATGCCGGACAGCAGCCAGACGGTTCCGACGATCAGCGAAAGCGCCGCGATGGTCTGCAGCGGATGCCTCAGGCACAGCACCCCGGCCAGGACGAACAGCACGGCGACGAGCAGCCGCGGGAGCCGCTCGCCGTACCCCTCGCGGGAGAACGCGGCGACGAACCTGAAGCCGCCGGCCACCAGCAGATACAGCCCGATGACGACCGCGAGGACCTGCAGGCTCTCGTCCGGCCAGACGAGCACGATGATCCCCGGTATCAGCGTCGCCAGCGCGGAGGCCAGGATCCAGGTCCAGGAGCTGCCGAGTCCCGACAGCACGTCCGCGGGGTCACCGGCCTCCGCTCCGGGGGCCGTCCCGCCGGGGGTGTGCTCCGGTCCGGTACGCGCCGCCGAACCACGCGATACGGTCATGGCTCCTCCTCGCGGGATCGGTTGCCAGGTCACTGCCGGACCGCCGACGGGACGGTGCGCGAGGACCCGAAGGCCAGAGTCGCGCGCGGCCGCCGCGAACGGGTCACCCATGAGGGGTGATCCGTCCGTACCGCTCCCGCGATGATCTGGAACCGGACCCGCGCACCGTCTTCCCGGACGTCCCGGACAGCGGAACGGAAGAGACACGACATGGGCGATTCAGCAGTTCCCCGGACCCGGGACGCCGCTCCCGGAGGGCCTTCGCCCCAGGGCCGCACGCCCCGCGCGTGGCACTGGGCGGCCGGCATGGTCCTAGTCCGGTCCCTGCTCGTCACGGTGGGGCTGGTCGTCGCGTACTACCTGCTGCCCATGGACTCGCACAGCACGCTCGGGGCTTCCGCCGTGCTCGCCGCCGGTCTGGCGGGCGTGGTGGCGGTGTTCGTGTGGGAGGTGCTGGTCATCTCGCGCTCACCGCACCCCCGACTGAAGGCCGTGGAGGCCCTGGCGACCACGCTGCCGCTTTTCCTGCTGCTCTTCGCCAGCGCCTACTACCTCCTGGACCGTTCCGACGCGGCCGCCTTCACCGCGCCGCTGACCCGGACGGACGCCCTGTACTTCACCCTCACCACGTTCACCACCGTGGGGTACGGCGACATCACCGCCCGGACCGAGACGGGGCGGGTGCTGGTCATGCTGCAGATGACGGGCGGGTTGCTGCTCGTGGGTGTCGCCGCCCGGGTGCTGACCACCGCCATCCAGGCGGGGCTGCGCCAGCAGCGCCGGAACGGGACGCCCCCGGAGCCGCCCGGGCAGCACCGGGACGGCCCGCCCCGGCCCGAGTAGGCGGGCCGTCCGGCTCACCCCTCCGGGATACGGCGCATCTCCAGCACCCGCAGGCCCAGCGACTGGCAGCGGGCCAGCAGCCCGTACAGGTGCGCGTCGTCCACCACGGGACCGAACAGGACCGTCTGACCGGACATCAACACGTGGTCCAGCTCCGGGAAGGCCTTGGTCAGCGTCTCCGACATGTGCCCGTCGACGCGGATCTCGTAGCGCATCAGCTGCTCTCCCGCGGTGGCCTGGGGACGGGCGTGCCACGCCCCCTGAAGTGAGCGTCCGCCCCGCCCGGCCTCCGGGCCTCACCCGGGGCAGGTGATACGCGTGGCCCGGCGCACGGGCGCGCCGTCAGTGCGTCAGGACGATCTTGACCATGAGGATCAGCAGCCCGATCACCAGATTGACCGCGGCGGTCCCGGCCACCAGGCCCCAGGAGGCGCCGGCCCGGCGCGCCGCGGCCGCCGACCAGCCCACCTGACCGGCCACCGCCACGGCGAGCGCCAGCCACACCGCGCCCTGCACGTCCAGGCCCAGCAGCGGGCTGACGGCCACCGCGACGGCCGGGGGTACGGCCGCCTTGACGATCGGCCACTCGTCGCGGCACACGTGCAGTACGACACGGCGGTCCAGCCGCCGCTGGGCCAGCCGCGCCCCGAAGAGCTGGGCGTGCACGTGCCCGAGCCAGAACACCACCCCGGTGAGCAACACCAGCAGCGCCAGTTGCACGTAGGGGAACGAACCGAGGGAGCCGGCGCCAACCACCACGGAGGCGGCGAGCATCGATCCGTAGACACCGCCGGTGTAGTCGGTGTGGGCCCGTCGTTCGGCGATTCGCGCCTGTGCCTCGGGGCGGGCGGTCCTGGACATGGTGTGCTCCCCCGTCCTTCACTGCTCTCGGCCGGCGGGGTCGGCCGCCGCGCCGGGCGTCTGCGGCGCCGGGCCACCCCGGCGGCCCGACGGGAGCGGTCCGGTGACCAGGAGACTGGCGAGTGTGATGCCGCCGGTGGCCAGGATGGCCGCCTTCAGGCCGTCGAGCTGTGCCGACGCGTAGGAGTCCGTGACGGCCCGGACCTGGTAGGGCGGCAGGCCGGCCTGCTCGGCCGCCGTGTGCACCTGCTCGGTGGAGACGAAGTTGATGCCGGACTCCAGGGCGATGCTCGTCTGCCGGCGTGCCTCCTCCGACAGACGGGGTACCTGTTCGACCTGGGTGGTGAAGGCGTGGGCGAGCGCGCCGATGAGGATGGACCCGATGAGCGCGGTGCCGAGCGCGGAGCCCAGGTTCTGCGCCGTGAACTGCAGTCCGCCGACCTCGCTGCGCTCCTCCTCCCCGGCACTGGACTGCACGACGTTGCCCAGTTGCGAGGCGAGCAGGCCCATGCCCACGCCTAGCAGGGCCATCGCCCCGGCGAACTGGGCGTCGTCGATCACCGGGTCGATGGTGGCCAGCAGCCACACGATGGCCGCCGCCAGGCACACCAGCGCGGCCCGGACCACACGGCGCGGCCCGGCCACCCGGCCCACCCGGGAGGCGACCGCGGAGGCCAGCAGCATGGTGACGGACACGGGCAGCAGGCGCAGCCCCGTCTGGAAGGCGTCGAAGCCCTGTACCACCTGCAGGTAGAGCGGGATGGTGAAGAACAGTCCCAGCAGGATCAGGTTCTGGCTGAGCAGCGCGAGCAGGCCCGAGCGCAGGGCGGGCCTGCCGAGCAGGGACAGATGGACCAGCGGGTCCTCGCCGCGCGTGCCGCGCCGGTGCTCCCAGGCGCGGAATCCGCTCAGGAGGGCGACTCCGGCGGCCACGACGAACAGCGTCGGCGCGAAGCCGAGCACGGTGAACGGCGGGTTCTGCGGCTGCACCCATCCCCAGGTGCTGCTCTGCAGCACACCGAGCACGCACAGGCCGAGGCCGGCCGCGGAGAGGGTGGCACCGACGCCGTCCAGCCGCGGCCGCGGGCCGCTCCGGCGGGACTCGGTGATCATCCGGTGGCAGCCCAGCAGGGCCACGACCACCACGACCTCACCGGCGAAGACGAGCCGCCAGGTCAGATAGGTCGTCACCCAGCCGCCCAGCAGCGGGCCCACCGCGATCCCGGCGCCGGCGAGTCCGCCGATCACCCCGTAGGCGACCGCCCGGTCCGGCCCCCGGTAGGACTCGGCGACGAGCGCCGCCATCGCGGGCAGCACCATGGCGGCGCCCAGCCCCTCGATCACCGACCAGCCGAGGGTCAGCACGCCCAGCGTCGGTGCGGCGGCGGTCAGGGCGGACCCGGTGCCGTAGACGGCCAGGCCGGCCACGAACAGACGGCGCCGGCCGAAGATGTCCCCGCACTTGCCGCCGATGATCATGAAAGCCGCCATGACCAGCGCGTACAGGGTGATGACGGCCTGGATGGCGGTCACGTCGGTGTCGAAGTCGTCGACCAGCCGGCTGATCGACACGTTCATGACGGAGGTGTCCAGCACCATGAGGAACTGGGCCGTGCCGAGGACGATCAGGGCCCGCCAGTGTTTCACGGGTCCATCGCAGCCGAGGTGCGCGGCGGGCGCCTCACCCTCCATGGGCGAGGCGGCCCGGCCCGCCTGCGTGGACGAGGTGACCCCGCACGGCCTGCGTGGGTGAGGTGACTCCGCACGGCCTGCGTGGGTGAGGTGACCCCGCACGGCCACCGTGGGCGAGGTGACCCCGCACGGCCACCGTGGGCGAAGTGACCCCGCACGGCCACCGTGGGCGAGGCCGCCCGCACCCTTCGCCGGCGAGGGGTCTCGGCCTCACAGCAGCCCGAGCTCACGCGCCCGGCGGACCGCCTCGTTGCGGCGGTTGACGCCGAGCTTGCGGTAGACACTCTTGAGGTGGGTCTTCACCGTGTTCACCGACACGAAGAGGTCCGCGGCGATCTCCTCGGTCGACATCATCTGCGCGAGCCGCTGGAGCACGTCGAGCTCCCGGCCGCTCAGCTGCTCGACGACCAGGGCCGGGGGCCGGGCCGCGAGCGGCTCCGTACGGGCGTCCGGCCCCGTACGGGCGTCCGGCCCCCGGCGGGACACGAGCCAGTTCCGGCCCTGCTCGGCGAACGCGTCCGTGCGCAGCAGGCCGCTCAGCCACGGGCCGGCCTCGTGGAAGGGGCGCCGCAGCCGCTCGCGCCGGGCGTCCAGGAGCGCCTGGGCGGCCAGCCGGCGTGCGGTGGCGTGGTCACCCGCCTGTTCGGCGGCCTGGGCCCGCACCAGCGTGGCCCGGACCGTCACCGCGGGACCGCTGTGCTCCACGGCGGGCAGGCTGTCGAGCCTCGCCAGGGCGGCCTCCAGGTTCCCGGCGGCGAGCTGGGCCCGGGCGGCCGCCACCGCACAGGCGGTGTGCCGGTCCGCCGCGTCCTCCACCGCCTGCACGGCCGTCTCGGGGTGGCCCTCGGCCAGGTGGGCGGCGCAGAGAACGAGCGCCGTGTGGTCCTCGGCCCAGGGGGAGGCCACATCGGCGGGGACGGCCGACCCCGCGGTCTCCAGGGCGCCACGGGCGTCTCCGCGGGCCAGCTGCAGCCGGGCCCGGGCGATGACCGTGCCCGCCGCAGTCACGGGGTCGGGGGGCACGGCCTGCGCGGCCGTCGCCCGGTCGAGGAGTGCCTGGGCATCGTCCAGTTCGTCGCGGTCGACGGCCACCGCGGCCAGCACCAGGTGCGCGAGGCCGGAGCCGGTCGGCTCGGGCAGGCTGAACCGTGCCGCGTCGGTGAGCGCGGCCAGGGCCCTGCGCTCGGCCCGCCCGGGCCAGCCGTTCAGATAGTCGATCAGCGCCAGCTGGCTCAGGGACTCCTCCCGGGGCAGTGCCGTCGACGCCGCGCCGGAGCCGGCCGTCGCCGCGCACAGGGCGGCCCGGGCGTCGTCGAAACGCCCCGCCCACAGCCGGACCGAACCCAGGTGGGTCTGCAGCAGGGCGGCGAGTTCGGGATGCCTGTCCAGGAGTTCGGGCGGGACGTCCTGCTGCAGGTCCAGCGCCGCCCGCGCGGCGTGTTCGGCCGGGCCGGGGGCGCCGCTCAGCCCGGCCGCGAGGACCTCCAGGAGTGCGCAGCTCAGCCGGGCCTCCGTCGTGCCCGGCCCGTCCCGGCCGGCCCGGTCCAGCTGCTGCCGGGCGCGCTCCAGATGGGCCCGGGCGCGGTCCACGTCGCGGTCGGACAGCTCACGCGCGGCGCGGACCAGGTCGGTCTCGGGGCCGGTGGCGTCGGGAGTCATCCGGGAGAACAGCTCGCCGAGGTCGTCGGAGCGCAGGCCGGTGAAGAACTGGCCGATCGCGAGGTCGTCGACGAGGGCGCGGGCGGTGAACTCCCAGTCGCCCGCGGCGGCACCGTGGGCGAGCGTCTCGGGCAGCGGCCCGGAGTGCCGCAGCCATTCGGCGGCCCTGCGGTGCAGTTCGGTCTCCAGGCCGGGGAAGCGCACCCTCAGGTGCGCGCCGAGGATCTCCGCGAACAGCGGGTGGAGGCGGTACCACGAGTGGCCGAGGTGTTCGACGAACGCGTTCGCGCGGTGCAGCTCGGCCAGGATCGGTTCGGCGTCCCGGCGGCCGGCGAGCGCGTTCGCCAGATCGGGGCAGAACCGGTCCAGGACGCTGACCCGCAGGAGCAGGTCCTGGGTCTCGGCGGGCTGCCGTTTGAGCACCTCGGCGAGCAGGAAGTCCGCGATGGTGCTCTGCCCGGCCTCGAACTCCTTGAGGTAGGTCTCGGGGTCGCTGCTCTGCTGCGCGGCCAGGGCGCACAGCCGGAGACCGGCCGCCCATCCCCGGGTGCGCTCCACCAGTGCCCGGGCGGCGTCGCCGGCCAGCCGCAGGCCGTGCAGCTCCAGCAGGGTCGCCGCCTCCTCGGGGGTGAAGGCCAGCTCCGCGGCCCGGATCTCGGTGAGCGTGCCGTCCGCACGGTAGCGGTGCAGGGGCAGCAGGGGTTCGGTGCGGGTGACGAGGATCAGGTGCATGCCCCGTCCCGCGTGGTGCAGGACGAATCCGAGCTGCTCGGCGATCTCCGGGGCCGTCACGCGGTCGTATTCGTCCAGGACGACGTTCACGGGCCGGTCGCGTCCGTTCAGCTCCGCGGCGAGCCGGGCGAGCAGGGCGTGGTCCACCGAGCCGGCGTCCGCCGGGCAGCCGACCTCCCCCACCTCCCGCACGCCGCCCGCCCGCAGGGCCTCCAGCAGGTACGCCCAGAAGACGCCGGGCGCCTGGTCCGTGGCGTCGCTGGTCAGCCAGGCCACCGGCCGGTCCAGGTGGGCCGCCCAGTCGGCGACCAGCAGGGTCTTGCCCGCGCCCGCGCCGCCGTTGACCATCGTCAACGGCGTGCCGAGCGCCTGGTCGAGGTGTTCGACCAGGCGTTGCCGGCGCAGGAACGTGGCGGGCCGCACCGGCACGGCGAAGCGGGTACGCAGGAACGGGTCACCCAGAGGATCGACGCCCTGGGCCGTCGGCCCGGGCCTGTTGTCACCGGATTCGGACACCGCGCTCACCACCACTGTCCGTCACACCATGGGCAGCGCTCCCCTCGCTCAGGATCTCAGGGTTCGCGAGCACGCGCTCGTTACGGAAGGGACGGGTGGTCGTTGCCGAGGTCGACCGGCACCCCGGGAGGGGTACCCGCCCCGGACCTTCAGGGCTGGGCCGACCGAGCCGTGGGGGGCGAAGCCGGGGCTGCGGGTGCAGCGAGTGCGGTGGGCCCGGGGGCGGCGCACGCTGGAAACGCGTCCCGGGTGCGGGCGGCACCCGGTCTGGACGGCGGAGCTGCCCGAGGAGGTTCCAGTGACCTACGGCGACCGATGTCGCTCCGTGGACGAGACGTCGGCCTCCATGCTGGAGGCGCTGTTCACCAATTCACCGATCGGCCTGCATCTGCTGGACACCGGTCTGAATGTGGTGCGGCTCAACACCGCCACGCCCGCCATGCGGGGCGTGAGCATGGACGACCTGGCCGGGCGGCCGCTCCGCGAGGTGTACCGGATCGTCGAGGACAACGACATGGAACCCGTGCTGCGGAACGTGCTGGAGACCGGCGTTCCCCTGCGCGACCGCATCATCCGGGCCCGTGTGAAGGGGGACTCGCCGCAGGTGCGGCACTTCGAGGTCACCGCCCTGCGCCTGGAGAATCCGCGGCACGAGGTGCTGGGGCTCGCGGTCACCGCGGTCGACGTCACCGAACGCGAGCGGGAGCGCGCCCGTGCCCAGGTGCTCGACGCCGTCCGGCGGCAGGTGGGGCGGACACTGGACCCGGCGGTGACCGGCGAGGAGCTCGTCGGGGCCGTGGTCCCGGAGTTCGCCGACGTCGCGGTCGTGGAGGTGGTGGACTGCGTGATCCGCGGTGACGAGCCCCCGCTGGCCCCACCGCCGTCGGGCACGCCCCTGATGCGCACCGCCTTCGCCAGCCGCCACGCGGGTGCGCCGCAGGCCCATCCGGTGGGCGATGTGCGCCGTCTGCCCGCTCCCACGCCGTTCACCCAGGCCCTGACCGATCTGCGGCCCCGGGTGGTCTCCCTCGGCCCGAGGGACGACTGGAGGCACTCCGACCCGCCCCTCGCGGATGCCATGCGCTCCGCGCAGGCCCACACGCTGCTCGTCGTACCGCTGGCCCTGCGTGACGCGGCACTGGGCCTGGTCAGCCTGTACCGCACCGGCGACTCGCCGCCCTTCGACTCGGGCGACCACCGGCTCGCCACCGAGCTGGCCGCCCACACCGCCCTGTGCATCGACAACGCCCGGCGCTTCATCCGCGAGCACACCATCGCCGCCACGGTCCAGCGGCAGCTGCTGCCCCGGCGCCCCGAGACGCACTCCTCGATGGAGACCGCCTATCTGTCGGTCACCGGCGCCGATCCCGGCGCCTGGTACGACACCATCGCCCTGTCCAGCGCGCGTACCGCGCTGGTGGTCGGCAACGTCGCCGGGCGGGGGCTGAACGCGGCCGCCACCATGGGCCAGCTGCGCACGGTCGTACGCTCCCTCGCCGCGTTCGACCTCGCCCCCGACGAACTCCTGGCCCGGCTGCACGACACCGCGGGCGAGCTGGCGTCCGAGCGTGCCGGCCTGCCGCTGGGCGATCCGCTGCGCCGGGAGGCGCTCACCGCCAACTGCGTGTACGCCGTCCACGATCCTCTGACCGGCACGTGCGTGATGGCGTCGGCCGGCCGTCTGGCCGCCGTCGTGGTCCACCCGGACCGCACCGTCACCGTCCCCGACACTCCCGCCGGGCCGTCCCTGGGCGCCGAGGAGGACGCGCCCTTCGCGACCGTCGAGTTCGAGGTGCCGGACGGCAGTGTCCTGGTCTTCACCAGTGACCCGGTGCTCACCGCCTACCTCGCGGACTCCTCCCGGCCGTTGCAGCGGGCCCCGGACTACGCCGGCCGCCCGCTGCAGGAACTGTGCGACGACATCGTGTACGCCCTTCCCGAAGGGCTGGGCGCCGGTGACGCGGCCGTGATCGTGGCCCGCACCCGCTCCTTCGGGCCGGAGGGTTTCGCCACCTGGCGGATCGATGGCGGTCCCGCCTCCGTGGCGACCGCCCGGGAACTCACGCGCAGGCAGCTCGCCGCGTGGCACGTGGACGAGGAAACAGCCTTCGACACACAGGTCATCGTCAGCGAGCTGGTCACCAACGCCGTGCGGTACGGCATTCCGCCCATCGAGCTGCGCCTCGTGTACGACCGCACGCTGACCTGCGAGGTCCGGGACTCGGGGGCGGCCGCACCGCATCTGCGCCACGCCCGGGTCGCCGACGAGGGCGGCCGCGGCCTGTTCATCGCCGCCCAG
Source organism: Streptomyces sp. NPDC020801 (assembly GCF_044334385.1). Taxonomy (NCBI): domain Bacteria; kingdom Bacillati; phylum Actinomycetota; class Actinomycetes; order Kitasatosporales; family Streptomycetaceae; genus Streptomyces; species Streptomyces sp. NPDC020801. The sequence goes on from NZ_JBIRST010000015.1 coordinate 42,316, forward strand.
CTGGCCCAGGGGTGGGGCACCCGGTACTCGGCCGCGGGCAAGACGGTCTGGACCGAGCAGTCGCTGCCCGGCCTGTGACCCCGCCCGCGCCGCCGCCCCCTCGCCGCCCCCTCGCTACGCTGGGGCGGCCGCGCACGCCTGACGGCATCCGCCGTCCCACCGACCACCGGAGCCGCCCGATGCAGGTTCGCCGTGTCGTACCCAACGTCCAGTCGCAAGCCCTTGAGGAGAGCTCGGAGTTCTACGGGCTGCTGGGCTTCGAGGAGGTCATGAACCACGGCTGGATCATGACGCTGGCGTCCGCCGCGCAACCCGCAGCGCAGATCAGTTTCATGGGCGAGGACCGGACGGCCCCCGTCGCACCGGACCTGAGTGTCGAGGTCGACGACGTCGACGCGGCCTACGCGGTTGTGCGCGAGCGCGGTGCGCAGATCGTGCACCCGCTGACCGACGAGGATTGGGGCGTGCGCCGGTTCTTCGTCCGCGATCCCAACGGCCGTGTGGTCAACGTGCTCGGCCACCACTGACACCGGGCGAGCGGCACCGGCTTCCGCAGCCGCTCCGGCAGCCGTTCGCTCCGCCGCTGCCGCTGCCGATCGCGCAGGCGATCGCGGCCCCCGCTGCCGCCAGGCCGTGCAACCTCTTCGCAACCTCCCAAGTGGTTGTCTGGGCCCGCTTCTTCCGGTGCGGCGAAGGACGGCGACGATGTACGAGGAGACCCCGCGCGTCGAGCTCACCCCCGCGGCGGCGGAACTGCTGCGGCGGCTGAGCGACTCCCACGGGCCGCTGATGTTCCACCAGTCCGGCGGCTGTTGCGACGGCAGCGCCCCCATGTGCTACCCCGAGGGCGAGTTCCGCACCGGCGGCTCGGACGTGCTGCTCGCGGAGCTCGACGTCGAGGGGGTGGACCGCCCGGTCACGTTCTGGATGTCGCGCAGCCAGTACGAGCTGTGGAGCCACACCCGCCTGATCGTGGACCTCGTGCCCGGGCGGGGCAGCGGCTTCTCGCTGGAGGCACCCGAAGGAGTGCGTTTTCTCATCCGTTCCCGCGTCGTCGGCGGCTGAACAGCTCCGCGGGCGCCGCGTTCTGGTCCACTTCCCCTGAGTCCCAGCAAAGTTGACGAGACATCAGGGGGCAGAGGATGAGCACTGCGACATGTCGCGGCGGACGGCTCAGAACGGCGCTGACGGCACTCCTGGCCTGTGGCGCGCTGGCCGGTGCGGCCCTCACGGGGGCGGCACCGGCCAGTGGCGTGCAGCGCACCGAGGAGCTCGCACCGGGCGTGGAGTACCGCGACTTCGACCTCGACGCGGCCCACGGGGGCACGCGTGCGCATCTGGTCAGCGTCGACCTGAACAACACACACGTCCGGGTCGGTCTGCTGCATCCGGGCGCGGTGGCGGCCCGGGCCACGGTGTCCGAACTCGCGGACGCGCAAGGGGCGCTCGCGGGCGTCAACGGCGACTTCTTCCACATCACCGAGAACCAGCACCCGGGCGTCGCGGCGACCGGCTCGGCCGTCGGCCCGGAAATCGCGGGCGGGCATGTGCTCAAGGCCGCCGTGCCGCGCGGCCAGCGCTTCGGGCCCGCCCTGCCGCCGGGTACCGACACCGAGGACGTGCTCGGAGTCGGCACGGACCGCACCGCCCGGCTGGACCGGCTGTCCCTGGCCGGTTCGGTGAGCACCCCGGAGGGGCAGTTGAGGCTCGGCGGGCTCAACCAGTACGCACTGCCGGTCGGTTCGATCGGCGCCTACACCGCGGACTGGGGCGGTGTCTCACGGGCGCGTGCCATCTGCGGCACCGACTCCAGCCGGGGCGCGCCGTGCAGCGCGGACGCCTACGAGGTGACCGTCAGGGGCGGCCAGGTGGTCGCCACGGCCGACGAACCCGGCGGCGGTGCGATCCCGGCCGGCACCACGGTGCTGGTGGGCCGCGAGGCGGGAGCGCAGCAGCTGCGCAAGCTGTTCAAGGGCGAGTCGGTGCGTGTGGAGCACCATCTCGTGGCGGCCTCCGGACTCCCGTACGCCTTCGCCGTCGGGGGTTTCCCGGTGCTGCGGCACGGCACGGTGCTGTCCGGTCTCGACGACACGGCCTCGGCGGTGCGCACCGCGGTGGGCATCGGGGGCGGCGGCCACCGTCTGCTGCTCCTGGCCCTCGACGGCGCCTCCGAGTACCGCAGCGGGCTCACCGTCGCCGAACTGGCCTCGGCGCTGCGGGACCTGGGCGCGACGGAGGGCTTCAACCTGGACGGCGGCGGCTCCAGCACGCTGGTCGCCCGGGAGCCGGGCGAGGGTTCGGTGAGCGTGCTCAACCACCCGAGCGGAGGCGCCGAGCGGGCGGTCGCGAACGGGATCGGGGTCTTCTCCGGCGCGTGAGGTCCGGGCGCGGGGGTCAGGGCCGCAGACTGCTGACGATCTGTGCGGTGGCGACCAGGCCCTCGTGAATGGTGGGGGCCATGCTGGAGCCGGCCAGGAAGAAGCCGAGCATGACGCAGACCAGGGCGTGCGAGAGCTTCAGCGCGCCGTTGCGCACGAAGATGATCGCCAGGATCGCGAGCAACAGCACCACCGAGATGGAAATGGCCATCGTCAACCTCCTTCGCCACGCCCAGTTCGCGGCTTTCGGCCGCAAGTGTGGCGTAGCGGAGGGTTCGCCCGGGCGGCAGACGTGTCCGCCGAACGTGTGGTTCTGGTGGGCGCCGGTGACGTGTGATGCGGGCGTGCGGCTCCGGCGGGCGCTCTACGGCCGCCGGTCGTGGGCGTCGAGGAACGCCTCGAGTCCTGCGAGGTCGTCGGTGTTGAGGTAGTCGACGCCGGCGGCGAGCAGTTCGCCCCACAGCGCGTCGCGGGCCGGGCCCGCCGTGTCCGGGGTGGCCCAGAAGCGCACCCGCTGCCCGTGCGCGTGCGCCTCGTCGACGATGCCGCGCAGCTTGCGCCGTTCGGCGTCCGGGAAGGGGCCGTCACCGGACCAGGTGAAGTTCAGTGTCCAGTTGTCGCTGATCAGCGGCACGAAGGAGGCGGGCGCCGGGCTGCCGAGGTCGGTGAGCCGGCCGTCGTAGAAGGCCCGCCGTACGCTCTGCGCCTCCATGGGCGTACGGGCCGCGCGGTCGCCGGAGATCACGGCGATGACCGGGCCGGAGTGCACGTGTCCGTGCGCGTACGTGGTGAACAGATGCCGGTGACGCATGAGGTGGCGGTCGAGTTCCAGGTACGTCGAGGAGCCCTCCGTCTTGATGTCGACGAGGAGTTGCAGCGGCGGCCTGTGCCAACCCCGGTACACGGCACCATGGTTGACCCTCACACGGGCGGCCAGCGGTTCGAGGTAGAGGGACTCGAGGGTGCGCCGGGGGTCGAGCTCGACCGGGTCGTGGGCGACCAGGAGCTGGTCTCCGACCAGATGGATGTCGGCCTCGACGCTGCCGAACCGGTGGTCGAGGGCGTCGAACAGGGGGTGCGGGTGCTCGTAGTCGTTGTGGGCGTGGGCGTGCCGCAGCGGGCGCGGGCCGCGGTGCGCCTCGCCCGCGGACGCGCGCGCGGCGGGCGGCGCGACCGTGCCGGCGAGGGCGGCGCCGAGGGTGGTGAGGGCTCTGCGACGGGTGGTGAGGGCCATGCTCCGCCTCCCTTGAGGGGCCGTGGGGGACCTCAAGGGAGTATGCGCGGACCTGGCTGGCCAAGGGAGGCCGCCAGGTGGGGAGTTGGCCGGATCGCGGCCTGCGGTTCACCTGCCCGGCCGCGAGTGTGCCGAGGAGCCCGCCCGGGGCCGGGCGGGCTCTGCCCGGGGTGCGTCAGGGCGTCTGGAGGTCGACCAGTGCGGCCAGCGCCTCGCGGTGGGCACCCGCGGTGCCGTAGGCGATCGAGTCGGCCTTGGCCCGCTTCAGGCACAGGTGGACCGGGTGCTCCCACGTCATCCCGATGCCGCCGTGCAGTTGCAGGGCCTCCTCGGCGGCGTGGACGGCGACGGGCGCCGCGTAGGCCTGTGCGACGGCCACCGCCATGTCGACGTCCTCGGCACGCGCGAGGGAGTCGGCGGCGTTGCGGGCGGCGGCACGGAGGCTCACGACCTCCAGCCACAGCTGGGCGAGCCGGTGCTTGAGCGCCTGGAAGCCACCGACCGGCCGGTTGAACTGCTTGCGCTCCTTCAGGTAACGCACCGTCTCGGTCAACGTCCAGTCCGCAACGCCCAGTTGCTCGGAGGCAAGCAGTCCGGCCCCGGCCCGCAGGGCCCGGTGCACGGCGGGCCGGGCATCGCCCAGCCGCCGGCCCGGGGCGCCGTCGAGGGCGACGGTCGCCACCGGCCGGGTCAGGTCCAGGGACACCTGCGGGGTGACGGTCACGGCGGCCACGGCCGTGGTGTCGACCGCGTACAGTCCGCCGTCCTGCGCGGGTACCAGCAGGACATCGGCCACGGCCGCGTCCGCGATCCCGGTCAGCTCCCCGTGGAGCCGGCCGCCTTCGAGCGCCACGGTGGCGAAGGATCCGCCCGGTGCGGTGTGCAGCGCGACGGCCAGGGCGCCGATCGTCCGGCCGGATGCCAGCCGCGCCAGCAGTCCGGCGGCGCCCTCGGCGGCTGCCTCGCCCGCCTCCCCCGTCTCCCCCGCCTCGCCCGCGCAGGCCAGCAGCGCCTCGGTGGCGACCACGGCGCTCGTGAGGTAGGGCAAGGGAGCCACGGCGCGGCCCAGCTCCTCCAGCACGACGGCCGCTTCGCGGTGGGTGGCACCCTGGCCGCCCCACTCCTCGGGCACCAGCAGTCCGGCCAGGCCCATGCCGTCGGCGAGCGACTTCCACAGCGCCAGGTCGTGCGGCGCGTCCGACTCCACGCGCGCGATCACACCGGCCGGGTCGCAGTGGTCGGTGAGCAGGTCCCGGACGGCGGCGCGCAGCGCCTCTTCCTCCTCCGAGTACAGCAGGTCCGGATCGGTGCTCGGCGTACTCGTCGTGCTCATCGGGCGAGGTCCTTCCAGGCGACGTCCTTGTCGGTGCGCGGCTCGGCGGGCAGGCCCAGGACGCGCTCGGCGACGATGTTCAGCAGGACCTCGCTGGTCCCGCCCTCGATGCTGTTGCCCTTGGAGCGCAGATAGCGGTAGCCGGCGTCACGGCCGGTGAAGTCGACCAGCTCGGGGCGGCGCATGGTCCAGTCGTCGTACAACAGCCCCTCCGCACCGCGCAGTTCCACCTCCAGGCCGCTGATCTCCTGGTTGAGGCGCGCGAAGGCGAGCTTCATGCCGGAGCCCTCGGGGCCCGGCTGACCGGCGACGAGCTGCTGGCGCAGCCGCTCGCCGGTGAGGCGGGCGACCTCGGCCTCCACCCACAGCTTCAGCAGCCTCTGGTGCAGATCGTGGGTGCGCAGTTCCGGGCGCTCGCGCCAGGTCTTCGCCACCGGGCCGATCATGCCGCCCTCGCGGGGCAGCCGCATGCCACCGATGGACACGCGCTCGTTCATGAGTGTGGTCTGGGCCACGCGCCAGCCGTCGCCGGTCTCGCCGAGGCGGCGGCTGTCGGGGATGCGGACATCGGTCAGGAAGACCTCGTTGAACTCGGCCTCACCGGTGATCTGCCGCAGCGGCCGGACCTCGACGCCGGGGTCGGTCATGTCGCAGAGGAAGTACGTGATGCCCCGGTGCTTGGGCAGGTCCGGGTCGGTGCGGGCGATGAGGATGGCCCAGCGGGCGAGATGGGCGCTGGACGTCCACACCTTCTGGCCGTTGACGACCCACTCTCCCCCACTCTCGGCTTCGCTCGAGCGGGAGGTGCCCCCATCCTCGCGGACGGCCCGGGTGCCGAGGGCTGCGAGGTCGGAGCCGGCGCCGGGCTCGCTGAACAGCTGGCACCAGACCTCCTCCCCGGTCCACAGCGGCCTGAGGAAGCGCTGCTTCTGCTCGTCGGTGCCGTAGCGCAGGATGGTCGGGGCGGCCATGCCCAGGCCGATGCCGATGCGGCGCGGGTCGTTGTCGGGGGCGCCGGCCGCCTCCAGTTCACCGTCCACGACGGCCTGCAGGGAGCGGGGGGCGCCGAGTCCGCCGAGGCCCTCCGGGTAGTGCACCCAGGCGAGTCCGGCGTCGAAGCGGGCCCTGAGGAAGTCGAGGCGATCGGTGGTGGCCGGTGGGTGCGCGGCCAGCAACTCGCGGGTGCGGCGACGCAGTCCGGCCGCGTCGATGAGGCTGTCGGTCATGCGGCGGCTCCGTTCTCCAGCGCGGGCACCACGGCGACGCGGCCGGTGGTGACACCGTCGGCGACCCGCTGCACGGCGGCCGCGGCCCCGCCCAGCGGCACCCGCTCGCTCACCAGCGGCTTGATCGCGCCCCGGGCGGCCAGCTCGGTGAGCTGCTCGTGGCAGTGCTGGATCAGCTTCGGGTTCTTGGTGTTGTACAGGCCCCAGTGCAGGCCAAGGATCGAGTAGTTCTTGACGAGGGCGTGGTTGAGCGCCGGGCTCGGGATGGACCCGCTCGCGAAGCCCACGACGACGATCCGCCCCTCGAAGGCGACGGTCTTCGCCGACTGGGTGTAGGCCGCGCCGCCGACCGGGTCGTAGATCACGTCGGCGCCCCGGCCGCCGGTGGCCTCCTTGACCGCGGCGACGACGTCCTCGCCGCGCCGGTCGACCACGACGTCGCAGCCGAGCTCCCGGGCGACGGCGGCCTTCTCGGGGCCGCCGACGACGCCGATGACCCTCGCGCCGGCCGCCTTGCCGAGCTGTACCGCCGCGCTGCCGACCCCTCCGGCGGCGGCGTGGACGAGCAGCGTCTCGCCGGCCTCCAGGCGGGCCCGGCGGTGCAGGCCGAACCAGCCCGTCTGGTAGCCGATGTGCAGGGCGGCCGCCTCCGCGTCGTCCAGCGCCTGCGGCGCGGGCAGCAGCGCGGCGGCGTCGGCCACGGCGTACTCGGCGAAACCGCCGTACGGCAGTGCCGGGTTGGCGATCACGCGGCGCCCGTCCCCCGTATCGCCGCAGATCTCCACCCCCGGGGTGAAGGGCAGCGGGGGCCGGACCTGGTACTGGCCGCGGCACAGCAGCGCGTCCGGGAAGTTGATGTTGGCGGCACGCACCTTCAGCAGGACCTGGCCCTCGCCGGGCGTGGGCCGCTCGGTCTCCTCGAGGCGCATCACCTCGCCGGGCTCGCCGTTCTCGTGCACTCGCCATGCCTGCATGCGCCGCCTCCAGGAAACTTCCTCGTCCGACCGGGGTCGACCGCATACTAAGCGGTCGCTTGCCCATCGGGGAACACCGGAAGTCAGTCGTCTTCGCCACGCCGCGACGGCCGCGCCCGTACATGCATCCGCTCGCCCTGCGGCCCGAACAGGCTCAGGAACTCCACCGGCCCCTCCCCCGTCGACCCGAACCAGTGCGGCACGCGCGTGTCGAACTCGGCCGCCTCACCTGCGGCGATCACCACGTCGTGCTCGCCCAGCACCAGCCGCAGCCTCCCGGAGAGCACGTACAGCCACTCGTACCCCTCATGGGTGCGCGGGTCGGGCTCGGGCCGCCGCTGCGGTTCGAGCACCTTGAAGGCCTGCAGACCGCCCGGCTGCCGGGTCAGCGGCCAGTGGGTGCGGCCGCCGCGCACGATCGGCTTGGCCCGCACCCGCGGATCCCCGACCGGCGGGGCACCGACCAGTTCGTCCAGCGGGACCCGGTGGGCCTGGGCGATCGGCAGCAGCAGCTCGAGGCTGGGCCTGCGCAGGCCGGACTCCAGCCGCGAGAGGGTGCTGACGGAGATGCCGGTCGTCTCGGACAGGGCCGCCAGCGTCACCTCCCGCTCCTTGCGGATCCGTCGCAGTCTCGGCCCCACACCGGCCAGTACGTCGCCCGTGGTCATGCGGCCATTGCAGGATCGGCAAAGCCGTTTGTCAATCCGGCAGGGTCCGGGACCCGGATGCGGCGGGCTGCGGCTCGGGTCGGCGCACGGGTGTGCGGGGCGGGCCCGCGTTGCACCATGGCTGCATGATGCTTGCGCGGTTGGCTCGGGTGTCGGGGGAGGTCGCCGCTGCGTCGGCGCGGTCCCGGAAGATCGGTCTGCTCGCGGAGTTGTTCCGGGAGGCGGAGGCGGACGACGTGCCGATCGTCATCCCGTATCTGGCGGGACGGCTGCCGCAGGGCCGGCTGGGCGTGGGGTGGAAGGTACTGGGGCGGAGGGTCGCGCCGGCCGGCGAGCCCTCGCTCACCGTGCGGGAGGTGGACGCCCGGCTGAGCGAGCTCGGCAAGGTCTCCGGGCCCGGGTCGCAGGCCGAGCGCTCCCGGATCGTGGGTGAGCTGATGGGCGCGGCCACCGAGGACGAGCAGCGCTTCCTGCTGGGGCTGCTCACCGGTGAGGTCCGGCAGGGGGCGCTGGACGCGATCGCCGTCGAGGGGCTGGCCGGGGCGACGGGCGCGCCGCCCGCTCATGTGCGGCGCGCGGTGATGCTGGCCGGGTCGCTGCAGACGGTGGCGCAGGCGCTGCTCGCGGACGGCCCGCCGGCGCTGGAGCGCTTCCGGCTCACGGTGGGCCGCCCGGTGCTGCCGATGCTGGCGCACAGCGCCTCCTCGGTGGCCGAGGCCATCGGCAGGCTGGGCGCCTGCGCGGTCGAGGAGAAGCTGGACGGCATCCGGGTTCAGGTGCACCGGGACGGCGACACCGTGCGCATCCACACCCGCACCCTGGACGACATCACCGACCGGCTGCCCGAAGTGACCTCCGCCGCCCTGGAGTTGGCGGGCGAACGGTTCGTCCTGGACGGGGAGGTCATCTCCTTCGGCGGGGACGGGCGGCCCCGCTCGTTCCAGGAGACCGCCGGGCGTGTCGGCTCGCGCGTGGACGTGGCCACGGCCGCCGGGGCGGTGCCCGTTTCCCCGGTCTTCTTCGACGCGCTCTCGGTCGGCGACCGCGACCTGCTCGACCTGCCCTTCGGCGAGCGGCACGCCGAGCTGGCCCGGCTGGTCCCCGAGCCGATGCGGGTCAGACGCACCGTGGTGTCCGGGCCGCGGGACGTCGCCGTGGCCGAGGCATTCCTCGCCCAGACCCTGGGGCGCGGCCACGAGGGCGTCGTGGTCAAGGCCCTGGACGCCCCGTACAGCGCGGGCCGGCGGGGGGCGTCCTGGCTGAAGGTCAAGCCCGTGCACACCCTCGACCTGGTCGTCCTGGCCGCCGAGTGGGGTCACGGCCGGCGGACCGGCCGTCTGTCCAACCTGCACCTGGGCGCCCGCACCGCCGACGGCGGTTTCGCCATGCTCGGCAAGACCTTCAAGGGCATGACGGACGCGATGCTGGCCTGGCAGACCGAACGGCTGCGGGAGCTGGCCGTCGAGGACAAGGAGTGGGGCGTGACGGTACGGCCCGAACTGGTCGTCGAGATCGCCTACGACGGACTGCAGCGGTCCACGCGCTACCCCGCGGGCGTCACCCTCCGCTTCGCCCGCGTGGTGCGCTACCGCGAGGACAAGCTCCCTCAGGAGGCCGACACCGTGGAGACGCTGCTGGCCGCGCACCCGGAGGTGCGGCCGTGAGGGACCGCGGGGACCGGCGGGGCAGGCGCAGTGCCGGACTGCTGCTCTACCGGCGCACCGGTTCCGGCGACGGGCTGGAGGTGCTGCTCGGGCACATGGGCGGGCCCTTCTTCGCCCGGCGCGAGGCGGGGGCCTGGACCGTGCCCAAGGGCGAGTACGAGCCCGACGAGCCCGCATGGGAGGCGGCGCGCCGCGAGTTCCAGGAGGAGCTGGGGCTGCCGCCGCCAAACGGCGAGGCGGTGCCGCTCGGCGAGGTCCGGCAGACGAACGGCAAGATCGTCACCGCCTGGGCGGTGGAGGCCGACCTCGATCCGGCGACGATCGTCCCCGGCACGTTCCTGATGGAGTGGCCGCCCCGGTCCGGACGGACGCAGGAGTTCCCGGAGCTCGACCGCGTGGCGTGGCTCGGCCTGGGCCGGGCCCGCGAGGTGATCGTCACGGCCCAGGCGGCGTTTCTCGACCGACTGGCTGAGCACTCGCTCTGACGAGGGCCTCACGCGTTGCGGCCGGCACCGCCGCGCGGGAAGGTCGAAGCACAGCCCGCTCCCAGGGGAGGTCAGCCATGTCCATCGCCACGGTGAACCCGGCCAGCGGCGAGACGCTCAAGACGTACGAGGCCATGGGCGAGGAGGAGATCGAGCGCCGGCTCCAGCTCGCCGAGGCCACCTTCCGCACGTACCGGACGACGTCCCTCGCGGAGCGGGCCCGCCTGATGAACAGCGCGGCGGCACTCCTCGACGAGGACCGGCAGGAGATCGCCCGGGTCATGACCACGGAGATGGGCAAGCCGATCAAGCAGGCCCGCGCCGAGGCCGCCAAGTGCGCCAAGGCGATGCGCTGGTACGCCGAGCACGCCGGGGAACTGCTCGCCGACGAGGAGCCGGCCGAGACCGACGTCAAGGACTCCGGCGCCTCCCGCGCCCTGGTCCGCTACCGGCCGCTCGGCCCGGTGCTCGCGGTGATGCCCTGGAACTTCCCGCTGTGGCAGGTGGTCCGGTTCGCCGCGCCCGCGCTGATGGCCGGCAACGTCGGCCTGCTCAAGCACGCCTCCAACGTGCCCCAGACCGCCCTGTACCTGGAGGACCTCTTCCACCGGGCCGGCTTCACCGAGGGCAGTTTCCAGACCCTGCTCGTCGGCTCCGGCGCGGTCGACGACATCCTGCGCGACGAGCGCGTGAAGGCGGCCACGCTCACCGGCAGCGAGCCGGCCGGACGGGCGGTCGCCTCCACCGCCGGGGAGATGATCAAGAAGACGGTGCTGGAGCTGGGCGGCAGCGATCCGTTCGTCGTGATGCCGTCCGCCGACATCGACCGGGCCGCGCAGGTCGCGGTGACCGCCCGGGTGCAGAACAACGGGCAGTCGTGCATCGCCGCCAAGCGGTTCATCGTCCACACGGACGTCCACGACGCCTTCACCGAGCGCTTCGTCGCGGGCATGAAGGCGCTGAAGGTCGGCGACCCGATGCAGGAGCACACCGAGGTCGGGCCGCTCTCCAGCGAGCGGGGGCGGGCGGACCTGGAGGAGCTCGTCGACGACGCCAGGCGCAGCGGGGCGAGCGTGCTGTGCGGTGGCGAACGTCCCGCCTGGCCCGGCTGGTACTACCCGCCGACCGTGCTCGCGGGCATCACCCGCGAGATGCGCATCCACCGTGAGGAGGCCTTCGGCCCGGTCGCCACGCTGTACCGTGCGGCCGACCTGGACGAGGCGGTGCTGATCGCCAACGACTCACCGTTCGGGCTGAGTTCGAACGTGTGGACACGGGACGAGGTCGAGGTCGACCGGTTCGTGCGGGACCTGGAGGCGGGCGGGGTGTTCTTCAACGGCATGACGGCCTCCCATCCGGCCCTGCCGTTCGGCGGGGTGAAGCGGTCGGGGTACGGGCGTGAGCTGTCCGGGCACGGAATCCGCGAGTTCTGCAACATCACCACGGTATGGCACGGAGCGTGAGGCTTCCGCGGCTACGATCCCCTTTGTGAACCGCGAAGTGACTCTCCCTCTGATCGTCGACGACCGCGGTACCTTGCAGGTGGCCGCGGCCGACGTGAGCAAGCTGCTTCGGACGGTGGGCGGCCGGTGGCTGCGCCTGGTGGAGGCCGGGCAGGAGGGTCTCGACGAGGACACGGTGGCCGCCCTGACCATCGAACTGGCCAAGCTGGCCGACCGGATCGACGTGGCCTGCATCGCGCACAGCAGCGGGGCGGCGTCGTCCGGGTAGCCACGGGGACGACCACCGGACCGCCGGACAGCCGGTCCGGGCCCGGCGGGCTCCTGCGCGGTCCCCGGCACCTCGTCGATCCCCTGGGCCGCGCCGGCGCCGCGCCGGCCGCCCCTCCCGGGGTCCCCCCACCCGGACGCCTGCCCCGGCGTGCGCGGCGCGCGGGTCCCCGCTCGGCGTGCCGCTGCGCGAGCACCGGCGGAGGCCGTTCGGCCCGCGCCGTGGACGCACTCGCCCCAACCGGTTCCACCAGCGGTTTTCCCGCCGCCGACGCCATGGTGACGTCCGTCCGGCCGCCCCGGAAGACGCCTTGCGGCCCTTGCTCCCCGTCGCCGGTTTGGAGTAGTCCCGCGAGAGATCGTCGCCCTCCCGGGCGATCGTGGGTGGACCACCCTTCTGGGTGCACCACCCTCTGACCGGGGGGCTACCGGCCTTCCGGAAGGCGAAAGCAGGCACGGCTCATGGCGACTTTGTGCAGACCCTCGGTGTCCGTTCCAGAGCACGTGATCACGATGGAGGAAACGCTGGAGCTCGCACGCTCCCGCCACGCGGACCACCCGCAACTCCCGCTGGCCCTCCGGCTGATCGAGAACACCGGTGTGCGTACCCGGCACATCGTGCAGCCCATCGAGGAGACCCTCAAGCACCCGGGCTTCGAGGAGCGCAACAAGCTCTACGAGCAGGAGGCGAAGGCCCGGGTCCCCGCGGTCATCCAGCGCGCGCTCGACGACGCCGAGCTCCTGACCACCGACATCGATGTCATCATCTACGTCTCGTGCACGGGCTTCATGATGCCCTCGCTCACGGCGTGGCTGATCAACGAGATGGACTTCGACTCGACCACGCGCCAGATACCCATAGCCCAGCTGGGCTGTGCGGCCGGCGGTGCGGCGATCAACCGGGCCCACGACTTCTGCACGGCCTACCCGGACGCCAACGTGCTCATCGTGGCCTGCGAGTTCTGCTCGCTGTGCTACCAGCCCACCGACCTCGGCGTCGGATCCCTGCTCTCCAACGGCCTGTTCGGTGACGGCATCGCCGCCGCCGTGGTCCGCGGCACGGGCGGCACCGGCGTCCGGCTGGAGCGCAACGGCTCGTACCTGATCCCCAAGACCGAGGACTGGATCGCGTACGAGGTCCGGGCGACCGGCTTCCACTTCCTGCTGGACAAGCGGGTGCCCGCCACGATGGAGCCGCTCGCCCCGGCCCTGCAGGAGCTGGCCGGAGTCCACGGCTGGGACGCGTCCGACCTGGACTTCTACGTCATCCACGCGGGCGGTCCCCGGATCCTCGACGACCTCAGCAAGTTCCTGCAGGTCGACCCGCACGCGTTCCGGTTCAGCCGGGCCACGCTCACCGAGTACGGCAACATCGCCAGCGCCGTCGTCCTGGACGCGCTGCGCCGGCTGTTCGACGAGGGCGGCGCCGAGAACCGGGCACGCGGGCTGCTCGCCGGGTTCGGTCCCGGCATCACCGCGGAGATGTCCCTGGGCCGCTGGCAGACGGAGGACGGGGCATGATCGAAGAGACGCTCACCGAGGCCCTGCCCCCGGTGCGGCACTGGCCGGTGCCCGATCTGACCGGCGTCGACTTCGACCCCGTGCTCACCGAGCTGATGCAGGAGGGCCCCCTCACGCGCATCGAGCTGCCCAACGGCGAGGGCTGGGCCTGGCTGGTGACCGGCATGGACGACGTGCGGATGGTCACCAACGATCCCCGGTTCGGCCGCGAGGCGGTCATGGAGCGGCAGGTCACCCGGCTGGCCCCGCACTTCATCCCGAGCCGCGGCGCGGTCGGTTTCCTGGACCCGCCCGACCACACCCGGCTGCGCCGCGCGGTCGCCCCGGCCTTCACGGCGCGGGGGGTCGAGCGGGTGCGGGACGACGCCCGGCGCATGCTGGACGAACTGGTCGACGAACTCGTCCAGGACGGCCCGCCCGCGGACCTCACCGCGGCGGTGCTGAGCCCGTTCCCGATCGCGGTGGTCTGCGAGCTGATGGGCGTTCCGGCCGCCGACCGGCACGGTGTGCACACCTGGACGCAGCTGATCCTGTCCTCCTCGCACGGCGCCCTGGTCAGCGAGCAGGCCAAGGAGGAGATGGGCACGTACTTCACCGAGCTCATCGACGCGCGTGCGGGCAGCGACGACGAGGACGTCACCTCGCTGCTCGGCGCCGCCGTGGGACGCGGCGAGATCACACTGGGGGAGGCCGTCGGTCTCGCGGTGCTCCTGCAGATCGGCGGCGAGGCGGTCACCAACAACAGCGGGCAGATGTTCTACGTCCTGCTGACCCGCCCCGAGCTGGCCGCCCGGCTGCGCGCCGAACCGGAGATCCGTCCGCAGGCCATCGACGAACTGCTGCGCTACATCCCGCACCGCAACGCGGTCGGGCTGTCCCGGATCGCCCTGGAGGACGTGGAGATCAAGGGGGTGCGGATCCGCGCGGGCGACCCGGTCTACGTGTCGTACCTGGCCGCCAACCGCGACCCGGAGGTCTTCCCGGACCCGGATTCGATCGACTTCGCGCGCGGCCCGAACCCGCATGTGGCGTTCGGCTTCGGCCCGCACTACTGCCCCGGCGGCCAGCTGGCCAGGCTGGAGTCGCAGCTGCTGGTCGACGCCCTCCTCGACCGGCTGCCGGGACTGAGACTGGCGGTGCCGCCGGGTCAGGTGCCCTTCCGGAAGGGCGCGTTGATCCGCGGGCCCGAGGCCCTGCCCGTGACGTGGTGAGCCTGCCATGAGCACGGAGGGACTGCTCGTGCCACCCGGTCAGGGCCGCATCGTCGAGACGCCGGCCCAGCGGGTGACCTTCAAGGTGACCGGCTCGCACTCGCGGGCGGCCTCCACCTTCGAGGTGGAGGTCCCGCCGGGGTTCGACGTGGGCGCCCATGTGCACACGCGCAGCGAGGAGTTGTTCTACGTGCTCGAGGGCGAGCTGGACGTGCTCGCCTTTGAGCCGCGGATCCGCACTCCCGACCACTGGCAGAGGTGGGAGTCCCGTTCCGGCAGCCGCGTGGTGCGGGCGACCCCGGGCACGGTCATCGTCGTGCCCCCGGGATGCCCGCACGCCTTCGCCAACCCCACGGACGCCCCGGCGAAGATGTTCTTCCAGGCGTCCCCGCCCCCGGATCACGAGCGGTACTTCGAGGAACTGCTGGAGATCCTGGGGAACGGGGGGCCGCCGGACCACGCGGCCATCGAGGAACTCAGGAAGCGCTACGACATCGAGCAGCTGACGCCGCTCAGGCACCGCTAGTGCTGTGGCCGGAAAGGTTTGCCGGAGAGCTCGCGGCGTCCGGTGCGGTGCGTCGCAAGGCGGAGCATCGCCCGCGTACTGGACGTACTCGGGTGATGCGGCGACGCGGCGAGGTGCCGTCCCGGGCGTCGCTAGCCGGTGAACCTTTCCGGTCGCAGCACCAGGTCCTGTCGCCGCGGGTAAGGAACCTGACTACAGGGCCTAACGGATCGGCATCCCCGAGATCGTGCGGGAGATCACCAGCCGCTGGATCTCGCTGGTGCCCTCGAAGATGGTGTAGATCGCCGCGTCGCGGTGCATCCGCTCCACCGGGTACTCCCGGGTGTAGCCGTTGCCGCCCAGGATCTGGATCGCCTGGGCGGTGACCTTCTTCGCCATCTCGCTGGCGAACAGCTTGGACATCGAGCCCTCGGCGGCCGTGAACGGCTTGCCGTTGACGGCCATCCACGAGGCACGCCACACCAGCAGCCGGGCGGCGTCGATCTGCGTGCGCATGTCGGCGAGCTGGAAGGCCACGCCCTGATTGTCGATGATCGGCCGGCCGAACTGCTCGCGGGTCTTCGCGTAGTCGAGGGCGACCTCGTACGCGGCCCTGGCGGTGCCCACCGCCATCGCGCCCACGGCCGGACGGGACGCCTCGAAGGTGGCCATCGCGGCGTTCTTCACGCGCTCGCCGCCCTTCTTCGCCTTCTCGCGGGCGCGGGCGAGCCGCTCGTCCAGCTTCTCCTTGCCGCCGAGCAGACAGGAGCCGGGGACACGGACGTTGTCCAGGATCACCTCGGCGGTGTGCGAGGCACGGATACCGTGCTTCTTGAACTTCTGCCCCTGCGCGAGGCCCGGGGTGCCCGGCGGGACGATGAAGGAGGCGTGGCCCTTGGAACCGAGTTCGGGGTCGACGACGGCGACGACCACATGGACGTTGGCGATGCCGCCGTTGGTCGCCCAGGTCTTGGTGCCGTTGATCACCCACTCGTCCTTGGCCTCGTCGTACACCGCGCGGGTGCGCATGGAGGCGACGTCGGAGCCGGCGTCGGGCTCGGAGGAACAGAAGGCGGCGACCTTGACGTCGTCCGCGTCGCCGTACATCTGCGGGACCCAGGTGCCGATCTGCTCCTCGGTGCCGTTGGCGAGGACGCCGACCGCGGCCAGTCCGGTGCCGACGATGGACAGGGCTATCCCGGCGTCGCCCCAGAACAACTCCTCCATGGCCATGGGAATGCCGAGGCCGGTGGAGTCGAAGTACTGCTGGGCGTAGAAGTCGAGGGAGTAGATGCCGACCTTCGCCGCCTCCTGGATGACCGGCCAGGGAGTCTCCTCACGCTCGTCCCATTCGGCGGCCGCGGGGCGGATGACGTCGGCGGCGAAGCCGTGCAGCCAGTCCCGGACCTCCTTCTGTTCGTCGTTGAGCTCCATGGTGAACCCGGTCATGTCCCCTCCAGCGGCGCACATGCGTGTTACTTGCGGTAACCCTACTGTGTTACCGGCCGGTAGGAAAAGTCAAATCCCGCGCCCGTCATCGGCAGCCCGTTCGATGTGCCGGGCGCGGTCAGTGTTACTTTGCGCAGGCGTCACCGAAACAGCACGGGTGGGGAGAGCTCATGGACACCACACAGCGGACCGATCAGCAGCGGTCCGCCGACCGCCGCCGGCGCGAGCTGCTGGAGGCCGCCGACCGGGTGGTGCTGCGCGACGGCCCGCAGGCGTCGATGAACGCGATCGCCGCCGAGGCCGGCATCACCAAGCCGATCCTCTACCGCCACTTCGGCGACAAGGGCGGCCTGTACGCCGCTCTCGCCCAACGGCACACCGACGCCCTGCTCGACTCGCTGCGGGCCGCGCTGGACGCCCCCGCGGAGCGGCGGGAGCGGGTGGAGTCCACCCTGGACACCTACCTCGCGGCGATCGAGGCCCGGCCGCAGGTGTACCGGTTCCTGATGCACCCCGCGGAGGGCAGCCCGGGCAGTGACCAGGGCTTCGACGTCGGCAAGCACTCCGCGCCGCTGCTGCGCCGGATGGGCGAGGAGCTGGCCCAGGTCATCGAGGAGCGGCTGGACCTCGGTCCGGGCAGCCAGCAGCTGGCCCGGGTGTGGGGCCACGGCATCGTCGGCATGATGCACGCCGCGGGCGACTGGTGGCTGGGCGAGCGCCCTTGCACCCGCGCGGAGTTGGTGCGCAGCCTGGCCGACCTCCTGTGGGGAAGACTGGCCGCGGCCGGAGACAAGATCGGCGGGCCGGGGTTCTAGGCACCCCGGCCGCCCGGCCGTTGCCTCCCCGGCTGGAACCGGGGCCGGGGTCCCACGTCCGGCACACGCCCGCGCGGCCTGCCACCGGCCGCACCTCCGCGCGGCCCGGCGGGCACCGGGCTCCCTGGGAGGGCAGGCATGCGCGCACCCCTCGGCCGGCAAGCGGGGGCCGGCACTCACCTCCCCCGGCCGGGCGGCCCGACATCCGCGTCCACCGGCCTCCCCGCCGGCCCCGGCGGCCCTAGACCCGCCGCCCCCACGGCGCCTTCGCCGCCTGCCTGAGCAGCTTGCGGCGGCGCCGGCCCGTGAGGTGGTCCGCGTACAGGCGGCCGTCCAGGTGGTCGCACTCGTGCTGCAGGCACCGGGCGAAGAAGCCCGTGCCGTGGACGGTGACCGGTTCCCCGCTCGCCGTGAAGCCCTCGAC
Source organism: Streptomyces sp. NPDC020801 (assembly GCF_044334385.1). Taxonomy (NCBI): domain Bacteria; kingdom Bacillati; phylum Actinomycetota; class Actinomycetes; order Kitasatosporales; family Streptomycetaceae; genus Streptomyces; species Streptomyces sp. NPDC020801. The sequence goes on from NZ_JBIRST010000015.1 coordinate 59,933, forward strand.
GACCGCGTGGTCGTAGCGCTCCGTCCCGGCCTCCAGGCCGGGCAGGGACAGACAGCCCTCCGGGCCACGGACGACCACGCCGTCGGTCTCGACCAGCCGCGGGTTCACCACATGGCCCAGGTGACGGACGTCCTCGTCGTCCGGGCAGTCGTAGACGAACACGCGCAGGGCCTCGCCCACCTGGTTCGCGGCCAGCCCCACGCCGCCCGCCGCGTACATCGTGGCGAACAAGTCCTCCACGAGCGCCGCCAGTTCCGGGCCGAAGCCGGTGACCTCCCGGCAGGGCGCGTGCAGCACCGGGTCGCCGAGCAGGGTGAGGGGCCGGACGCGCCCGCGGACGCCCGGGATCGAGCCTTGTCGCATGGCGGCAAGGGTACGGTCCTACCCGACGCGCGAAGGGCGCGCGGGCGCCGTCGCGGTGCCGGGATTCGGGAGCGGGAATGGATCTCGATAGGCTGAGGTCCTCACCACGTTGCCGGATGGCTCAGGCGCGGCGCGTACGCAAGGAGGATCGAGAACTGATGGCAGGCAACTCGGACCCGCTCACGCCGCGGGCCAAGCTGGCCGTGACCGCGGGCAAGGCGGTCGCTGCGGCATCGCGCGCCGCGGGGCGCGGCAGCGGTTCGGTGATCGGCGGTCGGGTGGCCCTCAGGCTCGACCCCGACCTGCTGGCCCGGCTCGCCCAGAACCTGGACGTCGTCCTGGTGTCGGCGACCAACGGCAAGACCACGACCACCCGGCTCATCGCGGAGGCGCTGCGGGCCGCCGGCCCGGTGGTCTCCAACGCGCTCGGCGCCAACATGCCCGCGGGCATCACCTCGGCGCTCGCGGGCGGCTCGGACGCCCGCTACGGCGTGATCGAGGTCGACGAGAAGTACCTCGCCGGCGTCGCCCGGGACACCGACCCCAAGTGCATCGCGCTGCTCAACCTCTCCCGCGACCAGCTGGACCGCGCCGCCGAGACCCGGATGCTCGCCGAGAACTGGCGTGAGGGGCTCAGCGGATCCAAGGCCGTGATCGTCGCCAACTGCGACGACCCGCTGGTGGTGTGGGCCGCGTCCTCCTCCCCCAACGTGATCTGGGTGGCCGCGGGCCAGATGTGGAAGGACGACGCCTGGTCCTGCCCGTCCTGCGGCGGTGTGATGCAGCGCCCCGGCGACGACTGGTTCTGCGGCGAGTGCGGCTTCCGCCGTCCCACGCCCAGCTGGGCGCTGAACGGCGACCACGTGCTCGACCCGCACGGCTCCGCCTGGCCGATCCACCTCCAGCTGCCGGGCCGCGCCAACAAGGCCAACGCCGCCTCCTCCGCGGCCGTGGCCGCCGTCTTCGGGGTGCCGCCGCAGGTGGCGCTGGAGCGGATGTACCAGGTGCAGGCGGTCGCCGGCCGCTACGACGTGGTGCAGTTCATGCAGCGCGACCTGCGGCTGCTGCTGGCGAAGAACCCGGCCGGCTGGCTGGAGACGTTCTCCCTGATCGACCCGCCGCCCACCCCGGTCATCCTGTCGGTGAACGCGCGCGGTGCCGACGGCACCGACACCTCCTGGCTGTGGGACGTCGACTACACCCGCCTGACCGGCCACCCGCTGTTCGTGATCGGCGACCGGAAGCTGGACCTCGCGGTGCGTCTGGAGGTCGCGAACCAGCACTTCCAGGTCTGCGAGAACCTCGACCAGGCCGTACAGCAGGCCCCGCCCGGCCGGATCGAGGTCATCGCCAACTACACCGCGTTCCAGGACCTGCGCCGCCGCGTCGGCAACTGACCACGGAGGACGAGCACTTCATGAGCGACAACCAACTGCGGCTGGTGTGGATCTACCCGGACCTGCTGAGCACCTACGGCGACCAGGGCAACGCGCTCGTCGTGGAGCGCCGGGCCCGGCAGCGCGGCCTGGACGTGGCCCGCCTCGACGTGCGCAGCGACCAGCCGATCCCGACCTCCGGCGACATCTACCTGATCGGCGGCGGCGAGGACCGGCCCCAGCGGCTCGCGGCCGAGCGACTGCGCCGCGACGGGCACCTGTACCAGGCCGTGCAGAACGGCGCCATCGTCTTCTCGGTCTGTGCCGGCTACCAGATCCTCGGCCACGAGTTCGTCAACGATCTCGGCCAGCGCGAGCCGGGCCTGGGCCTGCTCGACGTGGTGTCGGTGCGGGGCGAGGGCGAGCGGTGCGTCGGCGACGTGCTGGGCGACATCGACCCGCGCCTCAGCCTGCCTCCGCTGACCGGTTTCGAGAACCACCAGGGCGTCACCCACCTCGGCCCCACCGCCCGTCCCCTCGCCCAGGTCCGCCTGGGCAGGGGCAACGGCACCGGGGACGGCACGGAGGGCGCGTACAACGACACCGTCTTCGGCACGTACATGCACGGTCCGGTGCTCGCCCGCAACCCGCAGATCGCGGATCTGCTGCTGAAGCTGGCGCTCGACGTCAACGCGCTGCCGCCGATCGACGACCGCTGGTACGAGGCACTGCGCGACGAGCGCATCGCGGCTGCGCAGCAGCCCGCATAGGCACGGTGGCGCAGCAGCCCGCGTAGGCACGGTGGCGCGGCAGCCCGCCCAGGCGCCACCCGGCGGCCCGTACCGCGCACCTTCGCGCATCGGCCCACGTAGGAACGATTCTCCTGCTCGTCCGCCGGGGCCCGCGCGACACGCGTGCGCACCGGCCCGTCAGCACGGAGCGACCAGCCCGTCTGACGGGCCGTACGCACAGGTGAGCGGGCCAGTCCAGCAGGCGGACGCATGGTTCGGTCCTGCCCCCCGGTGCCGCTAGGGTGGCGGGGATCGAGCCGGACAGCGCGGTCCGGTCCCGTGCCCATGTGGAGAAGGTTATTCGGGCTATGCGCATTGGTGTCCTCACGTCCGGCGGCGACTGCCCCGGCCTGAACGCCGTCATCCGGTCCGTCGTGCACCGTGCCGTCGTCGACCACGGCGACGAGGTCATCGGCTTCCGCGACGGCTGGAAGGGCCTCTTGGAGTGCGACTACCTCAAGCTCGACCTCGACGCCGTCGGCGGCATCCTGGCCCGCGGCGGCACCATCCTCGGCTCCTCCCGGGTCCGTCCGGAGCACCTGCGTGACGGCGTGGAGCGGGCCAAGGGCCATGTCGAGGAGCTCGGGCTCGACGCGATCATCCCGATCGGCGGCGAGGGCACGCTCAAGGCGGCCCGGCTGCTGTCGGACAGCGGTCTGCCGATCGTCGGGGTGCCCAAGACCATCGACAACGACATCGCGGTCACCGACGTCACCTTCGGCTTCGACACCGCCGTGACCGTCGCCACCGAGGCGCTGGACCGCCTGAAGACCACCGCCGAGTCCCACCAGCGCGTGCTGATCGTGGAGGTCATGGGCCGCCACACCGGCTGGATCGCGCTGCAGTCCGGCATGGCGGCCGGCGCCCACGCCATCGTCGTCCCCGAACGGCCCTTCGACATCGAGGAGCTGGCGAAGAAGGTCGGCGAGCGCTTCGCGGCGGGCAAGCGGTTCGCGATCGTGGTGGCCGCTGAGGGCGCCAAGCCCCGGGCGGGCACCATGGACTTCGACGAGGGCGGCAAGGACATCTACGGCCACGAACGGTTCGCCGGTGTCGCCCGGCAGCTCTCGCTGGAGCTGGAGGAGCGCCTCGGCAAGGAGGCCCGGCCGGTCATCCTCGGGCACGTCCAGCGCGGCGGCACGCCGACCGCGTACGACCGCGTGCTGGCCACCCGGTTCGGCTGGCACGCCGTGGAGGCCGTGCACCGCGGGGAGTTCGGCCGGATGACCGCGCTGCGTGGCACGGACATCGTGATGGTGCCGCTGGCCAAGGCCGTGGAGACCCTCAAGACGGTCCCGGCGGAGCGGTACGCAGAGGCGGAGTGCGTGTTGTAGAAGACGCACCAAGCACAAACCGCCCCCGGCCGCAAGAGCGGCCGGGGGCGGTTCTACTCTGGGTGCGGACAGACAGCTGCGGATGGGCACAGCTGTGGTCGGACAGCGCACAACCCCCACGAACCAGGAGCCGGCGGATGGATCACAGCGGCCACGGCATGACGATGGACCTGCCGCCGTTCACGCTGGGACGTGGCCTCGAGTGGTCCGCCGACCCCTTCTTCCTCGTCGCCTGCCTGCTCGGCCTCGGCCTGTACGGCTGGGGCGTGCTGCGGCTGCGGCGGCGCGGCGACTCCTGGCCGGTGGGCCGGACCGTCGCGTACGCCGCCGGCGTGCTGACCGTGATGCTGGTGATGTGCACCGGGCTGAACGACTACGGCATGGTCATGTTCAGTGTGCACATGGTCCAGCACATGGTCATCAGCATGCTGTCACCGATCCTGATCCTGCTCGGCGCCCCGGTCACGCTGGCGCTGCGCGCGCTGCCCCCCGCCGGCAAGGGCCGCAAGGGGCCGCGTGAGCTGCTGCTCGCGCTGCTGCACAGCCGCTACATGCGGATCGTCACGCACCCCGCCTTCACCATCCCGATGTTCATCGCGAGCCTCTACGCGCTGTACTTCACGCCGATCTTCGACTTCCTGATGGGGTCGAAGGCGGGGCACATCGCGATGATGGTGCACTTCCTCGCGGTCGGCCTGGCGTTCTTCTGGCCGATCATGGGTGTCGACCCGGGCCCGAACCGGCCGGGCCATCTGATGCGGATGCTGGAGCTGTTCGCGGGCATGCCCTTCCACGCGTTCTTCGGGATCGCCCTGATGATGGCGTCCACTCCCATGGTCGAGACCTTCAGGAACCCGCCGGCCTCGCTCGGCATCGAGGCCCTCTCCGACCAGACGGCCGCCGGCGGCATCGCCTGGGCGTTCAGCGAGGTCCCCTCCGTGCTGGTGCTGCTCGCGCTGCTCTTCCAGTGGTACCGCTCCGAGCAGCGGCAGGCCAAGCGCAAGGACCGGGCCGCCGACCGCGACGGCGACAAGGAGCTCGAGGCCTACAACGCCTATCTCGCCTCGCTCAACGCACGCGGGAACTGAAGCCCCGGAACCGACACCCCGGTACCGACGCCCTGGAACCGAGGCCCCGAGTGAAAGCCCGGAATCGGAGGGCGCATCCCCCACCTCCTCCCCCACGCTGTCCGCAGACGGCGGATCGGGGCACCATGGAGCAGGACGGACCATGAGGAGGGTGTCGCGATGCCCGGTTCCACGGACGGTTCCACGAAGGCGATGGGGGTGCTCACCGTCGGCGCCCTTGTCGTGGTGACGGCCTACACGGTGGCGCTCGGCGGCAACGGCTGGCTGTGGTTCGGCTGGGTCGTGCTGGGCCTGATCACCCTCGGCATGATCGCCACCCGCAGCACCTGACGCCCTCTGCGGGGCGTGTTCGGCCCTCACTCCCCGGGCAGCCGCCCCGCGGAGTGCACGCCCGGCTGGTACTTCGGCAGCCGGGCGGTGATCTTCATACCCGCGCCGGGCGCGGTCTCGATGACCAGGCCGTGGTCGTCGCCGTAGACCTGGCGGAGCCGGTCGTCGACGTTGGACAGCCCGATGCCGCCCGACGGGCTGACCTCACCGGCGAGGATGCGGCGCAGCAGGGCGGGGTCCATGCCGGCGCCGTCGTCCTCGATGACCACCAGCGCCTCGGCGGCCGCGTCCTGGGCGGTGATACGGATGCGGCAGGTACCGGTCTTGCCCTCCAGCCCGTGCTTGACGGCGTTCTCGACCAGCGGCTGCAGGCACAGGAAGGGCAGGGCGACCGGGAGCACCTCCGGGGCGATCTGGAGGGTGACGGCGAGACGGTCGCCGAAGCGGGCCCGGACGAGCGCCAGGTAGTGCTCGATGGCGTGGAGCTCGTCGGCCAGCGTGGTGAAGTCGCCGTGCCGGCGGAAGGAGTAGCGGGTGAAGTCGGCGAACTCCAGCAGCAGCTCGCGGGCGCGCTCGGGGTCGGTGCGGACGAACGAGGCGATCACCGCGAGCGAGTTGAAGACGAAGTGCGGGGAGATCTGGGCGCGCAGTGCCTTGACCTCGGCCTCGATGAGCCGGGTGCGGGAGTCGTCGAGGTCGGCGAGTTCCAGCTGGACGGAGACCCAGCGGGCGACCTCGGCGGCGGCCCGGACCAGGACGGCGGACTCGCGGGGCGCGCAGGCGACGAGGGCGCCGTGCACCCGGTCGTCGACGGTGAGCGGGGCGACGACGGCCCACCGCACCGGGCAGTCCGGTATCTCGCAGGTGAGCCGGAAGGCCTCGCCGCGGCCGGTGTCCAGCGGACCGGTGAGCCGGTCCATGATCTCGCCGCGGTGGTGTGCGCCCACGCCGTCCCAGGCCAGGACCTGTTCGTCGTCCGTGAGGCAGAGCGCGTCGGTGCCGAGCAGCGAGCGCAGCCGGCGGGCCGACTTGCGGGCGGTCTCCCCGGTCAGACCCGCCCGCAGCGGGGGCGCGGCCAGCGAGGCGGTGTGCAGGGTCTGGAAGGTGGCGTGCTCCACGGGGGTGCCGAGCCCGCCGAGGCTCTGTGGGCGGGCGGTGCGCCGGCCGAGCCAGTAGCCGGCGGCGAGCAGCGGCAGCACGGCCACGCACATCCCGGCGAGGAACCCGCTCACGTCCTCACCTCCGCCCGCAGTTGTTCGGGCAGGTGGAACCGGGCGAGGATGGCCGCGGTCCGGGGCGGCACCCGGCCCGGCGTGGCCAGGGACACCAGCGTCATGGTGAGGAAGCCCAGCGGCACGGACCACAGGGCGGGCCAGGCGAGCAGCGCGTGCAGTGGTCCGGTGCCCGGGAAGCCCGCCATGGTCGCGGCGACGGCGACGAGTGCGGCACCGCCGCCCGTCAGCATCCCGGCGGCCGCGCCGGGCGGGGTGAGCCGCCGCCACCAGATGCCGAGGACGAGCAGCGGGCAGAACGAGGAGGCGGACACCGCGAAGGCGAGCCCGACCGCGTCGGCCACCGGCAGCCCTCCGACCAGGACGCTCGCGGCCAGCGGCACGGCCATGGCGAGCACCGTGCCGAGCCGGAAGTGCCGCACTCCCCGCGAGGGCAGCACGTCCTGGGTGAGCACCCCGGCCACCGCCAGGGTGAGGCCGGAGGCGGTGGACAGGAACGCGGCGAAGGCGCCGCCCGCGACCAGCGCGCCGAGCAGGTCGCCGCCGAGGCCGCCGATCATGCGGTCGGGCAGCAGCAGGACGGCGGCGTCCGCGTTCCCGGTGAGGGTCAGCTCCGGGGCGTAGAGACGGCCGAGGGCGCCGTAGAGGGGTGGCAGCAGGTAGAAGCCGCCGACCAGGCCGAGCACGGCCACCGTGGTACGGCGGGCGGCGACGCCGTGGGGGCTGGTGTAGAAGCGGACGACGACGTGCGGCAGGCCCATGGTGCCGAGGAAGGTGGCGAGGATCAGTCCGTACGTGGCGTACAGCGGGCGTTCCTCGCGGCCGGTGGCGAGCGGGGTGGACATGCCGCCGCCCGCGCCGCGCTCGGCCGCGGGGACGGCGGCACCCCGGGCGAAGGTGAGCCGGGTGCCGCGCTCGACGTGATGGGTGCCGGCGGGCAGGCTCACCCGCCGGCCGTGGTGGGTACGGCCGTCGACGCTGCCGCTGACGGTGACGGTGAGTGGGCGGTCGAGGGTGAGGTCGAGGGTGTCGTCGACGCGTACGGTGCGCTGCTCGCGGAAGGCGGCCGGCTCCGTGAAGGCGTGTCGGGGCGCGCCGTCACCCTGCCACGCGAGCACGAGGAAGAGCGCGGGGACGAGCAGGGCGGTCAGTTTCAGCCAGTACTGGAAGGCCTGGACGAAGGTGATGCTGCGCATGCCGCCCGCGGCGACCGTGGCCACCACCACGACGGCGACGATCACTCCGCCGAGCGCTTCGGGCGCCCCGGTGAGCACGGCCAGGGTCAGCCCCGCGCCCTGGAGCTGGGGCAGCAGATAGAGCCAGCCGACCCCGACGACAAAGCCGCCCGCGAGCCGCCGTACGCCCGGTGAGGCGAGCCGGGCCTCGGCGAAGTCGGGCAGTGTGTAGGCGCCGGAGCGGCGCAGCGGGGCGGCGACGAACAGCAGCAGCACCAGATAGCCGGCCGTGTAGCCGACCGGGTACCACAGCATGTCCGGGCCCTGGACGAGGACCAGGCCCGCGATGCCCAGGAAGGAGGCGGCGGAGAGGTACTCGCCGCTGATGGCGGCCGCGTTCAGGCGCGGGCCGACGGTGCGGGAGGCGACGTAGAAGTCGGAGGTGGTGCGGGAGATGCGCAGGCCGAACGCGCCGACGAGCACGGTGGCCACGACGACGAGGGCGACGGCGGGGACGGTGTAGGCGGAGTTCAACGGCTGATCCCGGCCTCAGCGGTCCTCGACGAGCCGGACGAAGTCGCGTTCGTTGCGCTCGGCGCGGCGCACGTACCAGCGGGCGAGCAGCACCAGCGGGGCGTAGAGGCAGAAGCCGAGGACCGTCCAGGTGAGGCGGCGGGCCTCCGGGGCGGCCGCGAAGACCAGCGGAAGCGGGCCGACGAGCAGCACGAGCACCGCGAACACCGTGAGCGCGGCGCGCAGTTGGCTGCGCATCAGGGAGCGGACGTAGGTGTGGCCGAGGGTGGTCTGCTCGTCGATCTCGGTGCGCGGGCGGTAACGGCCCGGGGCCCGGCGGGTGCGGCGGGACGGCCCGGTGACGACGACACGGCGCTCGGTCGGGTCCTGCGGCATGGTTGACGCCCCCTAGCCCGCGGTCCGGCGTGTCAGCATCTCCCGCAGCTCGCGCGCGTGACGCCGGCTGACCTGGAGTTCGTCGGTCCCGATCAGCACGCTCACCGTGCCCGCGTCCAGGCGCAGTTCGCCGATGTGGCGCAGGGCGACCAGGTGGCGGCGGTGGATGCGGACGAAGCCGCGGCTGCGCCAGCGCTCCTCCAGCGTGGACAGCGGGATGCGCACGAGGTGGCTGCCCTTGCCGGTGTGCAGCCGGGCGTAGTCCCCGCGCGCCTCGACATGGGTGATGTCCTCCACGGCGACGAAGCGGGTCACGCCGCCCAGCTCGACCGGTATGTGGTCGGGGTCGGGCTCGCTCACCGGGATGCGTGGGGCGGCCCCGCTCAGCTGCGCGGACCGGCGGACGGCCTCGGCCAGCCGCTCCTTGCGGACGGGTTTGAGCACGTAGTCCACGGCCTTGAGGTCGAAGGCCTGCACCGCGAAGTCCTCGTGGGCGGTGACGAACACGATCAGCGGCGGCTCGGCGAACCCGCTGAGCAGCCGTGCCAGGTCCAGGCCGTCCAGGCCGGGCATGTGGATGTCGAGGAAGACGACGTCGATGGCGTCGGGTCCGTCCGGGCCGGACTGCAGCGCCCGGTTGATGCGGCGCAGTGCCTCGGTCGCGTCACCGACGCCCTCCGCGCGGCCGATCCGGGGGTCGGCGTTCAGCAGGTAGAGCAGTTCCTCGAGCGAGGGGCGTTCGTCGTCGACGGCGAGGGCGCGCAGCATGAAGGTGGAGTGTAGGGGCGAAAGGCATGCCTGGACATGTGCCGGGCATGGGCGTTCGCGCTGGATACAGTGCGGACATGAACAGCAGGCCGGCACCGTTCGACGAGCTCGACCGGAAGATCCTCACCGCCCTGATGGCGAACGCCCGCACCAGTTTCGCCGAGATCGGCGCGGCCATCGGCCTGTCCGCGACGGCCGTCAAGCGCCGGGTGGACCGGCTGCGCGAGACGGGGGTGATCACCGGGTTCACGGCCACGGTGAAACCGGCGGCGCTGGGCTGGCGCACGGAGGCGTACGTCGAGGTGTACTGCGAGGGCGCGGCCCCGCCCCGGCGGCTGGCCGAGGTGGTGCGCAACCATCCGGAGATCACGGCGGCGATGACGGTGACCGGCGGCGCGGACGCGCTGCTGCATGTACGGGCACGGGACGTGGAGCACTTCGAGGAGGTGCTGGAGCGGATCCGGACCGAGCCCTTCATCCGCAAGACGATCAGCGTGATGGTGCTTTCCCACCTGCTGCCGGACAGCCCCGAGGCGGGTGCCAGCCACGTAGCACCGCAGTGACGCAGCAGACGTGCGCTGAGCTCGAAGAACACGCAGCATTCCTGCTCCAACGCGCAGCTTTCGTTTCTTGTCGTCCGTCTGTGTCACTTTCTACCTTTGTGTCGACCCTCAGTCGACACCCAGGAAGCGGAGGAACCCCTCTGTGCCCGAATCCCGTGTGCCGCGCCGGCGGCGCTTCCTCGTCTGCGAACCCAGACACTTCGCCGTGCAGTACGCGATCAACCCCTGGATGCGTCCCGACACCCCCGTCGACGTGTCCCTGGCCCAGGCCCAGTGGCAGGCGCTGATCGATGCCTACCGCACGCACGGCCACAGCGTCGACGCCGTGGAACCCGTGCCCGGCCTGCCCGACATGGTCTTCGCCGCCAACGCGGCGGTCGTCGTCGACGGCCGCGTCTTCGGCTCCCTCTTCCACGCGCCGGAGCGCCGCCCGGAGTCCCTGCCCTACGACACGTGGTTCAAGTCGGCCGGCTACGACGTCTACCGCCCCGAGTCCGTGTCCGAGGGCGAGGGCGACTTCGTGCCGGCCGGCCGCTGGGTGCTCGCCGGAACCGGCTTCCGCACCACCCGTGAGGCCCATCGCGAGGCGCAGGAGTTCTTCGGCGCCCCGGTGATCGGCCTGACCCTGGTGGACCCGTTCTTCTACCACCTGGACACGGCTCTGTTCGTCCTGGACGAAGACAACATCGCCTACTACCCGGAGGCGTTCTCGCCCGGCAGCCGCGAGGTGCTGGCCCGGCTCTACCCGGACGCCGTGATCGCCACCCGGGAGGACGCGATGGCGTTCGGGCTCAACTCCGTCTCCGACGGACGCCACGTCTTCATCTCGCCCGGCGCCACGGCCCTCGCCGACCAGCTCACCCGCCACGGTTACATCCCCGTCCCCGTCGACCTGTCCGAGTTCCACAAGGCCGGCGGCGGCATCAAGTGCTGCACCCAGGAGATCCGCTGATGACCGCGCCCACCCGTACCCCTGCCCGCACCCGTACGTCCTCGGAGCTGATCCAGGCCGAGGAGCCGGTCCTCGCGCACAACTACCACCCGCTGCCCGTGGTCGTCGCCCGCGCCGAGGGCACCTGGGTGGAGGACGTCGAGGGCCGCCGTTACCTCGACATGCTGGCCGGCTACTCGGCCCTCAACTTCGGCCACCGCCACCCCGCGCTGATCGAGGCGGCCCACCGCCAGCTCGACCGGCTCACGCTCACCTCGCGCGCCTTCCACAACGACCGGCTCGCCGAGTTCGCCGAGCGGCTGGCGGCACTGACGGGGCAGGGCATGGTGCTGCCGATGAACACCGGCGCCGAGGCGGTGGAGAGCGGTATCAAGGTGGCCCGCAAGTGGGCCTACGAGGTCAAGGGTGTCCCGGCCGACCGGGCGACGATCGTGGTCGCGGCGGATAACTTCCACGGCCGTACGACGACGATCGTGAGCTTCTCCACGGACGAGACGGCGCGGTCGGGCTTCGGCCCCTTCACGCCGGGCTTCCGGATCGTCCCGTACAACGACCTGGCGGCGCTGGAGGCGGCGGTCGACGAGACGACGGCGGCCGTGCTCATCGAGCCCATCCAGGGCGAGGCCGGCGTGATCATCCCGGACGACGGATACCTGACCGGGGTACGGGAGCTGACCCGCCGGGCAGGCTGTCTGTTCGTGGCGGACGAGATCCAGTCGGGCCTCGGCCGCACCGGGCGCACCCTCGCCGTCGAGCACGAGAACGTGGTGCCCGACGTGCTGCTCCTCGGCAAGGCGCTGGGCGGCGGCATCGTTCCGGTGTCCGCGGTCGTGGGGAGCCGGGAGGTGCTGGGTGTGCTGCGGCCGGGCGAGCACGGGTCGACGTTCGGCGGCAACCCGCTGGCCGCCGCGGTCGGCACGGCGGTGGTCGAACTGCTGGAGACCGGCGAGTTCCAGCGCCGGGCGGACGACTTGGGCGCGGTCCTGCGCGAGGGGCTCACCGAACTGGTCGGCAAGGGCGTGACCGGCTTCCGCTCGCGCGGCCTGTGGGCCGGCGTGGACGTCGACCCGGCCATCGGCACCGGCCGGGAGATCAGCGAGCGGCTGATGCGCGCGGGGGTCCTGGCCAAGGACACCCACGGCTCCACGATCCGGCTGGCTCCGCCGCTCACCATCACGGAGGACGAACTGCGGTCCGCGCTGAGCTCGTTGGAGAAGGTACTGACCGACTGACGGGGCACGACGCGACGGGGGCGCCGGTGCGGCGCCCCGTCGGACGGTGCAGCCGCCGCCCCGCAGGCTGAACCTCGGTGGTTGGTCCTCTCTGGTCGGGACCTCACCGGTTGGACCTCACTGGGCGGACCTCGCCCCGCCGATGTCCCCGGGCGCCGCGCCGCGCCCGGGGCGCGCTCGGCGGCGAGGCCGCCGGGGGAGGCGAGGCCGCGGGCCGTGCCCCGGGGCGGGCGTGACCGGCCGTGGCCGGGCGTCAGTGGTAGGCGTGCACGACCGCATGTCCCTTTCCCCGGCCGATCATCCACCGGTTGACCGGCGTGGTCAGCACGAAGGCCAGGACGAGTGAGAGGGCCAGCGAAACCCAGAACAGGGCGTCGGACAGACCGGCGTCCATGGCGCCGGGCACCCCGACCGTGACGGTGTTGTCGATCAGCTCCATGACCGCGATGGACACGGTGTCGGCGGCCAGGGCGACCTTCACCGCCGGCCGGAGGGGAAGCCCTGCGCGCAGGACACCGCGCATGGTCAGCGCGTATCCGAAGACGAAGGCCAGCGCGACGGAGACGACCACCGTGGCCGTGTTGTGCAGCCCGGCGGCGGTGCCGACGACCATGCCCAGCACCTCACCGATGGCGCAGCCGGTCAGGCAGTGGAGCGTGGCCTGCGCGGCCGTGCGCCAGGAGGCGCCCGGCGAAGCCTGGTGAGGTCCCTGGTGTTCATGGTGTGCGTGCTGTTCGTGGTGTTCGTGCTGTTCGTGGTGTTCGTGCTGTTCATGTGCCGACCGAGTCATCGCCGCTCTCCCCTGCTGATGAGACGTTCACCGCACGACAACCCATATACCCCTAGGGGGTATTCCCGGCTCCCCTTCCCGTTCTACTCCGCACGCTCCCGGCGCCGTCGCAGCAGATGACGGGCGACGAGTGCCACGACGATGACGCCGAGCGCGGTGAGCACATAGGGCTCGTACTTGCCGATCGCGTCGTGGACGGCGCCGATGTGCGTGCCCGCGAAGTAGGCCAGCGTCAGCCACAGCCCCACCCACAGCGCCGCGCCGAGCGCGTTGAAGACGAGGAAGCGGCGCCAGGGCATCCCGGAGGTACCGGCGATGATGCCGTTGGCCTGACGCAGGCCCTCGACGAAACGGGCCACCACGACGATCTTTCCGCCGTGCCGGGCGAAGAACCGCTCGGCCGCCTCGAACCGCTTCGGCGTCAGGAAGACGTACCGGCCCCAGCGGTGGACGAGGGCGCGGCCCCCGAAGCGGCCGATGAGATAGCCGATGTTGTCCCCGGCGACCGCGGCGGCGAACGCGATCACCCCGACGGCCACGACGTCGAGCTCGCCCGCCCCCGCGTACACGCCCGCCGCGATCAGGATCGTCTCGCCCGGTGCGGGGATTCCGAAGTCCTCCACGAAGACCACACCGCCGACGGCCAGGTAGCCGTAGTGAGTGAGCAGCGGTGCCAGGTGGGCCAGCGGACCGGGAAGCGGAGGGGCGGCCATTTCCCCACCGTACGCCGCACCGTGCACGGCATCCGCCAGGCGCCCCCGGGCCGGCCGTCCCGGCACCAGAAGGCGAGTGGGGATTCAAGAGCCACATGCGCGCCAGCCACCACCAAGATCGCGTCACTCTGTGCGATCGACTTGATACGCAATGCTGATCCGCAGCAGGCTGATCCGGCCGCAACCGGTTCCGCGTCACTGCCCGTGCACTTAAACTGGCACCCCACGAGATACAGGTTGACCTGCGAGAACGCGGCGGTTGAGCAGATCCGCACGAGTGAGGAGCGACCCCTTGTTCTACTACCTGCTCAAATACGTCCTGCTGGGACCGCTGCTGCGCATGGTCTTCCGGCCGCGGATCGAGGGGCTGGAGCACGTCCCGGCGTCCGGGCCGGCCATCGTCGCGGGCAACCACCTGTCGTTCTCGGACCACTTCCTGATGCCCGCCATCCTCAAACGGCGCATCACCTTCCTGGCCAAGGCCGAGTACTTCACGGGCCCGGGCGTCAAGGGCCGGCTCACCGCGGCCTTCTTCCGCAGCGCGGGGCAGATCCCGGTCGACCGCTCCGGCAAGGAGGCCGGCCAGGCCGCGATCCGCGAAGGGCTCGGGGTGCTGCGCAAGGGAGAGCTCCTCGGCATCTACCCGGAGGGCACCCGGTCGCACGACGGCCGCCTGTACAAGGGCAAGGTGGGCGTCGCGGCGATGGCGCTCAAGGCGCAGGTGCCGGTGATTCCCTGCGCGATGATCGGCACGTTCGAGGCCCAGCCGCCGGGCAAGATCGTCCCCAGCATCCACCCGGTCGTCATCCGCTTCGGCAAGCCCCTGGACTTCTCCCGCTACGCCGGGCTGGAGAACGAGAAGGCGATCCTGCGCGCGGTCACCGACGAGATCATGTACGCCATCCTGTCGCTGTCCGAGCAGGAGTACGTCGACCAATACGCGGCCGTGGCCAAGGCCGAGCTGGCTGCGGCGAAGGGCGAGAAGGAGCGCAAGTTTCCGCGGGCGCCGCTGGGTTGACGCCCGTCGTCGGTACGAGGAAGGGGCGGCCGGGAGGTGATCCCGGCCGCCCCTCGCACGTCACGTCCGCCTGTTACGGCTGCGGCGTCGCGTGCGGACCGCAGGTCACGTCCGCCTCGTCCACCTTGCCGGTGAGCAGGTAGGCGTCCACCCGGGCGTTGATGCACGGGTTGACCAGGCCGGTGACGCCGTGGGAGCCCGCGTCCTTCTCGGTGATCAGACGGGACCCCTTGAAGCGCTTGTGCAGCTCGACGGCGCCGTCGTACGGGGTGGCGGCGTCACGCGTGGACTGCACGATCAGCACCTGCGGCAGGCCCTTGCCGGTCCTGACGCTCACCGGGGTCTGCTGCTTGACCGGCCAGGTGGCGCACGGCAGGTTCATCCATGCGTTGGACCAGGTCAGGAACGGGTACTTCTTGTTCAGCCGCGTGTTGTCCGCGTCCCACTTCTTCCAGCTGGTGGGCCACTTGGCGTCGGTGCACTCGACGGCCGTGTAGACGGCATTGCCGTTCTCCGCGGCGATGTTGCCCGCGGTGTCGGACATCTTCGGAGCGGCCGCGTCGACGAGCGCCTGGGTGTCACCGGCGAAGTACTTGCCGAACACCGTCGCCACCGGGACCCACGAGGAGTCGTAGTACGGGGCGCTCTGGAAGAAGGCGAGCAGTTCGGCCGGGCCGACCACGCCGCCGATCGGGTGCTTCTTCGCGGTGGCGCGCAGCTCGAGCCACTTCGCCTGGACGGCGTCGCGGGTGGTGCCCAGGTGGAAGGTGGCGTCGTTCTTGGCGACCCAGTCCTGCCAGTCCTTCCAGCGGCCCTCGAAGGCGATGTCCTGGTCCAGGTTGGCCTGGTACCAGATCTTCTCCTTCGACGGGTTGACCACGCTGTCGACGATCATCCGGCGCACATGGCCCGGGAACAGCGTGCCGTAGACGGCGCCCAGGTAGGTGCCGTAGGAGACGCCCAGGTAGTTGATCTTCTTCTCGCCGAGCGCGGCGCGGATGACGTCCAGGTCACGGGCGGTGTTCGCCGTGGTCATCTGCCGGAGCATCGCCCGGCCGGTGCGCTCGTAGCAGCCGTCGGCGTACTCGCGGGCCAGCTTGCGCTGGGCGAGCTTGTCGGCCGTGGAGTCGGGCACCGGGTCCATCTTGGGCGCCTTGACGAACTCCTGCGGGTCAATGCAGGAGATGGGCGCCGAGTGGCCGACACCGCGCGGGTCGAAGCCGACGAAGTCGTAGGCCTTCGCCACGTTGGCCCAGACGGCGTTCTTGGTGGTGACCCGGCGCGGGAAACGCAGGCCGGAGCCGCCCGGACCGCCGGGGTTGTAGACGAGCGCGCCCTGGCGCTCCTCCTTGGTGCCCGTGTTGCCGATGCGGTCGACGGCGAGCTTGATCTGCTTGCCGTAGGGCTTGGCGTAGTCGAGCGGCACCGAGACATAGCCGCACTGGATGGGCTTCTCCAGGCCCCAGTCGGCAGGGCAGTCCTGCCAGTCGATTCCGGCCTTCGCGGCGCGGGCCGCGGCGATCGCGGCGCCGCGGGCCTCAGGGTCCTGGCCGTGGCGGCTGTCCGCGCTGGCGGCGGGTGCCCCCACGGCGCCGGCTATCAGGGTCGCCGTGACGAGCGCGCCGGCCGAACCGAGCGCCGCCACCCGGTTCTTC
This sequence comes from Streptomyces sp. NPDC020801, assembly GCF_044334385.1. Lineage (NCBI taxonomy): Bacteria > Bacillati > Actinomycetota > Actinomycetes > Kitasatosporales > Streptomycetaceae > Streptomyces > Streptomyces sp. NPDC020801. The sequence continues at coordinate 76,222 of NZ_JBIRST010000015.1, forward strand.
GGTCTCATGTCCCTCAAGTGGGACCTCCCCGTACATCGTTGCGAATTGTGTACCGGGGGATCCTTCCGGCTCCAAGGCCCCTGAGAACAGGGGTTGTTGACCTTCTTTGCCAATCCGATAACCGGCGCGGCATGTTCCGCTGAGCGGAGACACCGGCGTGACTCAGCCGAGGGCCGCCAGTCCCTCGTCCAGCAGCCGGCGCAGCAGCAGCGCGTCGGGCGCGAGAGCGGTCACCAGCGCGGCGGGTCCGGCGAGCGGGACCAGGGCGGCGCCCTCGCCCAGCATCCGGGCCGGGACCGGCGTCCGGTCGAACTCCGGCCGGACCACGACGAGTTGACCCACGGCCCGCCGTCCGGCCAGCACGGCGGGGCCGTCCCAGCCGCCCGGGGCACCGGGTCCGCAGGCCAGCTCCTGGTCCAGGACGGTGCGCCCGGCGATCCGGACAGCAAGACGGCTGGTGAGCCGTCCGGGTTCCTCACCCGCGCGCCCCAGCACCTGCTCCTCACGCAGCACCAGCCGGGCTCCCGGCGCCAGTTCGACGTGCGTGGTGACGTACAGGTCGCTGCCCCGGGCGGAGATCAGCTGCTCGGGCAGCCAGTGCAGTTCGCCCCCGTCGGCCACGGTGAGCCGTACGTCGTACCGGGCCGCCTCGCCCTTCGTCTGGCCCGGCAGCGCGATGGTGGCCGCGGCCGACCCGACCCGCAGCCGGGCCCCCTCCGCCACCCGCGCCTCGACGGCGAAGTGGTCGCCGCCCAGCGGCCCGCTCATCGCGCCGACGAGCACGACCCGGGCCTCGCCCCCGCTCGACCGGGTGCGCCGCGGCGCGAGCGGCCCCTCGCCCTCCAGCACGGGCAGGGACGTACCGCCCCGGCCGTCGTCCCGGGCGGCGATCCGTGCGGTGGCCCGCACCCCGGTCGTGGTCACCGCCGCTGTGGCCGTGCCCGCCGCCGGGGTGGTCGCGGTCACCGCCACTGCGGTCTCGTTCGCGTCCGCCATGCCCCCGGTTGCCACCGGTTTGGTCGCGGTCACCGCCGCTGTGGTCCCGTTCGCGTCCGCCGTGCCCCCGGTTGCCACCGGTGTGGTCGCGGTCACCGCCACTGCGGTCTCGCTCGCGTCCGCCGTGCCCCCGGTTGCCACCGGGGTGGTCGCGGTCACCGCCGCTGCGATCTCGCTCGCGTCCGCCGCGGTCGCCGTCATGACGTCACGCATGACGTCACGCCGTCCACGCCGCGAGCCGCCCCCGGACCCAGCCGGCGACGCCCGACACCCCGGCCCCGCCACGCAGCGACTGCAGGACGACCGGCAGTTCGCCGCGCGCGGCCGCTGCGTCGGCGGCCATCCGCGCGAGGTCGGCGCCGACGTGCGGCGCGAGGTCGGTCTTGTTGACGACGAGCAGGTCGGCGGTGGTGACGCCGGGGCCGCCCTTGCGCGGGATGTCGTCGCCGCCTGCGACGTCGATGACGAAGATCTGCGCGTCGACGAGCCCCCTGGAGAAGGTCGCGGTGAGGTTGTCCCCGCCGGACTCCACGAGGATCAGGTCCAGCGGCCCGACGGCGTCCTCCAGGTCCTCCACCGCCTCCAGGTTGGCCGAGATGTCGTCCCGGATCGCCGTGTGCGGGCAGGCGCCCGTCTCCACCGCCGTGATCCGCTCGGGCGGCAGTACGGCCTCACGCAGCAGGAACTCGGCGTCCTCGCGCGTGTAGATGTCGTTGGTGACGACGGCCAGCGACAACTCCTCGCGCAGCGCCCGGCACAGCGCGGCCACGGTGGCGGTCTTCCCGGACCCGACCGGCCCACCGAGCCCGATGCGCAGGGCCCGGCGGGTCCCGTCGGGCCGGCGCGCGTCGGCACCGGGGACGGGAGTGACATCGTGGAAATGATCAAGGTGCATGACAACGGCTCCGGAAGGGGTCCGGGGGCCGAAGCCCCCGGGGTCGGGATTGGGGAAGGGACGGCGGCGAAACCCCTAGGACGCGAACAACCGCACAGGCCAGGCGGCATGCGCCTGCGCCGCGACCTCCAGCAGCGGCGCCGAGGCCGCGGGCAGCACGTCGGCCCCGTCGACGACGGCCAGCCGGCCCGCCGCCACCGCCCGGCCGGCCACCCGGTCCAGCTCGGGCGCCAGCCGCGCCAGGACGCCGGTCGCATCGAAGGGATCAAGCGCGAGCAACCGCACCGTGGCCGTCGCCGGCCCGCTCACGCTCTCGTACGCCGCGCAGTACGCCGCGGCCTCGGGCTCCAGCCCCGCCGCTCGCGCCACCAGACCGAGCACCACCGGCTGATGCGCCCCCTTGGGGAACTCCCCGGCAACGGCGTCGAGTTCGGGTGACGGCCAGGTCGCCCGGGCGGCCCGCATCAGTTGCCGCCCCAGCCTGCGCGCCGCGACCCGCAGAGCGGGCGAGCAGGTCCGCGCGTCCGCCGCGGCGTCCAGCTCGCCGGGGTCGCATCCGAACGCGGCGGCCGCCGCGAGCGAGGCCGCGACAAGACCGGCCGTGTGCAATCGCCCACGGCAGAAGTCCTCGAGACTCGCGGCCCCGGTGATGTGCCCGGCCCTGACGGCCGCCTCGGCCCCGCCGGAGTGCGCGTGCCCTCCGGCGGGGAAGCGGCCGTCGGCCAGGACGAGAAGTGCTGCCTTCGACATCACGGCGCCCTCAGAAGAGGAAGTAACGCTGGGCCATGGGCAGTTCGGCGGCCGGTGTCGCCTCGACCAGCTGCCCGTCGATGTGCACGGCGAAGCTGTCGGGATCGATCCGGACGTCGGGCAGCGCGTCGTTCTCCCGCATGTCCGCCTTGGTCACCGCGCGCGTGGACTCGATGGCGACGAACGGCTTGCCGAGCCGCAGCCGCTCCGGCAGGCCGTCCTCGATCGCGAGCGGTGCCACGAAGTTGAACGAGTTCGAGGCCGGCGCCCGCCCGATCGCCCCGTACATCGGGCGCGGCAGGATGGGCTGCGGTGTCGGGATCGAGGCGTTCGCGTCACCCATCTGCGCGTACGCGATCTGGCCGCCCTTGATGACGAGCTGGGGCTTGACCCCGAAGAACGCGGGCTCCCACAGCACCAGGTCGGCGAGCTTGCCCGTCTCGACGGAGCCGATCTGGCGGTCCAGCCCCTGCGCGGCTGCCGGGTTGATCGTGTACTTGGCGACATAGCGACGTACCCGACGGTTGTCGGCGCGCGTGTCGCCGGGCAGGGCGCCCCGGCGCCGCTTCATCACATGTGCCGTCTGCCAGGTGCGCAGGATCACCTCGCCGACCCGCCCCATGGCCTGGGAGTCGGAGGAGATGATCGAGATCGCGCCCAGGTCGTGCAGGACGTCCTCGGCGCCGATCGTGGACGGTCGGATCCGCGACTCCGCGAACGCCAGGTCCTCGGGCACCGCCGGATTCAGGTGGTGGCACACCATCAGCATGTCGAGGTGTTCCTCGGCGGTGTTGACGGTGAACGGGCGGGTCGGGTTCGTCGAGCTCGGCAGCACGTGCGGCTCGCCGACCACGGTCATGATGTCCGGGGCGTGCCCGCCCCCCGCGCCCTCGGTGTGGTAGGCGTGGATGCCGCGTCCCGCGATCGCGGCGAGCGTGTCGTCCACGAAACCGGCCTCGTTGAGGGTGTCGGTGTGAATGGCGACCTGGACGCCGGTGCGGTCGGCGACCGTGAGCGCGGCGTCGATGACGGCGGGCGTCGACCCCCAGTCCTCGTGCAGTTTCAGGCCGAGCGCTCCGCCGCGGATCTGGGAGAGCATCGCCTCGTGGGAGACGGTGTTGCCCTTGCCCAGCAGGCCGATGTTGAGGGGGTACGCCTCCAGCGCCTCCAGCATCCGTGCCAGGTGCCAGGGGCCGGGCGTCACGGTGGTGGCCTTCGAGCCCTCGGCGGGTCCGGTGCCGCCGCCCACGAGGGTGGTGATGCCGGAGGCGAGCGCCTCGTCGGCGATCTGGGGGCAGATGAAGTGCACGTGCGCGTCGATGGCGCCGGCGGTGAGGATCCGCCCGTTGCCCGAGATGACCTCGGTCTCCGGGCCGAGGACCAGATCGGGGTGGACGCCGTCCATGGTGTCGGGGTTGCCGGCCTTGCCGATGCCGGTGATCCGGCCGTCCCGGATGCCCACGTCGGCCTTGACGATCCCCCAGTGATCGACGACGACAGCCCCGGTGATCACGGTGTCGGGGGCGCCGTCGGCCCGCGTGACGCGCGACTGGCCCATGGACTCGCGGATCACCTTGCCGCCGCCGAAGACGGCCTCGTCACCGGCGAGCCCCGGACCGCCGCAGCGGTCCTCCTCGATCTCGATCAGCAGGTCGGTGTCGGCGAGCCGGACACGGTCGCCGGTGGTGGGGCCGTAGAGGTCGGCGTAGGCGGCGCGGGAGATCTCAGGCATCGAGGGCACCTCCGGTCCGACCGCGCAGTCCCGGTACGATCCGGGCGCCGGTGAGCGGGACGAGTTCGACATCGACGGGGATGCCGGGCTCGAAGCGCACGGCGGTTCCGGCGGCGATGTTGAGCCGCTTGCCGTGCGCCGCCGAACGGTCGAACTCCAGTCCGGGGTTGGCCTCGGCGAAGTGGTAGTGCGAGCCGACCTGGACGGGCCGGTCGGCGGCGTTGAGGACGGTCAGCCGGGTGACCGCGCGGCCCTCGTTGTAGACGATCGGGCCGTCGGCGAAAAGGATCTCTCCGGGAATCACGGCAGCCCGCCCCTCAGACGATCGGCTCGTGGACGGTCACGAGCTTGGTGCCGTCGGGGAAGGTGGCCTCGACCTGGACGTCGTGGATCATCTCCGGGACACCGTCCATGACGTCGTCGCGGGTGAGCACCTTGCGCCCGGAGGACATGAGTTCGGCGACGGTACGGCCGTCGCGGGCCCCTTCGAGGATGTGCGACGTGAGGAGCGCGACCGCCTCCGGGTGGTTCAGCCTCAGCCCGCGGGCCCGGCGCTTCTCGGCCACGTCGGCCGCCACGTGGATCAGCAGCCTCTCTTGTTCGTGCGGGGTCAGTTGCACGTGCCCACCTCACAGTCCTTGCTCCGGACCGTGCGGGGCCCGGTTGCCGCAGCCACCGCGACGGGGACAGGTGTAACACACAGACAGATTGCGCGATCTTGAGCAATCCGGACGGAAAAACCCCAGGTGGCGTGGAGGGGCAGGCTAGTTCGCCGGAGTTTCAGCGACGTTAACCGGACCTTGATCGATCCATGACCGGCCGCTGGGCTGCGCCATACGTGTCACGGCGGGCGCCGTACCGCCCACCCTCCGGGCCGGCGCTTTCCTGCCACCGCCAGTGCTGCGACCGGAAAGGTTCACCGGCTCGCGACGCCGCAGGGCATCTCGCCGCGTTGTCGCATCACCCGAGTACATCCAGTACGCGGGCGGTGCTCCGCCTTGCGATGCACCGCACCGGACGCCGCGAGCTTTCCGGCAAACCTTTCCGGCCACAGCACTAGCGGGACTTGGGGCCCCGGTGCTCCGCGGTGATGCCGAAGCGGCCCTGCTCGCGCGCGGCGGACGGAACGTCGTGGACCCGCGAGACCGCGCCGACCACCTCTTCACCGGCCGCCTCCGCGAGCCCCTCGAGCCGTTCCAGGTCGGCGGCGGAGACCAGGGCGACCAGGGGCTTGCCGTGCCGCGTGACGACGACGCGCTCACCGCCGTACACCACCCGGTTGATCAGGTCGGCGAGCTCAGCCCTGGCTTGCGTCACCGGAATCTCGTAGGCCATACCCCCACCTTACGGGGCCTTCGCGGTTGCCCTCAGGGCCCGGACCGGCCGGTGGAGAAGCGCATCGCGTGCCGGTCGAGCGCCTGCCGCAGCTCCTCCAGCTCGGTGTCGGGCAGGGCCCCGCCCTGGGCGAACTTCAGCACGCGCTCGGCGACCGTGCGCACCTTGGTGTTGGAGCGCTGGGAGACGTCCCTCAGGACCCACCAGGCGTCGTCGGGCGGGATCCGCCCGAAGGCCACGACGGCGCCTATCGCCTGGTCGATGACGGCGTGCGAGGTCAGGGCGCAGCGCAGCTGGTCGATCTCCTCGTGCAGCCGCTCGTGCTCCAGCACCAGGTCGGTGGTGGACAGCGGCTGGAGAGGGTGCCGCTTGGAAATCGCGAAGAACACCATGGCAATCCCCTGGGTCGTCGAGCGGCCGTACTTCCAGCTTCACCCAGGAGGACGCCGCGCACGACCCGGCGCCGCCCGGACGGCCCGCCCCGAAGAGCTGCCCCAGCTACGTACGTCCTGTACATTCTTTACAGGGACCTCTTCGCCGGAGGCGGCCCCTGCCCGCATGGAAGGGGCGTGTCATGACCCGAGCATCCGCCCGCCACGTCCTTCCGGGGTCCACCGAGCGCACCAGCGCCGGTCACCGGACCCTGGACCCCTGCGCGAAGCTGCTGGAGGAGCGCATCGTCGTTCTCGGCACACCGATCGACGACACCGCGGCGAACGACGTCGTCGCTCGGTTCGTCCTCCTGGAGCACCAGGACCCCGGCCGGGACATCTCGCTGTACATCGACTCCCCCGGCGGCCCGTTCGAGGCGATGGCGGCCGTCCACGACACGATGCGCTTCGTCGGCTGCGACGTGGAGACGGTCTGCGTGGGCCGGGCAGCCTCCACCGCCGCCGTGCTGCTGGCCGCCGGCACCCCCGGCAAGCGGTACGCGCTGCCGGGCGCCCGCGTGGTCCTCCAGCAGCCCTCGCTGCCCGAGCCGGTGTGCGGGCAGACGTCCGACCTGGCCGTCCGGGCCGAGGAGTTGCTGCGCGTCCGGGCCCGTCTGGCGGACATGCTCGTACGGCACACCGGGCGCACCCGGGAACAGGTGCGCGCGGACCTGGAGCGGGAGCGGGTCCTGGACGCGGCGGGCGCGCTGGAGTACGGGCTGGTGGACCGTGTCGTCCCCCACCGCGCGGCTCCGCGCACCGAGCCGGACGCGAGGTGACCGGCCCGATGCCACCGGCCGAGCCGCCGCCACCGCCGCTGCCGGCGCTGACACGGGCGGAGGGGGAGCTGATCGACCGTACCTCGACGCGGCCGATCTGCCCGGCCGCGTCAACCCCGCCCTGCACGGGGGCACCTATCGGAGCCTGAGGGCCGCTCAGGCGCTGGTCGCCAAGGCGGCCGAGCTGCGCGACGCGCTGACCCTGATGCACCAGCGGGGCGAGACCGAACTGCACACGGCCACCCTGGCGCGGGCCCTGCGCGTCCTGGACGGCGAGCGGCGCACGGCCCGCGTCACCGTGCCGCCGCCCTGCGCAAGTTGACGTCCCCACGGCCGGACGTCCCGTCGACGGCGGAACACGGGGCGTCCGGCCGTGAGTCGAAACGGACCAAATGGCGTACCCCCTTCCGGCGTAGATTCGCCTCCTTTTTTGCGGCCGTCGCGGTTGCGCAACTCGGCTGCCCTAATGGCGGAATGGAACCTTCCGGTGCTGGTCCGGGGGTCATCGGGGAGGGAGACAGTCGTTCGAGCGCGCGGGTGTCCACCCGAACGGGTGAGTGGTGAGTAACAACACAAATCCCCGGTTCCGTTGGGATTTTCGGACATCGGTAGGTGAAGATCCCTGTCTGACGACAAGCCCCCGCCACAGCGGCGGGGCGGTCCGGGCGGACGCCGAGTCCTGCCGCCGCCCGGATGACCGGTCGACAGGAGTGGATCGGCAGGAGTGGAGGACCCAAGCACGACGGGTCGCCGGCACGGTCACGCCATGGCCGGGCCGAGCAGCCCTTGGGGTGAAGCCGCGTCTCGACGCGGCCGGGCAACTTCGCCAGCCCGAATCCGACAGGTCATCCTTCACAGGCGGCTGACGAAGGGTTGCGCATGACTGCGCTCAATCGTGTCCCGTCGCTGATGGCCCGGGCCGGTACGGCCTCTGCCCTGACCATTGCCGCCGTGGGCGGCTCGATCGTGGTCCCGGGCGTCGCGTCCGAGGCCTCGGCCGCGACCATGGCGACGAAGGCGCTTCAGGTCGCGGCGTCCAAGAAGGGCTCCCCCTACCAGTGGGGAGCGACCGGGCCGCGCCGGTTCGACTGCTCCGGACTCACGCTGTACTCGTTCAAGAAGGTGGGCAAGAGGCTGCCCCGCACGGCGGCCCAGCAGTACAACAAGACCCATCACATCTCCGCGAAGAACCGCCGCGCCGGGGACCTGGTGTTCTTCCACTCGGGCTCGTACGTCTACCACGTCGGCATCTACGCCGGCGGTGGCAAGATCTGGCATGCCCCGAAGACCGGGGACGTGGTGAGGCTTCAGAAGATCTGGACGCGCAGCGTCTGGTACGGCCGGGTCAGCTGACCCGCCCGGGCGCGGTGGCGGTGCCCTGACGCGCCGCCATCGCCCTCGGGTTGCCGCCGCCTCCCCCGGAGCCACCGCCCCCGGGCCGGCGCCCCCGGGCCACCGCACGTGCCGCGGCGGCACGGTTCCGGCCGCCGCGACGCCCTAAGGTTCCTGCCGGCCCGCGGTCGTGACCGGGCGGACCGGGACCGTCCACGGAAGCTCGATGCAGACCGTCTTGCCGCCCTCGCGGGTGGGCCGCACGGTCAGCCTGCCGCCGCACTCCGCGGTGAGCCACCGGATGATCACCATCCCCCGGCCGTTGTCCTGCTGGACGGCGGCCGGCAGTCGTTTCGGGAACCGCGGATGGCTGTCGGTGACCCCGATGCGCAGCCATTCGTCGCGCTCCAGGACGAGGTCCACCGTGAAGGTGGGGGACTGCCCGAACGTGTGCTGTACCGCGTTCGTGGCGAGTTCGGAGACGATGAGCCGGACGGTGTCGGCGGTGTCCGTCCCGGACGGCAGTCCCCACTCGGCCAGGGTGCTCACCACATAGGCCCGGGCCGCGGAGACCGAGGCGGGATCGCTCGGCAAGGTGACGGATGCTTCCAGATGGTCTGCCATGGCGACGCCGTCCCTTTCCCGCGGGACCGCGGTCCGACACGGAGTGGATGGTTCGAGTACGGTCCCGGACTGGTGCTTCGCCGTCAGACTGCCATCACCGCGCCGGTCCGGGTGGCGATCCACCAAGATATGCATATATCTGTCGCTCGAAGCGGTGAACTCTGCGACGGCAGGCCGTATCGGGGCGGCTCGGAAGGAGTAAGGAGTAGCCCATGCAGCACGGTCCCGCGGTGCGCCGCCGGAAACTGGGCGCCGAACTGCGCGCGCTGCGCACCGGTGCGGGTCTCACCAGTGGTGAAGCGGCGCGCCTGGTGGGCTGGCACCAGTCCAAGGTCAGCCGGATCGAGACAGGATCCAGCGGGGCCAAACCGGCCGATGTGCGGTTACTCCTGGACGCGTACGCGGTCCGGGACGCCCAGCTGCGCGAGCTGCTGCTGGTGCTGGCCGGCTCCGACGACGGCGGTGGCCGGCACCACTGGTGGCACGCCTACCGCGGCGTACTGCCGCCGACCTACCGGGACTTCATCAGTCTCGAGTCACAGGCGAGCGGCATGCGCACCCTGGAGACCTCGGTCGTCCCCGGACTGCTGCAGACCCCCGAGTACGCGCGTGCGGTCACCCGGGCCGCCGTGGAGGGGCTCGACGACGAGCGGCTGGACGCGCTGGTGGAGGTGCGGCTGGCCCGGCAGGACGTGCTGCGGGCGCGGCCACCGCTGGAGCTGAGCGCGGTCCTGGACGAGGCGGTGCTGCGCCGGGAGATCGGCGGCCCGAAGATCATGGCGCGCCAGCTGGAGCGGCTGACGGAGGCGGCACGGCTGCCCCAAGTGCGGCTTCAGGTACTGCCGTTCGCCGCCGGGGCGCATATCGGCCTCACAGGGCCTTTCGTTATCTTCTCATTTTCGAACACTTCTGATCTGGACGTGGTTGTTCTCGACCACTTGACGAGTAGCCTCTACCTCGAACGGAAAGAAGACCTAGAGGCCTACACCGAGGCCTTCGACACCCTTCGGAGCCACGCCCTTTCGCCCGAGGACTCGTTGGACTTCATCGCCGGGATACACCGGGAAAGGTGACGGCGCTCCACCGCGTCAAGGAGGCACCTTGTCTGCTCTGCCTCGGAACGTACCTTCCAGTACCCAACTGCCCGCTGCGCGATGGCTGCGCAGCAGCTACAGCACGGGAGCCAACAACTGCGTCGAAACGGCCCGGCCGGTCTCAGGACCGTGGGCCGGACTGCTCGCCGTGCGCGACTCCAAGGACCCGGCCGGGCCCGCGCTGCTCTTCTCCCCCGGGAGCTGGGCGGACTTCACGGCCGCGGTCCACCGCTTCTAGAACCGGACCCGGCGACGCACGGCCGTGTCACGCCGACTCATGGTCGCGTCTCGCCGATGACTGCCACAGCACGTTCGATCTGCGCCCCGGAGAGGTCCGCGCGGGCGGTCAGCCGCAGCCGTGAAATGCCGTCGGGCACGGAAGGAGGACGGAAACAGCCCACGGCCAGCCCCGCGGCGCGGCAGTCGGCCGCCCATCGCACGGCCCCCTCCGGGGACGGCGCGCGCACCGAGACCACCGCGGCGTCCGGACGCACCGCCTCCAGGCCCGCGGCGGTCAGCCGCGCATGGAGTTCACTCGCCACCGCACGCGCGCGTGCCGCCCGCTCCGGCTCGCGGCGCAGCAGTCTCAGCGCCGCCAGGGCCGCGCCCGCCGCCGCGGGGGCCAGGCCCGTGTCGAAGATGAAGGTCCGGGCCGCGTTGACCAGGTGGTCGATCACCCGCGCGGGGCCGAGCACGGCCCCGCCCTGACTGCCGAGCGACTTGGACAGCGTGACCGTCACGACCACGTCGCCGGCACCCGCGAGCCCCGCCGCGTGCGGGGCGCCGCGGCCGCCGGCGCCCAGCACGCCGAGCCCGTGGGCGTCGTCCACGACGAGCCCCGCGCCGTGTTCCCGGCAGACCGCGGCGAACTCCGCGAGCGGTGCCGCGTCTCCGTCGACCGAGAACACCGTGTCGGAGACGAGGACCGACGGGCCCTCGTGCGTGCCGAGCGCCTTGCGCACGGCCTCCGGCTCGGCGTGCGCGACGACCTGCGTGGTGCCACGGGCCAGCCGGCAGCCGTCGATGAGCGAGGCGTGGTTGCCCGCGTCGGAGACGACCAGCGTGCCGTGCGGCGCGAGTGCGGTGACCGCGGCGAGGTTGGCCGCGTACCCGGAGGAGAAGACCAGGGCCGCCTCGAAGCCGCAGAAGGCGGCCAGCTCGCGCTCCAGTTCGGTGTGCAGCTCGGTGGTGCCGGTGACCAGCCGGGAGCCGGTGGAGCCACCGCCCCAGGCACGCGCCGCGGCCGCCGCGCCCTCGGTCACCTCCGGATGGCGGGCGAGCCCGAGGTAGTCGTTGCTCGCCAGGTCCAGCAGCGGCGAGTCGGCCGGGCGGGGGCGCAGGGTCCGTACGAGTCCGGCCCGGCGGCGTGCGTCCGCCTGCTCGTCGATCCAGCCGAACGCCATGGGTCCTCCGGGGCTTTTGTAGGCAGTGCACAGACCCTAGCGGGACGACCCGCCGCCCATGGTGTGGCAATACCCACACGTCGATGGGTCTCTGTTGTGCAAACTCTCCTTGGCCCCGGGCGGCCCGGTAGGACAGGATCGGCTCTCATGGACCTGCTGAACACGCTGGTGGACAAGGGGCTTCGGCGCGAGCTGCCGACCCGTGAGGAAGCTCTGGCCGTGCTGGCCACCTCCGACGACGACCTGCTCGACGTGGTGGCCGCGGCCGGAAAGGTGCGCCGTCACTGGTTCGGCCGGCGGGTGAAACTCAACTATCTCGTCAACCTCAAGTCCGGCCTGTGCCCCGAGGACTGCTCCTACTGCTCCCAGCGGCTCGGCTCGAAGGCCGGCATCCTGAAGTACACCTGGCTCAAGCCCGGCGACGCCTCCAAGGCCGCGGCGGCCGGGCTGGCCGGCGGCGCCAAGCGGGTCTGTCTGGTGGCCAGCGGGCGCGGCCCGACGGACCGTGACGTGGACCGGGTCTCGGAGACCATCAAGGCCATCAAGGACCAGAACGAGGGCGTCGAGGTGTGCGCCTGTCTGGGGCTGCTCTCCGACGGCCAGGCCGAGCGGCTGCGCGAGGCCGGGGCCGACGCCTACAACCACAACCTCAACACCTCCGAGTCCACCTACGGCGACATCACCACCACCCACACCTACGCCGATCGGGTGGACACGGTGAACAAGGCGCACGCGGCCGGACTGTCCGCCTGCTCCGGGCTCATCGCCGGCATGGGCGAGAGCGACGAGGACCTCGTCGACGTCGTCTACTCGCTGCGCGAGCTGGACCCGGACTCGGTACCGGTGAACTTCCTGATCCCCTTCGAGGGCACCCCGCTCGCCACGGAGTGGAACCTCACCCCGCAGCGCTGCCTGCGCATCCTCGCCATGGTCCGCTTCGTCTGCCCCGACGTCGAGGTCAGGATCGCGGGCGGCCGCGAGGTGCACCTGCGCACCATGCAGCCCCTCGCCCTGCACCTGGCCAACTCGATCTTCCTCGGCGACTACCTCACCAGCGAGGGCCAGGCCGGCAGGGCCGACCTGGAGATGATCGCGGACGCCGGCTTCGAGGTGGAGGGCACCGGCCAGGTGACCCTCCCGGAACACCGGGCGGCGGCCATGGGCGGCTGCGGGTCCCACGAGGGCGCGGGCTGCGGGTCGCACGCGGACGCCGGTGCGGGTGCCGGGTGCGGGTCCCACGCGGACGCCGGTGCGGGTGCCGGGTGCGGGTCGCACGAGGGCGCGGGTGTGTGCGGTTCCTCCGCTCGGGCCGCCGCCAGTCCGGCCGCCGAGCCGAAGGGCAACGAGCCCCGCACGGATCTCGTCGCCGTACGCCGCCGGGGCGCCGGAACGGACCTCGCACCCAATGCCTGACCTGCCCGGCCTGAGCGTCCCCGAGCTGCTGGACCTCGACCGGCGGCATGTCTGGCACCCGTACGGTCCGATGCCCGGCCGTCAGGAACCGCTCGTCGTGGAGTCGGCGAGCGGGGTGCGGCTGAGACTCGCCGGCGGATCGGGCGAGCTGATCGACGGCATGTCGTCGTGGTGGGCCGCCATCCACGGCTACCACCACCCGGTGCTCGACGAGGCCGCCCGCGAGCAGCTGGCGCGGATGAGCCATGTGATGTTCGGCGGGCTCACCCACGAGCCCGCCGTCCGCCTGGCGAAGCTCCTTGTCGACATGTCGCCCGAAGGTCTCGAACACGTCTTCCTCGCCGACTCCGGTTCGGTGTCGGTCGAGGTGGCCGTCAAGATGTGCCTGCAGTACTGGCGTTCGCTGGGCCGCCCGGAGAAGCGGCGGTTGCTGACCTGGCGGGGCGGCTACCACGGCGACACCTGGCAGCCGATGTCCGTGTGCGATCCCGAGGGTGGGATGCACGAGCTGTGGTCCGGTGTGCTGCCGCGCCAGGTGTTCGCGGACGCGCCGCCGGCCGAGTACGAGGAGGCGTACGCCGCCCATCTGCACGACCTGATCGAACGGCACGCAGGCGAACTGGCCGCGGTGATCGTCGAACCGGTGGTGCAGGGCGCGGGCGGGATGCGGTTCCACTCCCCCGCGTACCTGCGGGTGCTGCGCGAGGCGTGCGACGCGCACGACGTGCTGCTGGTGTTCGACGAGATCGCGACCGGATTCGGCCGCACCGGCGCGCTGTTCGCGGCGGGGCACGCGGCCGTGACGCCGGACGTGATGTGCGTGGGCAAGGCTCTGACCGGCGGCTACCTGACGATGGCGGCGACGCTGTGCACCGCTCGGGTGGCCGACGGGATCTCGCGTGGCGAGGTGCCGGTGCTGGCACACGGCCCGACGTTCATGGGCAATCCACTGGCCGCCGCGGTGGCGTGCGCGTCGATCGAGCTGCTGCTCGGCCAGGACTGGCGCACCGAGGTCAAACGGATCGAGGCGGGCCTGCGGGACGGACTGGCACCCGCGGCGGAGCTGGCCGGAGTCAGGGACATAAGGGTCCTGGGCGCCATCGGCGTGGTCCAGCTGGACCACACGGTGGACATGGCGGCGGCGACGCGGGCCGCGGTGCGCGAGGGCGTGTGGCTGCGGCCGTTCCGGGACCTGGTCTACACGATGCCGCCGTACGTCACCGGTGACGCGGACGTGGCACGGATCGCGCGCGCGGTGTGCGCGGCGGCGCGGGAGGGATGAGATGCCGGTACTGGTGATCACGGGCACGGGTACGGAGGTCGGCAAGACGGTCACCACGGCCGCCGTCGCCGCGGCGGCGGTCGCGGCCGGCCGGTCGGTGGCCGTGCTCAAGGCCGCGCAGACGGGCGTGGGCCCCGAGGAGCGCGGGGACGCCGACGAGGTCGCCCGGCTGGCCGGCCCGGTGACGGCGGGCGAACTCGCCCGCTACCCCGAACCGCTGGCGCCCGGAACGGCAGCACGCCGGGCCGGGCGGCCCCCGGTCCGCCCGCAGCAGGTGGCCGAGGCCGCCGCCAAGCTGGCCACCGAGCACGACCTGGTGCTGGTGGAGGGCGCGGGCGGGCTGCTCGTACGGTTCGACGATGCGGGCGGGACGCTCGCGGACGCGGCGAAGCTGCTGCGGGCCCCGGTCCTGCTCGTCGCCTCCGCCGGTCTGGGCACTCTCAACACCACCGAACTGACGGCCCGTGAGCTGCGCTTTTGCGAGCTGGACCTGCTCGGGGTGGTGATCGGCAGCTGGCCGGCCGAACCCGACCTGGCCTCCCGCTGCAACGTCGCCGACCTGCCCCACGTGGCCGGCGCACCCCTGCTCGGCGCGCTGCCCCACGGCGCCGGGACGCTGTCCCCCGCCGAATTCCGCGCCACGGCCCCGGCCTGGCTGGCCCCCCGCCTGAACGGCAGCTGGGATGCGGAGGCCTTCACGGTGCGGGAGGCCCCGGCACCGTTCGCGTAGACGGGTGCCGCGGCGCATCCTGACGCGGCGGCAGGGCCCGCCGGACCCGCCCACGCGGGCCCGGGAGCGGTTCGCGGGAGGCGGCGTGCGACCGGTCCGCACCGGGCGACCGGTCCGCACCGGCGCCTGCGCGAGCGGTCCTGGGCAGGCGTCCCCCCTGTGCGGGGCGTGCACCGGGGTCCCTTCGGGCGGGCCTGCGGCTGCCCGCGGCAACAGGGGCGCGGCCCCCGTCCCCGGCCGGTCCGGCTCCTGGCCGGGCGGCACACCGCGGACCGCGTGGATGGGCGGGCGTCCGGCAGCCCGGCCGGGGCGCGCGTGCGCGAGTCTCGTCGGGGTGGGCGTGCGGCGGGTTTCGTCGGGGTGGGCGTGCGGTGCGGGTGTGCGGGGGACACTTTCCGTAGGCCCGTCCGACCGGGGAGGTCGCCATGCCGCTACGGTCCGCCGGATCCGGCAAGGTGGCACGGGATGCCGTGCACCATCCGCTGTTCGCCCGCTACTACGCCCGCGCCAGCGTGGCCGCGGAGACCAGGCTGGGCATGGCGCGGCTGCGGGAGCGGCTGCTCGCCGGACTGGGCGGGCGGGTGATCGAGATCGGCGCGGGCAACGGGCTGAACTTCGCCCACTATCCGGGCACGGTCGCCGAGGTCGTCGCGATCGAGCCGGAGCGGCTGCTGAGGCAGCGGGCCGTGGAGGCGGCCCTGCGTGCCGGGATCCCGGTCGACGTGGTGCCGGGCTGTGCGGAGGCGCTGCCGGTCAAGAGCGAGGGGTTCGACGCGGTGGTGCTGTCACTGGTGCTGTGCAGCGTGCGCGACCTGCCGCGGGCGCTCGCCGAGATACGGCGGGTGCTGCGGCCGGGCGGCGAGGTGCGGTTCTTCGAGCACGGCAGGGGTGGCGGCCGGGCGATGGTCCTCACCCAGCGCGCCCTGGACCGCACGGTCTGGCCCGCGCTGAGCGGCGGCTGCCATCTGTCCCGCGATCCGGTCGGCGCGCTGCGGGACGCGGGGTTCGAGCTCGGCCCGTACCGCCGGCTGCTGGTGCCGGACAAGGGGCCGGCCCTGCCCTGCTCGTACTGCGCGCTGGGCACCGCCTGGCGGCCCGGGCGCGGCGACGATCCGGTCCCCGAACGCTGATCAGCGCCTCACCGGCTCCACTGGCGCAGCTCCCGCGCGATGTCGTGCACCGACGCCTGGCCGCTCTTGACCAGCCGGGCCAGGTCGCGGACCTGTTCGGGCGAGGTGACGACCTTCAGGCCGCTGGCGACCAGGTAGGCGTAGGCGACCGCGGAGGCGAACAGGGCGTTGGAGCGCTCCAGCGCGGGCACGTGGACGAGGAGTTGCAGCAGCGCGGCGGCCCGGGCGTGCGGAGTGTCGTAGACGGGGACGTCGAAGATCTCCGCCTGGTGACGTGCCACCGCGGCGACCAGGGCTCCCCAGTCGGTGACCTGGGGGTCTCCCGGTGTCATCCGTTCCGCGAGCATGAGCAGCCAGGCGAGGTCGATTCTGAGATCGCTCAAGGGATCAGCGACGGCCTTCGCCCCGGTGCCCGCGGCCGCCCTCGCGCTCCGCCCCGAACTCCTCGGCGAAGACGGCCTCGTAGCTCTTCATGAAGTCCGCGGCGGCCTCCACGAAGGTGTGGCCCACCTCTCCGGTGTCCTGGCGGACCAGTTCCTCGATGTAGCGGTTGACGCTCATGCCGCGGGCCAGAGCACGCTCGCGGGCGGCACGGGCGGTGCCCTCGTCCACTCTCACGTTCAGCTGGGTCTTCGCCATGCCTCGACGCTAGCGCCGGACCGCTAGCACGGGCAAGGGCGTGCCGCTCCCGCCCGGGTGGATAACCCGCCCAGGGGGGAGATCCCGCCACGGGTGGAGAGTGTCCCTTACACGGGTCCCGTGACGCCGACCCGGGGGTGGAGACCGGCCTGGGCCCAACGGGGGATACCGGCTCTGCGGCCGGTCACACTAGGCTCGGCCGGGGACAAAGGTGTCATGAGCCAGGACGTGCAGGGTCGCAGGACCACCGAGGAGGCCGCCGTGACCACACCTGACGGGGCGCCGGGCCAGGCGTCGGCCGACCGGATCGCGGCCCGCGCCCGCGGTCTGACCAAGGCGTACGGGTCGGGCGAGACCACCGTGCTCGCGCTGGACTCGGTGGACGTCGACATCGCGCGCGGCCGTTTCACCACGGTGATGGGGCCCTCCGGCTCGGGGAAGTCCACGCTGATGCACTGTCTGGCGGGGCTCGACACCGTCTCGGCCGGCCAGGTGTGGATCGGCGACACCGAGATCACGGGCCTGAAGGACCGCGAGCTGACCCGGCTGCGCCGGGACCGGATCGGCTTCATGTTCCAGTCCTTCAACCTCATCCCCACGCTGAACGCGCTGGAGAACATCACCCTGCCCATGGACATCGCGGGCCGGGAGCCCGACGAGAAGTGGCTGGACCAGGTCATCGACACACTGGGCCTGCGCGACCGGCTCAAACACCGGCCGTCCCAGCTCTCCGGCGGCCAGCAGCAGCGCGTGGCCTGCGCGCGGGCACTAGCCTCCCGGCCGGAGCTGATCTTCGCGGACGAACCGACCGGCAACCTCGACTCGCGGGCCGGCCTGGAGGTGCTGGGCTTCCTGCGCGACGCCGTCGACACCCTCGGGCAGACCGTCGTCATGGTGACCCACGACCCGGGCGCCGCCGCCCACTCCGACCTGGTGCTCTACCTCGCGGACGGACGGATCGTGGACGAGATGGAGAACCCGACGGCGGAGGCGGTGCTGGAGCGCATGCGCCTGTTCGCGGGGGTCGGCGCCCAGCCATCCGGTCCCGACGCGATGGACGACCGGTTCGTCGAGGAGGGGACTCTGCTCCACGGCGGGGACGGCGCCGCCGTCGAGGAGGCCTGACCCGTGCTCAAGGCAACGCTGCGCAGCTTCCTCGCCCACAAGGGGCGGCTGCTTCTCTCGGCCCTGGCCGTCGTCCTGTCCGTGGCCTTCGTCGCGGGCAGTCTGATCTTCTCCGACACCGTCACCCGCACCTTCGACCGGCTCTTCGCCTCGACCGCCGCCGATGTGACGGTGGAGCCGAAGCAGGATCTGAAGTCGCCCGTGCGGACCGGCGCGGTGCAGACCGTGCCCGCCTCGCTCGCCCGGCGGCTGGCCGGGATCGACGGGGTCGCCGCCACCCGCGTGGACGCGGTCGTGCAGAACGTGGTGGTCGTCAACAACCGCAACGAATCGGTCGGCCCGACCACCGGCGCCCCCACCATCGCCCGCAACTGGGAGACCACCGACCGCAGTCCGGTGAAGCTGACCTCCGGTCACGCCCCGCACGGCGACGGCGAGGTCCTGCTGGACGCCGACACGGCCGGTCACAAGCATGTGCGGATCGGCGACGTGCTCACGGTGCAGGCCCAGCCGGGCACGTTCCATGTGCGGGTCGTCGGGATCGCCACCTTCACCACCACCAATCCGGGCGCGGCCCTGCTCTTCCTCGACACGCCCACCGCGCAGACCCGGCTGCTCGGCTCCACGGCCCGCGCGACCAGCATCTCGGTGGACGCGGCGAAGGGCGTCACCGACGCCGAGCTCAAGCGCCGCGTGGGCGAGGCGATCGGGACCGGTGCCGGGGCCGGCACCTACGACCTGAAGACCGCGGGCGAGCAGGCCAAGTCGGCCGCCGCCGAGCTCGGCGGGTTCCTGAAGGTCATCAAGTACGTGATGCTCGGCTTCGCCGGGATCGCGGTCCTCGTCGGCGTGTTCCTGATCGTCAACACCTTCTCCATGCTGATCGCCCAGCGCACCCGTGAGCTGGGGCTGCTGCGCGCCCTCGGCGCCGACCGCCGGCAGGTGCGGCGCTCGGTACTGACCGAGGCCGTGCTGCTCGGCCTGGTCGGGTCCACGCTGGGACTGGCCGCCGGGATCGGTCTCGCGGCCGGACTGATCAGGCTCATGAGCGCCTTCGGGATGAACCTGAAGACCACGGAGATGGTGATCGGCTGGGTCACGCCCGTCGCGGCGTACGTCGTCGGTGTCGGCGTCACCTTCGTGGCGGCCTATCTCCCGGCCCGCCGGGCCGCCACCGTGTCCCCGATGGCGGCCCTGGCGGACGCCGAGGTGGCCGGTGTGGGGCGGCCGTTGCGGGTGCGCGCGGTGGTGGGCGCGGTCGTCGGGACGGCCGGCGCGGCCGCGCTCGCCGGCTGCGCCGCCGCTGCCAGGACCGCGACCGCCGCCTCCCTGCTCGGGCTCGGAATCGTGCTCACCCTGATCGCCACCGTGGTCGCCGGACCGCTGCTGGTGCGCCCGCTGATCCGGGTGCTGGGCGGGGCCTTCCCGGCGCTGTTCGGCTCGGTCGGCCGGATGAGCCAGCGCAACGCCCTGCGCAACCCGCGCCGGACCGGTGCCACGGCGGCCGCCCTGATGGTGGGTCTGGCCCTGGTCGGCGGGATGTCGGTGGCCAGCGCCTCGATGACCCGGTCCTTCGACCACCAGATCGAGAAGACGCTGGGCGCGGACTTCGTCGTCCAGAACCGCCAGTTCCTGCCGTTCTCCTCGGACGTCACCGACAAGGTGCGCGGCACGCAGGGCGCGGGACTCGTCGTACGGCAGCGGCTCGCGGCGATCGCGGTGCGGCTGCCGGACGGCAAGCGCGTCGAGACGGCCGCCTCCGGCTACGACGGGCAGCTGGACGCCGTCGCGCACATCAAGTACGCGGCCGGGAACACCGCGGCGGCGCTGGCCGACGGGCACATGGCCATGGACGCCGGCTTCGCCCGGAAGCACGGCGTACGGGTGGGCACCGTGCTGCCCGCCGAGTTCCAGGGCGGACGCCGTACCGCACTGACGGTGGGCGCCCTGACCGACCAGGAGGCGGCCGAGGGTTTCGGCATGCAGGGCGGGCTGTACTTCGGCATCGGCACGGTCGACAAGTACGTGCCCGGCACGCAGGACGCCGCTCTGTATGTGAACGCCGCCCCCGGCACCGGCGCCGACCAGCTGCGCTCCCGGCTGGAGCGGACCCTGACTCCGTATCCCAATGTGCAGGTGCGCGACCAGGCCGACTACAAGAAGCTGGTCCACGACCAGATCGCGGTGCTGCTCTACCTGGTCTACGCGCTGCTCGGACTCGCCATCGTCATCGCGGTGCTCGGCGTGGTCAACACCCTCGCCCTGTCGGTGGTGGAGCGGACGCGGGAGATCGGGCTGCTGCGGGCCATCGGGCTCGGCCGGCGGCAGCTGCGGCGGATGATCCGGCTGGAGTCCGTGGTGATCGCCGTCTTCGGCGCGGTCCTGGGCCTGGCACTGGGGCTGGTCTGGGGCGTGTGCATCCAGCAGGTGCTGGCGCTGCAGGGCATGACGGCGCTGGCGATCCCCTGGGGCACGATCGTCGCCGTCGTGATCGGCGCGGCGGTCGTGGGCATCGTGGCGGCCCTGCTGCCGGCGTTGCGTGCCTCCCGCATGAACGTGCTGGCGGCGATCGCGCACGAGTGACGGAGCCGCGGCAGCGCTCCGGGACCCACGTGGCCGGGAGCCCCGGGACGGCTTCTTCTCGTTCGGGCCGTCCCGGGTGCATTCCGGCTCAGTCCCCGTGCCCCTCGCCGGCCGGGGACACCGAAGCCTCGCGGAAGGTCATCTGCCGGACACGTTCTGGCGCAGGTCGAGCACCGTGCGAAGCTTGCCGCTGGCCGGGGTCCGTTCGAAGGCGTCCATCGGCACCGTTTCCACCGTGAACGTCAGCAGCCCCTCCGCCTCGGCCGGGGCCAGCTCCGTCACCTCGGTGACGAAGGCCGCCCGGGCGGCAGCGGCATCGGGTGCGTACCGCTCGTCGAGGCGTACCGTCAGCCGCTCGCGGCCGGAGCCGGGGCCGACGAGCATCTGAACCTCCCCGTGGTAGCCGAGCCGTTCCTGCGCGGCCTGCACGAAGCGCCGGTAGTTGAAGAAGTAGGTGCCGACGCGCACGACGTCGCCGTAGCGCCCCAGGAGTTCCAGGCGGGGAACATGACTGCCGCAGGGACAGACGCCCGCGACCGCGCGGCCCAGGTCGCCGATCTCGTAGCGCTCCAGCCGCTGCCCGGCGCGCGTCCGCGAGGTGAACACCAGCCGGCCGGGTTCGCCGGGCACCACCGGCCGGTCCTGGTGCGGGTCGAGGATCTCCAGCGTGTGCAGGTCGGTCAGCACGTGGTGCACCGAACCCGTGGACTCGGTGCACTGGTAGCCCAGGGGCCCCAGGTCGGTGCTGCCGTAGGCGGCCGAACGGATCACCTCGACTCCGAACTCCTCGGTCAGCACCCGGCGTTGCTCGGCGGTGAAGTGCTCGCCGCCGTAGAACACCGTGCGGATCCCGCCGTAGGCGCGGAACCGGTCCGCCTCGGCGTGGAAGAGCTGCCACAGGTAGGACGGCATGCCGAGGACGGTGTCCGCCCGGTGAGTGACCAGCGCTTCGGCGACCGCGGCGTGGTCGGGTCCGGCGGCCATCGGGATCTGGGTGGCGTTCAGCCGCTCCAGGATGGAGAAGAAGCTGATGAAGCTGCCGTACATGCCGCCGCAGTAGAACAGGTTGGCCGCCCGGTCCCGGGCCGGGTCGAAGCCGGCGGCGAGCAGCCCGTCGGCGGCGGCGCGCATCTGGTTGTCATAGTCGTCGCAGGTGAACACCGACAGCGCGGGCGCGCCCGTGGAGCCGCCGCTGCGGAAGTACAGGTGCGCGTACCGGGGGTCCAGCGACGCCAGGGCGCGCTGCACGCCCTCCTTGCCCAGCAGGGGCCCGTCCGGCGCGGGGGACAGCACCGGCGGCGTCACCAGGTCGTCCAGGCAGGCCACCGCCCGGAACTCGGCGCCGGGTGCGCGCACTCCCACCCGCCGGCTGTAGCGCTGCAACGCGTAGACCCCGTCGTGCGGTTCGCCCTCGTAGCCCTCCAGCATCGAGCCGATCGGGGTGACCCGGGTGACCCCCGCGGCGAACAGCGCACGGGAGAGTTCGGCCACGTCCGCCCGGCCGCCGCCGATCGCCGCGGTCTGCAGGTAGCGGCGCATCGGCCGCAGCGTCGCGGTGACCGCGTGCCGGGGCAGCGGCTTCACCCAGACGCTGCGATGCAGCGGGGATGCGCTCAGTGCCGGACGGCTGTCCGCCAGCACCCGCCAGGAACCGTCGTCAGCGGCGATCACCCGGGTCAGGCCGAGGTGCTGTTCGAGCCGGGCGAGCTGCTCCGTGGTCGTGATCTCGGCCTGCTCCGCCATGTCGGGCAGCGGCGCCCGCCGGGTGCCGGAAACCTTCGCCAGCCGCTCGGCGAACCGCCCGGCGAACGCGAATGCGTCCTCGGTGCTCTCGGTGTCCAGATAGACCACCTGAGGGCTGGAGCAGGCCTGCTGCTCGAAGCGGCACACGTCCTCGGCGAGCGCGTCGAGGGTGGCCTCGTCGGCTGCGGCCCGGGGGGTGAGGTAGGCGAAGGAGATCCGGTGTCCCCACTCCACGACCCGGCAGCCGGGCGGCGCCAGGTCGCTCACCGCCCGTACGGCCTCCTCCCCACCCCACGCGGCGATCGCGTCCGCCTGCCCGCACAGCGTTTCCAGCCACTGCCGGCGCGAGGAGGGGAAGCGCAGGGCGACGACCCGTTCTGCGATCAGCCCCGTCGGGTCGGCGTCCCCCAGCGCGGCGAGCAGCTCGAGCGCGAACGGGGTGTCGTCGCCGCTGGTCTTGAGCACGTTGAGATTCCCGGCCAGCAGGCCCTCGACGACGCTCAGCGGCGCCACCGTGGCGGCGTTGCCCGGCGCGATGTGCACCAGGAGTCCGACGGGGGCCCAGGACTCGTACACCGGCTCGCGGGCGTCCGGCCTCGTCAGCCGCTCGGGGCGCAGGCCGCCCAGCTCACGGCGGAGCTTGCGTTCCAGGGCCTGCCGGGCGAGCGCGGCGGCCAGCTCACCGAGGGTGGTGCCGGCGTCGTCCGCGGGCAGGTGCGCCGCCAGCCGGGCGCGCAGCGCGCAGGCGGGACCGGTCAGTTCGGCGCTCAACGCGGCGCAGGCGTCGAGCACCACGTCCGTGGGCAGCGGACGCGCCAGGACCCGCCCGGTCAGCTCCGGCAGTGCGGCGAGCTGCCGGCCGGCCTCGGCGTCGTCGACGAACCGGCCCTGCCAGAGGTGGAGCGCGGAAGCGGTGGTGGTCACGACATTCCCTTCAGGAGTTCGGCGGCGGCGACCGCGCAACTGCGGTTACGGCTCACCCCGGCCCGGCCGTGCACGGTGAACCAGTCGGTGGACAGCGGACAGCCGCACTCCTCGCCGGGGTGCAGCGATGCCAGGTCGCCCATCACCACGCTGTGCGCGGGCACCGAGGTGATGTACGGGCTGACCAGGTGCAGGAAGCCGCGTTCGCCGTAGGGCAGCGGACGCAGCGTGGCCGTGTCGCGGACGGCGGCGCGCGACCAGACCGGCACGTGCAGCCGGTGCAACGCGCACTCGACGTACGGCACGCAGTGCTCGACGGAGCCGAAGGTGTCGCGGACGCGATCACCGGGGATGCCGAGGCGCTCGGTGACCTCGGCGTAGAACTCGTCCTTGCCGATCCGGCGGTCCGCGTGGCCCTTCCAGCCGCCGCCCAGCACCACCAGCGAGCCCTCGGGCAGCCGCAGCGGCGGCAGGCCCTGGGCCCTCATCCGCTCCAGGGTGAAGTGCAGGAAGGCGGGGAAGCCCAGGATGCGTACGGGCACGTCGTCCTCGGCGTACCGGTGGAGCGCATCGATGCAGCCGTGCACATCGAACTCGTGGCCCGAACCGGTGTGCCGCAGCGCGTGCGTGGTGTGCCGCGCCGGGGCGAAGTCGCACAGGTAGTTGTCGGTGAAGGAGGTGCCCAACTTCACGGAGGGCGCCGGCTCGTAGCTGTAGAGCAGGTAGTTGACCGGTTGGCCGGGGGTGATCCAGCCGTAGTGGTCGAAGATGCGGGCCACCATCCGCTGCGCCGAACGGATGGTCCACTGGTCGAAGAACATCTGCGACTTCTGGCCGGTGGTGCCCGAGGAGGTCAGGTGCAGGAACACCTCCTCGTGGGGGATCGACAGCACCTCGTGGCGTTTGAAGAAGGCGGCGGGCACCAGCGGGGTGCGCACCCGCGGGCCGACCGTGGGCGCGGGTGCCTCCGGCGGCTCCTGGAGCAGGGAGCCGAAGAACGGGGAGCGGTGTGCGTGCCAGGCATTGGTCTCGGCCATGGCGGCGGCGAACAGTTCGTCGGTCGCGGCGCCGGTCGCGTACGGCGTCACCAGGTCGCACAGCCGCTGCACATGGGTGAGTGCCGTCGGGTCGGGGACCTGGACGGGAGCGAGATGGGCGTTCATCGGGGCACCTCGTGGCGGGGCAGGTAGGTGGAGGTCCAGGCGCTCAAGTAGGCGCTCAGGTAGGGCTGGAGCAGCGCGCTGACGGCAGCCGTCCGGAAGTCGATCTGACGGTTGGTCCGGGACAGCACGACGTAGTCGTGGAGGCGGTCGCCGATGCGGCGCATGGCCGGGTACACGGCGCTCGGGACGAAGCCCGAGGCCAGGAAGACCTCCAGCGCTGCGGTGTCGGCGAGCGGCAGCAGCGCCTCGGCGTAGTCCGCGCCGGCCCGGGTGACCGCCGTCATCACGGCCTCCAGCGCGCCGTCGACGGCTGCCGGACGCGGATGCACAGCCACCAGGGCGCAGCTGCCCCCCACCGGGTCGAGGTCGGCGTACACCTCGAAGCCGCCGTCGGCCGCGACGAGCATCGCATTCGGCGTGTGCAGCGGGAAGAAGCGGTCGCCGGCGTCGGGAAGACGCTGGAGGAAGCGGCGGCGCACGAAGGCCGGGGCCGCGATCAGCTCGATGGGCTCGGCACGGTTGACGGCGCGGCCCGCAGGGGTCTCGGGGCGGGAGGCGGCGCGTCGGGTACCGGCGTAGTCGATGCCGGTGCCCGAGGACGCCGCCGACAGCAGCCACCCGAGAGGTTGCGGCACGCACTCCACCGCGGCGCGGCGCTCCAGCACGCCGTCGGCGTAGCGGGCGAACAGCGCCAGGCTCTCGCATCCCTCGACCTCGACCGCATTCGGCATCAGGCCGAGCGGCCGGAAGCCGTTGCGCACGACGACCTGCTGCGGGCCCTCGGTGACGACGCGGACGGTGGCGTACACAGAGTCGAGCCCTCTGGCGCCGAACGCCTCCTCGCACACGGCGCCGGTCAGCCGGGAGGCCAGTCCCCCGCCCCGGTGGCCGGGGTGCACGGCGAGGCCGACGAGCTTGCCGATACGACTGCCCGGTTCGGTCTGCACCACGGCGGAGCCGACCAGGTCGCCCCGGGTGGTGCGGGCGGTGAGCCAGTGCGCGGTGCCCTCGGTGATCAGCCGGCGCATGACGGCCGGGTCGCTGCCCAGCGGCACCGGGTAGCCGTGCCCGTACACGTCGAAGTACAGCTGCCGCAGCTCGGCGATGTCGTGGACCGCGGCCGGCGAGAGGAGAACGGTCATGACGCGTCTCCCGTCGGCGTGACCTGGTGTGCGGGGACGGTGGACTGTTCCCGCCCCGCACGGGGCGCCGGCCCGGTGGAGGGTTCCGGACGAGCGGGACGCACCGTTTCGGCCGGTGGCTCCGATCCGGCCGACGACTCCCATCCGGTCGCAGGCTCCGGACCGGTGGTGTCCGTACGGCGGCCCAGCCACCACAGCGCCAGCGCGACCGGGGCGAGTCCCGCGCCCTGCGCCAGGCACAGCGTGCGGGCCGCCAGATGGTCGCCGAGCGCCCCGAAGACCAGCGAGGAGACGGGAAAGGCGGCGCCGAGCAGTGCCTGCATCACAGTGAAGAAACCCGGCTTGTCGTCGGCGGGCACCAGCCGCTGGAACAGGGCGACGAACCGGACGCCGATGACGCCGACGCAGCAGCCGACGACGGCCAGCGAGCCGAGCGCCACCGCCCGCCCGGTGAGCAGGCCCGGCAGGCCGAGGGCGGCCGCCGTCGCGGCCAGGCACGCGCTGCCCACGGTGACCGGGCGGCCCGGAAGGCGCCCGCCGGCGAAGGAGCCGAGGAGCGTGCCCACGCCCAGGGCGGCCTCCAGCGAGGCCACGGTCGAACCGGTGGCGTGCAGCACGCCCCGCGTATAGAGGGGCATGACGACGTAGACGGCGGTGGTGAAGACATTGGCGGCGGCGAAGCACAGCAGGACACGGCGGATGAACGGCAGCCCGGTCAGGACGTGACGCAGTGTCCGCCGCCCGGCCGTGGCAGCGCCCGCCGGGCCGCGCGGCCCGGTGGCGCGTGGGAAACGGGCGGAGGAGACCAGCAGGGCCGCGAGCAGGTACGCGCCCGCGCACCCGGCGACGACGCCCGCCAGGCCGCCCGCGTCGACCACCAGGGGGCCGAGCAGCCCACCGGCGAGTCCGGCGATCGACTGGGTGGACAGTTCGAATCCGGTGGCCGCCTCGATGTCCGCGTCGTCGACGAGTTCGGGCACCGAGGTGGTCAGGCAGGGATCGAAGAGGGCCTGGCAGGCCGCCAGCGCCAGACCTGCCGCGAAGGCGGCGGCCACGGGCAGTGTCCCGGCCTGGGCGCAGGCGGCGGTGGCCGCGGCGACGAAGCCCGCCGCGGCGGCCGCCGCGGTCAGCACCGTGCGCCGGGTGTGGCGCGCGACGACGCGGGCGATCACCGGTGCGAAGGCGACGGCGGGCAGGGTGCTCACCGTGAGGAAGAGGCCCGCGCCGAGCCCGCGGTGGTCACCACCCCCGAACTGGACGAGCCACCAGACCACGCCGACCTGGAACATCCGGCTCGCCGCCTGGGTGAGCAACTGGCCGGCCCAGACGGTGCCGAAGGACGGGTTGCGCAGCACGAGGGGCAGCCGTCGTGTGCGCGCGGCCGGTGCGCTCATGAATGCGGCCGTTCGTCGACCACGCGGACCAGCTTGCCCGAGCGGGCGTTGACCGCCAGGTCCCGGTGCCGTACCCATTCGGCGGTGAGCGGGTTGATGTGGCCGGCACTGGTCGCTCCGGCGTAGAACGGACGCTGGTCGAGCACCGCCCGGATCAGCGATTCGCCCAGCGCCGCGTGCCGGTCCGCCGGTTGGGCCGTCGCCAGACGCAGCACCAGCCCGTCCCGGCCACCCTGACGGCGGACCACGAGTTGCAGGCCGGTCACCTCACCGGCCTTGTCGGCCGCCGTGACGATGTCGTGCACGTCCTGCGTGTGGAGGGAGACGGGGCCGACCCGGACACCCTCGTCGGCCCGGCCGAGGATCCGGAAGACGCCCGCTTCCCGGTCCAGCCATTCGGCCCGGTCGCCGGCCGGGTAGCGCAGTACCGGCATCAGCCGTCGGCGCAGGTCGGTGACGATCAGCCGTCCCGGCGTGCCCTCGCCGACCGGCCGGTCGGCGTCGTCGAGGATCTCCACCACGGTGTACGGGGTGAACGCGCGGTGCACTCTGGGGTCGGCGCCGGGTATCGCCTCGCCGAGCAGTCCGGCGTCCACGCTCGCGTAGCCCAGGGAGCGGGCCTCGGCGTGCGGGAACGCCGCCTTCAGCACGGGGAGTTGGTCGCCGAACAGGCACTCGCCGCCGAAGAACAGCAACTCCACGTCGGGCAGAGTGCGACGGGCCGCGGTGAGGCGCTCGGCGAACGAGCAGAGCGTGGTCGGCGTGCCGGCGACGACCTGCGCCCGGAATTCCTCCAAGGTGGCCGCGGTGGATTCCCAGGGGGCAGCACCGCCGATGGGCAGGCGCACGTTGGTGACCGGGGAACGGTGAAGTGAATCGAGAATGAAGCTGAAACTGGCGTACAGGTCACCCGCGTAGAACAGGTCGGCCACCCGGTGTCCCGGCCGCAGTCCTGCCGTGACCATTCCGGCACCGAATGCCGTGGTGAAATCCCGCCATTCCGTGCGGGTGAAGCAGGAGAACTTCGGGGAGCCTGTGGTGCCGCCGCTGCGGAAGACGACCGCCTCGTCCAGCGGCGCGGTCAGCAACCTGTTGTCGCGCGGTGAGTTGGCCCGCCAGAATTCTGCCTGAGGAACCACCGGAAGATCCGTGAGAGATGCCGTGCGGTCCGGAAGGTGCGCGTAAAGCTGCTGGTAGAAGGGCGAGTTGCGACGGGCGAAGCGTATCAGCTCCGCAAGAGATTGAACGGGCATCAATTCCTGCTCAAGGGCATGCTTGACAGCCGTCGGAAACCGAAAACACCGACGGCAATGGGACGGAGGCAGTTCGCTCCGCGAAGGGGGTACGTGCGCTGATGATGTGGTCCGGTCGAGCGCCCGCGGAGAACTGGGGCGCCCGGAGTCAAGGGTATCTCATCATTCGGAACACGCTTGCATCAACCGGCAAGCTGTGAACGGGTCTTCCTCGGCGCACTGCGACGAATTTCGGCGGCGTTCGGTTCCGTCGGCGCGAGAGGCGGCCGTCACAGCGCGAATTGGTTTCATCGTCAAATTTCGAGCGCTCCTGCCGTCGTCCGGCAGGCCACGGACGAGTGGCACGCGTGGCACGCGCGGCTCACCGTCTTGCGCACCGGTCCACAAGTCCCGCACCCGCCCGGAAGTCCCGCCCCCGCCCGGAAGCGGAAGGCCCCCTCGCGGCCGGCCGGTGACGGGCTGGAGCGCACATGCCGTGGCACCGGGTGGCCTCCGCGATGGGAACCCCGCCGCCATTGACGGTCCGTCTCTTTGGCAAATCGCCGGGTGCGCCCGAAGTACGCGCTGTTACCGTCACTGGGCACCAGACCCGGCACCTGCGGCGAGTGGACCCGTCGTGCCGGGCAACGGGGATGTCCCTCCGCCCCACTGAACAGGGTCGGTACCGCCGTGACCAGCGCGTGCCCGGCGCGACCTTGGGTCGCCCCCACCGGAGGGAAGCACAGTGAGGAGCAGGTCGGTGCCCATGCAGAACTTCACACACTCACCACGCACTTCCCGGCGGGAGCATGCCCGGCGCTGGAAGCGGTCGAAGTTGTCGATCGCCCTGATCGGCGGTCCGGTGATCCTCGCAGTCGTCGCCGGATCGGTGTTCGCTGCGGGCAGCGGTCATCATCACCGGCAGGGAAGCCTGGCAGCCTCCGCGCAACGGACGCCGGCCGGCAAGCCGGATCCGAACTGCACGCTGCTGGTCCCCGACCACCCCCTTACCGCCCGGGGCCTGGCCACGCCCTACGAACTCGTCGCGACGGACCCGGCGAAGGGGCCGTGCCACGAGGCCAATCCCGATCAGTCGGCATTCGTGGAAGCCGCGATCCTCACCAAGGGCGGCAAACTGACCATCTTCAACCCGCTGGTGATCGACAGAGGAACGAGACCAGCCGCGCCCACCGCTCGGCCCTCGGTGCCGAAGGGCTCGACGGTAGGCATATGGTTCGGTTTCAACAATGCCGATCTGACGCTGCGGACGAGCGGTCGCTCCCACAGCCTCACCCAGGGCAAATGCGTCAACGGCGTGCCGGGATCCATCTTCGGCCAGTTCGCGTACTGCAACGCGCCGGCCTTTTTCCGGGCCGCCAAGGCCCGGATGACCGAAAAGCGCCTCAAGATCCCGGCGCTCGGGACCGCCAAGGACGGCTTGCCCTGCCCGACCACGAGGGACTTCTCCGTCGTGGACCAGGACGGAAGCGACAACGTGGTAACCCACTACCTCGCCGACGCCCGCGGCCGGATCGCCCAGAACAACGCCGCGAGCAGAGCGGCCATGAGAAGGGCCGCGCGGCTGGCCAACCGCGGCGACCGCCGCCATCGTCACAACGGCAAGCCCAGGTGGGCGGCCACCAGTACCCCGACGGATCTGGCCAACGGCAGCGACAACCTGCTGCTGACCCAGTTCATGGACCCGGCGCTGGGATGCAAGCCGTTCACCGCGCCCAACCAGTCCAGCGACGGCCGGGCCACTTCCGCCCTGGCACTGGACGAGTTGTCCGCCGCGGCCCGTCAGAAGGCGCCCATCGCGCTGGTCCCGCGGAATGACCCGATGACGCTTCTCGACGGCCACAGCAGCGTCGAGAAGACCAACGCGTACCGCGCGGGAGTCGACATGCCTGCGATCGGTGCCGGCCACGACGGTGACGGAGCGGCCTTCTGCACGACCCTCTTCCGTGACCCGGCCGGCATCCAGCGCGTCTTCAAGGACAAGGCGCTCTTCCGGAAGGCGCCCTCTCCGGACCCGGGCACGGCACCGAACCTCTTCGCCTTCCTCGCCGCACGCGCCAACCAGACGTTCACCAACCTGGGCTGCGACCGGCTCCTCGACGTTGCCGACCCCGTCACCCTCACGACGAACCGGGACGGCCTGGTCACCGACGCGGTGCTGACACCGCTCGGCCAGACGCCCCCCTCGGCCGACCCCACGGCCCCCTCGGCCGACCCCACGGACAGCGTGCCTCCGTCCCCGTCCCCGTCCGCATCGCCGACCATTCCGTCAGCCTCCGCCAGCGCCACCCCCACCGCCACCGCAAGCGGCGGTCCGGCAGCGCCGGCCACCGCACCCACAGCACCCACCGCACCCACCGCACCCACCGCGTCCTGAGGACATCCTCCGGCAGCGCCGCCCCGCCACGGGAAACCGTTGGCGGGACGGGCCGGCGCTCTGCTTGGCTCGCACCATGAGCGATCTTCACATTCGCTGCGCCACCCTCTCGGACATCGACACCGTGCTGCGGTTCTGGCGTGAAGCCGCGGCAGGAACGAGCATCAGCGACGATCGCGACGGTGTGGCCCGACTCGTCACGACCGACCCCGAAGCCCTGCTCCTCGCAGAGCGCGGCGGCCTGCTCGCAGGAACCGTCATAGCCGGCTTCGACGGATGGCGGTGCTCCGCCTACCGACTTGCCGTCCACCCGAACCACCGCAGGCAAGGCATCGCAACCGCCCTGCTGGAAGCAGCCGAACAACGGTTCGCCGCCCTGGGAGGGCGAAGGGTCGACGCCATGGTCCTGGAGGTCAACGAACGGGCACACCAGATGTGGGCCGCGGCCGGCTACCAGCGCGAGGACCAGTGGCGACGCTGGGTGAAGTCCCTGGCAGACTGAGATTCCGGCTTTCTTTGCCCATCCTTTACCATTGGAGGATCACTCGGTCCACCATGAAAGGTTGTGAGCGTCCGCCCATGGGCGAACCTCCCCGTGCGCGACATCGCGCGATCGCCCCTGCCCTGTCCGACCATGGGACGGGGGTGACCCGATGACCGAAGTGCTCCTGTTGCTTGTGGCGGTCCTGCTGTCCCTGGCCTGCGGCGCCTTCGTCGCGGCCGAGTTCTCGCTGACCACCGTGGACCGCGGAGCCCTGGCGCGGGCCGTCGAGCGCGGCGAGCACGGTGCGGCGGGCGCCCTGAAGGCCGTACGGAACCTGACGTTCCAGCTCTCCGGGGCGCAGCTCGGCATCACCGTCACCAACCTGGTGGTCGGCATGCTCGCCGAGCCCTCGATCGCCAGGCTCATCGCGGGCCCGCTCGAGTCGCTGGGCTTCTCGCCGTCGGCCGCGAGCTCGTTGGCGCTGGTCCTGGGCACCGCCCTGTCCACGGTGTTCCTGATGGTCGTGGGCGAGCTGGTGCCCAAGAACTGGGCGATCTCCTCGCCACTGGCCGTGGCCAAGCGGGTGGCCACCCCGCAGCGGTGGTTCAGCGCCACGTTCCGCCCCTTCATCACCCACCTCAACAACACGGCGAACCGCGTGGTGCGCCGGCTCGGGGTGGAGCCCGCAGAGGAACTGGCCTCCGCACGCAGCCCCCAGGAGCTGGCGGCACTCGCCCGGCACTCCGCCAGGGAAGGCGCCCTGGCGGCGGACACCGCCGAGCTGTTCGTGCGCACCCTCAACCTGGCCGACCTGACCGCGGAGAACGTGATGACCCCGCGTGTGCAGGTCGTCGCCCTGGACGCCCAGGCGACCTGCGAGGACGTGGCGAACGCGACCCGCGCGACCGGGCTGTCCCGCTTCCCCGTCTACCGCGGCAGCCTCGACTCGGTGGTCGGGACCGCCCACGTGAAGGACGTACTGGCGGTGCCCGCCGACCGCCGGATACGCATCCGGGTCTCCGAGATCATGCGCGAGCCGCTCCTCGTCCCCGAGTCACTGACCGTCGACCGGCTCCTGGACCGGCTGTCCGGCAGGCGCACGATGGCGGTCGTCATCGACGAGTACGGCGGCACGGCGGGCGTGGCGACGCTGGAGGACATCGTCGAGGAGGTCGTCGGCGAGGTGCGGGACGAGCACGACCCCCACGAGACGCCGGACCTTGCCCCGGCCGGGGCCGACGCCGAGGGCCGCGCCCTGTACTCGGCGGACGGCTTCGCGCGGGTGGACCAGCTCGCGCGCGTCGGACTGCGCGCTCCGGAGGGGCCGTACGAGACGCTCGCGGGCCTCGTCGCCACCGAGCTCGGCCGGATCCCCGAGATCGGCGACGTCCTGCAGGTCGGCGACTGGCGGCTGGACGTGGTGGACGCGAGCGGACGCCGGGCCGCGCGCGTACTGCTGCACGCACCGCTCGACGACGCGGGGGCCGGTCAGGAACAGCGGGCCGGGAAGGACCACAAGACCGGCAGGAAGACCGGCAGGAAGGACGACGGGAGGACCGGCAGCGACAGGAAGACCGGCAGGAAGGACGGCAAGAAGGACGTGGTGCCCGAGAAGCACCTGGGCGCGCAGAAGACGGAGAAGAGGGCCGACCGGTGACCGGCGTACAGATCCTGATCGGTCTGGCGAGCCTGGTCGTCAACGCCTTCTTCGTGGGCTCCGAGTTCGCTCTGATCTCGGTGCGCCGCAGCCAGGTCGAGCAGTACGTCGAAGAGGGGGCGGAGGGCGACCGGCGCGCGAAGAGCGTGCTGTGGGGCCTGGAGCACGTCTCCGCGCTGCTGGCGGCGGCCCAGCTCGGCATCACCCTGTGCACACTGGTCCTCGGTGTGGTCGCCGAGCCCGCGATCGCGCATCTGCTGGAGCCGGTGTTCCACGCGGTGGGCGTGCCGGCGAGTGCCGGACACGCGGTGTCGTTCGTGATCGCGCTGACGCTGGCGACGTATCTGCACATGCTGCTCGGCGAGATGGTGCCGAAGAACATCGCGGTCGCGGAGCCGGTGCGCAGCGCGCTGATGCTCGGCCCGCCGCTCGTCGCGCTGTCCCGGGCGCTGCGCCCGGTGATCTTCACGGTGAACGCCTTCGCGAATGTGCTGCTGAAACTGCTGCGGGTGGAGGCCAAGGGCGAGGTCTCGGCGACGTTCACGGACGCGGAGCTGGCCGAGATCGTCAAGGACGCCAGCGAGGCCGGTCTCATCGACGACCGGGCGCAGGAGCGGCTGCACGACGCGCTGGAGCTGGGCAGCCGGCCCGTGCGCGACGTGGTGCTTCCGCTGGAGCGGGTCGTCTACGCACGACTCGGTGTCACCCCGGAACAGCTGGAGAGGCTGTCGGCCGACTCCGGCTTCTCCCGCTTCCCGGTGGTCGACGAGGGGCGCCGGATCGTCGGGTACCTGCACGTGAAGGACGCGCTGGACGCCTCGCCGCGCAATGAGCCGTTCCGGCTGCGGGACATGCGGCCCATCGCCCGGGTCCGGGAGGGCACGCCGCTGGACGACGTGCTCACCGCGATGCGGGGCAGCCGTACGCACCTCGCGGCAGCCATCGGCGCGGACGGGCGACTGGCGGGCCTGGTGACCATGGCGGACGTGCTGCGGGAGCTGTTCGGACAGCAGGTCTGAGCGGGCCGTCGCGGAATTCCCCGCCACGACCGACCGCTTGGTATGTGAGTGGGATCGCGGGTTACCATCGCTCACGCCATGCAGACGAATCCCACATACAGCAGCCTGGTCGCGGTCGGCGACTCCTTCACCGAGGGCATGTCGGACCTGCTGCCCGACGGTTCGTACCGGGGCTGGGCCGACCTACTGGCGGCCCGTATGGCCGCCCGCACACCCGGGTTCCGGTACGCCAACCTCGCCGTGCGCGGCAAGCTCATCGGGCAGATCGTCGACGAGCAGATCGAGGTCGCGGCGGCCATGCGGGCCGATGTGGTGACACTGGTCGGCGGGCTGAACGACACCCTGCGGCCCAAGTGCGACATGGGCCGGGTCCGGGGCCTGCTGACCGAGGCGGTGGAACGCCTGGCTCCGGCGTGCAAGCAGCTCGTGCTGATGCGCAGCCCCGGTCGCCAAGGCCCCGTCCTGGAGCGCTTCCGGCCGCGCATGGAGGAGCTGTTCGCCTGCGTCGACGGACTCGCCGAGCGGCACGGCGCGCTCGTCGTCGACCTGTACGGCGCTCCGTCGCTGGCCGACCCTCGCCTGTGGGACGTGGACCGGCTGCATCTGACCGCCGAGGGCCATCGCCGGGTCGCGGAGGCGGTGTGGCAGACGCTCGGGTACGAGGCCGAGGACCCGCAGTGGCGTACGCCCATGCCGGCGGCCGTGCCGCCGGGCTGGGTCACCCGGCGGGCCGCAGACGCCCGGTTCGCCCGGCAGCATCTGCTGCCGTGGATAGGACGGCGTCTGACGGGCCGCTCCTCCGGCGACGGCCGGACAGGCGCCCACTTTTGCGCTGAGCTGGGCAAAGCCTTCTGGGTCACCCCTGCGGACCACACAAACCCCGGCCCTGTGACGGACTGGCGACGGGTGGAGTACTAACCCGGAACCCCGCCCGGCTGCCATGCACCGATGAAGAGCATCCGCTGTGCCGGGCTGCGCCCGACGCATACGCCCGAAGTGCTGATCTCACGAGGCCGGATCGACGAGCAACTGGGAAAGATCGCCGGTCTCGCGCCTCTCGACGAACGCCGCAAGGCGTTCAGGCTGCTGATCGCGGTGCTCACGATTGCCGACGCGCGACGCCGCGAGCGCTTCTGCTCCGGCGGCCGCAGTCACCGGTGGCACAAGCTGTCCCCGACGCCTGACAACCCAGCACCGTACTCCTGAAGGCCAGTTCCCCCTTGAGCGTCTTCTGCGGAGCGGACCAGTCCCACCAGAAGTCCCAGTGATGAGCCCCGGTGATCGGCTCAGAGTACGCGGCCGGCCTGCCGCAGCAAAGGGCTCACGGCACTGGTCTTCAGGGGACCGATGAGGATCTTCTCTGCCTGCTCAACGACTGGCGCAGGACACTAGCGCCGCTTGCGCTTCTTCTTGCTCCGGTTGTCGGCGCTCGGCTTGGCACCGCTCGGCCGGCCGGGCGCCGTCGGGTTCGCCGCGGCCTCGCGCAGGCCGATCCGGCGAGTCCGCCAGACAGCC
Source organism: Streptomyces sp. NPDC020801 (assembly GCF_044334385.1). Taxonomy (NCBI): domain Bacteria; kingdom Bacillati; phylum Actinomycetota; class Actinomycetes; order Kitasatosporales; family Streptomycetaceae; genus Streptomyces; species Streptomyces sp. NPDC020801. The sequence goes on from NZ_JBIRST010000015.1 coordinate 111,163, forward strand.
AGCTCCCACAACCCGATCGCGACGCCGACTCCCACGACGCCGAAGGGGAGGGAGCTGAAGTCGGCATCGGCGGGCTGCGGGGCCAGCCAGCCGCTCGGGTCCACCAGCAGGTCCTCGGTGGTGCCCGCGTCCTCCGTGCCGTTGCAGCCCATGCCGACGATGTTGGCGTGGTCCATCGGCCTGCCGTCGGTCCGTTTCAGCCTGCAGTGGTAGATCGGGCCGGTCTTGCCCTCGGTGGTGTACACCGAGGTGATCCGCACCTCGATACGCCCCCCCTGGCTCTGCATCAGCGCGGCCCGGAAGACCAGCCCGGAGCCGAGCACGACGGCTAGTCCGGTGATCAGCCCGGCGAAGAACACCCACCCCTTGGTCGCGGTCGCCATCAGCACCGCGATCGCGAGGGCCACGGTCAGCACACCGAGGATCAGCGCCGCCGGAAACCAGTCCGGGCTGGTGCCGAGCACGCCGATGGCCACCATCAGCAGGGGGACGAGCGCGGCTACGCAGGCGAGCCGCCGCACCACGTGCGGGGGCCAGGCCACGTTCTTCCGGGACCCGGGCGCCATCAGCGGCCCTCGAACCGGCGCAGCCCGACCCGCCGGGACAGCCAGACCAGCAGCTCGAAGAGCACCAGTACCACCGGCAGGGCCCACGCGGCGATGTCGATCCCGCTGTAGTCCGTCTCGGCCGGCTCCGGCGCCGTCCAGCCGTGCGGGTCGACGAGCACGTCCTCGGTCTGCCCGACTTCCATCGCCCCGTCGCAGGAGTCGTTGCCCAGCTCGGCGTGCTTGAGCGGCTTGCCGTCGACCCGCCCCAGAAGGCAGGTGTACTCCGGCCCGTGCTTGCCCTGGTACGTCTTCACCGAGGTGACCCGCACCTCCACCCGCTGCCCTTGGTGCGCCATCACCTCCGCCTGCAGCACCGGCCCCGGCCCGGACAGCGCGGCGATCCCCACGATCACCCCGCCGACGATCAACCACCCGTTCGGCGCTGCGATGATCATCAGCGAGAGAGTCGCGATCAGCGCGAAGGTCCCGAGCACCAGTCCGAGCCCGCTCCAGTCCGGATTGGCGGCCAGCAACGACAGTCCGACGATCACCGGCGGACCGAAAAACGCCATCGTGGTGAGGCGGCGGACCTGCCGGGACGAGGTGGCGGTGGCTGTTCGAGGCACGGCGTCAGTGTGACGAACGGGGTCGTCAGGCTGGAGCGTGGGGTCCGTTACTACAGTCGTCGCTCGCGATGAGCACCTGTGATCCGAGCGATGTGGCATGCCTGGCGCACCGGGCACCGGCCATGGCATGAGGAGATGTTCTGGCCCGGCGAGCGTGCGATGGCCTAATTCTGCTCCTGCGGTGAGCAGTTCTGCCCCTCACGAAGGAAGCGCCGTACCCCGACTGGCGCGACAACCCGGTCCGCAGGGAGCGAGCCGAAGGACCTGAACCGGTGAAGTGCACGTATGTCGGAGGTGACGTATTCCTCTGGGGCGGTGGAGCTTTACTGGCGGGGTGGCGTCCGAGGGCGATGGTGGTGCTGCCCTTCGCAGTGCGGTGGACGTCGTCCGTCTTGAGGGTGGAGATGCGGGTGGTCTTGGCGCCGTAGAGCAGGACGAGTGCCCCGGCTGCCCGGACGTCGGCGGGCAGGTCGGTCTCGCTGACGCATCGGGTGAGCAGGGCGACCTGCTTGTCCTGCTAAACGAAAGTTCGCCCGGTTCGCTGTCGTGGCATCCGGCGACGGCCGCCCGGCTGAACGGCCCGAGCTGCTCCCCTGCGAGGACCTGGCCTGGCCGGCCTGCGAGGAGCCGGCCTGGCCGGCGGTGGCGGCCAGCGCGGCCCTCGTAGCTTCCGACGAACAACCCCATGGCGCTGGCCTGCACGAATCGCCAGTAGAATCCGTACACGTGACTTCCGCTCCCGCCAAGCCCCGCATCCCGAACGTCCTCGCCGGACGCTACGCCTCCGCCGAGCTCGCCACGCTCTGGTCGCCCGAGCAGAAGGTGAGGCTGGAGCGCCGGCTCTGGCTCGCCGTCCTGCGTGCCCAGAAGGACCTCGGGATCGAGGTGCCGGACGCGGCGATCGCCGACTACGAGCGCGTCCTCGACCAGGTCGACCTGGCCTCCATCGCCGAGCGTGAGAAGGTCACGCGGCACGACGTGAAGGCGCGGATCGAGGAGTTCAACGACCTCGCCGGGCACGAGCACGTGCACAAGGGGATGACCTCCCGCGACCTGACGGAGAACGTCGAGCAGCTGCAGATCCGCCTCTCGCTGGAGCTGATGCGCGACCGTACGGTGGCGGTGCTGGCGCGCCTGGCGAAGCTGGCCGCGCAGTACGGCGAGCTGGTCATGGCCGGCCGCTCCCACAACGTGGCCGCACAGGCCACCACCCTCGGCAAGCGCTTCGCGACCGCGGCCGACGAGCTGCTCGTCGCGTACGGGCGGGTGGAGGAGCTGCTGGGCCGCTACCCGCTGCGCGGCATCAAGGGTCCGGTCGGCACCGCGCAGGACATGCTGGACCTGCTCGGCGGCGACGCGTCGAAGCTCGCGGAGCTGGAGCGGCGCATCGCCCACCACCTCGGCTTCTCCCAGGCGTTCACCTCGGTCGGCCAGGTCTACCCGCGTTCCCTGGACTACGAGGTCGTCACCGCGCTGGTGCAGCTGGCGGCGTCCCCCTCCTCGCTGGCCAGGACGATCCGGCTGATGGCCGGGCACGAGCTGGTCACCGAGGGCTTCAAGCCGGGCCAGGTCGGTTCCTCGGCGATGCCGCACAAGATGAACACCCGCTCCTGCGAACGCGTCAACGGCCTGATGGTGATCCTGCGCGGCTACGCCTCGATGACGGGAGAGCTGGCGGGCGACCAGTGGAACGAGGGTGATGTGTCCTGCTCGGTGGTGCGCCGGGTCGCGCTGCCGGACGCGTTCTTCGCGCTGGACGGTCTGCTGGAGACGTTCCTGACGGTGCTCGACGAGTTCGGTGCCTTCCCCGCGGTGATCGACCGTGAGCTGGACCGCTACCTGCCGTTCCTGGCGACCACCAAGGTGCTGATGGGCGCGGTGCGGGCCGGGGTCGGCCGGGAGGTCGCCCACGAGGCCATCAAGGAGAACGCGGTGGCCACCGCGCTGGCAATGCGCGAGCAGGGCGCCGAGCGCAACGACCTGCTCGACAAGCTCGCCGCCGACAACCGGCTCCCGCTCGACCGCGGGCAGCTGGCGGCGCTGATGGCCGACAAGCTGTCCTTCACCGGCGCGGCCGCCGACCAGGTCGGCGTGGTCGTGGGGCGGGTCGAGGAGCTGGTGAAGCAGCACCCGGAGGCCGCGGGCTACACCCCGGGGGCGATCCTCTGACCCGCTTCACCCCGGCGGAGCTCGAGGCCGCCCGCGACCGCCCGGTGCCGGACGTGGTCGCGGACGGCCTCCGTGTGCTGTTCTGCGGGATCAACCCGGGGCTGATGACGGCCGCGACGGGCCACCACTTCGCCCGCCCGGGCAACCGCTTCTGGCCGGTGCTCCACCGGTCGGGGTTCACCCCGAGGCTGCTGAAGCCGTCGGAGCAGGGCGAGTTGCTGTCGTACGGGCTCGGCATCACCAACGTCGTGGCGCGGCCGTCGGCCCGGGCCGACGAGCTGACCGTTCAGGAGTACCGCGAGGGCGGGCGGCTGCTGGCGCAGAAGGTCGCGCGGCTGCGGCCCAGATGGCTGGCGGTGGTCGGCGTCACCGCCTACCGAACCGCCTTCGACGACCGCAGGGCCCAAGTGGGCCCGCAGGAGAGGGAGATCGGCGACACGCGTGTGTGGGTGCTGCCGAACCCCAGCGGGCTGAACGCGCACTGGACGGCGGAGACGATGGCGGAGGAGTTCACGCGGCTGCGGCTGGCGGCGGAGGGTTCGTAGCGGTCGCGGGGGGGGCGCGGCGGGTCCGGTGGCGCGGCGGGTGCGGCGGGTCGGGCGGTCGCGGCGGGTCAGGTCGGGTCGCGGCGGGTGCCGCGGGGTCAGGGCGGGTCTATGTCGGTGACGACCGCGAGCAGTTGGAACGGCCACTCCTTGTCCCACTGGGAGACGCCCAGGGCTATCCACCGGCCGGCCTCCTCCGACCGCCAAAGCTGGACGTCCGGCACGTGCCCGCAGAGCGAGGCCCACGGCTCCTCCAGCCGCTCCCCCTCCATGGTCCGTGTGAACACGCTGTACAGGCTGAACACCTGGGGCGGTCCCCAGCGGGCGCTCAACCGCTCCGCCAACCCGTCCCGGTCGCACTCGTACTGCTCCGCCGTCTCCTCGCGCCGGGTGCCGTCGTCCTCCCAGAACTCCTCGCTCGTCTCCAACTCGGCCATCCAGTAGCCGGGTCCGGCCGCGCCGACGTCCGTTCTGGTGGGCTCGGCGGGAAACGTCCCGGAGCACAGCCGGTCGATCACGGCGAGAGCCTTCGCGATGTCCATGCGTTCCAGTAAACCGGCCGCCACTGACAATTGGCGGTGCGTCAGGGACCTGGCCGGGCCGAAGGAACGGTGCCGGGTGGGTCGCGCGGCGGCGGGACCCGGCCCCGCGACCGGCCCCGCGACCGGCCCCCGGCCCGGGCCCGGCGCCGATCCGCACGGCGCCGCAGTCCCGGCACTCGCTGCTCCGGCCCGCGCCGAGTACGATCCGCCCAACACGCGCACGAGCTGGGAGGACGGACGGTGGGGCGGCTGACCGGCGGGGATCCCTCGCTGCTGCGAAGGATCAATTCCGCGGTGGTGCTGCACGCACTGCGTGCCACGGAGTGCGCGACGCTCACGGAGATCACCCGGGTGACCGGACTGTCCCGGCCGACGGTCGAGGGTGTCGTCGAGGACCTCATCGCGGGCGGTCTCGTCGTCGAGAAGGCGGCCGACGAGGGCGCCGCACGGCGTCAGGGCCGACCCGCGCGGCGCTTCCGGTTCCGGGCCGAGGCCGGGCATCTGCTCGGCCTCGAGATCGGCGCGCACCGCGTGGCCGCGCTGCTGGCCGACCTGGACGGCCGGGTGCTCGGCGCCCAGGCCAAGGACGTGGACGAGACCGTACAGGCCGACGAACGCCTGGAACGGCTGCGCACCGCGGTCGCCGAGCTGCTGCGCCGGACAGGTGTCCCCCGCGGCTCCCTGCGGGCCGTCGGGGTCGGCACGCCCGGGATCGTGGAGGCGGACGGCACCGTACGCCTGGGCACCGCGCTGCCCGGGTGGACGGGGCTGCACCTGGGCGAACGGCTGCGCCGCTCCTTCAAGTGCCCGGTGCTGGTCGAGAACGACGCGAACGCCGCCGCGGTCGCCGAGCACTGGAAGGGCGCCGCAACCGACTCCGACGACATGGTCTTCGTACTGGCCGGGCTGAGCCCGGGCGCCGGGTCGCTGATCGGCGGGCGGCTGCACCGCGGGTACGGCGGGGCCGCGGGAGAGATCGGCGCGCTGCATCTGCTGGGGCGGGAGGTGACGCCCGAGACACTGCTTTCGACCACGGACCAGCCACTGCACCCCCTGGACGAGCAGGCGGTGGCGGCGGTCTTCGCACTGGCCCGCGAGGGCGACCGGCGGGCCCTCGCCGCCATGGAGCGCTTCATCCAGCGCCTCGTCCACGACGTGGCGGCGCTCGTGCTGGCCCTGGACCCGGAGCTGGTCGTCATCGGCGGGTGGGCGGCCGGTCTGGACGGCGTACTGGAACCGCTCCGCCGCGAGCTGGCCCGCTACTGCCTGCGCCCGCCCAAGGTGACCCTGTCGATGCTCGGCGAGGCAGCCGTGGCGACGGGCGCCCTGCGACTCGCGCTCGACCACGTGGAGAAACAGCTGTTCGCAGTGGAGGGCACGGCCACGGGTCGCCGCTGAGCCCCGGCACCGGCATCCACATCCACATCCACATCCGAGGACGCGTCCCGGATCACCTCCCTCCCCTCCCGGCAACGGTCTCGCGCTCCGGAGGTGTCCTGCTGCGGCCGGCCGAGCCCAGCAAGAAAGGACGGACCTCATCCGGGGCGCCGGCGAACAGCCGGCACGGGCCCCGGCCGCGCGCCCCGTGCCAGGGGCGCGCACCCGGCGTGGCGGTCGCGCACGCGCCGCCCCGGGTGGCCGCCCGCCACGGCGGCTACGAAGCCTGGCGTTCGGGGCCGTGGTGGATTTCCACGCTGCCCGAGTCGCCGAAGGTCAGCCGGCAGGTGTCGGCGCGGTACGTGGCGACGGAGAGGGCGGCGGTACGGCCCCCGGCGACGAAGCGGGTGGTGACGACGAGCACGGGCGCGCCCGGCAGCCGGTCGAGTTCCCTGGCGTCGTCCGCGCGGGCCGAGCCCAGTTCGACGGCGCGCTCCTGGCCCTCCAGGTCGAGGCGCTGCAGCTCGCGCAGCACGGTACGCGCGCGTGCCGGTCCGGACGGTGCGTCTATCCCGGTCAGGTCGGGCACCGACGAGGAGGGGATGTAGAGCAGCTCCGCCGCGACCGGCTGGCCGTGACTCACCCGGGAGCGGCGCACGGTGTGCACGGGCTCCTCCCGGTCGGTCTCCAGGGCGTCGGCGACGGCCGCCGGCGGGACCGACTGCGCGCAGTCCACGGGCTGCCAGGCGTCTCCGGCCGCTCCCGGCCAGGCGTGCTGCTCGGTACCGACGGCCACACCCACGCGGGGCGGGGCGACGGTCGTGCCGACGCCGCGGCGGCGCTGCAGCCTGCCCTCCAGCTCAAGCTGCTCCAGGGCCTGGCGGAGCGTGGCGCGGGCCACGCCGAAGCGGGCGGCGAGCTCCCGTTCGTTGGGAAGGATCTCGCCGACCGAGAACTCGGAGTCCAGTGCCTCACTGAGCACGGTCTTGAGATGCCAGTACTTCGGCTCCGGCACCGTTTCCAGCTGCGTGGTCCCCACCCTGTCCTCCGCAATCGCCGTGGTCCGGCGGCGTTTTAGCGCCCTTGTTTATTAAAGGTTGTTGTACTTATCTGCGACCATAGGGCGGCCCTCACCCTTGGTCAAGACCAATCCTCGATCCCCAGGACGGCGCACGGGTGGTGCGCAGCGCAGCGTTCACGAGGCGTTCGCACGAGGCCTTGTTCGTGACGGCACGGCAAAGCCCCCGTGGCGGTGACGGGGGCTTCGGCGGTCGCGGGGACGGGCCCGCACGGGTGTCTCAGGCGCCGGCCAGGGACACCAGCTTGTCGGGGTTGCGGATGATGTAGACGGCCTGGATGCGCCCGTCGGCGACGTCCAGTTGGAAGACGCTGTCGGGCCTGCCGCCGGACAGGACCAGCACGGCGGGGCCGCCGTTGAGTTCCAGGAAGCGCAGGGACAGGTCCAGGACGCCCTTCTGGGCCACGCCGACAAGGAAGCGGCCCACCCTGTCGGCGGTCTCCAGGACCCGCAGCGGCGCCTTCGACTTGCCGCCGCTGTCGCCCACCAGGCGGACGTCGGGCGCGAGCAGCTCCATCAGCCCGTCCAGGTCGCCGCCCGCCGCGGCGGCGAGGAACCGCTCGGTGAGGTCGCGCCGCTGGGCCGGGTCGACCTCGTAACGCGGCCGTCCCTCCTCGACATGCCTGCGGGCGCGGCCGGCCAGCTGGCGCACCGCGGGTTCGCCGCGGTCGAGCATGGCGGCGATCTCGGCGTAGGGATGGCCGAAGGCCTCCCTGAGGACGAACACCGCGCGTTCGAGCGGCGACAGCGACTCCAGGACCACCAGCACGGCGAGCGACACGGAGTCGGCGAGCACGGCACGCTCCGCCGCGTCCGGGACGGTGTCGGCAAATTCGGTGACCAGCGGTTCCGGCAGCCACGGGCCGACGTACGACTCGCCGCGCGCCTTGATCTGGCGGAGCCGGTCGATGGCGAGGCGGGTGGTGACGCGCACCAGGTAGCCGCGCGGCTCACGCACCGTGCTGCGGTCGGCGCCCGACCAGCGCAGCCAGGCCTCCTGGACCACGTCCTCGGCGTCCGTCACCCGCCCGAGCATGCGGTAGGCGACACCCATGAGCACGGGCCGCTGCGCTTCGAAGAGGTCGGTCTTGGTCTCGGTGGTCACCGCTCCATCCCAGCCGACGTCCCCGGCCCTGTCCAGGAGGACGCCATACGAAGAAGCCAGGGGTGCGGCGAGCCACCGGTGGCGGCGGGATCCGGCACGACCGAAGGGCTACCCGTCGGTAGCAATTGCTGACAAGCTGTCTACCCGGCGTTCGTAAAGCGATTCCCCCGACAAGGAGCACCCATGTCCGCCACCGTCTCCTTCAAGGTCCCCACTGCGCACGGCCCGCGGACCGTGACCCTGGCCTACGCGCGCGTGGGCAGCGGCGAGCCGCTGCTGCTGCTGCACGGCATCGGTCACCACCGGCAGGCCTGGGACCCGGTGGTCCACCTCCTCGCGGCCGAGCGCGACGTGATCGCCGTGGACCTGCCCGGCTTCGGCGCCTCCCCCGCGCTGCCCCACGGCCTGCGGCACGACCTGCCCACGATGAACGCCGCGCTCGGCGCCCTGTGCGAGGCGCTGGAGATCGAACGGCCGCATGTGGCGGGCAACTCCCTGGGCGGCCTGCTGGCGCTGGAGCTGGGCCGCGAGAAGCTCGTACGGTCCGTCACGGCCCTGTCCCCGGCCGGGTTCTGGACACAGGCGGAGCGCCGCTATGCCTTCGGCGTGCTGCAGGGGATGCGGGGGATCGCGCGCCGGCTGCCGCTGCCGCTGGTCGAGCGGCTCTCGTGCACGGCGGCCGGCCGTACCGTCCTGACGAGCACCATCTACGCCCGTCCGGGCCGGCGTTCACCCGAGGCCGTGGTCGCCGAGACGCTCGCCCTGGCCCAGGCCACCGGGTTCGAGGAGACCCTGCGGGCGGGCATCGACGTCCAGTTCACGGATGACGTCCCCGGAGTCCCGGTCACCGTGGCCTGGGGCTCCCAGGACCGGCTGCTGGTGCGCCGGCAGGGGGTGCGGGCCAAGCAGATCATCCCGCGAGCCCGGCTGGTGCGGCTGCCCGGCTGCGGACACGTCCCGATGAACGACGACCCGGCGCTGGTGGCGCGCGTGCTCCTCGACGGCAGCCGCTGACCGCCGTCCGGCCAGGGTCACCACCCCCGAGCCCAGGGCGACACCCGCTCCCACGAGAGCGCTGCCGGCCGCCTGGGCGGGGCCGTAGGAGCCGGCGCCGACCAGGGGCGCGGTGCAGGCGGCAGCGACCGGGACGAGACCGGAGAAGAGCGTGGCGCGCTCGGCGCCGATCCGCTGCATGCCCATGTACCAGCACACGAAGCCGACGACGGTGACGACCGCCGCCTGCCACAGCAGCGCGGCGCTCTCCGCGGCGCCGGGGCGCCGCAGCCAGGTGGTGCCGTCGAGGACCGCTCCGGTGACCGCCGCCTCGACGGACGCGAGGCCGCACACCACGGTGGACAGCAGCCGGGGCCCCAGCAGACGCAGCACCGGCACCGCGAGGACCGCGAAACCGGTCTCGCCGGCCAGTGCGCAGACGCAGAAGGCGATACCGGAGCCGTCGGTGCGGCCCCAGCCCTGCACGGTGAAGGCGCCGGCGGCGACCAGTGACGCGCCGAGCAGCACCACCCGCTGCGGGCGGCGTCCCCCCGCGAGCGGCACGAGGACCGCGACGACCACGGGCGCGCAGCCCACGAAGACCCCCGGCACGGCCGGCTCGGCGGTGCGTTCCGCCGCGAGGACCGCCAGGTTGAAGCCCACCATGCCGACCGCCGCGAGCAACGCGAGCCGCACCCAGTGACGGGGCGCGAGCCGGCGCAGCCGGGCCGGCGCGTCCCGTCCCACGAGCGGCAGGAGCAGCAGACAGGCCAGGCCGTAGCGCAGGAACTGACCGCCGGCGTACGGGTAGCGGCCAAGGACGCTGTTGGCGGTGAAGGACCCTCCGACGAGGACGCAGGCGAGCGCGGCGAGCAGGGCCCCGCGCGAGGTGGTGGCGTTCATGCAGGCGACGCTAGGAAGCGCCGCGGTCCGGTTTAAGGTCCACTTCCATGACATCATCGGGGACCAATCCGGCGGGACGGCCGGGCTCGGCCGCCTGGGAACTGCTCCTGCCGGCCGCCTCGGCGCCGGCACGCGCGCGTGGGCGCTCGCTGCAGGCGGCGCTGCGCGAGGCGGTCCGCTCGGGACGGCTGGCCCCGGGCACCCGGCTGCCCTCCAGCCGGGACCTCGCGGCGGACCTCGGCGTGTCGCGCGGGCTGATCACGGAGGCGTACGAGCAGCTGGCCGCGGAGGGCTATCTGCGCAGCGGCCGGGGTGCCGGAACCTGGGTGGGCGGCGCCGTCCGGGCGTCGCGCACGCGCGCGTGTGATCTCGCTCCCCGGCCCCTGGGCGCCCGCGCGGACTTCGTGCCCGGGACCCCGGACCTGTCGTTGTTCCCGCGCGCCGCCTGGACGGCCGCGCACCGCTCGGTGCTGGCGGAGCTTGCCCACCGCGACCTGGGCTACCCCGACCCGCGCGGGCTGCCCCGGCTGCGCACGGCCCTGGCCGAAATGCTCACCCGCCGCCGGGGCGTCGTCGCCGACCCGGAGCGCATCGTGGTGGTCTCCGGAGTGGCGCAGGCGGCCGCCCTGCTCGGTTTCGCGCTGCACGCGCGCGGGGTGCGCACGATCGGCGTCGAGGACCCCGGCAGCCCGGAACACAGCACCCTGTACGCCTCGGCGGGCGTCGGCGCCGTCCCGCTTCCCCTGGACGAGGAGGGTCCGGCCCTCGGCCCGCTGCGCCGGTCGGGCGTACGGGCCCTGGTGACCACCCCGGCCCACCAGTTCCCCACCGGTATCGCCTGCTCCGCGCGCCGCCGTGCCGAACTGCTCGACTGGGCGCGGTCCGTGGACGGCCTGGTCTTCGAGGACGACTACGACGGCGACTTCCGCTACGACCGGGCGCCGGTGGGCGCGCTCCAGGGCCTCGACCCGGAGCACGTCGTCTACGCGGGGTCCGTCAGCAAGTCGCTGGCTCCGGGCCTGCGGCTGGGCTGGTTGCTCGTGCCCGACGCACTGGCCGACGAGGTCGTCGAGCGCAAGCGGACCATGGACCTCGGCCATCCCACCGTCGACCAGGCGCTGTTCGCCCGGTTCGTCGAGCGCGGCGGCTACGACCGGCAGTTGCGCCGCTGCCAGCGCGTCTACCGCGAACGCCGGGACGCGCTCGCCGCGGCATTGGCGGAGCACTTTCCCGGCGCGCGGCTCACCGGCATCGCCGCGGGCCTGCACCTCATCGCGGACCTGCCCGGGCGGTACGGCCCCGAGGGGAGGTTCCTCGCGCGCATGGCCGACGCCGGCGTGGCGGTGCGCACACTGGCCGCCTACACGCACGCGCGTGCCGACGGCGACCCGACCCGTGGTGACGACGGCACGGGCAAGAGTGCCGACGGCGACCGTGACCGTGACCGTGACCGTGACGGGAGCGTACGGCTGGTCCTGGGATACGCGCACCTGTCGCCGGCGCGGATCCACGCGGGCGTACGGCTGATGGCGCAGGCGGCCGGCACGTGACCGCCGTCCGGCAGGCGCACGCCGACTCCCGTGCCGCAGGGGCCGGTTGTTCACTCACGGTTTCCGCGTGCGCCGCACCGCACCAGTAGGTGTGGCACTGCACACCGGCCGGTTCCGGTCCCTGGAGGCGCATCCATGTCACACCGTCCGTTTCCCGGCCGCCGCAGCGTTCTGCGCGGCTCGCTGGTGCTGTGGCCGGAAAGGTTTACCGGAAGGCTCGCGGGGTCCGGTGCGGTGCATCGCAAGGCGGAGCATGGCCCGCGTACCGGATGTACTCGGGTGATGCGACAACGCGGCGAGGTGCCGTACCGGGCGTCGCGAGCCGGTGAACCTATCCGGTCGCAGCACTAGCCGCGTCGGCGGCGCTGCCCCTGCCCGGTACGCTCGGCGCGGCGCCGGCCCTCGCCCTGTCGGGTCGTCCCGCGGCGGGGTGGGGCGTGCAGGCAGGCGACGTGACCTCGGACTCTGGTCTGGTGTGGGTGCGCGCCGACCGCCCGGCCCGGATGATCGTCGAGAACGTCCGCCACCGAGTCGTTCCGCAACCCGAGCCGCCGGCACGGCCCGCTGCTCGGCCCGGACGCGGACGTCACGGGGACGACCCGGCTGCGCGGGCTCCCGGCGGGTGAGCAGGTCCACTACCGCGTCCTCCTCGCCGACCCGGCCGACCCGCGCCGCACCGGCGAGCCGGCGTACGGCACCTTCCGCGCCGCTCCCGCGCGCCGCGGTCAGGGCGTGCGGTTCGTGTGGTCCGGCGACCTGGCCGGGCAGGGCCGGGGCATCAACGAGTCGATCGGCGGCTAACGGATCTTCGACGCCATGGCGAAGCCGGACCCGGACTTCTTCCTGTGCAGCGGCGACAACATCTACGCCGACGGCCCGATCCAGGCCACCGCCACACTTGCGGACGGCAGCGTCTACCGCAACGTCACCACCGAGGAGAAGTCGCACGTCGCCCCCTCCCTGGCCGACTTCCACGGCAACTTCGGCTACAACCTGCTGGACTCCGCGCTGCGCCGGTTCAACGCGCAGGTGCCGAACGTCATCCAGTGGGACGACCACGAGGTCCGCAACAACTGGTACCCGGGCGAGGTGATCGGCGCGGGCACCCCCTACCCGGCCGGGACGAAGCTCGACGACCTGGCGCTGCGCGCCCGACGGGCCTTCTCCGAGTACTTCCCGATCTCCGCGATCAGCGGCCACCCGGACGGCCGGATCCACCGCGCCCACCACCACGGCCCGCTGCTCGACGTGTTCGTGCTCGGCATGCGGACCTGCCGCGACGCCAACTCGCCCGACGACCGGACGACCGACTCCCAGGGCATCCTCGGCCGCGAGCAGCTGGAGTGGCTGAAGCGGGAGCTGGCCCGGTCGCGGGCGGTGTGGAAGGTGATAGCGGCCGACATACCGCTCGGGCTGGTCGTGCCCGACGGGGTCGAGGGGGGGCGAACTTCGAGGCCGTCTCGCAGGGCGATCAGGGTGCGCCGCTCGGCCGCGAGCTGCAGATCGCCGAGCTGCTGCGGTTCGTCAAGCACCGCCGGATCACCGGCACGCTGTGGCTGACGACCGACGTCCACCACAGCTCGGCGCAGCACTACGACCCGGCGCGGGCCGCGTTCAAGGACTTCGAGCCGTTCTGGGAGTTCGTCTCCGGCCCGCTCAACGCCGGCGCCTTCCCGGCCGGTGCGCTCGACGGCACGTTCGGCCCGGACCGGGTGTTCGTCAAGGCGCCGACGGCCGCCAACGTCTCGCCCGCCGAGGGCTACCAGTTCTTCGGCGAGGTCGACATCGACGGCGGGAGCGGGGAGCTGACGGTGCGGCTGCGCGAGCAGCACGGGACGGTCCTGTTCGCCCAGGTGCTCCAGCCGGGCCGGGTCGGGCAGTAACTCCCGTACGCTCGGCATCCGTGCCGCGCGCCGGCGTCATCCCCCGGTGCGCGGCACGGTCGCGCACCGGCCCTCAACTCGGCCTGAGACCAGGCGTTCCAGCAGGTCGGAGCCGATTGTCAGTGGTCGCCTCTACGGTCCTTGCATGACGCGATCCTTGCAGGCCGTGGCCTATTGCCGACCCTCTGTGCTGGAGTCCGCCGCGGGCGGACAGCTCCTGGGGCTCGAGACGTCCCGGGGCGCGACGCCGTCGGGCCCGGCGGACCACCCGCGGTTCTTCTCGGGCTTCCTGACGTCCCCCCAGGTGGCCTCCGCCGGGCTGCTGGCGGTGGCCGACGTGGCGGCGGCCCGCTACTACCAGCCGCAGCTGCGTGCCTCGCTGGACCCGGTGGTGACGGGCAACGGCGACCGGCTGCGCTTCGAGTCCTTCTCCGGCTGCTGCGGGGTATATGCGCGCCTGGACGTCCTGCGCTCCGGCCTCGACGGCGGCGAGGTGGGGCACGGCACGACGAACGTCGACGTCAACAACCCGCTGCGCGAGGCACTCTCCCGGATCGGCTCCGACGACCCGCTCCATCTGCGGGTCGGCCCCGAGGAGCTGGCGGTGACGACGCTGGACGGGCCGGTGGTGGAGAAGAAGGTGCCGCTGCCGGACCGGTGGCTGCGCGGCTTCGCGGAGGCCCAGGTCATAGCGGCCGGTTTCGATCTGCGCGCCGAGCTGCCGGCCGCCGAGGCCGTACGGTTCCTGCGGTCGCTGCCACGAAGCGGACCGCGGGGCGCCGGTGGCGGTCCCCGGTGGGTGGTGCCCGCCGGGCGTGCGCTGCGGCCGACGACCCGGCCGGCGCCCGGCGCCGTGTGCCTGCCGGGCCCGGAGCGGCTTGCGGCGCTCCAGCGGGTGCTCCGGTACGCGACGGCCCTGCGGGTGTACGGCCCGGCGGTCACCGACGCCGCCGCCACCTCCAGTGCCTGGGAAGCGGTCCTGCCGGGCATGCGGCTCACCCTGACCCTGTCGCCCGACGCCTCGCGCGGGTTCTCCGGCGAGGGCGGGGTGCTGGACTCGCTCGCCACCGGCGCGGCCGCCGAGGACGCGGAGCTGATCTCGGTGCTGCTGGCCTGGGAGCCCCGGATCGACGTGGCCGACCTCGCCGCCGCCTCCGGGCTCAACCCGGAGCGGGTGCGCGCGGCGCTGGTCCGGCTGGGCACCTCCGGCCGAGTCGGGTACGACACGGCGGAGGCGGCCTACTTCCACCGGGAGCTGCCCTACGACGCCGAGCGCGCCGAGCGGCACAACCCGCGGCTGCGGGCCGCCCGTGCCCTGGTCGCCGCGGGCGCGGTCGCCCTGGACGGCGCCCTGGCGACCGTGACGGCCGAGGACGGCCATGTGCACCGGGTGCGGGCGGAGGCCGGCGTGCTGAGCTGCAGCTGTCTGTGGTGGGCGAAGTACCGGGGCGGGCGGGGGCCGTGCAAACACGCACTGGCGGTGCGGATGGTGCGGCGGGGCGCCGACACGGCGGAGCAGGACAGGATGCGGGTCGAGGGGGGTGTGCGATGAGCGAGCTGCTGGAGGCGGTAAGGGCCGGGCGGACGGCCGAGGCGGTCGGTCTCCTTGACGGGATGACCGATGCCGAACGACGCGCGGAGCTCCCCGAGTTGAAGGCCCTGCGCAAGGAGCTCAGGGCGGCGCCGTGGGACGCGCGGTCCCGCCGTGCCTACCCCGCGCTGCACGCGGCCGGCACGGCCTGCCAGACCGGTGCGGCGGGCGCTGCGAGCTGGATCGCGGCCGCCGACATGCGGTGGTCGGGTGCCTCCCCGGGGGTGCTGATCCATCTTCTCGGCGACCGTGAGTCCGACTGGCTCGCCGATGTGGCGCACCGGATCGCGCAGCGTCCCGCCACCGCGCGGGTGCCGTACGAGCTGGTGGCCGGGCTGGTGCGGCTGGCCGGCTGCGCGGTGCCGACGAGCGACGCCTACGTACGGGGCTGGGCCGAGCACATCGGCAGCACGTGGCAGCACGGCGACACCGTGCTCGACAGACTGCGCAAGGAGCCGCATCTGACGGATCTGGTGACCGCGCTCTTCGAAACGAACGACATCGGCAGCCTGCTCGAGTGGGGCACCGGAGAGGGTCCGAACAGCTGGAACGACGCGCTCGCCCGGCTCACCGTCACAGGCACGCTGGACCGGAGGGCGACGGTGGACGCGTGCGTGGCCCGTCTGCTGCGGGGCGGTACGACCGCCGATCACCGGGTGTTCCTGCGCGTGCTGAGGTCCCTGGCGCCCACGCGCGAGGAGCAGCGGGAGAGGGTGGCCGACTGGCTGGCGCTGGTCTCCGACGGGGTGTCGGTGGTGGCTTCCTACGCCCAGTCGGTGCTGGGCGGCCTCGCCCTGGACGGGGAGCTGACCCACCGCCGGCTGACGGAGATGTCCGGGGCCGTGCTGTTCCGGCCGGAACGGAAGCTGGTGCGGGCGCAGCTCGTGCTGCTGGGCAAGGTGCTCGCCCGGGACACCGGCGCGGCCGATGCCCTGCTGCCCGCCGTTGCACAGGCCTTCGCGCACGCGGACGCGGACGTTCAGGAGCGGGCGCTGAAGCTCGTGGAACGGCACCTGAAGAAGGTCGGGTCCGCCGGCGTCCGAGCGGAACTCGCCCTCGTGGCGGAGCAGTTGGGACCGGCACTGCGCCTGCGAGCGGTCGGGACGCTGGGCGCGGCGCCGGCGGACGCGGGATCGTCGGGGTACGAGGAGGTGCTCCCGCCCGTTCCGGAGCCGGTGCGCCTGGCGCCCGCGCCGGTGTCGGTCGCCGAGCTCGCCGAGGAGGTGGGGGCCGCGCTGGCGTCCGAGGCCGGGGTGCCGGCGTTCGAGCGCACGCTGGACGGTCTGGTGCGCCACGTCCACCAGGACCGGGACGCGCTGCTGGAGGCGCTGGAACCGGTGGTCACCCACCGCTGGTGGGACGGCGCCGACGAGGCGTACGCGCAGCGGACCGACGTCTACTTCGGCCACTTCGGCCACGGCCGCCGGGGAATCGTCGACGCCGCCGACGGCCTCGACCTGCTCCTGGCGACGCTGCGGGGAAAGGTGCGCACCGCTACGCTGCACGCGGCGGTCCAGGACGGCAGTCCGAGCCGGGTCTGTCCGCACAGCGCGTTCTCCCAGGCCTTCGACGCCCGGCTGTGGGAGGTGGCCCACCGGATTCGCACCAAGCCGTTGCCGTTCCTGCTCTCCACACCCACCTGGAGCACGGGCCTGCTGGAGCCGGACGAGCTGGTGGGGCGCCTCGACGCCTATCGGCGCCTGGGGGCGCGGGTGTCGGCGGCCGACTTCGCGCAGGCGCTGCTGCGCGTGCGCCGCGAGGACCGCGCTGCGGCCACTGCGGCGGCGGAGCGGGCGGTGGCTCTGGGAACCGTGGAAGGGACTCGGCTCGCCGGGTGGCTGACCGCCGGCGGACCCGGACTGCCGGTGATCCGGCGCCGCACGTCCGGGTCCCGCATCCTGGCCGAGTCCGGTGAAGTGCTCGAACTACGGGGGGACTTCCCGGCCGCGTTCCGGGCGCTGGGCGAGCCGGCGGGCGCCTTCGGGGAAGCCGGGTACGGCGGTTACTGCCACCACTGGAACGAATCGCTGCGGGCGCACTGGACGGCGATGGTTCCCGAGCGGCGTGAGCTCGTGTCCCTACGGCTGCTGCGGGACCTGTCCGCCGTGGCGGTGGACGACAGCCGCGGCGCGGCTGCCCTGCTCCCCCTGCTCGCCGAGTCCGGCGGCGAGGCGGGCGAGGCGACGCACCTGTGCGTGGCGTACGGGCTCGGCGCCCGGCACCCGGAGGACCGGCTCGCGGCGGTGGACGCGACTCTGGTCCTGGCGGCGCGCGGGCAGCTGGACGCTCCCCGTCTCGGTGCGGACCTCGGTCAGCTGGTGCGGCGCGGTGCCGTGAAGCCACTGCGGCTCGCGGAGTCATTGCGCACCGCGGCGGCCACCGGGGCGAACGCCACCATCTGGGGTCTGCTCGGCCAGGCGCTGCCGGTCCTGCTCGCCGATCTGTCGACCGACGGCCCGAGCGGGCCGGTGCACGGGCTCGGGGACCTGCTGGCCGTGGCCGCCGAGTGCGCCGAGCGGTCGGGGGCGCGCGGCGAACTGCCGCATCTGGCGCATGCGGCAGACCGGCGCGGCTCGTCCCGTCTGGTCGCGGAGGCGCGCCGTCTGCGCAGCACGCTGACGCGGGAGGTGGCCGCATGACGTAGCGCGCGGCTCCGGCCAACGGCGCCACACGGCACTCCTTGAGCAGACACCACACCACTTGAAAGAACAATAAAAGGTACGGATCCATGCTTTACCGATCAGTCACAAAGCGTTCGTGATCACGCAACACCGTTCCTTCACAGTGGCTGCATGACTCGAGAAATGTCTGATGTGACGCGTGCGAAGCACGGTCGCCCGGTGCACCACTGGCGGCGGGACGTGGTCGAACTGGCGGCCCTGTTCACGGCCGTCGCGGTGGCGGACGGGGTGGCCAACCTCATCGGGCACAGGCCCGGCGGCCCGGCCATGCTGGTGATGTCGGCACTGGCCCTGATCGCCACGGCGGCGTTCCACACCTGGTGGGCACGGCACCACGGTCACGCACCGCCCGCGGACGATACCGGCGCCCGGCCGCTCGCCGCGGAGCGGCGGCAGGCCGGGCCGTCCACCGCCTCGCCGGCGACGCCCGAGAAGGCGGCGAAGGCGAGTGGGCTGTGGCGGATGCGGACAACGGTGCAGGACGAGCCCGGGTCGCTCGCCGCGCTGTGCGCTGCGCTGGCCGGCCGGCACGTCGACATCCTGAGCCTGCAGACGCATCCGCTGGCCGAGGGCACGGTGGACGAGTTCCTGTTGCGCGCCCCCGGCGGAATCGAGGCGTCCGCGATCACCCGGGCGGTCTCGCTGGCCGGCGGTGCCGACACCTGGATCGAGCGGGCCGACGCCCACGACCTCGTGGACGCGCCGACGCGGGTCCTGGGCCTCGCGGCGCGTACGGCGCTGGACGCGGCGGAACTTCCGCTGGCCCTGCGGCAGTTGCTGGGGCGGTGCACCATCCGCTCGCTGCCGGCCCGGCCGGTGGGCGGCGGCCGGGGACCACAGGAGGTGCCGGTCGAGGGAGTGCTCGAGGACACGGTGATGCGGCTGCGGGCTCCGGAGGGCGGGGTGATCACGGTGGAACGGCCGTATCTGCCGTTCACACCCACCGAGTTCGCCCGGGCCCGGGCGCTGGTGGAGCTGGACGCCCGGCTCGGACCGCGCATCCCGCGCAGCCAGGACGTGCTGACGCTGCCCGAGGGCAACGCGATCACCGTGCGCAGGGCGGACAGGAGCGATCTGGCGGCGGCCAGGGCGATGCACGAGCGGTGCTCGGCGCGAACGCTCGCCATGCGCTACCACGGGCCGGTCGGTGACGCCGACCGCTATCTGAACCACCTGCTCAGCCCGCGGTTCGGCCGGACGCTCGCCGTCCGGGCCGCGTCGGGACGGATCATCGGCCTCGGTCATCTGCTGTGGGACGGCGACGAGACGGAGGTCGCGCTGCTCGTCGAGGACGAGTGGCAGCGGCGCGGCATCGGCGCCGAGTTGCTGGGCCGGCTGGTGGCCATGGCCGTCGAGGCGGGCTGCGAGAGCGTGTACGCCGTGACGCAGTCGTCCAACACCGGCATGGTCGCCGCCATGCGGGGCCTAGGCCTGCCGCTCGACTACCAGATCGAGGAGGGCACCCTGGTGATCACGGCCCGTCTGGAGGCGACCCCGGTGACCTCCAGGCCGCCGTACGACAGCAGGCAGAAGGAGTTCGACGGGCCCGCTCGGCGCGACTGAGCCCGCGCTCACCCCGGGACGGGACGAACGGCGAGGCGCACCGCGCCGGGCCGTTCGTCCCGTCCCCGTCAGGTCCCGGTCAGCTCATCGCCTCGTGCAGGCCCTTCACCGCGGGCGGCTGAGGCTGCTCCCGCAGCGCCCGGTCCAGGTCCGCCCACAGGTCCTCGACGTCCTCCAGCCCCACCGACATCCGCAGCAGCCGGTCGCTGACCCCGGCACCCCGCCGGTCCTCCGCGTCCACGATGCGGTGGCTGATGGAGGCCGGGTGCTGGATCAGGGTGTCGACGCTCCCGAGACTGACGGCCGGGGTGATCAGGCGGACGCCGCCGATGACCGCGTGCGGGTCGCCGTGCACCTCGAAGGCGACCATGGCGCCGCCGATGCGCGGGTAGTGCACGCGGGCGATGCGCGGGTCGGCCGCGAGACGGGCGGCCAGTTCAGCGGCGGTGGCGGAGGCGGCCCGCACCCGCACCGGCAGGGTGGACAGACCGCGCAGCAGCAGATAGCCGGCGAGGGGATGCAGGACTCCGCCGGTGGCGAATCGTATCTGCCGCAGCCGCCCGGCGAACTCCTCGTCGCAGGCCACCACGCCTGCCATCACGTCGCCGTGGCCGCCCAGGTACTTGGTGGCGCTGTGCAGAACCAGTCGCGCGCCGTGCTCGGCCGGGCGCTGCAGCACGGGTGTGGCGAAGGTGTTGTCGGCGAGGAGGGGGACGGAGCCGCAGGCGTGGGCGACGGCCCGCAGGTCGACCTCGGCGAGCGTCGGGTTGGCCGGGGACTCGACCATCACCAGCCCGGTGTCCGGGCGCAGCGCGTCCGTGATTCCGGCCGGGTCGGTCCAGGTCACCTCGGTGCCGAGCAGCCCGGCGGTCAGCAGGTGGTCACTGCAGCCGTACAGCGGACGTACGGCCACGACGTGCCTGAGGCCCATGGCGGAGCGGGCGAGGAGGACCGCGCTGAGGGCGGCCATGCCGCTGGCGAACGCGACCACGGCCTCGGTGCCCTCCAGCCGGGCGAGGGCGGTCTCGAAGCGGGCGACCGTCGGGTTGCCGAGCCGGCCGTAGACCGGGGTGCCGTCCAGTTCCGCGCCGTCGGTGGCGAAGGCGTCGATGCGGGCGGCCTCGGCACGGCTGTCGTAGGAGGGGTAGGTGGTGGACAGGTCGATCGGCGGGGCGTGCAGTCCCTGCCGGGCGAGGTCGTCACGGCCGGCGTGCACGGCCTCGGTGGCCAGTGCTCTGGGCGGGGTGCGTACGTCGTCGTACGCGAGCATGCTCGCTGAGTCCAGGGGCGTGTCCATGGCGGAAGGGTGAACAGTCAACGGGGCACGGGTGCGAAAGTCCGTGTTACGTTCGAGCCATGGCCGAATCTGTCGTACTGGATCCGGTGGATCTCCATCTGCTGCGGCTGCTGCAGAACGACGCCCGGACAACATACCGCGATCTCGCCGCCCAGGTCGGGGTCGCTCCGTCGACCTGCCTGGACCGGGTGGCCCGGCTGCGCCGTTGCGGCGTCATCCTCGGCCACCAGCTGCGCCTCGATCCCGCCAAACTGGGCCGGGGTCTTCAGGCACTGCTGTCGGTGCAGGTCAGGCCGCACCGACGGGAGCTGGTGGGACCGTTCGTGGAGCGGATCCGCGCGCTGCCGGAGTCGCGGACCGTGTTCCATCTGACCGGCCCGGACGACTATCTCGTCCATGTGGCGGTCGCGGACATGGCGGATCTGCAGCGGCTGGTTCTCGACGAGTTCACGGCCCGGCGGGAAGTGGCCACGGTGGAGACCCGGCTGATCTTCCAGCAGTGGGACTGCGGGCCGCTGCTGCCGCCGGGCGCGGAGGCGGCAGGGCCCTCGGCCAAATCGGAGTGATCGCGGCACCGGGCCCTGTGAACCGTGCTGACGCGGGGTGTGTCCTCGTACGAGGATGGCCCGTATGTCACAGACCAAGAGCCCGCTGCCCCGCCAGGTCGCCGACGCCTACGTCGACGAACTCATCGCCCTCGACCCGGTCACCGGTACGTATCTCGGTGTGCGGGAGAGTTCGGGCAGGCTGCCCGACACCTCGCCCGCGGGCCAGGAGGCGCTCGCGGAGCTGGCACGCGCCACCCTCGCCCGGCTGGCGGAGGCCGAGCGCCGGCCCGGCGCGGACAGTGGCATCGAGCGTCGCTGCGCGCGTCTGCTGCGCGAGCGGCTCACCGCGAATCTCGCCGTGCACGAGGCCGACGAGGGCCTGCGGACGGTGAGCAACATCCACAGCCCGGTGCACTCGGTGCGCGACGTCTTCACGATCACGCCCACCGGCACCGACGAGGACTGGGCGGCGGTCACCGATCGGCTGCGGGCCGTGCCGGCGGCGCTGAGCGGCTACCGCGAGTCCCTGGCCCTCGGCCTGGACCGCAAGCTGTACGCGGGCCCGCGGGCGACGGCCACCTTCGTCGAGCAGCTCACCGAGTGGTCGGACACGGACGGCCGGGGGCGCGGCTGGTTCGAGGACTTCGCCGCGGCGGGCCCCGAGACCCGGCGCGGGGAACTGGACGAGGCCGCCCGTACGGCGACCGCGGCCGTCGTCGAGCTGCGGGACTGGATGCGCGACGCCTACGCGCCGGCGGTGGAGGGCGCGCCGGACACCGTCGGCCGCGAGCGCTACGCCCGTTTCTCGCGCCACTTCAACGGCACGGACCTGGACCTCGACGAGGCGTACGCGTACGGCTGGGCCGAGTTCCACCGTCTGCTCGGCGAGATGAGGAAGGAGGCCGAGAAGGTCCTGCCCGGCGCCGGGACCCCGTGGGTGGCGCTCGCACACCTCGACGAGCACGGAGCGCACGTCGAGGGCGTGGACGAGGTCCGCACCTGGCTGCAGGGCCTCATGGACGAGGCGATCGAGGCGCTGGACGGCTCGCACTTCGAACTCGCCGAGCGCGTAAGGCGGGTGGAGTCCCGCATCGCGCCGCCCGGCGGCGCCGCCGCCCCCTACTACACGGCGCCGTCCGCCGACTTCTCCCGGCCTGGACGGACCTGGCTGCCGACCATGGGGCAGACCCGGTTCCCGGTCTACGACCTGGTGTCGACCTGGTACCACGAGGGTGTACCCGGCCATCACCTCCAGCTGGCCCAGTGGGCGCACGTGGCGGAGAACCTCTCGCGCTACCAGGCGACGGTGGGCATCGTCAGCGCCAACGCCGAGGGCTGGGCCCTGTACGCGGAACGCCTGATGGACGAACTCGGCTTCCTCACCGATCCGGAGCGGCGCCTGGGCTACCTGGACGCTCAGATGATGCGCGCGGTCCGCGTCATCATCGACATCGGCATGCACCTGGAGCTTCGGATCCCGGCCGACTCGCCCTTCCACCCGGGTGAGCGGTGGACGCCGGAGCTGGCGCAGGAGTTCTTCGGTGCGCACAGCAGCCGTCCGGGTGACTTCGTGGCGAGCGAGCTGATCCGCTATCTGTCGATGCCCGGCCAGGCGATCGGCTACAAGCTGGGCGAGCGGGCCTGGCTGCTGGGCCGCGAGAACGCCAGGAAGCGCCGCGGGGACGCGTTCGACGCGAAGGCCTGGCACATGGCGGCGCTGTCGCAGGGCTCGCTGGGCCTGGACGACCTGGTGGACGAGCTCTCACAGCTGTGAGCCCCGTCAGGGCGGCCGGCCGGACCCGGCCGCCCTCGACCGGCTCCGCGCCCACCGGCCGCCACGCTCTCAGCAGCCGCAGTCGCCGCCTTCCGCGGGCGCCGTCAGCGGGTCGGCGGCACGGCGCCCGCCGCCCTGCCAGGTCTCGTACGCGAGGCCCTCGCGCACCCAGTACTCGAAGCCGCCCAGCATCTCCTTGACCTGGTAGCCCAGTTCGGCGAGGGCGAGTGCGGCGCGGGTGGCGCCGTTGCAGCCCGGCCCCCAGCAGTAGGTGACGACCGGCACGGACCTGTCCAGGAGTTCCCCGGCCCGCTCGGCCACGAGGGCGGTCGGCAGGTGGACCGCGCCGGGGACGTGCCCCTGGTCCCAGGCATCCGTGGCGCGGGAGTCGACCACGACGAACCCGGGGTCGCCGGCCGCCGCCAGCGCGGCGGCGACGTCGGAGACGTCGGTGTGGAAGGCGAGGCTCGCGCGGAAGTGGGCGGCGGCTTCGGCGGGGGGTGCGGGGGCGACTCGCAGTACGGGGCCGGCGTGGGCGGTGGTGGTCGGGATGAGGGTCATCGTCTGGTCCTTCCGTTCCCGGCGTGGATCGGTTCGATGTTCGATGGCCGCAATCTACGGCCGGAGATCATCCCCTTTGAAGCGGCGATCCCCGGCACACCTCTTGATGTGCCGGGGATTTCCCTGCTATTCCTCGGCCATGACCGCGTTTTCCCCGGACGCCACCGACTGGCGCATCCTCGACGTCCTCCAGCGGGAGGGCCGGGCCAGCTTCGCGGAGCTCGCCCGGGCCGTGTCCATGTCCCCGAGCGCGGTCACCGAGCGGGTGCGCCGCCTGGAGGAGGCGGGTGTCATCCAGGGGTACGCGGCGGTGGTCGACCCGGAGCGGCTGGGGCTGCCGATCCTCGCCTTCGTACGGCTGCGCTACCCGAACGGCAACTACAAGCCCTTCCACGATCTGGTCGCCGGCACCCCAGAGATCCTGGAGGCCCACCATGTCACGGGCGACGACTGCTTCGTGATCAAGGTCGCCGCGCGTTCCATGCGCCATCTCGAGGAGGTGTCCGGCAGGATCGGCACGCTGGGCTCGGTGACCACGAGCCTCGTGTACTCCTCGCCGCTGCCCCGGCGCCCGCTGGGGCACTGAGACCGGCGCGCTTCGGCCACTGCTCAGGCCGGCGTGCGCTGCCGCACCGCCGAGCCCGATCTTCCCTTGACGACCTCCAGCTGCGCGTGGATGCGCCGCCGCAGGTCGGCGACATGGCTGACGATGCCCACGCTGCGGTCGCGTTCGCGCAGGGAGTCGAGTACGTCGAGGACCTCGTCGAGGGTCTGGTCGTCGAGGCTGCCGAAGCCCTCGTCGATGAAGAGCGTGTCCAGGCGGACCCCGCCGGCCTCGTCGGTGACGACATCCGCGAGACCGAGGGCGAGTGCGAGCGAGGCGAAGAACGTCTCGCCGCCCGACAGGGTCGCAGTGTCCCGCTCCCGGCCGGTCCAGGCGTCCACTACGTGCAGACCGAGCCCGCTGCGTCCGCGACCGGCGCGGTCGTCGGAGTGCACCAGGGTGTAGCGGCCGGACGACATGCGCTGCAGCCGTACGGTCGCGGCGGCGGCCACCTGTTCCAGGCGGGCCGCGAGGACGTAGGACTCCAGGCGCATCTTGCGCTCGTTGTCGGCCGAGGTGCCAGCGGTGAGGGCGGCGAGGCGGGCCACGCGGTCGTACTCCTCGCGCAGGGGTGCCAGCCGTCGTACACCCGTGGCCGCGCGGGCGGAGAGCCGGTCGAGTTCGCCGCAGCGGCGGGCGGCGGCGTCCCGCGCGGAGGCGGCCTCGCGCAGCCGCCGGTCCGCGTCGGCCGCGGCTGCCTCCGCCGCGGCGAGGTCGGCGGGCGGCAGCTGGGCGGCGGCCGCGGTGTCGGCCTCGGCGAGCACCGCACGCACCGCGGCCTCCTCGGACTGCCAGGCGTCCAGGCGCCGTTGGAGCTCGCGGTGCTCGGCGTCTTCGAGGAGGGCGGCGGCCGCGGCCCGCGGGGTGTCGAAGCCGGCGCGGAAGGCGGCCTCGGCGAGCCGTCCGTCGGCGTCCTTGAGCCGTGCGGCGCTCTCCTCGGCGGCGCGCGCGGCGTCGGCGGCGTCGGTGAGCAGTGCGGCCTGCCGCTCCAGTTGCGCGGCCCGCGCGGCGACGCTGTGGGCGGCGCCCCGGGCCTTGGCCAACTCGGCCTCCAGCGTGGCCTTCTCACGGTCCAGGGATTCCCTGCGGGTCAGCCGGGAGGCGGCTCGGACCTCGGCCTGCCGGCGGTCGGTGAGCCGCCGTTCGCGTTCCTGCTCGGCGCCGCGCAGTTCCTCCTGTGCCGCGTGCAGCGCGGAGGCGTCCCGGCGCGCCTGCGCGAGCAGCCGCTCCAGGTCCCCGGCCTCC
The DNA here is from genome assembly GCF_044334385.1 of Streptomyces sp. NPDC020801. Taxonomy (NCBI): domain Bacteria; kingdom Bacillati; phylum Actinomycetota; class Actinomycetes; order Kitasatosporales; family Streptomycetaceae; genus Streptomyces; species Streptomyces sp. NPDC020801. Next base: position 136,346 of record NZ_JBIRST010000015.1, read on the forward strand.
TCGGCGAGTTGCCCGGTCGGGGTGTCTCCCGCCTCGGCGGTCGCGGCGGCCAGCGCCTCGCGGACGACGCCGAGCCGCCGCTCGTCCTCGGCACGCTGTTCGTCGGCGGCCTGGCAGGCGGCGAGGGCGCGTTCCTCCGCCTCGCGGTCGACGTGCCCGGCGACCTTGCGCGCGGGGGCGGGGTGTTCGGTGGCGCCGCAGACGGCGCAGGGCTCGCCGTCGGTGAGGTGCGCGGCCAGCTCGGCGGCGATGCCGTACAGACGCTGCTCCTTCAGCTCCAGCCAGTGAGCCCTGGCCCGCACGGCGCGTTCGGCGGAGGCCAGTGCGCGCCGCTGGGCCTCGTCGGTGTCCCCCGCGAGCTCGTCCCGCGTCCGGGCGGCCCGGAGGCGCCGCTGCGCGGGTTCGCGCCGCACGGCGAGCTGTTCGGCGCGGGCCGCCGCCTCCTGGGCGGACTCGATACGGCTCTGGAGCGCCGACCGGGTCGTCTCCCACCCGGCGAGCCAGCTCTCGGCCTCGTGCAGCACGTCCTCGTCGGCGCGCTCCTGCCGGTCCACGTCGGCGCGCTCGGCGACCAGCGCGGCCAGGCGCTGTTCGGCGCGGCGGGCCGACTCCAGCCCGCCCAGCTCTCCGGCGGCCCGGCGCGCGGCGGCCGCGAGTCCGGCCGCGCCGGCGCCGGCGACGTTCTCCGGCAGCAGCGCACGCGCGCGTGCCTCGGCGGTGGCCGCCCGCCGGTGCTCGGCGTCGGCGGCCCGGCGCAGCTCCAGCGCCGGCGCCACCGCCTCCGCCTTGCGCCCGCGCTCCATCCGCGCCTGCGCCTGACGGTGCGTGCCGGCCCGCTCCGCCAGACGCGCGGCGCGCTCACGACCCTCCGCCAAACGCCGCTGCAGCCGCGCCACTTCGCGCACGCCCTCCAGGTCGCGTTCGGCGGCGGCATGGCCGGACTCGGCGGCCGACAGGCGGCAGTGGGCGACCGTCAGCCGTTCACGGGCGGTGCTGCGCGCCAGCGCCGCCGCGCTCAGGACGGCCTCCGCCAGACCGGGCTCGCCGGGTGCGAGCTCCGGCAGCTCCATGGCACCGCCCGCGGCCTGCTGCATGCGGTGCGCGTCGGCCAGCAGGGCGGCGTCGCCCTCGCGCACCCGGGCCTCGGTGCCGCGCCTGCGTTCGGCGAGGCGCTTTTCGACCTCGGCGAAGCGGTGGGTGTCGAAGAGCCGGCCGAGCAGCTTGCCGCGGGCCTCGGCGTCGGCGCGCAAGAAGCGCGCGAAGTCGCCCTGGGGCAGCAGCACCACCTGACAGAACTGCTCTCGGCTCATGCCGAGCAGCTGGGTGATCTCCTCGCCGATCTCCTGATGGGAGCGGCTGAGGTCCTTCCAGACGCCCGCCCTCGCGTCGTATTCGCGCAGCCGGCCATGGGCCTTGTCCACCGTCGTGCCCGTGCCGCGCCTCTTGGGGCGCTCCCAGGGCGGCTGCCGGGTGACCTCCAGGCGGCGGCCGGCGACGGTGAGGTCGAGGGTGACCTGGGTGCGGACGTCCGCGGCGGCGTGGTCGCTGCGCAGGGCGAGGCCCTGGCCGCCCTGGCGAGCGCCGGGCACCGAGCCGTAGAGCGCGTAGCACACGGCGTCCAGTACGGACGTCTTGCCGGCCCCGGTGGGGCCGTGCAGCAGAAACAGCCCGGCGGCCGACAGCGCGTCGAAGTCGACACTCTGGGACCCTCCGAACGGCCCGAAGGCCGTGATGTCGAGCCGGTGCAGCCTCATTGGCCCTCCCCCATGCCTTGCAGCACCCACGGCCACGGTCCCGGTCCCGGTCCGAGACCGCGTCCCTTCGATCCGCTTCCCGCGCCGTGGCGGGCGCGGGCGCCCGGCGGGTCGACACTCGGGCCGCCCACAGCGGCCGCCGTCCGCCGCCTCACCGTGCCGGCTCCCGCACCGCATCGCCGGCCCGCGCCGCGTCGAAAGCGTCGCGCAGCACGCTCTGTTCGTGGGCGTCGGGTCCCGCGCCGCGCACGTGGGTGACGAAGTCCTCGGCGATCTGCTCGTCGTCACGGCCCGCGAGCCGGCGGGCGTAGGAGACGTCCGGGTCGCCGGGGGCCCGTTCGGGGTCGAAGGCGAGGCTGAGGGTGTGTGGGAAGCGCTCGCAGAGGCGGGGCATGGGGTCGGCCGGGCGGACCGGGTCGGTGAGCGTCGCCTCGACCCACGCGTCCTGGTGGCGGGCGAGGTCCGGGTCGGCGAGCAGATCCTCCAGCGTGCCCCGGAGCCGGGCCAGCGCACGCGGGACGGGGCAGTCGATCCGCTCGGCGGTGACGGAGCCCCCGGCGTCCAGGTCGACGAGCCACATGGTCTTGCGGTGGCGGGCCTCCGAGAAGGAGTACGGCAGCGGGGAGCCGGAGTAGCGCACACGCTCCGTGATGGTCTGGCAGCCGTGCAGATGGCCGAGGGCGGCGTAGTCGACGCCGTCGAAGACACCTGCGGGGACGGCGGCCACTCCGCCGACGGTGATGTCCCGCTCGCTGTCGCTGGCCTCACCGCCGGTGACGAAGGCGTGCGCCAGGACGACGGAGCGGGTGCCACGCGCGCGCGTGGCGAGGTCGGCACGGACCCGGTCCATGGCGGCGGCGAGCACCGGCTCGTGGGCCGCCTTCTCGACCCCGAACTCGTCCCTGACCAGGGCCGGTTCGAGATACGGCAGGCCGTAGAAGGCGACGTCGCCATGGGCGTCGGCCAGCACCACCGGTGTGCCGCACGCCGACGGCTCGGTCCGCAGGTGGATGCCCGCGCGGCCGATCAGACCGGCGCCGACGCCGAGACGGCGGGCCGAGTCGTGGTTCCCGGAGATCATCACCGTGGGCACGCCGAGACCGGCGAGGCGGTGCAGAGCGTCGTCGAACAGCTCGACCGCGGCCAGCGGGGGCACCGCACGGTCGTACACGTCCCCCGACACGACCACCGCGTCGACGCCACGCTCGCGCACGGTCGCCACGAGGTGGCCGATGAACTCGGCCTGGGCGTCGAGCATGTTCACCCGGTGGAACGCCCGGCCCAGATGCCAGTCGGAAGTGTGCAGCAGCCTCATGATCCCCGAAGACTAACGGCCGGGTCCGACATCACGGCCGGTTACTCCCGTATCGGCCCGTCATGACCCTTCCAAACCCCTCCAAACCGCTCTAAAAAGGCGGCGCTGACGCCCTATTGCCCGTTTGGTCATGCGTCTCCGTAGGCCTCGCCACCCAGTTCGAACACGGCGGTTCCCGCGGTGGCGTCCGCCAGCCACGCCCGGAAGGCGTCCACATCGGCGTCGGGCAGTCCGATCTCCATGGTGACCGCCTCGCCGTAGCGCACGTCCCGCACATCGCGCCCCGTCGCCCTGAGGTCGTTCTGCACCTTGCCGGCCCGCTGGTGGTCGACGGTCACCGTGGCCAGCCGGAAACGCCTCCGCGCGCGCGTGCCGAGCGCGTCCAGGGCCTCGCCGACCGCCCCGCCGTAGGCCCGGATGAGACCGCCCGCGCCGAGCTTGACGCCGCCGTAGTAGCGGGTGACGACGGCCACGACGTACCGCATGTCGCGGCGCAGCAGCATCTGGAGCATGGGGACGCCGGCCGTGCCGCCGGGTTCGCCGTCGTCGCTCGCCTTCTGGACCGAGGCGTCGGCGCCGATGACGTAGGCCCAGCAGTTGTGGGTGGCGTCGGCGTGCTCCTTGCGGACTCCGGCGATGAAGGCCTGGGCTTCCTGCTCGGTGGCCGCCGGGGCGAGGGCGCACAGGAAGCGGGAGCGGTTGATCTCGGTCTCGTGCACGCCCGCGCGGGCGACTGTGCGGTACTCGTCCTGCATCCGGCCAGCCTATGCGGACCCTTTCGGGTGCCCCCGCCTCAGGTGCGCGTCCGGTGCTGGGGGATACTCGCTGCTCGCGTCCGCACGACCAGCGGCACGCGCCGACCGCCGACCGGCCCGCCCCACCGAGCACAGGAGAGCAACCGCATGACCGGCACCGAGGTGGGGAGCAAGGGCGCCGAAGAGCCGGGCGGACCCGAGCCCTGCGCGGCGGCCGGACCAATGGTCCGAACGGCCCGCTGGCGGGGCTGGCTCCTGGAGGGTCTGAGCGAGCAGACCGCCCGCCACCCCGGTCCGCACCGCACGCCGCACGAGGGCCACGAGGGCCACCGCTGGTGGCGCGTGATGTGCCTGACCGGCGTGGACTACTTCTCCACGCTCGGCTACCAGCCCGGGATCGCCGCCCTGGCGGCGGGTCTCCTCTCCCCGCTCGCCACCCTTGTGCTGATCGCGCTGACCCTGCTCGGCGCGCTGCCGGTCTACCGGCGGGTCGCGCACGAGAGCCCGCACGGCGAGGGGTCGATCGCCATGCTGGAGCGGCTGCTGCCGTGGTGGTCGGGGAAGATCTTCGTGCTGGTGCTGCTCGGTTTCGCGGCCACCGACTTCATGATCACGATGACGTTGTCGTCCGCCGATGCCGCGGCCCACGTCGTGGAGAATCCGTTCGCGCCGCACTGGGTGCACGGCGAGAACCTGTGGATCACCCTCTTCTTCGTCGGCGCACTCGGCGCGATCTTCCTCAAGGGCTTCCGGGAGGCCATCGGCATAGCGGTGGTACTGGTGGGCACGTATCTGGCCCTCAACGTCGTCGTCCTCGCCGTCTCGGCCTGGCAGGTGCTCGGCCACCCGGTCAGGATCGGTGACTGGACGGACGCCATGACCGCCGCGCACTCGTCGCCGTTCGCAATGGCCGGCGTGGCGCTGCTGGTCTTCCCGAAGCTGGCGCTAGGCATGTCCGGCTTCGAGACGGGTGTGGCGGTGATGCCGCAGGTCAAGGGCGATCCCAGCGACACCTACGAGAAGCCGACGGGGCGGATCCGGGAGACCCGCCGACTGCTCACCACGGCCGCCGTGATCATGAGCTGTCTGCTGCTCCTGTCCAGTCTGGCGACGACGATCCTGATCCCGCCGGCCGACTTCGCAAGCGGTGGACCGGCCAACGGGCGCGCGCTCGCCTACCTGGCCCACCAGTACCTCGGCGGCGCCTTCGGCACGGTCTACGACGTCTCGACCATCGCAATCCTGTGGTTCGCCGGCGCCTCCGCGCTGGCCGGCCTGCTGAACCTGGTCCCCCGGTATCTGCCGCGCTACGGCATGGCCCCGGAGTGGACCCGGGCCGTGCGGCCGCTGGTGCTGGTGTTCATGGCGGCGGCCGTCCTCATCACGGTGTGGTTCCACGCCAACGTGGACGCGCAGAGCGGGGCGTACGCCACCGGCGTGCTGGTGCTGATGCTGTCCGCGTCCTTCGCCTCCACGGCCGCCATGCGCCGGCGCGGCCACCGGGGCGCAACGGCCGGCTTCGGGCTGATCACCCTGGTGTTCGCCTACACGCTGGTCGCCAACGTCATCGAGCGGCCCGACGGTATCAAGATCGCGCTGATCTTCATCGTGGCGATCCTGGTCACGTCGTTCGGCTCACGGGTGCACCGGGCCTTCGAGCTGCGCGCCGCGGAGGTCGTCCTCGACGAGACGGCGCGGCGGTTCGTCGACGAGGCGGCGGACGCCGGCCCGCTGCAGCTGATCGCGAACGAGCCACAGGAGCACAGCACGCGGGAGTACCGCGCCAAGGAGCGCGACCAGCGCGGACACACCCCCATCCCGGGCGGTGGGCCGGTGCTGTTCCTGGAGGTGTTCGTGCGCGACTCCTCCGACTTCACCGCCGACATCACCGTGCACGGCGACGAGAAGCACGGGGTGCGCAGGTTGCGGGCGCAGGGACCGACGGTGCCCAACACCATCGCGGCGATCCTGCTCGCACTGCGGGACCGCTCCGGCCGGGTCCCTCACGTGTACTTCAGCTGGACGGAGGGCAACCCCGTCAGCCAGCTCATCCGCTTCCTGGTGTTCGGCGACGGCGAGGTCGCGCCGGTCACCCGCGAGGTGCTGCGCCGCGCCGAGGCAGACCCGGAGCGGCGGCCGCGCGTGCACGTGGGCTGATCCCCCCTGCGGCAGGCATGGGGCCCGCCCCGTTCTCCGGTTCTCCGGTTCCCCGGTCCACCGGTCCACCGGTCCACCGGTCCACCGGTCCACCGGTCCACCGGATCGGGGCGGCCCTTCAGTGCTTCGCGCCCCGGGGCACGGTCAGCTCCGTGAGCAGCGCCGTGCCGGGGGCCAGGGCCTGCCAGCCGGCGCCGTGCCAGGCCAGGACGGCGACGGCGGACGTCGGGAACTTCACCCGGAGCCGGTCCAGCGTGTCGTCCAGGCCGTCCCCGGCCAGCTCCAGGACCAGCTCCTGCAGGCCGGGGTTGTGCCCGAGGAGCAGCAGCGTCCCGACCTCGGGCGGCACCTCGCGCACGACCGTCAGCAGGGTGCCGGCGTCGGCGGCGTACAGCCGGGAGTCGTAGCGCACCGGCGGCGGGGTGCCCCACTGCGCGGAGACCAGGTCCCAGGTGCGGCGGGCGCGCAGGGCGGTGGAACACAGCGCCAGGTCGGGCAGCCAGTCGGCCTCGGCGAGGGCGCGGCCCGCGGCGGGCGCGTCCCGGCGGCCGCGGGGCGCCAGCGGACGCTCGTGGTCGGGGACGCCGTGCGGCCAGGCCGACTTGGCGTGCCGCAGCACCACCAGGCGGCGCAGCGGGCCGGCTCCCGCGCGGGCGATCACTCGGTACGTCCCAGGTCGCGGGTGAGGTCGAGGCCGAGCAGCCGGTCGGCGTAGGCGTAGGTCTCGAAGCGCGCGCCGTCCGCCAGGTCCGGACGGGTCTCGACCCACTCGAGGACCCGGAGCACCGCCGGGACGTCCAGGTCGTCCTCCCAGGCGCCGCGCAGCCGGCCGCGCACCTCGACGGGGATCGGCCGCGAGGGCTGCCGCGCCCAGTCGGCGACCGCGCGGCGCCAGCGCGCGAGGGTCCGGCGGGCCTCTTCCAGTGCTTCGGCGTCCAGCCGTACGGGCTGGGTGCGGCGGCGGCCGAGCAGGGCCAGGCGCCAGACGGCGGGGTCGCCGGCGGTCGCGAGGGTGACGGGCACCGCCGCCTCGACGGGCGCGACGGCGATCCGGACGTCTTCGGACGCGGTGCCGCGGTCCCCGGCGCCGGCCTCGTCCCCGCCGTGCTCGTCCCCGCCGTCCCCGCCGCCCTCGCCGGCCACGTGGACGACCTGCGCCTCGCCCAGCGCGGCGCCGACGTCGCGGCTGTCCTCGAAGGGCCGGATGCCGAGGGCCGCCGCTCCGGCGCGCAGTTCCGCCTGCTCCCGTTCGCCGGTCAGGAGGGCCCACACCGGCGTGCCGCCCAGTTCCAGGGCCCGCACCAGGAGGTCGGCGACCAGGAGCACGCGCAGGCCCGAGGCGTCGAAGCCGGAGGCGTGCGCCTCGATGCGGGTCAGACCGCGGCGGGCGGGGGCGGCGGTGACGGGCTCGCCGGTTCGGGCGTCGATAATGCGCAGCACGGCCCGAGCGTAGGCGGCCGGAGGGTCGCGCGCAGGCATGTGGCGCACATTCCGGACAGGGTGGCGCGGCCGGGTCGGTGGGAATCGCCGGGTGGTGCCCGCTGTTGCCCAGTCCGCGAACCCTTCCTCGGGCTGCCCTGGGCTGCCCAGGGCAGCCCAGGGCAGCCCAGACTTTCCCGAGACGCGAGGAGACCAGCGGTGTACGGCGATGCGGCGACGATCCGGAAGATCCTGACCGAGCTCGGCGACACCTGGGCCGTGGTGGGCCTGTCGTCGAACCGCGGCCGCGCCGCATACGGCGTCGCCGAGGTGCTGCGGCGCTTCGGCAAGCGCGTCGTCCCGGTCCACCCCAGGGCGGAGACCGTGCACGGCGAGCGGGGCTACGCCCGTCTCGCGGACATCCCCTTCGCCGTGGACGTGGTCGACGTCTTCGTCAACAGCCACGTCGCCGGCCCGGTCGCAGACGAGGCGGTCGCCAAGGGCGCCAAGGCCGTGTGGTTCCAGCTCGGCGTGGTCGACGAGGCAGCCTGGGCGCGCACCCGGGCGGCGGGTCTCGAGATGGTCATGGACCGCTGCCCGGCGATCGAAATCCCCCGCCTGACCTAGGGTGTGTCAGCCTCTTCTCACATTTCGCAACTGAATAGAAACATTCTGCAACCATCGCTGACCTGTGTAAAGGCATCGCAAAGGGAGTCCCTCTGAAATAGTCAAATTTGCTCTGGTGGGCTTCTGCGGAGCGGGCCCCTATTCCTACTGTGAGCGGCCGTTGAGCGTTAATTCAGTGTTCAGATAGTGAGAGGCCCCTTGACATGGTGAAAGTGGACCATGCAGCCCCCGACATCACACGGGACCGGACAGGTCTGCGGCGGGACGTCGGACTGATCGGACTGATGTGGGCCTCGGTGGGTTCCATCATCGGCTCCGGCTGGCTCTACGGCGCCGAGAAGGCAGTCGTGACGGCCGGTCCCGCGGCGATCATCTCGTGGCTGATCGGCACGGTGGCCATCGTCCTGCTGGCGCTCGTGCACGCCGAACTCGGCGGCATGTTCCCGGTGGCGGGCGGCACGGCCCGGTACCCGCACTACGCCTTCGGTGGCCTGGCCGGCATGTCCTTCGGCTGGTTCTCCTGGCTGCAGGCGGCGACGGTGGCACCCATCGAGGTCGAGGCGATGATCGGCTACGCCGCTCACTGGGACTTCGCCAAGGGCTTCCAGCACGCCGACGGCACCCTGACGACCAGCGGTTTCGTCGTCGCCGTCGTCCTGATGGCCGTCTTCGTCGCGGTCAACTTCCTGGGTGTGCGGGTCCTCGCCCACACCAACAGCGCGGCCACCTGGTGGAAGATCGCCGTGCCGCTGGCCACGATCTTCATCATCGCGGTGGGCAACTTCCACCCGCACAACTTCACCGTCCACGGCTTCGCCCCGTTCGGCGCCAAGGGCGTGCTGGGCGCGATCAGCTCCAGCGGCATCATCTTCGCCCTGCTGGGCTTCGAGCAGGCGATCCAGCTGGCGGGCGAGAGCCGCAACCCCAAGCGCGACCTGCCGCGTGCGACCCTCGGCTCGGTCGCCATCGGCGCCGTGATCTACGTCCTGCTCCAGGTCGTCTTCATCGGCGCGCTGCCGATCAGCTCCTTCGCGCACGGCTGGGCCAAGCTCGACTTCCCCGGTATCAGCGGCCCGTGGGCGGGCATCGCGACGCTGGTGGGCCTGGGCTGGCTGGGCGTGGTGCTCTACGTGGACGCCGTCATCTCCCCCGGCGGCACCGGCCTGATCTACACCACGGCGACCTCGCGTGTCTCCTACGGCCTGGCCAAGAACGGCTACGCGCCGAAGGTCTTCGAGAAGATCGACTCCCGCGGCGTGCCGTGGTTCGGTCTGATCATCTCCTTCGTGACCGGCATCGTCTGCTTCCTGCCCTTCCCGAGCTGGCAGGAGCTGGTCGGCTTCATCACCTCCGCGAGCGTCCTGATGTACGCCGGCGCCCCGCTGGCCTACGGCGTCTTCGCCGACAAGCTGCCGAACCACGAGCGTCCCTACCGCCTGCCGGCCGGCAAGGTGGTCGCGCCGCTGTCCTTCGTGGTCGCCAACTTCATCATCTACTGGGCCGGCTGGGACACCCTGTGGCGGCTCGGCATCGCGATCGTCCTCGGCTACGTCCTGCTCGGCGGCTACGCCATGTACGCCACGGCCAAGGGGCTGCCGGACGCGCCCCGGATGGAGTGGAAGGCCGCCCAGTGGCTGCCCGGCTACCTGGTGGGCATGGGCCTGATCTCCTGGCAGGGCGGCTTCGGCGGCCAGGGCCACCTCCCCCTGTGGTGGGACATGCTGGTCGTCGCCGCCTTCTCGCTGGCCGTCTACTACTGGGCCCGGGCCACGGCGTGCAAGCCGGAGGCGATCGAGCGCAGCATCGAGGAGGTCGTGGTCACCGACGCACCCGCGCACTGACCCGCTCCGCTCCCCGTTCGGTGTCCCGTCAGCCGCAGCCAACCGGCCGCGCCTGACGGGACACCGTCATAATGCCCGGGTGACGCGTTCCTCCCCCACCCCGGCTCCCCGCCCCGCGAACGCTTTCCGGTCGTCGTCATCGGCGCCGGACCCGCGGGACTGACCGTGGGCAACATCCTGCGGGCCGCCTCCGTCGACTGTTTGGTCCTGGAGACCGGGTCCAGGGAGTTCATAGAACAGCGGCCGCGTGCGGGGGTGATCGAGGAGTGGGCCGTGCGCGGACCTCAGGAGCACGGCCTCGCCGAGGGCCTGCTGGAGCGGGCCGGGCGGCACACCGCCTGCGAGTTCCGCTTCGCCGGCGCCCGCCACCGCTTCCGGTACACCGAACTGACGGGCCATCACCACTTCGTCCATCCGCAGCCGCTGCTGGTGACGGACCTCGTGCGCGAGTACGCCGAGGTCCGGGGCGGCGACATCCGGTTCGGCGTACGGGCCGTGACGCTGCACGACACGGACACCGACCGGCCGTCGGTGTCCTACCTCTGCCCCGAGACGGGCGAACGGCGGCTGGCCCACTGCGACTTCGTCGCCGGATGCGACGGCGCGCGCGGGGTGAGCCGGTCCGCGCTGGTGCCGCGGCACGCCCGGATCACCCGGGTCGCCCGGATCGCCCGGATCGCCCGGATCGCCCGCCACGACTACGGCATCGGCTGGCTGGCGCTGCTCGCCGAGGCGCCGCTGTCCTCCGACTGCGTGCTGTTCGGCGTCCACCCGCGTGGATTCGCCGGGCACATGGCCCGCAGCCCGGAGGTGACCCGCTGCTACCTCCAGTGCCCGCCCGGCGACGACCCGGAGAACTGGCCGCACGAGCGTGTCCGGTCCGAACTGCGGCAACGGCTCGCGGCGGCGGACGCCCCGCCGCTGAACGAGGGACGGCTGCTGGAGAAGCGGGTGCTCGAGATGCACGACTACGTCGTCGAGCCCATGGCGCACGGCCGGCTCTTCCTGGCCGGTGACGCGGCCCACCTCACCGCGCCCATCGCGGCGAAGGGCATGGACCTCGCCCTGCACGACGCCTTCCTGCTCGGCGACGCGCTCGCCGCCCACCTCACGAAGGGCGACGACAGCGGCCTGGCAGGCTGCTCGGAGGCGTGCCTGCGGCGCGTGTGGGACTACCAGGAGTTCTCCCAATGGCTCTCCGACGTCTACCACGGCACCGCGTCGGGCGATCCCCACCGCGCGGGCACCACGCTCGCCCGGCTGCGGCGGCTGTTCACCTCACCTGCGGCCGCGGCCGCCTTCGCGGAGCAGTACCTCGGCACGGCCGCCCGCTACTGAGCGCCGGTCGCCCTCAGTCATGGACCGGCCGGTCGCTGAGCCGGTGGTCCGCGACGTTCAGCGCCTCGTCGACCAGCCGGCGCAGATGGCCGTCGCGCAGCGAGTAGACCACTCGGCGGCCCTCCTTGCGCGTGGTCACCAGTCCGGCCAGCCGCAGCCGCGCCAGGTGCTGGCTGACCGCCGGACGGGCGGCGCCGCACGCCTCGGTGAGCGTGGTGACGTCGGCCTCGCCGGACGCCAGCGCGTGCAGCAGCGTGAGCCGGGTGCGGTCACCGAGCAGGGCGAGGAGTTCGGCGGCGAGGGCGAACTGCTCCTCGCCCGGGGTACGCGGATGCGCATGATGCGCAGATGATAGGTGCATGCGTGCGCTCATACGCACATAATGGCTTCGTGGGCGCCCGGCGTCCACCTCCCGCACGGAAGGGGAACCACGTGAGCGACCGGCACCACCACGGACACGGGCACGGCCAGCACCACGGACACGGGCACGAACCACACGGGAACGGGCAGCGCCACGACGCCAGTGCCGAGCGCGGCCACGACCACGACCACGGACGCAACGCCCACGCGCCGGCGTCCCTCCGTCACCGCCTCGCGCACCTGCTCACCCCGCACTCCCACGAGACCGCCGACAAGCTCGACGCCGCGCTGGAGTCGTCGGCCCGGGGCATCCGGGCGCTGTGGGTCTCGCTGGCCGTCCTCGGCGCGACCGCGCTCGCCCAGGCACTGGTGGTGGTCGCGTCCGGCTCGGTCGCGCTGCTCGGGGACACGGTGCACAACGCGGCGGACGCGCTGACCGCCGTACCGCTGGGGATCGCCTTCGTGCTGGGCCGCCGCGCGGCGACCCGTCGCTTCACCTACGGCTACGGCCGCGCGGAGGACCTGGCCGGCCTGGTGATCGTGCTCACCATCGCCGCGTCGGCGGCGTTCGCCGCGTGGGCGGCGGTGGAGCGGCTTCTCGATCCGCGGCCCGTGCATCACCTTCCGGCGGTGGCCGTGGCGGCCCTGGTCGGTTTCGCGGGCAATGAGTGGGTGGCCAGGCACCGGATCCGGGTGGGCCGTGCGATCGGCTCGGCCGCGCTGGTCGCCGACGGACTGCACGCCCGGACGGACGGGTTCACCTCGCTGGCCGTGCTCGTGGGCGCCGCGGGCTCGGCGCTGGGGTGGCAGGCGGCCGACCCGGTCGTGGGTCTGGCGATCACGGCGGCCATCGCGCTGGTGCTGCGCGACGCGGCGCGTGAGGTGTTCCGGCGGATGATGGACGCCGTCGACCCGGCCCTCGTGGACCGGGCCGAACAGGCGCTGCGCGAGGTGCCGGGTGTGCGGTCGGTGGGCGAGTTGAGGCTGCGCTGGATCGGCCACCGGCTGCGCGCGGAGGTGGCGGTGGTCGTGGACGGCGAGGCGACGGTACGCCAGGCCCACGCGGTCGCCGTCGACGCCGAACACGCCCTGCTGCACGCCGTCCCCCGGCTCACCGCGGCCCTGGTCCACGCGGACCCGGCCCCGGCTCCCGGCGAGTCGGACCCGCACCTGGCGCTCGCCCACCACGCCACGGCCTGAGCCGCCCGGGGGTCAGGCCCCCAGCCCGTCCAGCACCACGGCCCCGGGCAGTTCCGCGAACGCCTTGCCCGGCACCAGCAGCTTGCCGCGCCGGCGGCCGCTGCCGACCAGCACGTAGGGCAGGTCGACGACGACGGAGTCGACGAGGACCGGCCAGCTCTCGGGGAGCCCGATCGGGGTGATGCCCCCGTACTCCATGCCGGTCTCCCCGGTGGCCAGCTCCATCGGCGCGAACGAGGCCTTGCGGGCGTCCAGCTGACGGCGCACCACCCCGTTGACGTCGACGCGGGTGGTGGAGAGCACGACGCAGGCGGCGAGGCGCGTCTCGCCACCTCGTCTGCCCGCCACCACCACGCAGTTCGCGGACCGTTCGAGCAGGTCCCGGCCGTAGTGCTCGACGAAGACGGCCGTGTCGGCCCACCGCGGATCGGTCTCGACGTAGACGATCCGGTCGGCGGGGACGCTGCCGCGCCACTGGCGTACGGCGTCGGCGACCGGGCCGGTGAGCTCGTCGAGACAGTCGGGTGCGGGGGTGGCCCGGTCGAAGTCTCCGATGGGTGCGCGCATGTCCGCACGCTAACAGCCGTGCGGTGCGGCCCCACCGCGCGTCTCAGTGGACGGGCGGCACCGAGATCAGTGGACGGGCGGCACCGAGACCGCCATCACCATCTCCATCGGGACGGCGCCTTCGTTGGCGTACGTGTGCGGGGTGTTGGCCTCGAAGGAGGCGCTCGCACCCTCGGGCACGCGGTACTCCACTCCGTCGACCGTGAGCGCCAGTTCCCCCGCGGTCACGTGGACCAGTTCGACGGTGCCGGTGGGGTGCGGGTCGGAGGGGCTGCGCTCGCCCGGCATCAGGCGCCACTCCCACATCTCCAGCGGTCCGGGCGCCTCGGCGCCCGCGAGCAGCCGGTTGTAGCTGCCGGCGTCGGTGTGCCACAGGCGGACGGCCTGGTCGGCGGGGACGATACGGACCTTCGGGCCCTGCTCGTAGTCGAGCAGGGTGGTGATGCTGACGCCCAGCGCGTCGCCGATCTTGACGACGGTGCCCAGGCTGGGGTTGGTGCGGGCCTGCTCGATCTGGATCAGCATGCCGCGGCTGACTCCGGCGCGGGCGGCGAGCGTGTCCAGGGTGAAGCCGCGCTCGGTGCGCCAGCGCTTGACGTTGCGTGCCAGGGACTGGGTCAGCAGGTCGAGGTCCGACACATTCCGTCCAATATTCTGGATGACAGAGTTTACTTCATTGAACTACGGTGGGTTGCACCCGACCGTTCACCGAACTGTACTGCGAGGCAGACCGTGACAGCATTCTTCGCCCTGGCCACCAGCCTCCTGTGGGGCCTGGCCGACTTCGGCGGCGGGCTGCTGACGCGACGCAACCCGGCACTGACGGTGGTCATGGTCTCCCAGACGATCGCGGCCGCGGTGCTGGGGGCGGTGGTGGTCGCCACCGGCGCCTGGAGCGAGGCGGGCCCCCAGCTCTGGTTCGCGTTCGCCGCGGGCCTGGCCGGGCCGGTGGCGATGCTCTCCTTCTACCAGGCACTGGCCCTCGGTCCGATGGGTGTGGTCTCGCCGCTCGCGACGCTGAGCGTGGCGGTGCCGGTCGGCGTCGGCCTGGTGCTGGGCGAGCGGCCGGGGCTCCTGCAGGTCGCGGGCATCGCGGTCGCCGTCCTCGGGGTCGTGCTCGCGGGCGGGCCGCAGCTGAAGGGGGCCGCGGTGCAGCGGCGGACGATCTGGCTGACTCTGGTCGCGGCGCTGGGTTTCGGAACGGTGTTCGCACTGATCGCGGAGGCGTCCACCACGGTCACCGGGCTGTTCCTCGCGCTCTTCGTGCAGCGGGTGACCAATGTGGCCGCGGGCGGGGCCGCGCTGTACCTCTCCGTGCGGCGGGGCGGGGCCGTGCTGCCGGAGGGCGGTTTTCCCTGGGGCGCGCTGCCGGCGCTCGCCTTCGTCGGCCTCGCGGATGTCGCCGCCAACGGCACGTACTCGGTCGCCGCCCAGCACGGCCCGGTCACGGTGGCCGCGGTGCTCGCCTCGCTCTACCCGGTGGTGACCGCGCTGGCCGCCCGCGGCTTCCTCAGCGAACGGCTGCGGGCGGTCCAGGCGGCCGGCGCGGGGCTGGCGCTGGTGGGGACACTGTTGCTGGCTACGGGCTGACCCCGCAGCCGGGCGGTGGCCAGGGCCGTACGCAGCCTCGGTGTCCAGCCCGGCGAGGGCCGGGGGCCGTACTCAGCCCTCGGTCTCCAGCCCGGCGAGCCGTGCGCCCGGGCCCGCCTTCCCCTCCAGCCCGGCGAGCCGGGAGGCATCCTCCGCGTCCAGTCCGGCCAGCCGGGCCACGCCCTCCTCGTCCAGGTCCGACAGGGCGAGCAGCTGATCCGGGGTGACGCCCTCGGGTATCGGCACCGGTGCCGGCGTCCTGAGCGGTGGCTGCCAGCCCTCGGCGGCGGTCCAGCGGCGTACGACCCGGGCCGGCGCACCGGCGACCACCGCGTGGTCGGGCACGTCACCGCGGACCACGGCGCCGGCCGCGACCACCACGTTCCGCCCGATGCGCGCCCCCGGAAGGATCACCGCGCCGGTGCCGATCCAGCAGCCGGGACCGATCTCGACCGGCTCCATCCGGGGCCACTGCTTGCCGATGGGCTGGTGCGGATCGTCGTAGGAGTGGTTGGTGGAGGTGACGTAGACGTACGGCCCGAAGTAGCAGTCGCTGCCGATGGTGACCGTGGTGTCGGCGATGACGTGGCTGCCGCGGCCGAGGACGACTCCGTCGCCGATGCGCAGGATGGGCTCCGCACCGAGGTCGAGGTCGGGCATCAGGCCGGCGGTCAGCGTGACCTGCTCGCCGATGATGCAGTGCGCGCCCAGATGGATCCACGGCTCACCGAAGACCGTGCCGAGAGGGAAGGCGAGCCTGGTACCCGTTCCCATCGCGCCGAAGCGAAGGCGCCCGGGGTGCTCGGCCGTGACGGAACCCGTGCGCTGCACCCAGGCCCAGCCCGCGTGGACGGCGCGCTGGGCGAGGCGGCGCCGCCAGGATGAGAACGTGTTCTTGCGCTTGGGCACCCGCTCACCGTACTCAGCGCGCCACAACCGCACCGGCTCGGACGCCTGTGATCTTCGCCCCACCGATGACGTACGGTGCCGGGAGCACCCATGCCGTCGGAGGCAGTGAAAGGCAGGACGAGGATGACGCACAAGGCGCTGATTACGGGCATCGGAGGCCGGGAGCCGCAGGTCGACGAAGAGGCGTTCGTGGCGCCCACGGCCACGGTGATCGGGGACGTGGCCCTGGGCGCGGGGGCGAGCGTCTGGTACGGCGCGGTGCTGCGCGGCGACGTGGAGCGGATCGCCGTCGGCGCGCGCAGCAACATCCAGGACAACTGCACCCTGCACGCGGACCCCGGCTTCCCGGTCGCCGTCGGCGAGCGGGTCTCGGTCGGGCACAACGCCGTGGTGCACGGGGCGACCGTCGAGGACGACTGTCTGATCGGCATGGGCGCGACGGTGCTGAACGGCGCGGTGATCGGTGCCGGTTCCCTCGTGGCCGCCCAGGCGCTGGTGCCGCAGGGGATGCGGGTGCCGCCGGGTTCGCTGGTCGCGGGGGTGCCCGCGAAGGTCAAGCGGGAACTGACCGAGGAGGAACGTCAGGGAATCACCCTGAACGGCACCATGTACGCCGAGCTGGCGAAGGCCCATGGCGAGGAGCACGCCTAGAGGCCCAGGCCGGACGCCCGCTCGCCCGTTCCCCGGTGCTCGCCGCGCCCCCTCGGAGGCGCGCGCTACTCCCCGGCGGCCACGGGCTCCGGCTCTTCGGTCTCGCGCCGGGAGGCGCCCGCCTTCTTCGCCTTGCGCTTGAGCACCAGCATCGACGCCAGCCCGATCAGCAGGGCCGCCACCAGGCCCAGCCACGAGAACTTCTTCAGCCAGGACTCGGCGACCACGCCGACGTAGTAGATGACCGCCGTCGTGCCGCCCGCCCAGCAGATGCCGCCGAGGACGTTGGCAACGAGGAACTTCCAGTACGGCATCCGCAGCACGCCCGCGAGCGGGCCGGCGAAGATGCGCAGCAGGGCGACGAAGCGGCCGAAGAACACCGCCCACATGCCCCACTTCTCGAAGGACCGCTCGGCGGTGGCGACGTGCCCCTCGCTGAAGTGCCTGGGGAACTTTCTCCCCAGCCAGGCGAGCAGCGGCCGGCCGCCCTTGCGGCCGATGGCGTACCCGATGGAGTCGCCGACGACCGCCCCGACGGTGGCGCACGCGCCGAGGACGACGGGGTTGATGCCCGAGTGCTGGGAGGACATCAGGGCGGCGGAGACCAGGACGATCTCCCCGGGCAGTGGGACGCCCAGGCTCTCCAGACCGATGACCAGGGCCACCACGGCGTAGACGGCGGCCGCGGGTACCGTGTCGAGCCACTCCTGGACGTGCACCGCCGGTCCTCCCCGTTTCGCGTCCATGTGTTCCCTGGGGGCGCCCGCGAAGACGCGCCCCCAGGGAAGCCTACCGGTTCGGCACGCTCCAACGGCGTGCCGCAGAACGCGCAGCGAGTGCCGAGGGAGCGGGCGCGGGGCGGTCCACGAGCGCCGTCACGGACTGCACGGCCGCCACGACCTGCACGGACTTACCGGATTTACCGAACTTCAGAAACTTCGCCGACGCCAAGGACTCCGCGGACTTCACCGACTTCAACCTCACGGACCTCACCAACCTCACGGCACCGGGACCGCGGGTCCCGCGTCGCCGAACGGGGCGTCGCCGCGGTGGCAGCTCGCCCGGACGAGATGCTTCTCGCACCGTTGCCCGGGCGGGCTGCCGCCCGGCGCGGGGTGCCGGCCCCGCCGGCCCGCGAGGACGGCGAGGCGCCCGCGCGCCACGTACGCCGCTCCGGCCGCTCGGAACCCGTGGACCGCTCGGACCACGGAGCCCACCCGGGCCACCCAGACCGCGCGGTCCGCTCCGCCCGGGCCCCACCGGTGTCCGGCACCGCCGGGCGGCCGATCGGCCGGGCCCGCCGGGTCAGCGGGGTCAGCGGGGTCAGCGGGTCGAGCAGCCGCCGCTGTACCCCGCTCCCGTCGCGCGCCTCGACCACGACCCGGGTACGGGACGTGCCGGAGCCCGGGACGACGACGAGTCCTCTGCCCCGGCTGAGGAGGAGCTCGCCGGGGACGGTCAGGTCGTGGCTCACTTCGCCGGTGCGTACGGCGCAGCCGGAGACGAGGACGGTCCACCGGCCTCGATCGGCCTCCGGACGGAGGGCGGGATCGGCGGCGCTGCGCAGGAGTCCGTCGTCCCTGTACGACCACTGCTGCGGCCCGGCCACCGAGCAGGCCGCGAGGCCGGCCCCGGCGCCCGCCGCGACCCGGCCGCCGCGCACGTCGAGACGGAGACCGGCGGCCGGCGCGCGCAGCCGGCCGTGGGCGACCTCCGCGGGCCGGGATGCGGAGGCGGCGGACGGGTTGCCGGAGGGAACGGCGGCAGCGCTCGGGCGGACCGCGTTGCCGCCCGGCGCTCCCCAGGCGGTGCGGGGGCCGGGAACGGCGCCGGTGTTCGTCCAGGCGCGCACGACCAGCACGGTGGCGAGCAGGGCGAGGGACGCGAGGCCGATGCCCAGGGCCAGGGCCAGGGCCTTCCAGTGCCGGCGTGACGGCGTGTCCTGGCCGGCGGACGGGGTACGGTGCCGGCCGCCGCCCGGGGCCCGGGCCGGATCGGAGGCGGACGGCGCCGAGGGGGAGGCGGCGCGGGCCGGGCGGGAGTCGAGATAACGGCGGGCTCCCCAGCCGAGCACGGTCTCGGCGAGCAGGACGTCCAGGCCGCCGCCGAAATGACCGAGCTGTTCGGCGGCATGACGGCAGTGGGAACACTCCCGCAGATGCCGCCGGACATCGGGCAGCAGCGCCACACCCCGGCTCATGGGGACGCCGAGGAGGCGGTTGTAGAAACGGCATTCCCTGGACGTGGCGAGTTCGCGGTGAGCGCGTACGCAGCCGGCCCGGAATTGCTCGCGCGCCTGGTGCAGGGCGCCCGCCGCGGTATCGGCGTCAACCGCCAGCAGACCGGCCGGTATGGATATGGGTTCGGCCTCGACCTCGGTGTGCCACAGCAGGCATTGGAAGGCCCCGGGAAGAGCGTGGAAAGCGCGTTCGGCCAGTTGCCGCCTTTCGGGCGTCACGGACCGCACCGCGCGCAGCCCGCGACCGCCGGCGGGCCTGCGCAGTTCCGGCAGTACGACGCAGGCCGCCTCGTCGGCGGCCCACGTCCGGACGGTCTCCCGGGCGGCCGCGAGGAGTTGCGGACGCAGGGCGCCGCCGACCGCCCCGCCGGTCTGCCGACGCATTACCTGGCCGAAGGCTGCGGTGGCCACCATGGCCGCCGAACCGCCCGTGGCGGCCAGGCAGATGACGGCGTAGTCGTAGGTCGCCCGCCAGTGCCGGGCGAGCAGCAGCGCGACGGCGTGGTGGCCACCGTCGGGGTCGCGCAGCCGGGCGACGAGTCCGCGGTCGGACTCGCCGGGGGGCGCGCCGCGGTGGGGCGGATAGGGAGGGCGTGGGGGGTGGGGGGATTGCACGGAACCATTTCCTTCCGAGCCGCAGGGCGGCATGCGGAACGCACGTCCAGGCGAATGCGGGTGCCAAGAGGTGCGCATCTGACCGGAAAAGCGAGGCCGGCCTTCGCCTTTCCCACAGGGAGGCTCACCTTCGCACACGCGACTCACAAGAAACAAGAAGTTCGAATGGCGGATGTACCAACGGCCGGATATTGTCGGCAGGTTACCTCGGGTAGCCGCACCGGCATTCGAAGCACCGGTCGCAGGGAAGTCAACTTGTGCCCAAGGACGTCCGTATGGCACACGAAATCTCCAACTCCCGTCCCGCAGCGCACTCCTACGTTTCTCCGGGGCCGCTCTCATACCCGTGGGCCGGCATGGCGCGTCATGACCGTCCCCCGGTCCTCAGCCCCGTCCCCCGGCACCCGCACCGTCCGCAAGCCCGTCGTCCCGGCCGCCGGAACGGGGCACCCGCTTCCTGCCCGCGGCCAGGGCGACACCGAAGGAAATGCTGCCGGTCGCCGACAGGCCGGCCGTCCAGTACGTCGTCGAGGAGGCGGCCGCGGCCGGGCTCGGCGTCATCCTGATGGTCACCGGGCGGCACAAGCGGGCCATCGAGTACCACTTCGACCACGCCTTCGAACTGGAGCAGGCCCTGGCCGCCGAGGGGGTCACGGTGTGGCTGGACGCCGTCCGCGACCCGGCCCGCCTTGCCGCCGTCCACCACATCAGGCAGCGGGCTCCGCTCGGACTGGGCCACGCTGGGCTGTGCGCCCGCCGGTGCATCGGCGACCAGCCGTTCGCCGTGCTGCTCGGTGACGACCTCATCGACCCGCGCGAGACCCTGCTGAGCCGGATGCTGGACGTCCGCGACCGGCACGCGGGCAGCGTGGTCGCCCTCATGGAGGCGGCCCCGGCCCGGCTCCACCTCCATGACCGCGCGGCGGCGAACCCACCGGTGAGGAGGGGGTGGTCCATGTGACGGGCCTGGTCGAGAAGCCTTCACGCGAGGACGCGCCGAGCGCCTACGCGGTGATCGGCCGCTAGTCCTCGACCCGGCCGTGTTCGACGTCCTGGAGCGCACCCCGCCCGGCCGCGGCGGCGAGATCCAGCTGACCGACGCCCTCCGGGAACCGGCCGCGGGCGGCACGGTGCGCGGGGTGGTCTTCGGCGGCCTGCGCTACGGCACCGGCGACAAGGCGGACTACCTGCGCACGGTCGCCCGCCTGGCCTGCGACCGTGCGGATCCGGGCCCCGGGTTCCTGGCCTGACTCAAGGAGTTCGTCGCCAAGCGGGAGGTCGGCGAGGAGGCGGCGGACCGCCGGATCGGCGAGGGGCCGCGGACCCGCCGGATCGGCGAGGGGGCCGCGGACCGCCGGACCCGCCAGGGCCGTCACTTCGCCGCCTGACCGCCACCGAGCGAAGGCCCCGGCCGGGAGATTGCCCGCCGGGGCCTCCGCGCGCCGCGCCGCTCAGCCGTTGGGCCGAAGTGTCCAGAGCACCGTCATCTCTCCGGTGACGGCCCCGTCGCCGCGCCGAATCTCGATCGACACCGGGAACTCGGGCCGCTTGCCCGCGTCCAGTTCCGCGACGACCTCGGCGGCCGGCCGGCCCAGGGTCGCGGTGGCGGTGACGGCCCCCATCGCCAGCTTCCTGTAGGCGATCTCGGCCCGTACGGCGAGCGGCACGGCACGCGAGAGCTGGTCCCCGAACGCGGCCAGCACGATCGCGCCGCTGGCGGACTCGCCGAGCGTGAACATCGCGCCGGCGTGCGGCCCGCCCACGTGGTTGTGGTATTCGCTCTGGTCCGGCAGGGCCACCACGGCCTTGTCCGGCGTGGTCTCGAGGAACTCGAGGTTCAGGGTCCGGGCCATCGGCACGGTGGCGGCGAGCATCTCGCCGATCGGCATCTGATCTGCGCTCATGGCGCCATATTACTCATCGGTAGCCGAATCTGAACAGACAGAGCGGACCATGGAGGCCGGGGGCCGGGTTTCTGGTACGTCCCTGACAAGGGCCGGTGACCGAATCGTGTCCCCCGCGCCACTAGGGTTACTGCCCATGTGGCCAGGACAGCAGCCGCCCGGGGGCGAGCAGAATCCGCAGAACAACCCGTATCAGCAGCCGGGGTACCAGCAGCCGAATCCGTACCAGCAGCCCGGATACGAGCAGCCCGGATACCAGCAGCCCAACCCCTACGCGCAGCAGCCGCAGTGGGGTGCTCCCGGCCCCACGGGCGCGCCACAGCCGCCGCAGGGCGGGGACGGGAGCGGCGGCGGGAACCGGACGAAGCTCGTCGCGATCATCGCGGCCGCGGCGGTGGTGGTGGCCGCCGGCGTGACCGGTTTCCTGGTCCTCGGCGGCAACCACGACGACAAGGCCGGCGGCGGCAAGAACAACAAGCCCGGCCCTTCCAAGCCGGCGACGGCCGACCCGAGCGACTCGGCATCCGCGCCCGACGACAACCCACGTGGCACCGGGACCGCGAAGCCGACGATCGCCGGCTGGAAGGTCGTGGTGAACCCCAAGTGGGGCGTCGCCTACGACGTGCCGGCGGACTGGGAGGTGCAGGCCCCCGGGGTGGGGATCGGGTTCGAGGAGAACAAGAGCGGCAAGCTGCTCGCCGTCATGTCCGGTGCCGCCAAGTACAAGTCGAAGTGGTGCACCTCGGACGACGACAAGGACGGCCGCACGGACGACACCTCCCTGGCCGCGACGGGCGTCAAGGGCGCCGACGGCGCGAAGAACACGGACGAGGTGGCGGTGAACACCGTCGGCTGGTGGGTCTACGGCGGCTACACGCAGCCCGACAAGAAGAGCCTCACGCTGGAGAAGAAGGCCCAGGCATACAAGACCACGTCGGGCATCAGGGGCAGCGTCGCCTGGGCGTACTCGACGAACACGCCGATGAAGGGCAAGTGCGCGAGCGACGGCAAGGCGGTCAGTTTCGGCTTCAAGAACTCCGCCGGGGACTTCGTCTCGTGGAACTTCTACGGCGCCAAGGGCGTGCACGACGAGGTGTCCAAGGCGACCGTCATGAAGATCCTCAGTACAGTTCGGCTGAACGGTGACCCATCAGGGGCATGACATTCCACGCCTGGCCCCCGCGGACCAGGGGGCGAGGCGCAGCCACAAGGAGACACATGAAGATCCGAGCAGCCACCGCGCTCGCAGCCCTGGCGCTGGGGGGCGCCGTACCGCTTCTGGGAGCGACGTCCGCGTCGGCCATTCCGCCCACGAAGTGCAACGAGATCGCCAAGCAGATGATCACGACCAAGGACCTGACGCCGATCCGGGCGGGCTACAGCTCGACCGCCCGCGTCATCACCAACCTCGGCAAGGGCTACAAGGTCCGTTTGGTGCAGCAGTGCGTCAACAGCAAGGGCAACCTCTGGTACTTCACCGACGCGCCGTACAGCCACGG
The DNA here is from genome assembly GCF_044334385.1 of Streptomyces sp. NPDC020801. Lineage (NCBI taxonomy): Bacteria > Bacillati > Actinomycetota > Actinomycetes > Kitasatosporales > Streptomycetaceae > Streptomyces > Streptomyces sp. NPDC020801. The sequence continues at coordinate 159,086 of NZ_JBIRST010000015.1, forward strand.
CTGGATCTACTCGGGCAATCTGCGCAACGGCTGACACCGGCGCCGCTGCCGCCGTCCCCCCGCACGGGCACACCGGGTCTGAACACGGGCGAGTCAGCCGATACCGAAGGCCCCGTCAGGGGGGACGGGTGACGGTACCGCGGTCTCGTCGCGCACCGGTTCGGCGTCCCCGGTGAACTCCCTGAGCGCGGTGCCGTGTTCGACGCGGGCGGGGAAGACGTCGGAGGCGGTGAGACGGGTCAGGGCGGCGGCGTCCACGGGGTGGTGCGCGGCGACGAGTACGGCGTTGCCGAAGCGGCGGCCGCGCAGCACCCCCGGCTCGGCGATCAGCGCCAGCTCCTCGAACGCCGCGGCGAACGTGGCGAGTTGGGAGCGCAGGAAGGCGAAGGGCGCGGCGTCGGCGAGGTTGGCGAGATAGACGCCGCCAGGACGCAGCACACGCTCCGCCTCACGGGCGTAGGCGAGGGACGTCAGGTGGGCCGGGACCCGGGAGCCGCCGAAGACGTCGGCGATCAGTACGTCCGCGGAGCCGGCCGGGGCCGCCTCCAGCCAGGCGCGGGCGTCGGCGGCGTGCAGCGTGATGCCGGACCCGTCCGGCAGCGGAAGGTGGTCGACGACCAGTTCCAGCAGCCCGCGGTCGGCCTCGACCACGTCCTGCCGGGAGCCGGGGCGGGTGGCGGCCACGTACCTGGGCAGTGTGAGCGCGCCCCCGCCGAGGTGCAGCACGTCCAGCGGTCGGCCCGGTTCCGCGACCGTGTCCAGGACGTGCCCGAGCCGGCGCGCGTACTCGAACTCCAGGTGGGCGGGCGCGTCCAGGTCGACGTACGACTGCGGCGCACCGTCCACGGTTAGCAGCCAGGCCCGTGCGCGGTCCACGTCGGGCATCAGCTTGGCGGTCCCGTGATCGACGGTCCGGGTCACGGGTATGGGCTCGGTCACGGGTCCATTGTGCCGGGCCGGGCGCACCCGTGGACGTCGCGGGGGACCGCGCGACCGGCCACGACCGGCCGCGCAGTCCCCCTGCTCCCGGCAGCCGTCCTCACTCCACGGCGGTGACGGTGCCGGCGCCGACCGTCCGGCCGCCCTCACGGATGGCGAAGCCCAGGCCCGCCTCCAGCGGCACCTCGCGCCCCAGCTCCACCGTCATGGTGACCGTGTCCCCGGGCCGGGCGACCGCCCTCTCGCCGAGGTCGACGTCGCCGACCACGTCCGCCGTGCGGATGTAGAACTGCGGCCGGTAACCGGTGGACACCGGGGTCGCCCGGCCGCCCTCACGCGTCGACAGGACGTACACCTGCGCCGTGAAGCGCCGCCGGGGCGCCACACTGCCCGGCGCCGCGACGACATGCCCGCGGCGGACCGCGTCGCGCGGGACACCGCGCAGCAGCAGCGCCACGTTGTCGCCGGCCTGCGCCTCCTCCATGGGCTTGCCGAAGGTCTCCAGCCCGGTCACGACCGTCTCGACCTCGGCGCCGAGCACCTCGACCCGGTCGCCGACGCGGACCGTGCCGCGCTCGACCGCGCCGGTGACGACCGTGCCGCGGCCGGTGATGGTGAGCACGTTCTCCACCGGCAGCAGGAACGGGGCGTCCAGGTACCGCTCGGGCATGGGCACATACGTGTCCACGGCGTCGAGCAGCGCCTCGATCGACGCCGTCCACCGTGGGTCGCCCTCCAGCGCCTTCAGCCCGGAAACCCGGACGACGGGCACGGCGTCGCCGCCGTAGCCCTGCTCGGTGAGCAGGTCGCGGACCTCCAGCTCGACCAGGTCGATGAGCACCGCTTCCTCTCCGTCGTCGACGGCGTCGGCCTTGTTGAGGGCGACGACGATGTGGTTCACGCCCACCTGCCGGGCGAGCAGCACGTGTTCGGCGGTCTGCGGCATGATCCCGTCGAGCGCCGAGACCACGAGGATCGCCCCGTCGAGCTGCGCGGCCCCGGTGACCATGTTCTTGACGTAGTCGGCGTGGCCCGGCATGTCCACATGCGCGTAGTGCCGGGTGTCCGTCTCGTACTCGACGTGCGCGATGTTGATGGTGATGCCGCGCGCCGCCTCCTCCGGCGCCCGGTCGATGCGGTCGAACGGTACGAACGTGCCGGTGCCGCGCTCGGCGAGAACCTTGGTGATGGCGGCGGTCAGGGTGGTCTTGCCGTGGTCGACGTGGCCCATCGTGCCGATGTTCAGGTGCGGTTTGGTGCGTACGTACGCCGTCTTGGGCATGGCTGTACCTCGAAGCCTGGTGATGTGGTGCGGGGACCCCGAGGACTCGCCGACCCTCCCCCTGCGGGGTCCGCCGGACATTCCGGGAAGGGTCAGCTTCGGGCGCCGTCGACCGCGGCCAGGAGGATCGGGACGGCAGCCTTCGGAGCATCCGCGACTGCGGATGCTGCGAGGACGAAGGCGTGCCGGAACATGGCATCGATCATCCAGGACAACCCGCGGCGGGTCGAATGGTTTTCGGCGACGTCCTTCATCCACGCCCGCGGCGCCACGGCACTCCCGGCCCCTCGGGCTGGCGGCACCTGTGACGCTCCTGGGACGCACCATACGGCGACCACACATGGCCGTCGGTTAGTGTCGCCGAATGCTCGATGCCACCACCCGCTCTGGGGGCACCGCCACGGCCTCTCCCCGGGCCACCGCCACGGAGCTCGCCGCCGCCGTACCCACGGCCGTGCCCGCCCGAGGCGCGAGGGCGCTCCTCTCGCCCTGGTCACGGCTGTCCCTGCTGCTCGTCCTGCTCGCGGCGGCCGGCGCGTCCGTGCTCCTCTTCCAGCCGCAGCGGCTGCTGGCGCACGGCTGGCCGCCGCACCTGGGCGGGGCTGCGGCCGCGGTGGTGTTCACGGTGGCGTACGGGCTGTGCACGGTGGCGTTCGTGCCACGTCCGTTGCTGAACCTCGCCGCGGGCGCGTTGTTCGGCTCGCAGCTGGGCCTCACGGCGGCGCTGGCCGGTACGGTCCTGGGGGCCGGGATCTCCTTCGGTCTCGGCCGGGTGCTGGGCCAGGACGCGCTGCGGCCGCTGCTGCGGGGCCGGCTACTGAAGGCGGCGGACGGGCAGCTGAGCCGGCACGGCTTCCGGTCGATGATGGCCGCCCGGCTGTTCCCGGCGGTGCCGTTCTGGGCGGCCAACTACTGTGCCGCCGTCTCCCGCATGGGCTGGCCGGCGTTCCTGCTCGCGACGGCACTCGGCTCGATCCCGAACACCGCCGCCTACGCCGTCGCCGGCGCCCGCGCCTCCGCCCCGACCTCGCCGGCCTTCCTCATCGCGATGGCCTGCATCGCCGCACCGGCCCTGGCGGGCGCGGCCGTGGCGTGGCGCAAGCGCCACCACCTGCGGCGACGCTGACGCCGCCGGGGGCAGCGGCCCGTTCCTCCAACACCCTTGCGCCGCGCTCCTCCAGGCCATGACGACGCCCCTGCGCCTGTCAGGGCCCCTCGCGCACCTGTCCACGCCCTCGCACGGCCCAGCCCGTGCGGCGCCGCCGCGCGCCGGCCGTCTCACCACCGCGCCATGGGGCATGTCCCCCGGGGCCGTCGGCCCATCGGACCACGGCCCCAGCCGTCCCGCCCCTGTCGGCCGCGGGGGACCGAAGCGAGCCGGACCCGCTACGCCGCTTCCAGGATCATCGCGTTGGCGAGGCCGCCCGCCTCGCACATCGTCTGCAGGGCGTAACGGGCGCCGCGCTCGCGCATGGCGTGGACGAGGGTCGTCGTCAGACGGGTGCCGCTCGCGCCGAGCGGATGGCCGATCGCTATCGCGCCGCCGTGCACGTTGACCTTGTCGAGGTCGGCGCCCGTCTCCTGCTGCCAGGCCAGCACCACGCTGGAGAACGCCTCGTTGACCTCGAACAGGTCGATGTCGTCGAGGGTGAGGTGCGCCCTGCGCAGCACCTTCTCCGTCGCCGGGATGACACCGGTGAGCATGAGCAGCGGGTCGGAGCCGGTGACGGCGAAGCTGTGCAGCCGGGCGAGCGGGCGCAGGCCGAGGCGGGCGGCGGTCTCGCCGGAGGTGATGAGGACCGCGGACGCCCCGTCGTTGACGGGGCTGGCGTTGCCCGCGGTGACGTTCCACTCGATCTGCGGGAAGCGCTCCGCGTATGCGGGGTCGTGGTAGGCGGGCCTGAGGCCGGCCAGGATCTCGGTGGTGCTGGCCGGCCGTACGCACTCGTCGCGGGTGACGCCCTGCAAGGGCGCGACCTCGGCCTCGAACAGACCGGCCTGCCAGGCCGCGGCGGCCTTGTGGTGCGAGGAGACGGCGAAGGCGTCCATCCGCTCCCGCCCGATGGACCACTTGGCTGCGATGAGTTCGGCGCTGATGCCCTGCGGGACGAGCCCGTCGGGGTAGCGCTCGGCCACACCGGGGCCGAATGGGTCCGCACCGGCGGGCACGTTCGACCACATGGGCACCCGGCTCATGGACTCCACCCCACAGGCCACGACGACGTCGTACGCGCCCGCCATCACGCCCTGGGCCGCGAAGTGCACGGCCTGCTGGGAGGAGCCGCACTGGCGGTCCACGGTGGTCGCAGGAACCGTCTCGGGCAGGCCCGCCGACAGCATGGCGTAGCGGGTGGTGTTCATGGCCTGCTCGCCGACCTGGTCGACGGTGCCGCCGATCACGTCGTCTATGAGCGCGGGGTCGACGCCGGAGCGCTCGACGAGGGTGCGCAGGGTGTGGGCGAGGAGCTCCACGGGGTGGACGTGCGCGAGGGCGCCGTTCGGCTTGCCCTTGCCGACGGGGGTGCGTACGGCTTCGACGATGACTGCGTCACGCATGGTGCGGGCCTCCTTGGCCTCCGGACGGTGACCGGGAACGCGTCCGGGTCCCGGGTCCGGGTTGGTCGGGCGATTTGGTGGGGCGATCTGGTGGGGCGATCTGGTGGGGGGCGATCAGTGCGGTGACGTGGAAGGGCGATTCGGCAGGACCGTTAAGCAGGACTGTTCAGCAGGACTGTTCAGCAGGGCGATTACCAGTGAGTAGGAGATCCGAACTCACCATAGCTCGGCGCGTTGGAAAATCAAACCCTCACATAGACTGGCGTCATGGCCGCCACCAAGGACCCGCGCCCCTGCTCCATCGCCGACACCCTCGCGCTGGTCGGCGAGAAGTACTCGCTGCTCGTCCTGCGCGAGGTGTGCCTGGGCAACGGCCGCTTCGACCAGCTGGTGCGCAACATCGGCGCACCGCGCGACATCCTGGCCACCCGGCTGCGCCGCCTCGTCGACGCCGGAATCCTCACCAAACAGGCCTACAGCGAGCGCCCTCAGCGCTTCGAGTACCGGCCCACACAGGCGGGCATCGAGCTGGAACCGGTGCTGATGACCCTCATGGCCTGGGGCGACCGCCACCTGCGCGACGACAAGGACCGCCCCATGGTGATCGAGCACATCTGCGGCAACGAACTGCTCCCGGTCGTCACCTGCTCCGCCTGCGGCGGCGCCGTGCACCACGAGGATCTGACGGCCCACCCGCAGGCCCCGGGCTGGACGGTGAGGGGCCCGTCGGCGGCGTAGCACCCTGACGAGCACCGCTCTGCGCGCAGAGCGCCTCGACGGCGCCACATGCGGCGGCACCGTCGCGGGTCAACACCCCGGTAACCGGCCGGCATCGGGGCCGGGCACCGGGACAACTGCCGTGCAGGGCTGTGAAAAAGGAGCTTCAGGCCGTTCGTCTGGAACCGAGTGGCGCTCGGGGTCGTCATCATCGGGCTGGTCACCGCGGGCGCGCTGAGCCCGCACGCGGCCGGGTCGGCCGGCTGAGGATCGCGTCCGGCGCGTCCACCGGCCCCGACGCACCGGCCGGGACGCCCCACTCCCAACCGTTCGCGTAGCCGTCCGGTAGCGCAGTGTCAGTGCTTGCCCCTAGGCTTGTGGCCATGTTCCCCGATTCCGTGGCCCGTGGTTCCGTGCGGTCTGCTGCCGAGCTGAACGAGCAGATCCGGGCGCTCTGGATGCGCTCGGGCGGGTCCCTGTCGGCCCAGGACCGCGCGGAGTACGAACTGCTGGTCGTCGAGTGGGCCGCCGCCATCCGGTGCGAGGTCATCGAGGCAGCCTGAGGCGACCCGGGGTCCGCACCGAGCAGGGGCCCGCCGCCCCCGTATCCGCAGGGCGCTCGGCCGTGTCCGCGAACGCGCGCGGCACCCGCCCGCCCCGGTCCGCGACCACCGTCCGGCTCCGCTGCCGCCGGCACCCGGCTCAGCGGCCGCCCGCCACCCGGAGCACCGCACCCGACGTGTAGGAGGCGTCCGGCGACATCAGCCATGCGACGGCCGCGGCGATCTCCTCGGCCTGGCCCGGGCGGCGCAGAGGGATCGTGTCGGCGGCGCGCCCGGCCCGGTCCGGATCGCCCATCGCCGCGTGCATCTCGGTGTCGATCAGGCCGGGCGCGACCGCGTTGACGCGGATGCCGTCCGGGCCGAGTTCCTTGGCCAGGCCCAGTGTCAGGGCGTCGACGGCGGCCTTCGTCGCAGCGTAGTGCACGTACTCGCCCGGGCTGCCGAGCGTGGCGGCCGCGGACGACACGTTCACGATCACGCCGCTCCCCCGGGGCGTCATCAGCTGAGCAGCGCGGCGCGAACACAGCAGCGTCCCCATGAGGTTGACGTCCACCACCCGCCGCAGGTCGGCGGTGTCCGTGTCGGCGAGGCGGCCCAGCGGCCCGGTCACGCCGGCGTTGTTCACCAGCCCCGTCACCGGCCCGAGGCGCTCCTCCGCCGTGGCGAAGAGCCGCTCGACGTCGGCCTCGACGGAGGTGTCCATCCGTACGGTGACACTGCGCGCCCCGGCCTCGAGCACCTCGTCCGCGACCGCCTCGGCCGCCTCGGTGTCGTTGACGTATCCCACCACCACGTCGTGCCCGTCGGCCGCCAGTCGCCGGCAGACCGCGGCGCCGATGCCCCGGCCGCCGCCGGTGACGACCGTGACGAGACGTTTCATGACGACCTCCGCTCCACCGTCCGGCCAGGCCTACGTGATCATCCTAGGCCCGTGGGTGCCGGAGCACCCGCCCGGCGCGATCTCCGGCCTCGTACTCGGCCCCGTCCCCGGCCCCGTGCACATGCTCGGCCCCGTGCACATGCTCGGCCCCGTGCACATGCTGTCGGCTGTGCCCGATCGGGGCGCCCGCGGCTCCTCGCAGCCGCGAATGTCGCCGCACGCCTCTTGGCTCCTCGTGTGCCGTGGCCAACACTGAACCGATGACGCAGCGGATCGAGCTCGCGACCGTGATGGACCGGCTGGCCGTGGACGGGCTGATCACCGAGTACGCGGTGGCGGTGGACGACGGCGACTGGGCGGCGTACCGGAAGCTGTTCACGCCGGACGGGCGCGCCGACTACCGGTCGGCCGGCGGCATCGAGGGCGACGCCGGGCAGGTCGCCGGGTGGCTCGCGCAGACCATGCGGCTGTTTCCGATGCGCCAGCATCTGATCGTCAACCGGCGGCTCCGGTTCGGGATCCTCCAGCAGGACACGGGCGACACCGCCCGGCTGCAGGCCGACTACGTCAACCCGATGCGCCTGGCCGGGGACGGCGGCGACGGCGAGGCGACGGCGCCCGACTTCATGTGCGGCGGCCGGTACGCGTTCGCGCTGCTGCGCACGGACGAAGGCTGGCGGCTGCGGGAGGTCGTCGTCGCCGAGAAGTGGCGCCGGCTGCCCGAGCCCGGCACGACCCCGCCCCCTCCCCCTCCCTCGAGCTGAGCCGGCCGCCGCCGGAACAGGGCCCACCCGCCCCCTCTCGGAGTCCAAGGCCCTCTGGGCGAGATCGGCCGCAGCGCGCACACTGGAGCCATCCGCGGGGTAGCCGGAGCCGTCCACGGGGTAGGAGGGCGCCCTATGAAGACGTTCGGTCGGTGGCTCGCCTCCCCCTGGCGGCGTTCGGTTCTCGCCGCGCTCGCCGGTGCCCTGCCCGTGTTCGCCTTCCCCGCCCCGTCCCTGTGGTGGTTCGCCTACGTCGCCCTGGTGCCGTGGATCCTGCTCGCCCGTGCCGCCCCGACCGGGAAACGGGCCGCCTACGACGGCTGGTTCGGCGGCCTGGGCTTCATGCTGGCCATGCACCACTGGCTGCTGCCGAGCCTGCATGTCTTCACGGTCGTCATCGCGGCGCTGCTGGGCACCCTGTGGGCGCCCTGGGGATGGCTGGTACGGCGCTTCCTGGCCGGGACGCCCTCGCCATGGCGGGGCGCGGCCGCCCTCCTCGTGCTGCCGTCGGGCTGGCTGGCGGTCGAGCTCGTGCGGTCCTGGCAGGGGCTGGGCGGGCCCTGGGGGATGCTGGGCGCCAGCCAGTGGCAGGTGGCACCGGCGCTGCGGCTGGCCTCGGTCGGCGGGGTGTGGCTGCTGAGTTTCCTGGTCGTGGCCGTTAACGTCGCGCTCGCCCTGCTCGTCGCGGTCCGCGGATCTCGGTTGCCCGCCGTGGCCGGTCTGGTGGCGACGGCCGTGGCGGCCTCCGCGGCCTGGGCCTGGGCCCCGCGCCCCCACGTCGACGGCCATGTCCGCATCGCCGTCGTGCAGCCGGGGATCGTGGCCGGCACCGAGAGCGGGCTGCGGCGCTTCGAACGCGAGGAGCAGCTGACCCGCGGCCTGGTGGGGCTCCACCTCGACCTGGTCGTCTGGGGCGAGAGCAGCGTCGGCTTCGACCTGGACGGCCGGCCCGACCTGGCGCGGCGGATAGCCGCGCTGTCGCGGGCCACCGGTGCCGACATCCTGGTCAACGTCGACGCCCGGCGCTCCGATCTGCCCGGGATCTACAAGAGCTCCGTGCTGGTCGGTCCGAACGGCCCGACCGGTGACCGCTACGACAAGATGCGGCTGGTCCCGTTCGGCGAGTACGTCCCGGCCCGCTCAGTGCTCGGCTGGGCGACCTCCGTCGGCAAGGCGGCGGGCGAGGACCGCCGGCGGGGCACCGAGCAGGTGGTGATGAACGTCGGTCACGGCCTGCGCATCGGCCCGATGGTCTGCTTCGAGACCGCGTTCCCGGACATGAGCCGCCACCTCGCGCAGGACGGCGCGGGCGTGCTGCTGGCGCAGTCGTCGACCTCCACGTTCCAGCAGAGCTGGGCCCCCGAGCAGCATGCCTCGCTCGCCGCGCTGCGCGCCGCCGAGACCGGACGGCCCATGGTGCACGCCACGCTGACCGGCGTGTCCGCCGTGTACGGCCCGAGCGGCGGGCGCATCGGCTCCTGGCTCGGCACCGACGCGAGCACCGCGCGGGTGTACGACGTGCCGACGGCGCACGGCGTCACCCCGTACGTCCGCTTCGGCGACTGGGCGGCGCACGGCGCCCTGCTGGTGCTGGCGGCCCTGGGCGTGACGGAGGGCGTGCGAGTGCTCAGGCTTCGCCGGAGCACTCCTGAACCGTCCGAACCACCCGCTCGCACAGTTCGTGAGTCTCCAGTGCGTCACGGGCGCTGAGCACCTTGCCGGCGCGCACGGCGTCGAGGAAGGACAGCACGGCCTGCTCGATGCCGCGCTGCCGGGCGACGGGCACCCAGTCGCCGCGCCGCCGCACGGTCGGCTGTCCCTTGTGGTCGATGGTCTCGGCCAGGTTGACCACCTGGCGCTTGGTGTCCTGCCCGGAGACCTCGAGGATCTCCTCGGCCGAGCCGCTGAGCCGGTTCATCACGCCGAGGGCGGTGAACCCGTCCCCGGCGAGCTGGAGCACGACGTGGTGCAGCAGCCCGTCCCGCACCCGGGCGCGGACGGTGATGTCGTCGACCGGGCCGGGTGCCAGGAACCGCAGGGTGTCCACGACGTGGATGAAGTCGTCGAGGATCATGGCCCGGGGCTCTTCGGGCAGCCCGATGCGGTTCTTCTGCATCAGGATCAGCTCGCGTGGATGGTCGGCGCACTGCACGTATCCCGGCGCGTGACGCCGGTTGAACCCCACGGCGAGCGAGACGCCGCCCTCCTCGGCGAGCGCCACCAGGCGCGCGGAGTCGGCGAGCCGGTAGGCGATCGGCTTGTCGACGTAGGTCGGGACGCCGGCCTCCAGCAGGCGGCCGACGATCTCCGGGTGGGCGGCGGTGGGGGCGTGCACGAAGGCGGCGTCGAGGTCCTGGGCGAGCAGTGCGTCCAGGCTCGTGTGCCGCCGGCCGGCCGGCAGGTGCAGGCTGTCGGCGACCCGCTCCATCGTCCCGGGCGTCCGGGTCTGCAGATGCAGGTCGACTCCGGGCTGGGTGGCGAGCACCGGCAGATACGCCTTCTGCGCGATGTCGCCGAGTCCGATGCAGCCGACTTTCACGTTGGCTCCTTCACCGCTTGTCCGTTCCTGCCCGCAGGGCAGCATACGGCTGCTGCGGAGGGCGCCAGTCGGCGATGCCGTCGAAACCGCGCAGGAGCAGTGCCGGCCGGGCCGTCGAGAGTGCGGCGATCGCGGTGTCGCGTACGGCGATTCCGGCGCGGTTGCTCATCATGTCGACGCGCGCGACCCTGGCCGCCCGGCGGGCGATCGCGGTGGTCCGGGGCAGCCGGGCGGCGGTGTAGGCCGCGAGGTCGCCGGCGTGGTGGGCGAGGACGACGGCGTCCTCGATGGCCTGGTTGCCGCCCTGGCCCAGGGTCGGCGCCATCGCGTGGGCGGCGTCGCCGAGGAGGGCGACCCGGCCGCGGTGGTGGGCGGGCAGCGGCTCGGTCATGTGGTGGACGTCGTGGCGCAGCACGTCCTCGGGGCGGGCGGCGGCGATCACGGCGGGGATCGGTTCGTGCCAGTGGCCGAAGCGGCGCAGGAGTTCGGCCCGTTCGTCGTCGGCCGCGTACCGGCCGGCGGGCGCCGCGGCGGCGGCGTACGCGTACACCCGGCCGTCCTTGAGCGGGTGCGTGCCCCACAGGCATCCTCGGCCCCAGGTCTCGTGGGAGGCGAACTCGACGCCGGGGACCTGGATCACGACCCGCCAGGTGGTGAATCCCGCGTAGCGGGGCCCTGGATGGTCCGGGAAGAGCGTCCCGCGCACGGCGGAGTGGATGCCGTCGGCGGCCACCACCAGGCCGGCCTCCCACTCGCCGTCGGGGGTGGTCACGCGGGCCGGACGGTGGGCGTCGCCGGGGTCGGCGAGCCTCGCGGCGGCGTTCGTCCGGACGGTGCCGGCCGGCAGGAGCCCGGCCAGGCTGTTGATCAGTGTGGCGCGGTGCAGCAGGACGAGGGGCCCGCCGAAGCGCTCGGCCGCCGCGGCGGCGCTGGTCCTGGAGATCCAGCGGCCGCGGGGAGTACGCAGTCCACCGTCGCCCTGCCAGGCGGCGAGGTCGCGGATCTCCTCGCCGATGCCGAGGACGTCCAGGGCGCGCAGGGCGTTCGGGGAGAGCGAGATGGCCGCGCCGACGGGTTCCAGGTCGCCGGCCCGTTCCAGCACGGTGACCTGCCGGCCGGCCTGGTGCAGTGCCGCCGCCGCGGCGAGACCTCCGATACCGCCGCCGATGACGACGGCGTCCGACTGCTGGGGCATGGTTTCCTCCCGCACATCCGAGACTACATCTGTAGTGAGACGGTGTCGCGACGATACTACGGATGTAGTGCGAGTGGACACTACGGGCGTAGTCGCAGGTAGGTTGATCTCCATGTCCGCACACCCCGCGAGCGCCTCGCGCGCCGATCTCGTCGCCGACGCCGCGCTCGCCCTGCTCGCCGCGCGCGGACTGCGCGGTCTGACGCACCGGGCGGTGGACGAGGCGGCCGGGCTGCCGCAGGGCTCGACGTCGAACATCGCGCGCACCCGGCAGGCGCTGCTGGAGCTGGCGGTGCGGCGGCTGGCCGACCGGGAGGCGCGAGTGCTGGCGCTGCACGAGATGCCCGACCCGCGCACCGGCGGTCCCGACGCGCTGGTGGCCGGGCTGGCCCTGGCCACCCACCGCGCCCTGACCGGCAATCGCGAACTGACCCTCGCCCGCTACGAACTGGCCCTGGAGGCGACCCGCCGTCCCGAGCTGCGGGCCCATTTCGACGCGGCGGGCGCCCGCTTCCGGGACCAGCTCGGCACGCTGGTCTCGGCCCTGGGCTCCACCGACCCGGACCGGCACGTGCTGTCCCTGGTCGCCTGGGCGGACGGACTGATGTTCTCCTGTGTGGCCGGCTCCTACCACGCCCGGGTGCCGGAACTGGAAGAGGTGCGGGCGGGGCTGCGGGAGCTGCTGGAGGGGATGTTCGGCGCCGGAAAAAGCATGGCGTGAGGAAGCGGAGGTGGGACACGATCGGGGCATGACGACCGAGCGCGCGGAACCCGCCCAGAACGCCGACGAACGCACCATGCTGGAAGGCTGGTTGGACTACCACCGCCAGACCCTGGCCTGGAAGTGCGAAGGCCTGACCGACGAGCAGCTGCGGACCACTTCGGCCAAGCCGTCCGAGCTGTCACTGATGGGGCTGGTGCGGCACATGGCCGAGGTGGAGCGCGGCTGGTTCCGCAAGGTGCTGGTGGGCGACGACCCCGGGCCGATCTACTTCAGCGATCAGGACCGGGACGGCGACTTCCACGTCACCGAGCAGGACACCTGGGCCGAGGCGTACGCCACCTGGCAGGCCGAGATCGACACCGCGCGCCGCAACGCCGCCGGCTTCGGCCTGGACGAGCTGTCCAAGGGCCGCAGCAGGTTCACCGACGAGCCGTTCAGCCTGCGGTGGATCTACACCCACATGATCGAGGAGTACGCCCGCCACAACGGCCATGCCGACCTGCTCCGCGAGCGCGTCGACGGGGCGACCGGCGACTGACGCGGCGCCCGCGACGGACGCCGGCGGCCGTCACCCGCGTGCGCCGCATGCACTCCTTGAGGGGCCGGAGATCACCCGTGCGGGGCATCCTCCGGCCGACCGCCGGGCTGCCGGGGGCCCGTACCCAGCAGAGTTGCGCACGTGCATCGAACGACGACCACCGCAACGCTCCTGGTCACCGTGGCGGTCGCGGCCCTGGCCGGCTGTGTCACGGTCCAGCGGCCGCCCGCTTCCGGCCCGTCGGCTCCCGCTCGCCCCGCGGCCCCACGCCCGGACGGCAACGCCGAGCCACGGGACGTACAGGCTCCCGCCCTGGAGGCCCTGGAGACGGTCGGCCCGGCCCGCCCGCCGAAGGCGAGCGCACACGCGCAGGTCCCGGTGGGCCCGGCCCGGACCGGCGAACGGCACCGGACCCCGAACGCGCACTCCCCCGGCCGCCCGACCCCGCATCCGGGGCCCCCGCACCACCGCCATCCCCTGCCGGCACGCGTCGAGCCTCCCGGCGGCAGGCACGCGATCCCCGGGAACCCCGGCATCTGCGCCCTCGGCCGGCAGTACGGCGGCTGGCGGCCGGACAGTCCGGAGTCCAGGATCTGCGGTCAGGCGTACGGACGTTGAGACACGGACGCGGGAGAACGGGCGCCCTCCTCCCGCAGGAACCGGCCCGCGGAACCGGCCGGTCCTAGGACCGCTGCCGTGGCGGGCCCCCCGGCTCCCTTCCGGGGCCGCCCTCCCCCAGCCGCAGCTCCAGCCGGTGGATCGCCGCGCGGACCCCGTCGCCGTAGCTGTCGCCCCGGAGGGCGTCGGCCGCACCGCGGGCACGGTGGAGATGGGCGCGGGCGGCCTCGGAGCGGCCGAGCCTGGCATAGTCGGCGGCGAGGTTCAGATGGAGGGACGGGTACAGGGCGCGGGCCGCCGGGGCGCCCTCGTGCTCGGCGAGCCGGTCGTCCGTGAGCTCCTCGGCCGCCGACAGCGCCCTGAGGTCCCAGGCCAGTTCGTCCGCGGGATCGTCCTGGGTGTCGGCCATGTAGTGGGCCAGCGTGCAGCGGTGCAGCGGGTCGCCGTCCTCGCCGATCTCGGCCCACAGGTCCAGGAACCGGCCCCGGGCCTCCTCTCGGTCACCGGCGTGATGAAGCATGACGCCCTGTCCGATCCGCGTCATCACGGCGTCCGACGCCGCCCGTTCCTGTCGCTCCACCACCGTGCCCTCCAGCCTGTCCCCGACCGACGCCTCCGACGCTAGGGCCTGTCCGGCGGATCATGCCGCAGACGCGGGGACCGGCACGCCCATCCGCGTGGCCCGGTCACCGTTGCCCGCCCGCGGCCTCGATCCGCCGGGCCGTCACCCGTCGTGGGAGAGGTCCGGGAGCCGCGGGCGTTCCGCCGCTCCCACGACCCCGTCAGCGGCCCAGGTCCGGGATCCGCCAGTCGATCGGCTCGTGACCCTGCCGGGCCACCGCCTCGTTGATCTGAGTGAACGGACGGGAGCCGAAGAACTTCTTGGCCGACAGCGGCGAGGGGTGCGCGCCCTTGACCACCACGTGCCGGCTCTCGTCGATCAGCGGGAGCTTCTTCTGGGCGTAGTTGCCCCACAGCACGAAGACCGCCGGGTCGGGCCGGCCCGCCACCGCGCGGATCACCGCGTCGGTGAACCGCTCCCAGCCCCGGCCCTTGTGGGAGTTGGCCTCGCCGCCGCGCACCGTGAGCACCGCGTTCAGCAGCAGCACGCCCTGCTGGGCCCACGGCATGAGGTAGCCGTTGTCCGGGACGGGCGTGCCCAGCTCCTGGTGCATCTCCTTGTAGATGTTGCGCAGCGACGGCGGGATCCTCACCCCGGGACGGACCGAGAAGCACAGGCCGTGCCCCTGTCCCTCGCCGTGGTAGGGGTCCTGGCCGAGGACCAGGACCTTCACCTTGTCGTACGGCGTGGCGTCCAGCGCCGCGAAGACCTCCTCGCGCGGCGGGTACACCGGGCCGCTCGCCCGCTCCCCCTCGACGAACTCGGTCAGCTCCTTGAAGTAGGGCTGCTGCAGCTCGTCGCCCAGAACCCCGCGCCAGGACTCGGGCAGCATGGCGATGTCGGTCACGTCAACGTCCTCACGATGTGCGGTCACTTCCAGGCCTCAGAACCTACAGGCGACCACTGACAACGTGCCCGCGCCCCGGAGCGGGCCCCGGACTACCAGCTGGTCTTGCGGGACAGCTCCCACATCATCATGATCGCTGAGGGGTCGAGCGACTGCTCCGCGCCGGAGATGTCGTCCCGTGCGGCCATGTACAGCTTGCTCTGCCACAGCGGCAGCAGCCGCGCATCGTCGGCAAGGATCCTCTGAGCCTCCCCGAACTCCCTCACCACGTTGCCACGGTCGCTCTCGCGGCGGGACTGGGGCAGCAGGGTGCCGGTGATCTCGGGTGCCGGGTAGGGCGTACCGAGGGCGTTCTGCCGGCCGACGAACGGCGCGACGAAGTTGTCGGGGTCGGGGAAGTCGGGTGTCCACCCGCGCCCGAACACCGGGTACTCGCCCTTCTCGTAGCCCGCCACGTACGTGTTCCAGGGGCGGCCGTGCAGAGTGATGGTGAACAGGCCGGAGTCCTCCAGCTGGCGTTTGATCTCCTGGAACTCCTTGGCGGTCGCCGAGCCGTAACGGTCGGTGGTGTACCAGAGGGTGAGCGGCACCTTCTGGGTGATACCGGCGTCGGTGAGGAGCTTGCGGGCCTTGGTGACGCTGGGATCGCCGAAGTCGTCGAAGAAGGCGGTGGTGTGCCCCGTCAGGCCGGCCGGGATCATGGAGTACAGCGGTTCGACGGTGTCCTTGTAGACGTCGTGCGCGATCGCGCTCCGGTTGATGACCTGAGCGACGGCCTTGCGGACGGCAAGCTTGGCCGCCCAGGGGTCCTTCGGGTTGAACACCAGGTATTCGATCTCGTTGGTCGATCCCTCGATGACGTCCATGTCCCTGGAGTCGTTGCGCTGGAAGCCGATGACGTCGTCGGCGGCAAGGCCACGGAACGAGAGGTCGAGCTTCTTGCTGCGCAGGTCCTCGGCCAGCGAGCGCGAGTCCTGGTAGTAGCGGATGGTCACCGCATCGTTTCTGCGCTCCGCGAACCCCTTGTAGCGCTTGTTCCCGGCCAGCACGGCCTGCTTGCCCTGCTGATAGTCCTGCAGGTCGTACGGGCCGGACCCGAACACCTTGTTGTCCTTGCGCAGCGAGTCGTCCGGGTACTCCTTGGGATCCACGATCGACATGCCCGGTGTGGCCAGGACGAACGGGAAGGTGGCGTCCGCCTTGTTCAGGTGGAAGACGACCTGGCGCGCGCCCACCACCTGGACCCGGTCAAGGCTGTCCAGCAGGCCGGCGGGCCCGCCGTTGACGTTGATCTTCCTGATCCGGTCGATCGAGTACTTGACGGCCTGCGCGTCCAGCTGGTGCCCGTCGGAGAAGGTCAGGCCCGAACGCAGTTCGCAGCTGTAGACCGTGTTGGAGCTGTCCGTGAACCGGCAGCTCTGGGCCGCGTCGGGCTGCGGCGTCGTCGCGCCGACGGGGTAGTTGAGCAGGGTTTGGTAAATGTTGCGGAAAAGTTCCCAGGACTGGTCCCAGGAGGCAGCCGGATCCAGCGTGCTGGGGGCGCTGGTCGTCCCCACGACGATCGGTCCCTTGTCGTTCGGGTTGCCGTCGGAAAGGACGCTGCACCCTGCGACCAGGGATATGGACGCTATGGCCACCACTGGCCGCAGGCATCGATTCCGGTTGAACACGCGCTCGCTCCTCGATCCGCCATACCAAGGGTCGGCAGACCATACCGCAGCACCCCGCCCGGTGAACCCGCTATGAACAGGGTCTTGATCAGCACGTGATTGACTACGTTGTCATCCGCCTGTGCCAGGGGTCCTGCGTCGACACGGGCGCCGTTTCCGTCAAGGGGGACAAGGAAATTGTCACCTCAACGGAAACAGCGCCCGGACGGTCAGCCAACCCCCGCGTTGAGGAAGATGCCGCCGTCGACGACGAGCGTCTGCCCGGTCACCCAGTCGGACTGCGCGGAGGTGAGGAACGCCGCCGCGCCGCCGATGTCGGAGGGCACGCCGAGCCGGCCGAGCGGGTAGGCGGCGGCCGCCTCCTCCTCGCGGCCCTCGTACAGGGCCGCGGCGAATTTGGTCTTCACCACGGCCGGGGCGATGGCGTTGACCCGCACCTTCGGCGCGAACTCGTGCGCCAGCTGCTGGGTCAGGCTGATCATCGCGGCCTTGCTGACGCCGTAGGCGGCGATGAAGGGCGAGGGCGCGAGGCCCGCGACCGAGGCGATGTTGACGATCGCACCGCCGTTGTCCTTCTGCCAGGCGTGCCAGGTGCGCTGGGCGAAGCCGAGCGCGGAGATCACGTTGGTCTCGAAGACCTTGCGCGCCACGTTCAGGTCGAGGTCGGCGATCGGGCCGAACACCGGGTTGGTACCGGCGTTGTTGATCAGGTAGTCGACGCGGCCGAACGCCTCCATGACGCGCTCGACGGTCTCCGCCTGGTGCGTCTCGTCGTGGGCCTTGCCCGCGACACCGATGACCCGGTCGGCGCCGAGCTGCTCGACGGCCTCCTTGAGGGCGTCCTCGTTGCGGCCGGTGATGCACACCCGGTCGCCCCGGGCCACCAGCGCCTCGGCGATGCCGTATCCGATGCCGCGGCTGGCGCCGGTGACGAGGGCGACCTTGCCGGAGAGTTCCACGGAAGTCATGTTCCAGGTTCCTTAGTTGAGCGGTCCGCCGGCGACGTACAGCACCTGGCCGGAGACAAAGCCGGCCGCGTCGCCCGTGAAGAAGGCGACGGCGTTGGCGATGTCCTCCGGCTCACCGACGCGCTGCACCGGGATCTGGGTGGCGGCCGCGGCCTTGAAGTCCTCGAAGCCCATGCCGACGCGGTCGGCGGTGGCCTTCGTCATCTCGGTGGCGATGAAACCGGGGGCGACGGAGTTGGCGGTGATGCCGAACTTGCCGAGTTCCTTGGCGAGGGTCTTGGTGAAGCCCTGCAGGCCGGCCTTGGCGGCGGAGTAGTTGACCTGGCCGCGGTTGCCGAGCGCGGAGGACGAGGAGAGGTTGACGATCCGGCCGAAGCCCGCGTCCACCATGTGCTTCTGGCAGGCCTTCGACATCAGGAAGGACCCGCGCAGGTGCACGTTCATGACGGTGTCCCAGTCGGAGACGCTCATCTTGAACAGCAGGTTGTCGCGGAGGACGCCCGCGTTGTTGACGAGGATGGTCGGCGCGCCGAGCTCTTCGACGATCCGCGCGACGGCCGCCTCGACCTGTGCCTCGTCGGAGACGTCGGCGCCGACCGCGATGGCCCTGCCGCCGGCCGCGGTGATCTTCTCGACGGTGTCCTTGCAGGCGGCCTCGTCGAGGTCGATCACGGCGACCGCGCGACCCTCGGCTGCCAGTCGTACGGCGGTGGCGGCGCCGATACCGCGCGCGGCACCGGTGACGACGGCTACCCGCTGCTCAGTGGTGGACATTGCTGTTTCTCCTCGCCCTAGAGAGAACCTGATCTGCGGTGAGCGACCGCTTAGTACCTTCGGTGGATGTGACGCTAGAAGCCCTGGCACCCGGTGTCAACGGCACACCACGTGCATGTGATCCATTACCTCACCAGGAGGTCCAGCAACCGTTCCGTCTCCGCGGCCGGGTCGGTGGTGAGCCCGGTGTGCACGGGACCGGGCTGGACGACGGTGGAGCGGGGCGCGACCAGCCAGCGGAACCGCCGCCCGGGGTCGTCGCCCGCGGCCTGCCCGGCGGCCGTCCCGCCGGCGCACACCCCCTCCACGGCGCCGAGTGCGGCCCGCACCCCGGCCACGTCCGCCTCCGGGTCGAGGGCCAGCAGCCGGGCCTCGTCGAGGTGCGTCCGGGCGCCGACGTAGGCCTTGGCCCGGCAGTAGACGAGCACCCCGGCGTTGATGCACTCGCCGCGCTCGACACGGGGAACGAGGCGCAGCAGCGCGTACTCGAACACGTCGCGGTGACCGCCCTGCCCCGCCCTGGTGATGTGGCGCTCGCCCGCCTGACGCCCGCCGATGATGTGGTGGTCGCTCACTTGGCCCCCCCGATGCCGTTGATGCGCTCGTGGACGACGGCAGCCCGCGCGAGCAGCGGCCGGGCGTAGGCGCGTCGCAGGTCGTCCGGCGTGTCGAAGCCCGGCTCGCCGGCCAGCCAGGCGTCGGGGATCTCGGCGGTCACCTCGGCGAGCAGTTCCTCGGTGACCAGGGGCGCGAGCCGGTCGGCGGCGGCCGCGACGTCCGGCCCGAAGGAGGCGAGGGCGTGGTCCGAGGCGTCGTACGGGCGCCCGGCGGAGCCCTCCGCCCCGGGCCAGTTGTGGTGCCAGATCATGGTGGCGCCATGGTCGATGAGCCACAGTCCGCCGCGCCACCGGAGCAGGTTGGGGTTGCGCCAGGAGCGGTCCACGTTGTTCACCAGCGCGTCGAACCAGACGATCCGCCCGGCCTCCTGCGCGTCCACCGGGAAGGCGAGCGGGTCGAAGCCGAGCGCACCGGAGAGGAAGTCCATGCCGAGGTTGGTGCCGCTGCTGGACCTGAGGAGTTCCTGCACCCGTTCGTCGGGCTCGCCGAGCCCCAGCACCGGGTCGAGGCCGATGGTGACCAGGCGGGGCACCCGCAGCCCCAGCCGCCGGGCGAGCTCCCCGCAGACCACCTCGGCGACGAGCGTCTTGCGGCCCTGCCCGGCACCGGTGAACTTCAGGACGTACGTCCCCAGATCGTCGGCCTCGACGAGTCCCGGCAGCGAGCCGCCCTCACGCAGCGGCGTGATGTAGCGGGTCGCGATGACTTCCTTGAGCATCGCCCCAGGTTACTGGCGTCCCAACCGCCGCCTTGCGCCCGTCCGATGGCAGTCCGGCACCCGGCCCATACCCGGCCGATCCCGGCCGACGGCCGTCCGGCCCCGGCCCACACACGGCCGATCCCGGCCGATCCCCGGCAAGTCGGGATCTGGGCATCGGCTGAACGCCTGATATCCGCCGACCGTACCCCTGTGCAGATGCACCGATCTAAGCAGCCTGCTCGGAAGGGAACGTCAGCATGACCAGCGAATCGCTTCAGCCCCAGGGGACACCGGCCCGCCGCACGGTCGTGGCGGCGGTGGGCGCGGCGGGGCTCGCCGTCGCGCTGACCGCGTGCGGTTCGGACGACAAGTCGTCGTCCGGCTCGTCCACCACCCAGAACGGCAGCAACGCGAGCGGCGGCGGGACGGGCGGCGACGGCGCGGCGGCCGGTTCCGGCGGGGCCGTGCTCGCGAAGACCGCCGACATCCCCGAGGGCGGCGGCAAGGTGTTCGGCAGCCACGGCGTGGTGGTGACCCAGCCTACGAAGGGCGAGTTCAAGGCGTTCTCGTCCAAGTGCACCCACCAGGGCTGTGCGGTGAACCGGATCGCCAACGGCGTGATCAGCTGCCCGTGCCACCACAGCGAGTTCTCCGCCGCGGACGGCAGCGTGAAGAAGGGCCCGGCGACCCAGCCGCTGCCCGCCAAGAACATCTCCGTCGCCGGCGACGAGATCAAACTGGCCTGACGCTCACACGCTGGCTCACTCCCGGCCGGCCCGCCGGGGCCGCTTGACGCAGCGCAGCACCTCGTCGGTCGTCGCCAGGGTCGCCACCAGGGCGAGGGTGTTGCGGATCATCGCGGGGGTGTAGTCGGGGGGCACCCCCGCGATGGCGTCGGTGGGCACGAGGACGGTGTAGCCCAGGTTCACGGCGTCGAACACGGCATTGGGGACGGCCACGTTGGCCGAGACTCCGGTGACGATCAGCGTGCGGCAGCGGAGGTTGCGCAGCAGCGCGTCCACTTCGGTCCCCTGGACCGGCGACAGGCCGTGCAGCCGGCGTACGACGATGTCCTCCTCGGCGACCTCGATCGGGGCCGCGACCCGCACGGCCGCGGTGCCTGCGAGTTGCCGCACGGGCAGCCGTTCGGCGGCTCGGAACAGCCGCGCGTTGCGGCTGGCGCCCCGGCCGTCCGGGCGGCGCTCGGCGAGGGCGTGGATCACCTGGATCCCGCTCTCGTGCGCGGCCGTGACCAGCCGGGCGACGTTGGCGAGGGCACCCGAGGAGCGGGCCGCACAAGCGAGTTCGGGCAGCGCGCCGTCCGGTCCGACGACACCCTGCTGGCACTCGACGGTGAGCAGGACGGTGGCGGCGGGATCGAGGAGTTCGCTGAGCGCTTCGTACGACGGCATGGCGCCCCCAGTCGCCGGCGGTGTGGGCGGGTGAGCCTAACCACCATTGCGTGACGGGGGAAGACGCACCATCCTTTTCTGACGTGATGTCAGAGGATCTCTGCCGGACCCGGGTCCCGGAGTTCCGGTCGTCCTCTGGCACGACGTGGGAGAAGAGAAGAGGGGGCCGCATGACCGTCACACAGCGCCGGGGCCGGAAGATCATGATGACGCCGGGTGAACTGGACGAGTTCCTCACCGGCCAGCGCACCTGCCGGGTCGCCACGGTGTCGACCGGCGGCGCCCCGCACGTGAGCGCCCTGTGGTTCGCCTGGGACGGCACCTCGCTGTGGCTGTACTCGGTGGTGCGCAGCAAGCGCTGGGCCGATCTGCGCCGCGATCCCCGGGTGGCGATCGTGGTCGACACGGGCGAGGAGTACGACCAGCTGCGGGGCGTGGAACTGTCCGGCACGGTGGAGTTCGTGGGCGAGGCTCCGCGCACCGGTGAGCTGTGCGCCGAACTCGACGTCCCCGAAACCCTGTTCGCCCGCAAGAACTTCGGCCTGGAGGAGATGCCGCACGACGGCCGCCACGCATGGGTCCGGCTGACCCCGGGGAAGATCGTCTCCTGGGACTTCCGCAAGCTGGGCTCGGCGTAGAGGCGGCGGCGCAGGGCGGGCCCGGTCGGCGCAGGCGGGACGGGTTCGGCGCAGGCGTGGCCGGTAGGTCGGCGCAGGCGGGCGGCCCGGGGCCGGGTCCTGCGGCATTCGCGCGCGCCTGCGCCCGCGTCTGTGTCCGTGTCCGTACCCGTGTCCGTGCCCATGTCCGTGCCCGTGTCCGCCCGTGCCCGTGCACCTCAGCCGATCTGCTCCCCCGCCGCCCGCAGGGCGTCGGCCGCCGCGCGGATGGAGGGGCGGCGGTCGGCGTCCGCCCGCCAGACGGCATAGACGTGCCGGCGCACCGAGTGCCGCACCGGGACGGTGCGCACGCCGGCGGGCAGCGGGCCCCGGCCCAGGCGCGGCGCCACGCACACCCCCAGGCCCGCGGCGACCAGCGCCAGCTGGGTGGCGTGCTCCTCGGCGCGGTGCGCGATGCGCGGCTCGACACCCTTGGAGCGCAGGGTGTCCAGCAGCCACTCGTGGCAGAACTCGGCCTCGCCCCAGGTGATCCAGTCGTCGTCCGCGAAGTCCTCCAGGTCGACCTCGGTGCGGTCCGCGTGCGGATGCGCGGCGGACAGCGCCACGTCGGCCGGGTCGTCGAGGATCGGGGCCCGGCTGAGCCCGTCGGGTACGGGCAGCGGCTTGTTGTACCAGTCGAGGACGACGGCCAGGTCGACGTCGCCGCGCAGCACGGCGCGCACGGCGGGCGCGGGCTCCAGTTCGGCGGTGGTGACCCTCAGCCCCGGGTGCCGGACGCGCAGCCGGGAGAGCGCCGCCGGGAACAGCCCGCGCGCGCCGGTGGGGAACCCGCCCAGGCGCAGCTCGCCCACCACCTGCCCGCGCTGGGCCTCCAGGTCCGACTGGGCGAGCTCGACCTGCGACAGGATCCGCGCCGCGTGCTCGGCGAGCAGCCGGCCCGCGTCCGTGAGCCGCACGCCCCGGCCGTTCCTGGCGAGGAGCTGCTGGCCCACCTCCCGCTCCAGCTTGGCCATCTGCTGGGAGACGGCCGATGTCGTCACGTGCAGTCCCTCCGCCGCGCCGCTGACCGAGCCGTGCCGGGCGAGGGCGTCCAGGGTGCGCAGGCGCTCCAGGTTCAACATGTAAGCGATGCTACGAGATACCGCGCGCAAATTCTCGATTGTGCTACGAGGTCATGGCCGGGCATCGTACGACCATGAGCACCGCGACCGTCTCCTCGCAGACCCCGGCCGACCCGGCCGGACGGGTCCGCCGCCCCCTGCCCTGGCGGCTACGTTTCGCCTTCCTGGCGCTGATCTGGGGCTTCAGCTTCCTGTTCATGAAGGTCGGCACCGAGGGCTTCGCCCCCTTCCAGGTCACACTGGGGCGGCTGCTGTTCGGCACGGCGGTGCTGGCGGCGGCGATGGCCGTGAAGCGGGAGCGGTTGCCGCGCGGTGCGCGGACCTGGGGGCACCTGGCGGTTGCGGGGTTCTTCCTCAACGCGCTGCCGTTCTCGCTCTTCGCGTACTCGGAGCTGACGATCCCGTCCACCCTCGCCGGCATCTGCAACGCGACCTCGCCGCTGTGGGGCATGGCCCTGTCCCTGGTCGCCCTCTCGGAGGACCGTCCGACCCGGCTGCGGTTCGCCGGGCTCGGTCTGGGGTTCCTCGGGGTGCTCACGGTGCTGGGCGCCTGGCAGGGCTTCCACGGCCTGGACGCCGGCGGCACCGCGATGGCGCTGCTGGCATCGCTGAGCTACCCGGTCGGGTGGATCTACGTGCGGCGCACCCTGGCGGGCTCGCCCGAGTCACATCTGTCGCTGACCGGCGGCCAGTTGCTGCTGGCCACCGTGCAACTTGCCGTCGTCACACCACTGTTCACCCATCTGCCGAGCCACCTGTCCCTCGCGCCGCTGCTCGCGGTGGCCGCTCTGGGCGCCCTGGGCACGGGCCTTGCGATGCTCGTCCAGTACGGCCTGGTCGCCGAGGTCGGCCCGACAACGGCCCAGATGGTCACGTACTTCGTCCCCATCATCGCCACCGCCGCCGGTGTCGCCGTGCTCGGCGAGCGGTTGACCTGGTCGACCCCGGTCGGCGCGGTCGTCGTCCTGGCGGGCGCGGCACTGACCCAGGCCCGGCCCAGGAGTGCCCGCCCCGAAACACGCGAGCCGGAGGGCCCGGCCCTGCCCACACCGGGGCCTGCGGAGCAGACCTGCCGGCCCGAGCGGGCGGCCCGGGCGTAGGACGCGCGTCGAGGCGGTGGTCCTGCCGCTCGCCCTCGGCGTCCTCGCCGGGGCGGACGCGGAAGGACCGGAGGGAAAGGACGGGAGGGGTACGAACATCGCTTCCGGCGGGCCTGCCGTTCGGGCCTCACCCACCCCGGCTGCCCGCGCCGAGGGGCCTGGTGCTGTGGCCGGAAAGGTTTGCCGGAAAGCTCGCGGCGTCCGGTGCGGAGCATCGCAGGGCGGGGCATCGCCATCGCCGGCGTGCTGGATGTACTCGGGTGATGTGACACAACGCGGCGAGGTGCCGTGCCGGGCGTCGCGAGCCGGTGAACCTTTCCGGTCGCAGCACTAGACGTAACTCCGCGCTGGCGCCGGGCCCAGGGCCTGCGCCACCGCCTCCGCCAGCCGTTCCGTCTCCTCCTCGCTCAGCGTGGAGACCGTGATCCGCACGCCCGGCGCCGCGCCCATGCGGAATCGGGCACCGGGGGCGACGGCCCAGCCGGCGTGCAGCAGACGGGCGACGGCGCCGGTCTCGTCCGGTACCGGCACCCACACGTTCATCCCGCTGCGCCCGTGGGCCGCGACCCCGCGCCCGGCCAGGGCGCCGATCAGCAGGTCGCGCCGCCTCGCGTACGCCGCCGCCACCGCGCGCGTGTCCAGTACGCCGTCCGCCCACAGCCGCACCACGGCCCGCTGCAGCAGCAGGCTCACCCAGCCTGGACCGAGCCTCTGCCGGCCACGGACCCGGTCGACGGTGACCTCGTCCCCGGTGAGCACCGCCAGTCGCAGGTCGGGCCCGTACGCCTTGGCGACCGAGCGCACGAACGCCCAGTACCGGGTCGCCCCGGCGAGCGGATGCAGGGGCAGGTCGACGATGCCATGGGCGTGGTCGTCCTCGATCAGCAGGACCTCGGGGTGCTCCCGCAGAACGGCTCGCAGGGCCCGGGCGCGCCTGGCGCTCAGCGCGGCACCGGTGGGGTTCTGTGCCCGGTCCGTGACGATCAGGGCCCGCGCGCCGTCCTCCAGGGCACGGCGGACGTCGTCGGGGAGCGGCCCCTCGTCGTCGACGCCGACGGCGGCCGTGCGCAGCCCGAGCGCCGGTACGAGGTCGAGGGTCCTGCCCCACCCGGGGTCCTCGACCGCCACCGTGTCCCCCGGCTTCAGGTGGGCGGCAAGGACGCGTTCGACGCCGTCCAGCGAGCCGGACAGGACGGCGAGCGGCCCGTCCGGCACCCCGTCGGCGTCCAGCGCGGCCCGTGCGAGGCGCGCCAGTTCCGGCTCGGCGGCCGGCTGCCCGTACAGCACCGGCTCACGGTCGGCCTGCGCCGCGGCCGCCGCGAACGCCGGCGCCAGCGGCGGCAGCAGAGCCGGGTCCGGATTGCCGCTCGAGACGTCGCGCACCCCCTCGGGCACGTCCACGCGAATGTGGTCCCGCCCGGTCGTGGCGGGCGCGGGCCGCACCCGGCTGCCGCGCCGCCCGGCGGTCTCGATGACCCCACGCTCGCGCAGCACCCGGTACGCGGCCGCGACGGTGTTGGGATTGACCCCGAGCTCGACGGCCAACTCCCGCATGGGCGGCAGCAGTTGACCCGGCTCCAGCGCCCCGGAGCCCACCGCCCGCTCGACGCTCGCCGCGATCTCCGCGGCACGTCGGCCCTCGATCCGATATCCTCCTAGCACAAAGTAGATTATGCACTAGTGCAATGGAGATCGCAATGCCGGGAACCCAGCCGCCGACCTCGTCGCCCACCGCCGTCTACCCCCCTACCGACCGCACCGTGCCGGCCCGCTCGGCCGACCGGGCCGCTTACGACAAGGAGCTGGTGCACGCGATACTCGACGAGGGCTACGTCTGCCATCTCGGCTTCGTCCGCGACGGCGCGCCCGTGGTGCTGCCGACGCTGTACGGCCGGGTCGGCGAGCGGCTCTACGTGCACGGCTCGACGGGCTCGCGCCCGCTGCGCACGGCCGGCCAGGCCGGCCCGGGCCTCCCGGTCTGCCTGACGGTCACCCATGTCGACGGCCTGGTGCTGGCCCGCTCGGCCTTCCATCATTCGATCAACTACCGGTCCGTCGTGGTGCACGGCACCGCCCACCAGGTCACCGACCCGCAGGAGAAGCGGGCGGCGCTGGACGCGCTGGTCGACCACGTGGTTCCGGGCCGGGCGGCCGACTCGCGTCCCGCCAACGCCAAGGAGCTGGCAGCCACCGCCGTGCTCCGCCTCGATCTGGCCGAGGTCTCCGCCAAGCTGCGCACCGGCGGCGTGAACGACGAGCCCGAGGACCTGCCCCTCCCCCACTGGGCCGGCGTGGTCCCGGTCCGCACGGAGTACGGCACCCCGCTCGCCGACGCCGGCCTGGCCCCGGGGACC
Organism: Streptomyces sp. NPDC020801; assembly: GCF_044334385.1. NCBI lineage: Bacteria > Bacillati > Actinomycetota > Actinomycetes > Kitasatosporales > Streptomycetaceae > Streptomyces > Streptomyces sp. NPDC020801. Next base: position 185,204 of record NZ_JBIRST010000015.1, read on the forward strand.
GAGCTCCCCGGCTATCTGACGGCCCTGTGATGCTCGTCCATCCCTGGGACGCGCCCCGCGAGGACGCCGAGTGGCGGCGGTGGCTCGCCGACCACGACTTCGGCCAGCTCGCCGTGAACGGCCCGCCCGGCGAGCCGCCCCTCGTCCAGCCCCTGCACTTCGCCTACGCCCCCGAGCACGGCGAGGCCGTCACCCACCTCGCCCGCCCCAACCCGCTCTGGTCCGCCCTGGAGGCGAACCCGCAGGTGCTGCTGAGCGTGGTCGACGACTACGTGTACGTCCCCGGCCCCTGGCAGGCGGACCCGGGAGCCCCGCCCGAGCACGGCGTGCCGACGAGCTTCTACACCGCCGTCCAGCTCCGGTGCACCGCGCACGTCGTGGACGATCCGGCGCAGAAGGCCGAGCTGCTGAACCGGCAGCTGGGCCACTTCCAGCCGGAGGGCGGCTCGGCCCGGGCCGCGGCGGGCGAGGCGCCGTACGGCCGGCTGCTGTCCGGCATCCGCGGGCTGCGGCTGGAAGTGACCGCTGTACGGGGCAAGTTCAAGTACGCGGGCAAGCGGTCCACGCAGGTGCGCGGCCGTGTCGCGGCGGGTCTGGCGGAGCGGGGCGGCCCCCGCGACGCGGCGGCCCGGGAGCATCTGCTGCGCCGGAGCGGGGCGTGAGCGCCCTCATGTGACGGGGCCGCCGCGACTCACCCCTCGTCACACGAGGACGGGTTCCCCCGCCACGGCCCGCGCCCCCCGCGCCTCCGCCACCGCGAGGCCGGCGACCGACCCCAGCATCAGCGCCGTGCCGGCGAGAGTCGCCGCCGTCAGCCGCTCGCCGAGCAGCGCGACGGCCAGCACGGCCGCGCTGACCGGCTCCAGCAGCATGATCACGGACACGGTGGCCGAGCGGACGACGGCCGCGCCCGCGAAGTAGAGGGCGTACGCGAGGGCCGTGGGGACCGCCGCGATGTAGGCCAGCAGCCACAGCAGCCGGCCGGGTTCGGCGGTGTGCGGCACCAGCCCCTGCGCCAGCGCGAACGGCAGCAGGCACAGACTGGTCACCGCGAAGGCCCCCACGGTCGTCCCGGAGCCGCCGGCCCCGCCGGCCCGGCCCCACCAGCGGGTGAGCAGTGTCATCGCGGAGTAACCGGCCGCCGACAGGAGGGCGAGCAGCACGCCCCACGGCCGTACCGTGGCACCGCCGCCGCCCAGCACCAGCACGCCGAGTCCGGCGAGCGCGCCGACGACGGCGGTCAGGCCGGCCCGGCCCAGCCGTTCGCGCAGCGTGAGCCGGGCGCCGAGCGCGATGAGCACGGGTCCGGCTCCGAGGGTGACGACGGTGGCCACGGCGAGGCCGGTGGCCGCAACGGCGGCGAAGTAGGCGGTCTGGAACACGGCGAGGCCGGCCCCGGTGGCACCGGCCCGCAGCAGCCGGCCGGCCGGCGGCACGGGCGTCGTCGGCCGGACGCGGGGGCGCAGCAGGCGCGCGGCGGCGAGCAGCACGACGCCGGCGGCGCAACGCCAGAAGGACAGGGCGACCGGCCCCATGTCGCTGGACCGGTAGACCAGTGAGGCGGCCGCGCCCGCGGTGCCCCAGGCGGCACCGGCGACGATCAGATAGAGGAGACCACGCCCGACGGGCAGGCCGGGGGAAGCTTGGGACACGAGTTCTCTCCGCGCGAGGTGCAGAAGTTCGGGAAGGAGGACCGACCCCGCTCGGGCGGGGCCGGCGACTTCTGCGGGCAGCACCGTTCGGCCCGGCTGCGCGCCGGGCTCGGTCACTCAGGGGCCCGCCTCAGGCGGCCGGGGGCGGAAGAACGAGTGCGTCCGAATGCATGATCGGCACCTTAGGCCGCGGTTCCGCGGGCCGACAACTCCCTTTCCGCGCCGCCGCGCACGACCGGCTCCGCCGAGCCCTTGGCGGGAGCCGACGACTGCGCGATGAACGCCCCGAGCAGCACGACGGCACCCCCGGCGACCTGCGGCGCGGAGAGACGCTCGCCGAGCAGCACCCAGGCCAGCACGGTCGCGATGACCGCCTCGAGGCACGCCACCACGCCCGCCACCTGCGGCGAGAGCCGGCGCACCGAGAGCACTCCGGTGACGTACGCGAGCACCGTGGCGACCAGCACGATCCAGACGAGCAGCGCGGCGGCCGGGACCGGGGTGCCGTTCATGTGCGCGGTGTGCGCGAGCACCGCCCAGTCCATGGCCCAGGGGCGCGCCACGGCGGTCAGCACGAGCGCGCCGACGAGCAGACCGTAGGCGATGACGCCGAGCGGCTCCGGGGCCGCGTCACCGGCGTCACCGCCCTGGTCGGACAGGACGAAGTACCCGACCTGGCAGCAGGCGGCCCCGAGGGCGAGCAGCAGCCCGAGGGCGTCGAAGCTCAGCCCGGACCAGACCTCGACGACACAGGCCAGTCCGCCGGCTGCGAGGACCACGCCGAGCGCGGCGGCCCTGGTGACCGGCCGTCGCTGCACGAACCGGACCCAGCCGAGCACCAGGGCGGGTGCCAGGTACTCGACGAGCAGCGCGACCCCGACGGGGATCCGGGACAGCGCGGCGAAGTAGCAGGCCTGCACGCCCGCCACGGCGAGCAGTCCGAAGCCGGCGAGCAGGGCGGGGCGGCGGCGCAGCAGCGCGCGGTGCCGGACGGCGAGCGGCAGCATGACGAGGGCGGCTCCGGTGACGCGCAGCCACACCACGTGCAGCGGGTCGAGCCCTGCCTCGATCAGGGGCTTGGCCGCGACGCCCGACCCGCCGAAGGCCACCGCGGACACGAGCGCGAGCCCGAGCCCGACGCCCTTGCCGGGGCGGCCCTGAGTGATCCGAGACGTAGACACCGGCACATGATGACAGGCGACGACATGAGCGTCACCCCCAATGGCACCTGTCTCACCGGGTGGACGCGCTGGCGCCGGGCACCACCGGCTGCCCGGGCATCGGACGAGTCGGACATCGGACGCATCGGGCATCGGACGTCAGCCCGGTCCCGTACCGCTCAGCAGACGGCTCCGCCGCCCCCGGCGCACTCCCCGGCGCACTCCCCGGCGCACTCCTCGGGGCACTCCTCGGGGCAGTCCTTGGCATCGTTGTCGACGCGGGCGGCGAGGTCGCCCGCGTCGATGCCCGCGCGGACCAGCACCTCCACAGCGCGCGCCTGCCGGTCCACGACGATCCCGGCGAGCAGGTCGACACCGCGTGCCAGGTCGTCACCGCGCCGGACCGCGCGCCGGCAGGCGTACTCCACGGCGGCCGAGGCCACGGGCGAGAAACCGTCGCCGGACTCCGTCACCACGGGCAGGGCACCGGAATCCTCGACCGTGCCCTGCCAGCGCAGTCCGTAGCCGATGCTGCGCTGCACCAGGTAGCCGAGCAGCCGGGCCAGTTGCGGGCCGCCGGCGAAGACCGCGCGCACCTCGGGGTCCGACTCCAGGAGCGTGTGCAGCAGATGGGCGGTGTCGATCTGCCGGTCCCCGTCCCGCACGGCCCTCCTGCGGGCACCGGAGACCACCGCCGCCAGCTCGGCGCTCAGCCGGCCGTCGTCGTCCGGGCGGCGGGTGTCCTGCTCGTCGGCCGGCTGCCGGGAAGTACGGGGTTGCACGACTCCCAGCCCATCAGCCTCTCCGGCTCCGGTCATCGCCGGCGGGAAGCATTTCTGCGTCCCACGGGGAGTGGACTCGGGTGGCCGGAATCTCCTCCTTACGGATGAGATCAGGCCGACCCCGCACAGGTGCGACCTTGACACCGCACAGTGTCCACCATTCCTGATGGTCCATCAGTATTGAATGTTCCGGGCCCTGCGGCTACGTTCCGCGACACCCTCGCTGCGCCCGGCGCAGCACCGACGAGAAGGGGTGGTCGCATGGCCGAAGTCAGCGCGGAGGCCCGCATCGGCGCGCCCGCGGAGAAGATCTGGGCCCAGCTCACCAACTGGCCCTCCTACGGGGAGTGGAACGCGACCCACACCAGCTTTCCCCAGGGCGGCCCCGAGTCGCTCGCGGCGGGCGGGACCTTCCAGGAGAACATGAAGCTGATGGGCTTCCCCGCCGAGGTCGAGTGGACCATCGAGACGGTGGAGCCGGCCCGCCTGCTCGCGATCCGCGGCAAGGGCCCGATGGCCGTGAACCTGGCCACGCGCTACACGCTCACACCCGACGGGGATGCGACGACGGTGCGCATCGACGGCGAGTTCACGGGCGCAGCGGTGTCGCTGATGGCGGGCAGGCTCAGGGACTCGGCCACGGCGGCGCTGAACGAGTCGCTGCGGAAGCTGGCCGGGCGGGTGTCCTGAGGTCCCACGCTTCCGCACGTACGCGCCCCCCTGCCCACGAAGGCGCCCCGCGGACCGCTCCACGGGGCGCCTCGTTCCGGCCGCCGGTCCCGGCCACCCGGAACCGATGACCCTCAGCCCTGATGACCCTCAGTCCTCGTCGGCGAGGATCAGGTACAGCCTCTTGCGGGCGTCGTTGATGACCGTGAGCGCCTTCTCACGCTGCTCCTTGCTGCCGGTCTTCCAGACCTGGCCGAAGGCCTCCATCAGACCGAAACCGGCCTGGCGGATCTCGCCGAGCGCCTCCCAGTCGACTCCGCGCGAGGCCTCCTCCCAAGGCGCCTCGGGACCCTCCTCGGCCGCGGCGCGGCCCGAGTCGGTCAGCGAGAACAGCTTCTTGCCACCCTCGCTCGCGCTGGCGATCAGGCCCTCGTCCTCCAGCAACTGGAGGGTGGGGTAGACCGAGCCGGGGCTCGGCTTCCACGCGCCCCCGCTGCGCTCGGCGATCTCCTGGATCATCTCGTAACCATGCATGGGACGGTCCTTCAGCAGGGCCAGGATCGAGGCCCTCACATCACCGCGCCGTGCCCTGCCGCGCGGTCCGCCGCGCCCTCGCCCGCCCCAGGGACCGGGACCGAAACCCGGCCCGAAGCCGGGACCGCCGGGACCGCCGGGACCGAAACCCGGTCCGCCCGGACCGAAGGGCCCGAAGGCCGCCCGTCGCCCCTCGAAGCCGCCCCGGGGGCCGTCCTGCCGGTGCCCACGCTCGAATCCATGGCTGCGCATCGTCACCACTCCATTCCATCGTTGATCTGTCGCGATACCTCAACGATATATCGGAACAGCCTCGGCTGACAACCCCCTGCGGAGCTGCGGCCTTTCCCTGCAACTGGGGCCGCGGACCGCGGATTGGCCTTGTCGCACCGCCGCGCACGACCCGTAACGTCGGGGCATGCGGATTCGAATCGTCGACGCCTTCACCGACCGGCCCTTCGCCGGCAATCCAGCGGGCGTCCTGCTCCTGGACGACTTCCCCGGGGACGACTGGCTCCAGAAGGTGGCGCTCGAGGTCAACCACGCCGAGACGGCCTTCGCGCACCGGCTGCCCGCGGGCGGCGAGGCCGACTGGGCGCTGCGCTGGTTCACCCCCGCCACCGAGGTCGCGATGTGCGGTCACGCCACCCTCGCCACCGCTCACGTACTGCGGGCCACCGGCGCGCACGAGGGCCGCGTGCGCTTCGCCACCCGCAGCGGTGTGCTGGTCGCGATCCCCGCCGAAGGCGGCGCGATCACCCTGGACTTCCCCACCGCGCCGCTCACGCCGGTCGATGTCCCCGACGGGGTCGCCGCGGCTCTCGGCGCCGAGCCACACAGCGCCTTCGACACCGGGCCCCACGTCGGCGACCTGGTGCTGGAGCTCGCCGACGAGAAGACGGTCCGCCGCCTCGCCCCCGACCACAAGGCGCTGGCCGCCTACTCCGCGCGCGGCATCATCGCCACCGCCCGCGCCGAGGACCCGGCCCGCGGCTACGACTTCGTCTCCCGGTGCTTCTTCCCGAACGTCGGCATCGACGAGGACCCGGTCACCGGCAGCGCCCACACCGCCCTGGCCCCCTACTGGTCCGAGCGCCTGGGCCGCCCCGACCTCACCGGTCTGCAGGCCTCGCCCCGCTCCGGCCTGGTCCGTACCGGACTGCGCGGCGACCGCACCCTGCTCACCGGCCGCGCGGTCACCGTCATCGAGGGCGAGCTGCTCGCCTGAGGTACGACGAAGGGGCGTACGGCAGCTCCGTACGCCCCTTGCCGTGCTCGCGCACTGCTCATGCCGTCGGCAGCCAGCCCACTTTCCCCGCCAGCAGGGCGTAGCCCACGAACGCCCCGATGTCGAGCAGGGAGTGCGCCACCACCAGCGGGCCGACCCGGCCCCACCGCCGGTAGAGCCAGACGAACACCACGCCCATCACCATGTTGCCGAGGAAGCCCCCGATGCCCTGGTAGAGGTGGTACGACCCGCGCAGCACGGAACTGGCGACCAGCGCGGTCCCCGGGGTCCAGCCCAGCTGGCCGAGACGGCGCAGCAGATAGCCGACCACGATGACCTCTTCGAGGACCGCGTTCTGCAGCGCGGACAGGACCAGCACCGGGTACTTCCACCACACGCCGGGCAGCGCCTCGGGCACCACCGTGAGGTTGAAGCCGAGGCCCCGGGCGGCCAGGTAGAAGGCGATCCCCGTGCTGCCGATCGCCGCTGCGACGACGGCCCCACGGCCCAGGTCCGGCCAGGGACGGGTGCGGTCGAAGCCGAGCGTGCGCAGGCTCCGGCCCTCGCGCAGCAGGAAGTGCGCGACGAGCGCGACGGGGATCAGGGCCGTGGCGATCCCGAACAGCTGCCAGGCGAGGTCGAGCCAGGGGCGGCCGGGTGCGGCGGAGGCGTTGAGGGTGGCCGCCTGCTCCTTGAGGCCGCCGGGTTTCGTCACCGAGCCGACAAAGCTGATCAGCGCGGACACTCCGCTGGCACCGAGTGAGAGCCCCAGCACGAGCAGCGTCTCGTCACGGAAGATCCGCCGCGACAGCCGCTCCCGCGGAAAAGAATCGGCCCCCGGCCCCGCCTCCGCCTGCACACGCGCCTCCAGTACCACCGTGTTGGGACGTCACAGCTTGCCCGATGCGTCCCGCGCGTACACAGGCGACCCCCGGTGCGGTGCCGCGGCTCAGCCCAGCGGGACCGGCTCAGGCAGGCCGACCGGCCAGGCGTGGACCGGCTCGCCGAGGTTCATCAGTTCGCGGTAGCGACGGGTGGTTGCGGCCAGGGCGGTCTCCCTGCTCAGTCCCTTCCCCACTGCCCGGTGGAAGGTCGCGGCCTGCCACTGGGCGCCATTGGTCCGGCGCCGGCAGCGCTCGTCGATCACGCCCAGGTACCGGTCCCGGTCCGCCGGCTCCACCCCCCACGCGTTCAGGCCGGCCTCGGCGAGCGGCAGCAGTTCGTCCCGGACGAGGCTGACGGCGTCCACCTCCGCGGTACCGGAGAAGCGGCCACGCCGGGGCCAGGTGAGCCGGGCGTCGATGCCGTACCGGCACGCGGCGTCGAAGTTGGCGGCCGCCGCCTCGAAGGGCAGCCGGGTCCACACCGGGCGCGACTCCTCGGCCAGAGCGCGGACGAGGCCGTAGTAGAAGGCCGCGTTGGCGATCACGTCGGTGATGGTGGGCCCCGCGGGCAGGACGCGGTTCTCCACGCGCAGGTGCGGGACGCCGTCCGCGATGTCGTAGACCGGGCGGTTCCAGCGGTAGATGGTGCCGTTGTGCAGGACGAGCTCGGCGAGCCTCGGCACGCCGCCCGCGTCCAGTACGTCCAAGGGATCCTCGTCGTCGCAGATCGGCAGCAGGGCCGGGAAGTAGCGCAGGTTCTCCTCGAACAGGTCGTACGCCGAGGAGATCCACCGCTCGCCGAACCAGGTACGCGGCCGCACGCCCTGGGCCTGGAGCTCGGGCGGGCGGGTGTCGGTGGACTGCTGGAACAGCGGGGGCCGCGACTCCCGCCACAGCTCGCGCCCGAAGAGGAAGGGCGAGTTGGCGCCGACGGCGATCTGCGCGGCGCAGGCCGCCTGCGCCGCGTTCCACACGTCCGCGAAGCGGCCGGGGGTGACCTGCAGGTGCAGTTGCACGGAGGTGCAGGCGGCCTCGGGGGCGATGGACTTCGAGGTGCAGGTCAGATGCTCCACCCCGTCGATGTCGAGTGTGAAGTCCTCACCGCGGGCGGCCACGATCTGGTCGTTGAGCAGCGTGTAGCGGTCGACGTCGGAGAGGTTGGAGGAGACCAGGTCGTCCCGGTCCAGGGTCGGCAGAATGCCGATCATCGCAATTCCGGCGTCGACCTCGCCGGCTTTTCGGTCGGCATATGCCAGTGACGTCTCCAGTTCCTCCGCGAGCCGGTCGAATACGCGGCCGCCGAGCCGGTGCGGGGCTATGTTGACTTCCAGATTGAACATGGCGAGCTCTGTCTGGAAGTCCCGGCTCGCGATACGCTCCAGCACTTGCGCATTCAGCATTCTGGGCATGCCGTCGGAGCCGACGAGATTCAATTCGATCTCCAACCCCATCAGGTTCCTCGGCCGGTCGAACCGCTTCTCGTGCAGCAGCCGCTCCAGCCCCTTCAGGCACCGCCGGAGCTTGTCGCGGTAGCGGTTGCGATCGGACAGGTCGAACTGGCCTGCCACGACCTTCTCCCCCATCGCAGCATCCCTCCTTGCAGGGGCGTGCCTAAGATCGGCCGCCGGGGTCCGGGTCAGGTGGGATGATGCCCCGCGAACGCGATCGATAACGTCCCACGCCCGCCCCGCACCGACTACTCTGGTCTCAGGTGACCGGAGGCACATTCACGAGGCATGAAGCGGTCAGCTCTTCCGGGTACCCCGGGAAACTCGTGAAAAACACCGATGACAACGCGCCGTCCGCTGCGTGGGCAAAATCCCAGGTCATCGCCGAGCGATCGGCTCGAAACCGGGATGATTCCCGCAAATTTCCGGCCCAATAGACCCTTGTTGTTCGCACCGGAAACAGCTAGACGAAACACCGCCTGAACATTTGTCGTATAAACTCCGGACCAAGGCAGAAGGTTGGCGCCCACGGCCCCGGGATCATGCCGTCAAGGCCATGTGCGGCGGACCGCGTCTCGCACTCCCCTCGTACCCCAGGCCCCGGCCCCATCCTCTCCTGCCCCGAGAGCTGACAGCGCCGTCCGCCCCCGCATCCCGCCCTCGTGCCACCGTGCCTGTCGAATGAGAGGCGACCCACCATGCCGCTGCACGTTCCCCCGGCTCCCGCGCCCGCACTGCGCTCCGTCCTCACGGCACTCGGTTCCCCCACCGCAGTCCGCGAGGCCCGGACCCCCGCCCTCCGTGCCGCCCAGGGCCCCGCCACCGTCGACCTTCCGCTGCCCGTGCACGTCCTGGACCGGATCACGCCCGAGGGGGTCTCCGCGACCCGGCTGGCGGGGTGGCGATTCCTGATCCGCTGCGGCGACCATGCCGTGGCCGCCGCCGAAACCATGCTGACCCCCGACGGCTGGGCCTTCTCACACTTCTTCGAGGGCCCCTACGTCACCTCCACCGAGCGCGCCCTGCACCAGGCCGAGACCATGCCCCAGCCCTACCAGCCGCGCCTGCTGTCGCTGCCCAGCCTGTACATGCTCGCCCTGTGGCTGCACGGCGACCCCTCCATCGACGGCGCCTCCGGCCACCCCGCTGCCACCGACCAGCTCGTCCCGCTCGCGCCGGCCCCGCCCGGGATCGCAGCCCACCGGCCGCACCGGGTCGCTGAGCTGCTCCCGGTCCTCACCCACCGGGCGACTCCCACCCGGCTCATGGGCTCGCCCGCCTGATATCCAGCATTTCGATCACCCTCGTACCCCGCTGCCGGATTTCCCGGAAGCGGGGTACGACTCCGTTTACCCCCTGAATACGCTCGTCCGAGCCGCAATTCGCTCGCATGAGCCGGGAAAGGTGGATGGCCCGACCGGACTAGCCCCTTCTGGCCACTCCGAACCACCCGAAGGGACAGTGCAGTTGGGGTGAACCACGCACCCGGGTGACGCGTCTCCAACCTGTGAGAAGCGGTGCTGCGAAATCCCTGCGGATTCACGCCCGTGGGGCAACACTGTGTCCAGACCGACTTATCAAACGGGGGGCGGCCATGGAGAATGCCACTAGCCGCGGAACAGACACGACAGCCGTCACGGACCACACGACAGAGCGAAAGATCCCACCCATGTGCCAGCACCAGCCACCGTGCCCGACAGCCGACTCAGCCGACCGGGAATCCGCCCGCCTCATGGCGCACCACCCGGAGCAGGGCTGGAGCCTGCTGTGCAACGGCGTTCTGCTCTTCGAGGACACCGGTGAGCTTCTGCCGGACGGCCAGATCATCGCCCCGCACCGCCCGCTGGGCGCCGACCGGGTGATGACCGCCGCCTGAGCACCCGGACGGTTCGGCGAACCGCCCGCGGATCACGAGGGGCCGGCCCGCACGCACACGGTGCGCACCGGCCCCGACGCGTGTCCGGGGGCGACTACTCCTGGTAGCCGGCCGGGAACACGTGCACGGTCCGAGCCCCGGCCGCAACGCGTCGTGGATGCTTCGAACGGGGTGAGCGCGGTGTCGAGCGCGGTGTCGAGCGCGGTGTCGAGCCCGAGACGCGGGCGAGGCGGCGCAGGCCTGGCCGTTGCCGTGGCGTCAAGACGGGGCTGCGGCGCGTCAGAGGCGCATCAAGGAGGGTTGCTCTCGCCCCAGCGGCGCCTAACGTCGGACATATGGCACACCGCGACGACGTGCGGCCCGGGGCCGGCGCCCCCGCGCGGGAACCCGGCCGGGTGGCCGGCGACCACGGCTGGGCGCGGGACCTGCGCACCTCGGTCCGCTGCTCGGTGACGCTGCTCGCCCTGCTGGTCCTGATCGACTGGGGCACGGGCCACCTCACCTGGTGGCGCAGCCTGCTCTGGCTGGCGCTCGCGGGCCTGCTGTTCGTGGTGCTCTGCCCGCCCCGGGTCCGCGCCGGCGAGGGCTGGCTCGTCTCGCGTTCCCTGCTGCGGAGCCGGCGGGTCCGGACCGATCTGCTGGTGTCGGTGCGCGCTCCGGACGGTGTCTGCCGGCGGCTGGTCCTGCGGGACGTGTCCGGCGGGCGTGTCGAGATCGACCCCGGCGTGCTGGTGCGCAACCCCGACCTCTGGTACCGCCTCGGCGAGGACGCGCGGAGGTCGCAGGCGAGCGGCTGTCTGCGGTGCGGATCGGACGCGCTGCGCCAGGTCTCGGAGCGGGTGGAGCGCGAGACGGCGCTGGCCCTGTTCCGGATCTCGGGGCTGGAGCCATGACGCTGGGTGCCCACCCCCGGGCCGCGGGACCACGCGTCCCCCGGGCGGCCCAACCCGCGGCGCGGCGCACGTACCTCCCGCTCCCGTCCTGGCCCCGGCGTCGCCACCAGCATTCTTAACGGAAGATTGATGCCCGCCCGCCCCGGTATCCGTGGGCCCGCGCGTCACTCTCCGCATACGCTGGTGCCCCGTCCGCGTGGGGCCGATCCACACGCCGAGCCGTACATCAGGAGCAGGGCCGATGGCCACCACCGAACACCCTCCCAGTCGTCTTCGTGCCTGGATGCTGGAGGGCCTGTCCGACATGGGCAAGGGCGTGCAGCAGGCACCGCACGCCGTACCCGAGCCCCCGCACCAGGGACAGCGGTGGTGGCGGGTGATGTGCCTGACCGGTGTCGACTACTTCTCCACCCTCGGCTACCAGCCCGGCATCGCCGCTCTGGCGGCCGGTCTGCTCTCGCCGGTCGCGACTCTGGTGCTGGTGATCGTCACCCTCGCCGGGGCCCTGCCGGTGTACCGCAGGGTGGCCGAGGAGAGCCCGCACGGCGAGGGCTCCATCGCGATGCTGGAGCGGCTGCTGTCGTTCTGGCAGGGCAAGCTGTTCGTCCTGACACTGCTCGGCTTCGCCGCCACCGACTTCCTGATCACGATCACCCTGTCGGCCGCCGACGCCTCCACCCACCTGGTGCAGAACCCGCATCTGACGGCCGCGCTTCACAGCCACCAGATGCTGATCACCCTCTTCCTCGTGGCGCTGCTGGGTGCGGTGTTCCTCAAGGGCTTCCTGGAGGCGATCGGCGTCGCGGTCGCGCTGGTGGGCATCTACCTCGGACTCAACGTCATCGTGGTGCTCGTCGGTCTGTGGCACGTGCTCACCGCCGGGCACCTGGTCACCGACTGGACCAGTGCCCTGACCGTGCAGCACGGCAGCGTCTTCGCCATGATCGGCGTGGCCCTGCTGGTCTTCCCCAAGCTCGCGCTCGGCCTGTCCGGCTTCGAGACCGGTGTGGCCGTCATGCCGCATGTGAAGGGCAACCCGGACGACACCGAGGAGCGGCCGGCCGGCCGGATCCGGGACACCAAGAAGCTGCTCACCACGGCCGCGCTGATCATGAGCGGCTTCCTCATCACCACTAGTTTCATCACCACTCTGCTGATCCCGGCGCAGGAGTTCCAGCCCAGCGGCAAGGCCAACGGGCGGGCGCTGGCGTACCTGGCGCACAACTACCTGGGGAACACCTTCGGCACGGTGTACGACATCTCGACCATCGCGATCCTGTGGTTCGCGGGCGCCTCCGCGATGGCCGGGCTGCTGAACCTGATGCCGCGGTACCTGCCCCGCTACGGGATGGCCCCGCAGTGGGCCCGGGCCGTCCGTCCGATGGTGATCGTCTTCACCCTGGTCGGGTTCCTGGTCACCTGGATCTTCGACGCCAACGTCGACAAGCAGGGCGGCGCGTACGCCACCGGCGTGCTGGTGTTGATCAGCTCCGCGGCCATCGCGGTGACCATCGCCTCCCGCAAGGCGGGCCAGCGGAAGTGGGCCGTCGGGTTCGCGGTGATCTCGGCGGTGTTCCTCTACACGACCGTCGTCAACGTCATCGAGCGCCCGGACGGTGTGAAGATCGGTGCCTGCTTCATCGCCGGGATCATCCTGGTCTCGCTGCTGTCGCGGCTGGCCCGCGCCTTCGAGCTCCGGGTGACCAGCGTGACGCTGGACGACATGGCGGAGCGTTTCGTCAGGGACATCGCCAGCCGCAAGATCCGGTTCATCGCCAACGAGCCCGGCCAGCGGGACAAGGCCCAGTACCGGGACAAGATCGAGCAGATCCGCAACGACAACGACATCCCGGTCACGGAGGACTTCGTCTTCGTGGAGGTGACGGTGACCGACCCCTCGGAGTTCGAGGCCGGTCTGACGGTGCGCGGCGAGGTCCTGCACGGCCGCTACCGCATCCTGAGCCTTGAGTCCTCCTCCATCCCCAACGCCCTGGCAGCGCTCCTGCTCCACGTCCGGGAGAGGACGGGCCACACCCCGCACATCTACTTCGAGTGGACCGAGGGCAACCCCTTCGCCAACTTCCTGCGCTTCTTCCTCTTCGGGCAGGGCGAGGTCGCCCCGGTCACCCGCGAGGTACTGCGCGAGGCGGAACCGGACCGGACCAGGCGTCCGCGGGTGCACACGGGCTGAGCGGCCGGCCCCCGCCGGAACACACCGCGCAGGGACGAGCGACCGGCCCCTGCCGGAACACACCGCGCGGGGCCCCGCCGAAGCCCGGCCGCAGCCCGGGCGGCCGTCCGTCTCCATGCCCGGGAGGATCAGGACCCCGGGACCACCGGCGGGACGCGTCCAGCCCCGGCACAACCGGTCACCGCGGAGTCGGTGTCCCGCCGAGCCCGCGGCCGCGACTCCCCGGCGGTGGCCCTATCGTGACCGGCATGCAGTCCTACACGATCGGCCAGGCGGCGCGGGTGCTCGGCGTCAGCGTCGACACCGCGCGCCGGTGGGCGGACGCGGGCCGGATGGCCACGCACCGCGACGAGGGCGGGCGCCGGCTCATCGACGGCCGTGACCTGGCCGCGTTCTCGGCCGAGCTCGCCAGGACCGGGGGCGGCGAGGAGACCCCCTCGTACACATCGGTCCGCAACGCCTTCCCCGGGATCGTGACCGCGGTCAAGCTCGGCGACGTCGCAGCCCAGGTCGAGATCCAGGCCGGCCCGCACAGACTGGTCTCGCTGCTGACCCGGGAGGCAGTGGAGGAGCTGGGCCTGGAGGTCGGCATGGAGGCCACCGCCCGCGTGAAGTCGACGAACGTCCACATCGACCGGGCATAGTCACACGAGGCGACGCTCCCCGCCGAACGCCCACCCCTCCCCGCCGAAGACGTCACACCCCGCCGGGCCGCTCAGGCCGGCGCGGAACGCCGTCACGCCCGGCGCCCGAGCCGTAGCCGCCGTCCATCCGCGTCGCCCGGGTGCCCCTGACGTGCCCGGCGCCGCAGCGGTCCTGCGGCACGACCGGCTGCAGGCGAAAGACGGCACCGTAGAAACGCACATGCAAGCCCGACATCACAGAAGGCCAGCTGATGCGATGGCACAGGTGATCTGCACCTCGCACTTGCGGCAGTATCATCACCACACGGCCGCTGCATGGCCGTGGAAGGCGCGACTGCCTTCCCGTGCGGAACCAGAGGAGTAGATCCGTGATGACCCGTCCTGCGCATCGGACCCGGACGCTGCAGGTGGCCGGTGCCGGAGCCGCGGCGCTGCTGGCCCTCAGCGCCTGCTCCTCCTCTGCTTCTTCCTCCGGCTCCACCGGCGGCTCGGCGTCCGGGGCGGGTGCTTCGGCGTCCTCGTCACCGAAGCTGTCCGGCGCGGTGACCGTCTTCGCCGCCGCCTCGCTGAAGGAGGGCTTCACGGCCCTGGGCAAGGAGTTCGAGCAGCAGCACCCCGGCACCAAGGTCACCTTCAACTTCGGCGGCAGCGACACCCTCGCGGCCAGCATCACCGCGGGCGCCCCCGCCGACGTCTTCGCCGCCGCCAGCGCCAAGACGATGAAGATCGTGACCGCCAAGCAGGACGCGGCCGGCACCCCGGTCACCTTCGTCCGCAACCAGCTGGAGATCGCGACCCTGCCGGGCAACCCGGACAAGGTCACCTCGCTGAAGGACCTCACCAGGACCGGCCTGAAGGTCGTGCTGTGCGACAAGACGGTGCCGTGCGGCGCGGCCGCCCAGAAGGCGCTCGCCGCCAGTGATCTCAAGCTCACCCCCGTCTCCTACGAGCAGGACGTCAAGAGCGCCCTGACGAAGGTGGAGCTGAAGGAGGCGGACGCGGCCGTCGTCTACAAGACCGATGTGAAAGCCGCGGGTGACAAGGTGGAGGGCGTGGAGTTTCCCGAGTCGGCCAAGGCCGTCAACGACTACCCGATCACGCTGCTCAAGGACGCGCCCAACGCCGCGACGGCCAAGGCGTTCATCGAGCTGGTGACGTCCGCCGAGGGCCAGAAGGTCCTGACCCGAGCAGGGTTCCTCAAGCCGTGACCCAGGTGGACGAGGCCGGCGCCGTGACCCCGCAGGGCGAGTCGCGGCGCGGGCGCGTCTTCCGGCGCGTCCCGCTGCCGTTGCTGGTGCCGGCACTCGTGGGCCTGATCTTCCTGCTGCTGCCGCTGCTGGCCCTGCTGATCCGGGCCCCCTGGCGCAGCCTGCCGGACCAGCTCACCAGCCCGGCGGTGTGGCAGGCGCTCCAGCTGTCCCTGATCACCGCCACCGCCGCCACCGCCGTGAGCCTGGTGCTCGGGGTCCCGCTGGCCTGGCTGCTGGCCCGCACCGACTTCCCCGGGCGCGGCTTCGTACGGGCCCTGGTGACGCTGCCGCTCGTCCTGCCGCCCGTGGTCGGCGGTGTGGCACTGCTGCTGGCGCTGGGGCGCAACGGTGTCGTGGGGCAGTGGCTGGACGCCTGGTTCGGCATCACGCTGCCGTTCACCACCGCCGGGGTGGTGGTCGCGGAGGCGTTCGTGGCGATGCCGTTCCTCGTCATCAGCGTCGAGGGCACGCTGCGGGCCGCCGACCCGCGCTACGAGGAGGCGGCCACCACTCTGGGCGCCTCCCGTTTCACCGCGTTCCGCTGGGTCACCCTGCCGCTGATCGCACCCGGCATCGCGGCTGGGGCCGTGCTGGCCTGGGCGCGGGCGCTCGGCGAGTTCGGCGCGACGATCACGTTCGCGGGCAACTTCCCCGGCCGTACCCAGACCATGCCCCTGGCCGTGTACCTGGCCCTGCAGAACGACCCGGCCGCGGCGATCGCCCTGAGCCTGGTGCTGCTGGCGGTGTCGATCGCGGTGCTCGCGGGCCTGCGGGACCGTTGGCTGAGGGCCGCTTCGTGAACCGGGCCGGGATGCTGCCCGTGAACCGCCGAACACCGTGGACGATCGCCTCATGACCGACATCGACGAGACCAAGACCGGCATCCGTGCCGACGGCAGGCCCGGCGAGGGCCTGGACGCCCGCCTCGTCGTCGACCGCGGCGTCTTCCGCCTCGACATCGCACTCGGCGCGGCCCCCGGCGACGTCGTGGCGCTCCTCGGGCCGAACGGCGCCGGCAAGACCACGGCCCTGCGCGCACTCGCCGGTCTGATCCCGCTCACCGACGGCCATCTGCGCCTGGACGGCGTCGCGCTGGACCGTACGCCGCCGGAGGCACGCCCGGTGGGCGTCGTCTTCCAGGACTATCTGCTCTTCCCGCATCTGTCCGCCCTGGACAACGTGGCGTTCGGACCGCGCTGTCAGGGCGCGAGCAAGGCCGAGGCCCGGACGCAGGCCGCCGAGTGGCTCGCCCGTATGGGCCTGGCCGACCAGGCCGGCGCGAAACCGCGCCGGCTCTCCGGCGGCCAGGCCCAGCGGGTGGCCCTCGCCCGCGCCCTGGCCACCTGCCCCCGGCTGCTGCTCCTCGACGAGCCGCTCGCCGCGCTGGACGCCCGTACCCGTCTGGAGGTGCGCGCCCGGCTCCGGCGGCATCTCGCCGAGTTCGAGGCGGTCGCCGTCCTGGTCACGCACGATCCGCTGGACGCGATGGTGCTGGCCGACCGGCTGGTCGTCGTCGAGCACGGCCGCGTCGTCCAGGAGGGCACCCCGTCCGCCATCGCCCGGCATCCACGGACGGACTACATCGCCCAGCTGGTGGGCCTGAACCTCTACCGGGGGCAGGCCGACGGCCACACCGTCCAGCTGGCGGCCGGTCCCGCCATCACCACCACCGAGGACCTGACCGGAGGTGTCTTCGTGGCGTTCCCGCCGGGCGCGGTCACCCTGTACCGGGAGCGCCCCTCCGGCTTGAGCGCACGCAATCTGTGGCGCTGCGAGGTCGCCGGTATGGAGACCCACGGCGACCAGATCCGCGCGGACCTGACCGGCGAACTCGCCCTGGCGGCCGACCTGACCACAGTCGCCGCCGCCGAACTCGGCCTCCACCCGGGCGCGCCGGTCTGGGCGACGGTCAAAGCGACGCAGACGCACGCCTACCCGGCTTGAGGCGCCGTTCCCCCTACGGTGGGTGATCATTCATCACGCTCCCCACCTCCGCGAGGCACGCCCATGAGCCTGAGCATCCGCAACCAGCTGCCCGGCACGATCACCGCAGTCACCTCCGGCGAGGCCATGGCCATCGTCCAGGTGAGTCTGGACATGGGCGGCCGGCTCACCGCCGCGATCACCCGGGAGGCCGCCGAGGACCTGGCCCTCGACGAGGGCACCCCCGTGCGCGCCCTGGTCAAGGCGACGGAGGTCGCCCTGGCCACGGGAGAGGTCGACGGCCTCTCCATCCGCAACCGGCTGCCCGGCACGGTCGCCGGCATCTCCGCCGGCGGCGCCATGGCCTCGGTCAAGATCGGTGTGGAAGGCGGCGAGCTCACCGCCGTGATCACCAGGGAGTCCGCCACCGATCTGGGCCTGTCGGCGGGCATGCGGGTCACCGCCCTGATCAAGTCGACCGAGGTCTCCCTGGCCACCGCGTGAGACGGCACGGGCCCCCGCCCGGGTCGGACGGGGGCCCGTGAGCCGCTCGCTCAGTCCTCGTACGCTTCCAGCGGCGGGCAGGAGCAGACCAGGTTCCGGTCGCCGAAGGCCTGGTCGATACGGCGCACCGGCGGCCAGTACTTGTCGGCGGCCGAGACCCCGGCGGGGAAGACGGCGTCCTCGCGGCTGTAGGCGTGGTCCCACTCGCCGCCGAGCGTGGCCGCGGTGTGCGGCGCGTTCCGCAGCGGGTTGTCCTCGGCCGGCCACTGGCCCGAGCCCACCTTCTCGATCTCGGCGCGGATGGCGATCATCGCCTCGCAGAACCGGTCCAGCTCGGCCAGGTCCTCGGACTCGGTCGGCTCGATCATCAGCGTGCCGGCCACCGGGAAGGACATCGTCGGCGCGTGGAAGCCGTAGTCGATCAGCCGCTTGGCCACGTCGTCCACGGTCACGCCGGTCGCCTTGGTCAGCGGCCGCAGGTCGATGATGCACTCGTGCGCGACCAGGCCGCCGGGGCCGGTGTAGAGCACCGGGTAGTGCGGCTCGAGGCGCTTGGCGATGTAGTTGGCGGACAGCACGGCCACCTGCGTGGCGCGCTTGAGGCCCTCGCCGCCCATGAGCCGGACGTACGCCCACGAGATCGGCAGGATGCCCGCCGAGCCCCAGGGCGCCGCCGAGATCGGGCCGACACCGGTCTCCGGACCGGCCGCGGGCTGCATGGGGTGGTTCGGCAGGTACGGCGCCAGGTGCGACCTTACGCCCACGGGACCGACGCCGGGACCGCCGCCGCCGTGCGGGATGCAGAACGTCTTGTGCAGGTTCAGGTGGGAGACGTCGCCGCCGAAGTGGCCCGGCTTGGCGAGGCCGACCAGGGCGTTGAGGTTGGCGCCGTCGACGTACACCTGGCCGCCGGCCTCGTGGACCTGGGCGCAGATGCCGGCGACGTGCTCCTCGAAGACGCCGTGCGTGGACGGGTAGGTGATCATCAGCACGGCCAGCTCGTCGCGGTACCGCTCGATCTTCGCCCGCAGGTCCTCGACGTCGATCTCGCCGTCCTCGGCGGTCCTGACGACGACGACCTTCATGCCGGCCATCGCGGCGCTGGCGGCGTTGGTGCCGTGCGCGGAGGACGGGATGAGGCAGACGGTGCGCTGGTCGTCGCCGTTGGCGCGGTGGTAGCCGCGCACGGCGAGCAGACCGGCCAGCTCGCCCTGCGATCCGGCGTTCGGCTGCAGGGAGACCTTGTCGTAGCCGGTGACCTCGGCGAGCCGCTCCTCCAGCTCACGGATCAGGGTGAGGTAGCCCTGCGCCTGCTCGGCGGGCGCGAAGGGGTGCAGCTGGCCGAACTCCGGCCAGGTCACCGGCTCCATCTCGGTGGTCGCGTTGAGCTTCATGGTGCAGGAGCCCAGCGGGATCATGCCGCGGTCGAGCGCGTAGTCACGGTCGGCCAGCCTGCGCAGGTAGCGCAGCATCGCCGTCTCGGAGCGGTGCTGGTGGAAGACCGGGTGAGTGAGGTAGGTGTCGGTGCGCAGCAGTCCCTCGGGCAGCACCTCATCGGCGGCGGCGTCCACCGCGTCGATGTCACCCGCGACGCCGAAGGCGGACCACACGGCACGGAGCTGGGCCCGCGCGGTGGTCTCGTCGCAGGCGATCGAGACGTGGTCGGCGTCGACCAGGTGCAGGTTGACGCCGGCCGCGCGGGCGGCGGCGGCGATCTGGGCGGCCCGGCCCTCGGCCTTGGCGGTCAGGGTGTCGAAGTAGGCACCGTGGACCACCTCGACACCGCCGGCCTTGAGGCCCTCGGCGAGGATCGTGGCGTAACGGTGGGTGCGCTGCGCGATGGCTTTCAGGCCCTCGGGGCCGTGGTAGACGGCGTACATGCCGGCCATGACGGCGAGCAGCACCTGGGCGGTGCAGATGTTGCTGGTGGCCTTCTCGCGGCGGATGTGCTGCTCGCGGGTCTGCAGGGCGAGGCGGTATGCCCTGTTGCCGTCGGCGTCGACGGAGACGCCGACCAGACGGCCGGGCAGGCTGCGGGCGAACTTCTCGTGTACCGCCATGTAGCCGGCGTGCGGGCCGCCGAAGCCCATCGGGACCCCGAAGCGCTGGGTGGTGCCGACCGCGATGTCCGCGCCGAGCTCGCCGGGCGACTTCAGCAGGGTGAGGGCCAGCAGGTCGGCGGAGACGGTGACCAGGGCGCCCAGCTCGTGCGCCTGGTCGATGACGGGCTTGAGGTCGCGTACGGCACCGGAGGCGCCCGGGTACTGCAGGAGCACGCCGTTGATCTCGCGCCCGGCGATGTCGGCCGGGATGCCCGCGCCGAGGTCGGCGACGACGACCTCGACGCCGGTCGGCTCGGCGCGGGTCTCGATCACGGCGATGGTCTGCGGCAGCGCGTCCGCGTCGACCAGGAAGAGGCCGTTCTTGTTCTTGCCCATGCGCCGGGACAGGGCCATCGCCTCGGCGGCGGCCGTGCCCTCGTCGAGGAGGGAGGCGCCCGAGGTCGGCAGGCCGGTGAGGTCGGCGACCATGGTCTGGAAGTTCAGCAGCGCCTCGAGCCGGCCCTGCGAGATCTCCGGCTGGTACGGCGTGTAGGCCGTGTACCAGGCCGGGTTCTCCATGACGTTGCGCAGGACGACGGGCGGCGTGAACGTCCCGTAGTAGCCGAGACCGATCATCGAGGCGAGGACCTGGTTGCGGTCGGCGAGGGAGCGCAGCTCGGCCAGCACCTCGGCCTCGGTGCGGGCGCCCGGCAGGTCGAGCGCATCGGCGTTCTTGATCACATCCGGCACCGCGGCGGCGGTGAGCTCGTCGAGCGAGCCGTAGCCGACCTGCGCGAGCATCTTGGCCCGGGCCTCGTGGTCGGGGCCGATGTGGCGCTGCTCGAAGGGGATGCCCTGTTCGAGTTCGGAGAGCGGAATGCGCTGGGTGGTCATTGCGGAGGCCTCCTGGTCTGACGCGACCTTCGAGGGACACCACGGCGCGGGTGTCCCGACGGCCTCCCCCTCTGTCATCTCAACCTGAGAGCTTCACCGGGCTGCCCGAGGGCTCCCGGCTTTCACCGTCGGTGAGAGCGGAAGCCGTCGACACCCGCCCTGCTTTCCAGAGTGACCTCGTCCGTGCGGTACGTGGGCCTGAGAGATTCCGGGGAGGATTTGCTCCTTCGGCGCCTCCGATGATGCTGGAGGACTCTCCCGCACGGGGTCAGCAGCCGCTGCCAGCGTACCAGCGGGCCGGGCGCACGGGTCTTCGAGTGGCCGCCCGGCCGAATGTGCTCTTTTGTAGTGCTTACGGAGGAGTCGCGACCAAGTGGAGGGACCGTGCACACCGAGATCGATCCGCGCAATCTGATCGGCCGCAAGGCGTTCGACCGCAATGGCCACAAGATCGGCACGGTGGACGAGGTCTACCTCGACGACGCGACCGGTGTGCCCGAGTGGGCGGCCATACGCACCGGCCTGTTCTCCCGGGACGCCTTCGTGCCCCTGGAGCCCAGCGAACTGGTGGAGGGCGCCCTGCGCGTCCCCTTCGACCGGGCCCTGATCAAGGACGCCCCCGACTTCGGCGTCGGCCGTCATCTGTCCCCGGAACAGGAACTGCAGCTCTACCACCACTACGGCCTCGACGTGGCCCCTCCCCCCACGCTCCCGGACCACGACTTCGGCAAACTCGCGGGCTCGGGCTCGGGCCCGGAGGAGGCCTGAAAAGGATCAGGAACGGGCCTCGGCCGGAGACTCGCCCCCGCCCGCCCCGGTGTCCGCGTCGGGCTCCGCCGCCGGCATGGCGGCTGGTTCGGCCGGTCTTCGGGTGACCAGGGGCAGCGGGTCCACCGGCTCCAGCGCCGGATCGGTCACGCGGAACGTCCGTACCCGGCCCGGCCCGGAGCCGGGGGTTTCGAAGCGGACGGTGACCCGGCCCAGGCCGCTGCCCTGTACCCAGCCGTGCCCGTACTCGGTGTGCCGTACGTCGTGGCCGGCGGGCCAGCGCCGTTCGGCGGGCGCCGGCTGCTCCTCGGCAGATTCGTCCGCCTGTTCTTCGGCAGGGCCCTCCACCCGGCCGCCCGCCGCCTGGGCGAACAGGTCCTCCTGGGTGTAGTCGGCGAGCCCGGTCACGCCCACGCCGAGCAGCCGCACACCGCCCGTCGTGTCCACGGAGTCCAGCAGCCGCGCCGCCGCCTCGCGCACCACCGCCGGGTCGTCGGTCGGCCCGCGCAAGGTCTCGGACCGGGTAAGGGTGGAGAAGTCGTACCGCCGCACCTTCAGCACGATGGTCCGCCCGGACAACCCTGCCCCCCGCAGCCGCCGTACGCACCGGTCGGCGAGCCGTTGCACCTCCAGGCCCACCCGGAGGCGGTCGTGGATGTCCACGTCGTAGGTGTCCTCGACGGACACCGACTTGGTCTCGCGCTCGGCGACGACGGGCCGCTCGTCGTGCGCGAGTGCCATGGCGTACAGCGCGTGCCCATGTGCCTTGCCCAGCAGCCGTACCAGCTCGTCCTCGCCCGCCTCGGCGAGCTCGTCGACGGTGTGGATCCCGGCCCGCCGCAGATGGTCGCCCGTCGCGGGTCCCACGCCCGGCAGGGTCCGCACCGGCATGGGCCCGAGCATGGCCCGCTCGGTGCCCGGCTCGATGAGCACCAGCCCGTCCGGCTTGGCCTGCTCCGAGGCGATCTTCGCGAGCATCTTGGAGGCGGCCAGCCCCACGGAGCCCGTCAGGCCCGTGGCGGCCCGGATTTCGGCGCGCAGTCTCCCCCCGACCAGCCGGGCCGACTCCGCGTCCCAGGCCGCTCCCCCGGCCTCCAGGTCCACGAACGCCTCATCGAGACTGAGCGGCTCCACCAGCGGCGACAGCGCCCGCAGCAGCGCCATCACCTGCTCGCTGATGGACCGGTAGAAGCCGAAGCGCGGCACCAGGTACGCGGCGTTCGGTGCCAGCCGCCGTGCCTGGGCCATCGGCATCGCCGAGTGCACACCGAAGACCCGGGCCTCGTACGACGCGGTGGCCACCACACCGCGCGGTCCGAGCCCGCCCACGACGACGGCCTTCCCGCGCAGGCTCGGCTTGGACGCCTGCTCCGCCGAGGCGAAGAAGGCATCCATGTCGAGATGCAGGATCGTGGGCGCGCTTCTCACATGTCCGATGCTGCACCACACCACTGACAATGGCCCCGCGTGGCCCGGCACTCGCCGAACCACCGGCCCGGGCTCCGCCTGCCGGGTCAGACCGCCCGGTTGCGCCGCCTGGCGAGTTCGTCGCCGGGATTGTGGCCCACCAGGGTCTCCCCGGTGTCGATGCGCTCGCCGTGCAACTGTGACAGCGCGCTCTCCACGTCACGCCACACCACGCCGACCGCGATGCCGAAGATGCCCTGGCCGCCCTGGAGCAGGGCGTGCACCTCGTCGGGCGAGGTGCACTCGTAGACGGTGGCGCCGTCGCTCATCAGCGTCATGCGCTCCAGGTCGCGAAAGCCGCGCTCGCGCAGGTGCTGAACAGCGGTACGGATGTTCTGCAACGACACGCCGGTGTCCAGGAACCGCTTGACGATCTTCAGAACGACGACGTCGCGGAAGCTGTACAAGCGCTGGGTGCCGGAGCCGTAGGCGGGCCGCACACTGGGCTCCACGAGGCCGGTGCGCGCCCAGTAGTCCAGTTGCCGGTAGGTGATCCCGGCGGCCGCGCAGGCCGTCGGACCGCGGTAGCCGATCTGCTCGGACGCCATGGACGTCGCCCCTCCGCCGCTCGGCACGGCCGTCGGTCGCTGCGGAGCGTGGTCGGCCGCGCCGCCGTGAAGCCGGTACGGGACGCCTGCCCCGACACCGCGTCCGGGGGCACCCCCAGCCGTACCGTCGCCGCTGCTTCTCACGCCGACCTCCGTCCTTGACCTGCCTCCTCGACGGTAGGCAGTCACCAGGGGTGCGTCAACGATCGCCACACTCGGCACGCCGAGTG
Source organism: Streptomyces sp. NPDC020801 (assembly GCF_044334385.1). Taxonomy (NCBI): domain Bacteria; kingdom Bacillati; phylum Actinomycetota; class Actinomycetes; order Kitasatosporales; family Streptomycetaceae; genus Streptomyces; species Streptomyces sp. NPDC020801. The sequence continues at coordinate 208,791 of NZ_JBIRST010000015.1, forward strand.
ATAATCACCCTAAGAGTGGTTTCCCGTGCCCCACCGCAGGGAACAGCTGGCCGAATGCGCTTGCGGGAGACCTCGGGACGCACTCGCCGGACGTCCGGGGTCACTGGTTGCTGGTGCCGAAGTCCTCCGGCGAGATCTGGTCGAGGAACTCGCGGAACTTCTCCACCTCGTCCTCCTGCTCGTCCGGGATCGCGATGCCCGCGTCGTCGAGCACCGTGTCACTGCCGTAGATCGGCGTCCCCGTCCGCAGGGCCAGCGCTATGGCGTCGGACGGGCGGGCGCTCACCTCGACCCCGCTCGCGAAGACCAGCTCCGCGTAGAAGACACCCTCACGCAGGTCCGTGATGCGCACCTCGGTGAGCTCCTGGCCGACGGCTTCCAGCACGTCCTTGAACAGGTCGTGGGTCAGCGGCCGCGCAGGGGCCATGCCCTGCTGGGCGAAGGCGATCGCCGTGGCCTCGCCCGGCCCGATCCAGATGGGGAGGTACCGGTCGCCTCCCACTTCGCGCAGGAGCACGATCGGTTGGTTGGAGGGCATTTCGACCCGGACACCTACGACATCGAGCTCGTTCACACAGCAACCCTAGGCCGTGCCCGGGACGTTTGGGTAGTCGGGCCGGAAACGGGGAGCCGATCCGGCCGCCGCGGCGCCGCCCGCTCAGGGCAGACGGACGCCCAGGGCAGTCTGCACCAGCGCGGAGTGCAGCCTCACCGTGAGCGCCGCCAGCTCCTTGGTACGGGCCTCGGCGTGAGCCCTGGTCTGGGGGTTGCGGTGCCGCTTGAGCGGAGCCACCACCTGGTCGACGAGACCGGCCTCCCGGTCGGCGGCCGCCTTCATCACCCGCAGATGCCGGGGCTCGATACCAAAACGCCCCAGCTCCGAAATGAGCGAGGCGACGGTGACCGCCTCGGCGTCATAGACCCCGTCCGCCAAGGGGGTGACAAGCCCGTACGACTCCCACTCCTCGAGGTCGCCGCCGTCGATCCCGGCGGCGGCCAGCAGCTCGGCCCGCCCGATCCGGGCCGCCGTGGGTGCCTCGGACGGCACGGGCACCGCCTCGCCGTCGCGCTGCCGGCTCAGCACCGGCAGCTGCACCGCCTCGCCGCGCTCCACCGCGTCCAGATGCTCGCGGATCACCTTCAGCGGCAGGTAGTGGTCCCGCTGCATCCTCAGTACATGGCCGAGGCGCTCGACGTCCTGTGCGCTGAACTTGCGGTACCCCGAGGGGGTGCGCCGCGGCTCTACGAGGCCCTCCGACTCCAGGAAACGGATCTTGGAGATGGTGACCTCGGGAAACTCGTCACGCAGTGAGTTCAGCACCGCGCCGATACTCATCAGTCCACTGTCCGCGGCGGCGGTGCCGTGTCCGGCACCGCCGCTCGGTGTTTGAAGCATGGACCTTCCCTGGGGTCCCCCCGGACGGAGTCCGGGGGAGGTCAGATTCCCTGCCGGCTCGAGTAGAAGACCAGCCGGTACTTGCCGATCTGCACCTCGTCTCCATTGGACAGAGCGACCTGGTCGATCCGCTCCCGGTTGACGTACGTGCCGTTCAGGCTGCCGACGTCGGCCACCGTGAACGAGCCGTCCGGGCTGCGCCGGAACTCGACGTGGCGGCGCGAGACGGTCACGTCGTCCAGGAAGATGTCGCTCTGCGGATGACGCCCGGCCGTGGTCAGGTCGCCGTCCAGCAGGAAGCGGCTGCCGGAGTTCGGTCCGCGGCGCACCACCAGCAGAGCCGAGCCGAGCGGCAGTGCGTCGACGGCCGCCTGCGCCTCCGGAGACAGCATCGGTGTCTGTCCGGTGGCCTCGGCGTCGTAGGCCTCGAGACCGGAGATCGAGATCGTGGACGTCGTCTCCGACGGACGCTCCGGAACCGCGCCACCCCTCAGCGGCGCACCGCAGTTGGAGCAGAAGCGGCTGTTCTCCGCATTGCGGTTACCGCACCTCGTACACACCAGGGCCGACATGGACGGATCCTCCTGCCGCGGCTGCCCCGCCGGGGCATTGGACGCGTACGGGCCGGCGGCAAACCCTCCACCCGTACCTGAGGTTGACGGTTGCCCGAAACCTATGCCGCCCGACTGGGCAGGGTCAACAGACGGCGCGCCCTGACCACCGGAAATGTCGCCACCCGGACCGGCGACCTGATCCCGGAACAGCGGACGCTGACCCTCCGCATCGGGCTGTGCGCGATGGCGGGCGGTCGCGTTGTCGCTGCCCTCTCGCGCGCTCTTGCCGAACAACTTCGCAAACAACTTCACGGGCGATTCCCCTTGACCGAAACAGACCCGCCCGTGGGGCAGGACGAACCCTGACTGCATACACCGGTCGACCCGGACACCTTCACAACGTCCGTATCCACCAGACAGTTTCCACCACGCACCACCCAATCGGTGCGCCGACCCCCCGCAACCTCATGCCCCTGCCGGACGACCGCCATGCACCCCCGGTTCACTGGGAGGACGACCGAGCGTAGTCAGGCCGCTTCGCCGCCCGCAAGGCGTCCACGACGATCTTGTTCGATCGCTCGACCGTCACGGTGGCCTGCTCCTTCTCAAGAGTCTGCACCACGCCTCCAGGGATGTTGAGCGCCGGCTCGAGGTCCTGCGGCTTGCCGATGACCTGGAAACGATAGGGGCGGTTGATCTTGTTCCCGTCGACGTCCACGCTCTTGCCGGAGTCCGTCAGATAGGTGCCGGCGACCACCCGCACACCGTTCACCTGGATCGCCTCCGCACCGGCCGCACGCAGCTCCTGTATCGCGTCGAGCAGCATGTCCGCCTGGACCGTCCCCTTCGTGTCCTCGATCGTCATCGTGATGCCGGGTCCCTGCGCGGCCACGGTGCCCGCCAGAATGCCGAGTTGCTTCTCCTTCTCGACCGTCTGCTTGCGGGCCTCCTCCGCCTGGTCCGAGCTGTTCTCCAGCTCCTGGCGCTGCTTGTCGAGACCCTGCTTCTCGTCCTCAAGACGCTGAGTGCGATCGTCCAGTTCATCGAGGATGCGGACAAGGTCTTCCTGCCGGGCGCCGCGCAGCGCGCTGCCGCTGTCGCTGTTGGACGCGACCTGGACAGCGAGGCCGAAGCCGAGGCCGAACAGCAGCACGGCGACGATGAGTTGGGCCCGGCTCAGGCGCGGCGGCCACAGGCCCTTGACCAGCCGCTGACGCCCGGTGAGCTCCGGCCCGGGCTCCTGTGCGGGGCCCTGACCCCCCTCGGGGCCCTGGCCGGCACCGCGCGCCGCCGTTCCGGCCCCGGGCCCAGGCCCAGGCCCAGGCCCGGGCTCGGAGGCAGCCGGCACTTCTTCGGGGAGTTCCTTGCGCAGCCGGTACTCGGGCCGCTGGGTGCCCGGCCGCGGCGGGGGCTGCTCCTTGCCCGGCCGGGAGCCGGACTGCTCGTTGCCCGATCGGGACGCGGACTGCTGGTTGCCCGGCAGGGGCTCGGGGCGTTCGCTGCGCGGCCCGTTCTGGGGGCCGTTCTGGGCGCCGTTCCGCGGCCCGTCCTGGGCGCCGTCCTGGGGCTGTTCGTCCTGGTGGCTCATCCGTCTCACGCCCGGAACACGTGCCGTCGGATCGCCGCGGCGTTGGAGAAGATGCGGATACCGAGGACGACCACGACACCCGTGGACAGCTGGGCGCCCACACCCAACTTGTCGCCCAGGAAAACGATCAGCGCGGCGACGACCACGTTCGACAGGAACGACACCACGAAGACCTTGTCGTCGAAGATGCCGTCGAGCATGGCCCGCAGGCCCCCGAAGACGGCGTCCAGCGCCGCCACGACGGCAATCGGGAGATACGGCTCGACGACCGCCGGAACCTCTGGCCGGACCAACAGGCCGGCCACGACTCCCACGACGAGGCCCAGTACGGCGATCACGATGTGCCCTTCTCAGTGCTCGGCTGTGCGATACGTACGATCACACTCGGTGCGGCGGACAGCCGGAGGTCGCTCTCCGTGGAGATGCTGGTCCGGATGCCGTAGTTGTCCTGCAGCGCGTGCAGATACAGCCCGTCGGGGCTGTTCTGGAACCGGGTGCTCAGCCTTTTCCCGTCCCCCACCGCGAGCACCGTGTACGGCGGCACCAGCGGCTTGTTGTCGACCAGTATCGCGTCACCCGCGGCCCTGATCGCGGACAGGGCGGTCAGCCGCTGCCCGTTGATGGAGACGGCCTCGGCCCCCGACTGCCACAGCCCGTTGACGACGCGCTGCATGTCCCGGTCACGCACCCGCCCGGTGTCGGAGAAGCCCGACGTCTCGCGCGGGTTGCCGTTGCCGCCCGAGCTGGCTTCCTTGGCGTCGTTCACGACGAGCTTCACGCCGGGGCCGTGCACCTCGGTCGCCCCGGCGAGCAGTCCCACCAGTTCGGCCTGGGCGCTCCCGCCGCTCTGTCTGAGCGCCTGGCGCTGCCGGGCACCCACGTCGTCGCGGAGTTTGTCGACATTGCCCTCGAGCTTGTCCGCCGCCGCGGTCTCGCGGTCGATGCGGTCGATCAGCTCCTGACGCTCCTTGGCGACGACCGGTGCCGCCACGCGCGCCTGTGCCGCTCCCACGGTCACGACGAGAGCCGCCAGCACCAGGCCGGCGGCCAGCCCCAGCCGCGCCCGGAGCGTCCTCGGCATGCCGCGCTCGCCCGCGGCCCTCTTCCGCGCGGCGGCCTCGGCGTAACCGTCGTCGAGGCTGTGGTCCATCACGTTGGTGATCAACGACATGGACGCGTCCGGACGTGAAGGCCGCGAGGGGATGCTCCGAATGGGGGGTTGCTGCGGCATGCCGCACATCGTCGCACGTCGCGCCCGAGACCTCCGAATGGCCCCACCGGCATGCCGGACAGGCCCCCTTGAGGACACTTGTCCGGCACGCGTGCGTGCTGTCCGTTTTGCGTTCGGACGCCGTTCTTCCCTACCGGCCCGCGCTGTCCACGACCGCCGACCACTCGTCCAGCAGGGCCTGGGCGGAGGCGTCGTCGGGACCCTCGGCCCACAGGTGCGTGACGGCCTCGGCCGGGTCGGGCAGCACCATCACCCAGCGCCCGTCGGTCTCCACGACGCGCACACCGTCCGTCGTGTCGACGAAGCGGTCTCCGGCCTCCTCGACGACCCGGCGCATCACCAGGCCCTTGACGGCCCACGGAGTGGCCAGATCCCGCTTGAGGACGTGGGCCCGCGGGATCCGGGCGTCGATCTGGCTGAGGGTGAGCTGCGTCCGCGCCACCAGCCCGATGAGCCGCACGAAGGCCGCCGTACCGTCGTAGACGCTGCTGAACTCCGGGACGATGAACCCGCCCTTGCCGTCACCGCCGAAGATCGTTCCCTCCTCGCCGCCGACGCGGGTCAGGTCGTCGGGCGAGGTGGTCGTCCACTCGACCTGCGTGCCGTGGTAGGCGGCCACCTGCTCGGCGATGCGGGTGGTGGTCACCGGAAGTGCCACCCGGCCGCTGCGCCGCTCGGCGGCCACCAGGTCGAGCATGACCAGCAGCGCCCGGTCGTCCTCGATGATGCGGCCCTTCTCGTCGACGAGCGACAGCCGCTCGCCCACCGGGTCGAACCGCACGCCGAACGCGGCACCGGAGGACGCCACGATCTCACCGAGGCGCACCAGGCCCGACCGGCGCATGTCGGCGCTCTCCGTCGGCCGGGACTCGTCGAGACCCGGGTTGATCGTCAGCGAGTCGACCCCGAGCTTGCCCAGCAGACTGGGCAGGACGAGGCCGGCGCTGCCGTTCGAGGCGTCCACGACGACCTTCATGCCGGACTCGGCGATCCCGGTCGTGTCGACGTTCCGCAGAAGCGAGCCGGTGTACGAGTCGAAGACGCTGGACGGGAAGTACAGGTCGCCGATCTCGCCCGGGAACGCACGCCGGTACTCCTGGCGTGCGAAGACCCGGTCCAGCTTCCGCTGACTGCCCTGCGAGAGGTCCGCGCCCTGTCCGTCGAAGAACATGATGTCCACCGAGTCCGGCACACCGGGCGTGGTCCGGATCATGATGCCGCCGGCGCTCCCCCGCGCGGTCTGCTGCCGGGCGACCGGCAACGGCACGTTCTCCAGGTCCCGTACGTCGATGGCGCTGGCCTGGAGCGCGGAGATGACCGCCCGCTTGAGCGCGCGGGCACCCCGGGAGTGGTCGCGAGCCGTGGTGACGGTGGAGCCCTTCTTGAGCGTCGTCGCGTACGCGCCGGCGAGCCGTACGGCCAGCTCCGGGGTGATTTCCACGTTCAGGATTCCGGAGACGCCGCGCGCGCCGAAGAGGTGCGCCTGGCCCCGCGACTCCCAGATGACAGAGGTGTTGACGAAGGCGCCGGCCTCGATGGTCTTGAACGGGTAGACCCGCACATTGCCCTGGACGATCGATTCTTCACCGATCAGGCACTCGTCGCCGATGACCGCGCCGTCCTCGATCCGCGCCGCGCGCATGATGTCGGTGTTCTTCCCGACGACACAGCCCCGCAGGTTGCTGTGCTGCCCGATGTACACGTTGTCGTGCACCACGGCCCGGTGCAGGAAGGCACCGCTCTTGACGACGACGTTCGAGCCCACGACGGTGTGCTCGCGGATCTCGGCGCCGGCCTCCACCTTGGCGTAGTCACCGATGTAGAGCGGCCCGCGCAGCACGGCGTCGGGGTGCACCTCGGCGCCCTCGGCGACCCAGACCCCCGGAGAGATCTCGAAGCCGTCGATCTCGACGTCGACCTTGCCCTCCAGGACGTCCGCCTGGGCCTTCACATAGCTCTCGTGGGTACCCACGTCCTCCCAGTAGCCCTCGGCGACATAGCCGTAGATGGGCTTGCCTTCCTTCATCAGCTGCGGGAAGACGTCCCCGGACCAGTCCACCGGAACATCGGCCTCGACATAGTCGAAGACCTCGGGTTCCATCACGTAAATTCCGGTGTTCACGGTGTCGGAGAAGACCTGGCCCCAGGTCGGCTTCTCGAGGAACCGCTCGACCTTTCCCTCTTCGTCGACGATGGTGATGCCGAATTCCAGGGGATTGGGCACGCGCGTGAGACACACGGTCACCAGCGCGCCCTTTTCCTTGTGGAAGTTGATCAGCTCGGTGAGGTCGAAGTCGGTCAGCGCATCGCCGGAAATGACGAGGAAGGCATCGTCCTTCAACGCCTCTTCGGCGTTCTTGACGCTTCCGGCGGTACCGAGTGGCTTCTCCTCATTGGCATAGGTGAGCTCCATTCCGAGCTCTTCTCCGTCACCGAAGTAGTTCTTGACCAGCGAAGCCAGGAACTGGACTGTGACGACGGTCTCGTTGAGCCCATGCCTTTTGAGCAGCCGCAGCACGTGCTCCATGATCGGCCGGTTGACCACCGGCAGGAGCGGTTTGGGCATGCTCGAGGTCATTGGGCGAAGGCGAGTGCCTTCGCCTCCGGCCATCACGACGGCCTTCATGTCGGAAGCGTCCTCCTCCAAGAGACGACGATCTAGCCGACTTACACGTCCAGATTGTCCCGCACTTTTCCGAAGCGGGCCATCGGAGCCCCCGCGGCTGCCTGAATGGACGAGATCAGTCGGCCATGGCGTCCGCACGGACCAGGCGGCGGACTTGTACCACGTAGAGGACTCCTGCCCACCAATAGAGCGTTGTACCCCATCCTGCGAACGCCCATCCGAAAATAGCAGCGAGTGACGAGATCCAACCACTCCCGTCACTGAGCAGGAGCAACGGGAAGGCGTACATCAGGTTGAACGTCGCTGCCTTGCCCAGGAAGTTCACCTGGGGCGGGGGGTAGCCGTGACGTCTGAGGACACCCACGGCCAGCAGGAGCATCAATTCTCGCGCCAGAAGGAGGGCGGTCAGCCAGACTGGCAGAATCTCGCGCCAGGTGAGTCCCACCAGGGTGGAAAGTACGTAGAGCCGGTCGGCCGCGGGGTCGAGAAGCCGGCCGAGGCTGCTGATCTGGTTCCACCGCCGGGCGAGTTTGCCGTCGAGGTAGTCGCTGACGCCGCTCAGCGCGAGCAGCAACAGGGCCCAGCCATCGCTCTTGGGGCCGCCGAACTCCGGCCTGAGGATCAGCCACAGGAAGACGGGCACGCCAACGAGCCGCGCCATGCTGAGGACGTTGGGGATGGTGAGGACCCGGTCCGTCTGAACACGGGTCTCCTGGACCTCCACCCGGGGGCCTCCTGGGGAAAACGTACCGATGATGCCTCCTGACCCTACCTCAACGCAAAAAAGCTCTGGCCCTCGGGCTGTGTGCCCAAGAGCCAGAGCTCTAAAAGGAGTTCGGCGGTGTCCTACTCTCCCACAGGGTCCCCCCTGCAGTACCATCGGCGCTGTAAGGCTTAGCTTCCGGGTTCGGAATGTAACCGGGCGTTT